>NZ_SVET01000020.1 GCF_015057245.1 Pseudobutyrivibrio ruminis
AATGAAAACTCCCGCAAAAATCTGGCTTCGCCAGATACGCCTTTGCATAAATGCAAAGCCTAGTCAAATACGATTATTGAAAAACTGATGTTTTTCAATAATCTATAATTCAATTAATTCATATTCAAGACTTCCTACGCCAAGCTTTGCAGCTGTAGCAGGTGTGTGCTCACCATTTCTGGATGTAACTCTCTCAAGGAAGTGGTCACGTCCAACATCCTTTGAAGCGTATACCAAATCCAGACAAGCTCTATCGATTGCAACCGGATCCAAGCTTGCAAGGATACCGATATCCTTAAGGCATGGGTCCTCAGCTACTGCACAACAATCACAGTCTACTGACATATTTGCCATAACATTGATAAATGCAATGTTCTTGCCAAAGTGGTCTACTACTGCAGATGCAGCCTCTGCCATACTTTCAAGGAAAGCGTTCTGCTCTGGCAAGTCGTTCCAAACAATATCCTGCTCACTGGCTTTATTGTATTTGCCAGCTGAGTGGATTTGTACCTTGCCTGCACATGATGCACAGCCAATTGAAAGCTGCTTTAAAGCTCCGCCGTAGCCTCCCATTGGATGTCCCTTAAAATGAGAAAGTACAAGCATTGAATCGTAATTAAGGAAGTTCTTTCCCATTATATCAGTCTTAAGATGGGTACCGTTTTTGACTGGAATTTCAATATCTGGTCCTTCAGCATCCATCAAATCAACATCAAAAAACTCATTCCAGCCATGTCTCTTTAATAATTTGATATGCTTATCTGTGTAGTTTCTTTCACCTTCGTAGGCTGTGTTGCACTCTACAATAGTGCCTTTCACATGCTCTACCATTGGTTTCCAGAATTCAGGCTTTAGATAATTCTGATTACCTTCCTCACCAGAATGCACCTTTACGGCAACCTTACCTGGTAATGCGATTCCAAGCTTATCGTACATTTTTACTACAGCTTCTGCTGTAACGTCTTTAATAAAATAAACTTTAGATGCCATAGATACCCTCCTATAAATCATTTTATATTTTTATTTTAGTTTATTATTTATTCAAAAATCAATTTCAAAAAATCGTATGACATGTTGTAGATGGTAGTCTTTGCATATGACAGCTTTACCTGGTCCATAGCCTCCATCTGCTTGTCCGTAGGGTAAACATAAGGATATATGCCATACATGTAAGGGAAGAATGCATATCTAATCTGCTCGCATTTTTTCTTATCAATCCCCTCTAAATTCTTTGCCAGGCACTCTTCGAAAATATCTACAGATTCCTTGAAAGCACTTTTAAACTCTGCCAATAATTCCAATCTGCTGTTATCCTCAATCTCATAGAGGTTCATTGCAGATATCTTTAGAAGTGTTTTTCTATCCTCCATTGTCTTTGCAATGGCCTTAGCCAAATTATCTGCATCAAGCTTCTTGCCGCCGTCAATAATTTCCCTCAAGGCTTCGTTCCATTTTGAATATTCCCTAGTGAGAATCCCTAAGAAAATCTCTTCCTTAGTTTGGAAATAATTATATATAGATGGACGAGAAAAACTGGTCTCTGTGCTAATGTCCTTTATGGTGATGCTATGAAAACCTTTTGTTTCATAAAGCTTCTCGCAAGCATCCATTATTTCTTCTCTTCTTTTATCAATAGTTTCTTTTAATTCAACTGCCATTTGGCCACCACTACTTTCTTATAAATGACTGATCATGCTCAGGAAGCTCATCTGAAGTAAAACGCTCCACTGTCATATGCAAATCATATTTTTCTCTGAGCTCTGCAATTTTAGCCATCATAGGTGATTCATGATGCACATCAATTGCTTCCTGGTTCTCCCAGCTATCTATCAACAATACTGTCTCTGGGTCATCAAATGAAGTGTAATATTCGTATCGAAGATTACCAGCTTCCTCCCTGATTTTCTGAACAGTACCACTATTTATCATTTCCTCAGCAAACTTCTTTGCTGCACCATTTTCACCTTTATATCTAAGATTTACTGCAATACTCATAGCACCCCTCCAATCTGATGACACCATGTCAATTATCTATACTATAGCATCACGCTGACACAATGTCAATTCAAGCAACCAAAAGCCTTTCATTTTCCTGACATCCTTTAAATTAATAATCTTTTTAGACTTTTTAATTAGTAAAAATCAGTGGATAGATTTATACTAATAAAAAAGATTATTAATAGGAGGAATAATAATGTACTACGGATATGGATACGGTTATGGCATAGATCCAACACTTATTCTTGTATTGATAGGTGCTGCTATCAGTGCGCTTGCATCTATGAATGTTCAGGGCACATTTAGCAAATACAATAGAATTAGAAATTATCGAGGACTTACATCTAATCAAGTGGCAGAACATATACTTCACTCCGCTGGTATCTATGATGTAAAAATAGAACGTATAAGAGGAAATCTGACTGATCATTATTCACCAAATGAAAAAGTACTTCGTCTTTCCGATGCCACCTACGGGCAGACAAGTGTCGCTGCAATCGGTGTAGCCGCACACGAATGCGGTCATGCCATTCAACATAAAGAGTCATACGCACCACTTAAACTTCGCGCCCTTTCAGTGCCGCTAGCGAATATTGGTTCAAAAGTTTCATGGCCAATTATTCTCATCGGTCTTTTACTAGGATACTCTACAATTGCAGAACTTGGTGTTTACCTTTTTTCATTTGTAGTTATTTTTCAGTTGATTACTCTTCCAGTGGAATTTGATGCTAGTGCTCGTGCACTTAGAATTCTCGATGAGGATAGATTATTAGAAGAAGATGAGCATAGAGGTGCAAAAAAAGTGTTGAAGGCAGCAGCGCTTACCTATGTGGCAGCTTTATTTACTACTATCCTTCAACTACTTAGATTAGTTTTGATTGTAAGCAGAGTAAGTCGTGATGACGACTAAAACACTCTTTCCGGCATACTTTTTGATTGATATTGCATATAGCTAACTTTATAAACAGTAACGAATGCTTTTGGGTCTACCTTATCTATATAGGCCATGAGCTTTTGGAATTCGCCTTTATCAACAATAGTGATGATTTCATCGTGCTCTTCCATTCTGTAAGCTCCTGTCACCTTGTAAACGCTGGCACCACTGTGAAGCTCATTTAGAATGTAATCTCTAATTTGAGCTTCATATGGTGAAACTATACATACACGTCTTTTTAATTTCTGGTCAAATATAAAATGATCAAGCACCATTCCATTTAAATATGTTCCAAGTATACTTAAAACAACTGTCTTTGAATCATAAGCCAGTGCTGAAGACAATGCTATGCATAGTCCCGCAATAGACATGGCTTTTCCAATATCAATTCGGAAATATTTATTAAGAATCTTTCCAACTATATCAAGTCCACCCGATGATGCATTTCTATTAAATAAAATTGCGCTACCAATACTAACCACAAATATGTAGCAAACAACATCAAGAGTAGCATCACCTGTGAGAGATGTGTAATCTGGCAACATTTTTTCAAATACACCAATTACAACAGGAAGTAAAATTGATGTATATACTGTCTTGTAACCAAATTCTGGACCGCAAGTGATAAAGCCAATTATGAGCAATACCACATTAAGCACCATAGTGATTTGTGACACTGAATATGGAATAAAATTTGTCAGCACAATGGCAAAGCCTGAAATACTGCTGACTGCTGCATGACTTGGCATCATAAAAAAGAATACAGCCGAACCTATAATTATGCTGGCAATTGTAAGAATGAAAAGTTCTTTGATAACGGATTTAACATTCATATTGTTTACCTACCCTATAATATTAATCCTTGTTTTAATTAACTAGGCGACTAATAGAGTACGGCTTGTATTCCCAAATGTCAATATGATAATTACTTCAAATTTTCTTCGAAGAAACTCTGTAACTTATCAAATGGGATATAGTTGTTATCGCCACCATCATAAAGATCTGTATGGCTTGCATTAGGAATAATCATGAGCTCTTTGTTTGCAGTATATTTACTGTCTTTTGTCATGTTCTCATATGCATCCTTGCCGAAGTAAAGGGAATGAGCTTTCTCTCCATGTATAATTAGAACTGCGCTTCTGATTTCATTTGTATACTTTAGTATTGGCTGATTCATGAATGATTCACATCCAATCACATTCCATCCACCATTAGAATTAAGGCTACGCTTATGGTATCCTCTGTCAGTCTTGTAGTAATCATAGTAATCCTTAACAAAGAATGAGGCATCCTCTGGAAGCGGATCAACAACTCCGCCACCAAGCTTATACTCTCTTGCTTTCAAATCCTCCAGACGTTGTGCGCACATGGCAGCCTTTTTCTGATATCTAGCTTCTTCATTATCCTCAGAATCGAAGTAGCCATTTGCATTAACTCTTGTCATGTCGTACATAGTAGCGGCTACAGTTGCTTTGATTCTGGTATCAAGAGCTGCTGTATTAAGTGCCATTCCGCCCCAACCACAGATACCTATGATGCCGATTCTATCAGGATCTACCTTTTCATTTAATGAAAGGAAATCTACTGCAGCCATGAAATCCTCTGTATTAATATCAGGAGACGCCATGTATCTAACATTTCCGCCAGACTCACCTGTAAATGATGGATCAAATGCAATTGTAAGAAATCCTCTTTCTGCCATAGTCTGAGCATACAAGCCTGAACATTGCTCCTTTACAGCACCAAATGGGCCAGATACTGCAATTGCTGGAAGTTTTCCCTCAGCATTCTTAGGTACATACATATCTGCCGCAAGAGTGATGCCATAGCGGTTTACAAATGTAACCTTCTCATGGTCAACCTTATCGCTCTTTGGAAATGTCTTATCCCAATCTGTTACTAAATTTAAACTCTCAACCTTAATCATTTTAAATACCTCCATTTGCTATTATAAATTGAATTTATTTCAAAATCGTGATACGATGGTTGTATGTTAATACCTAAAGTTAACTTTAAGTCAAGCTTTAATTTTAAAAAATTTTGGAGGAAAGTTTATGTACTCAATTGGACAAGTTTCAGAAATGTTTAATATACCTGTATCCACACTTAGATACTATGACAAAGAAGGCTTCTTCCCTAACATGGAACGCCAATCTGGAATCAGGAAATTTTCAGATAGAGAAATTGGAGCTCTCCACATCATCGAATGTCTAAAAAGCTCCGGCTTAGAAATAAAAGAAATCAAGCAATTTATGGAGATGACCACCAAGGGTGCCGAAACCTACGCCGACAGAAAAGCTCTTTTTGAAGCCCGCCGTGATGCAGTAGAAGCCGAAATAGCCAACCTTCAAAAGACTCTAGACATGCTTAAATACAAATGCTGGTACTACGAGCAAGCCATGGCCGACGGCAGCGAAGACCGCATCAATGCCATGCTCCCCGACAAGCTTCCACCAGAAATCCAAAAACTCTACGATAGCGGAAACGGACGCCACTAGGCGTCCGCCAGTATTCGCGATTGTATACGTGGTATCCCTTACTAGCCAATACAATCGCAGATTTAGGATTACCTAAATGTGTAGTCGCCCATACTTATTAGTAGGTGTTCTTACAAAGTTTTACAATTCTATCGGTAAGGTATGGGTGGGACGGACAAACACTACACTAAGTAATCATCAGTCTTAAACTAGCTTTGTATTATTACTATTTGCTTTGGAGCGAACTTAGAATAATAAAAACAGGTTTTGTAATAGATAAGCATGAGGCGCCAAGGACGGCGCCGAGAGCCCGACAACGAAATGGACTGAGTTTAAGGGCGGTGCTTATGTATACAAAACCTGTTTTTTAATTATTCTTGGTGAACGGAGTAGCAAAAGTAATAATACAAAGACTAGTTAAGACAAGATGATTATATAAACTACATTGTCCGTCCCACCCATACATTACCTTCGAATAGTAAAAGCTTCATAAGTACACCTACATATGGGCGACTTTACACATTAAGGTAATCCAGAAATCTGCTCAAATGATATTGGCTAGCAAGGGATACCACGTATACAATCTCCCTACATAAAAAGGACGCCGTGTGGCGTCCTTTCCTTTAGTCTCTAGAGAATACGTCTCTGGTGTATACTTTGTCTTTTACGTCGTCTAGGCATGTGTCGTAGCGGTTTGCAATGATTGCATCGCTCATGGCCTTGAACTTTGAGAGGTCGTTAACGACCTTTGAGCCGAAGAATGTTGTGCCGTCTTCGAGGGTTGGCTCGTAGATTACTACTGTGGCGCCCTTGGCTTTTACACGCTTCATAACACCCTGGATTGATGACTGACGGAAGTTGTCTGAGTTAGACTTCATTGTAAGGCGGTAAACGCCGATTGTAACTTCCTTCTCTGCTTCCTTGCTGTACTGGTTGGCTTCTTCGTAGCCATAGTAGCCAGCCTTTTTAAGAACCTGGTCAGCAATGAAATCCTTACGTGTACGGTTTGATTCTACGATTGCTCGAATAAGCTCCTGTGGAACATCGTTGTAGTTTGCAAGAAGCTGCTTTGTATCCTTTGGTAAGCAGTATCCGCCGTAACCGAATGATGGGTTATTGTACTGGTCTGTGATACGTGGATCAAGGCATACGCCCTTGATGATAGCCCGTGTATCAAGGCCCTTTGTCTCTGCGTATGTATCAAGTTCGTTGAAGTAGCTAACACGAAGAGCAAGGTATGTGTTAGCGAAAAGCTTTACAGCCTCTGCCTCTGTAAATCCCATAACGAGTGTGTCGATGTTTTCTTTGATTGCGCCTTCCTGAAGAAGTGCTGCAAACTCGTGAGCAGCCTTAGTAAGCTCAGCATCACTTTCGTCTGTACCAACAATGATACGGCTTGGATAAAGGTTGTCGTATAAAGCACGAGACTCGCGAAGGAACTCTGGGCTAAATAAGATTTTGTCTGAGTCCATCTTTTCACGGATGCGCTTTGTATAACCTACAGGAATTGTAGATTTGATAACCATGAATGCATTTGGATTTACTTTCTTAACAAGCTCGATAACTGCTTCTACTGCAGATGTATCGAAGTAATCCTTTGTGCTATCGTAGTTTGTAGGTGTTGCGATAACTACGAATTCTGCATCCTTGTATGCAGCCTCTCCATCGAGAGTAGCTGTTAAATCAAGCTCCTTGTTTGCAAGATAATCTTCAATCTCTGCATCAACGATTGGGGACTTTCTATTGTTAATTAATTCAACCTTTTCTGGAATAACATCTACTGCTGTTACATGATTGTGCTGCGCAAGCAAAGTAGCAATTGAAAGACCTACGTAGCCTGTACCAGCCACTGCAATTTTTCTATTCATTTTATTCCTCCTTTAAGCGATACCAGCCATCCAAGATTGAAAGATTTGGATTGTAATATGGATCGCCTTTTTCTAAAATATCAGGCCAAAGCTTTTCAAGCTTTTCTACTTCTGAATTGAAACGAGCAACCTTCTCGCCTGTGTCCTCGTATCCACGAGATTTTGACTCGTAGTGATAAAGCTCTGCGTGAGGATTGTAAACTACTAAGTATCCTTTATCGCGAACCTTCATACAGAAGTCTACGTCATTAAAGGCAACTGCCAATTCTTCAGTAAGTCCCCCTACCTCTTCAAATACATCTTTGCGTACCATCAGGCAGGCTGCTGTAACTGCTGATAAATCCTGAGTAGTTACTGCACGGAACATGTATCCTGGCTCGCTTCTTTCAAGGCCAACAAATGTGTGACCTGCGATACCGCCGATTCCCATAACAACACCGGCATGCTGCACTGTGTTGTCTGGATAATAAAGGAGTGAACCACATATACCAACATCAGGGCGAAGGCAAACATCAACCATTTCCTTGATGCAGTTTTCATTGATAATCTCTGTATCGTTATTTAAGAGCAAATACATCTCACCGTTGGCTGCCTTGGCACCGCAATTGTTGATTGCAGAGAAGTTGAAGCCTGGTGTTTCGTAACGAACGATTTTAACATCAGGACGATTCTCGATGCTCTTGTAATATTCGAAAGTTTCTGGCTCTGTAGAATTGTTTTCTACAATGATGAACTCAATATTTTTGTATGAACTACGGGCATCGATTGATTTGATGCACTTATCCAAATCATCTGTATGATCCTTGTTTGGAATGATGATAGAAACAAGTGGTTCCTTGCCCCAGTTATATACTGTGCGATATGTGCCATAGAAGGTATCCTGCTCAACCTTTGCAGGGATGCCCATTCTGTCGTAGTGAGCTTGCACAGCCTTGCAACCAGCATCGAAAGCATAAAGCTTGCTCTCTGCGCTCATGGCTGTAGATGCTGCATGACTACGCCAGTGATAAAGGGCTTTTGGCACGTGATGGATGTTCTTTGCGGCCTCGCAATATCTCAAAATCAAATCGTGATCCTGAGCTCCATCGTACTCTTTATTAAAGCCGCCAACTGTGTCATACAAGCTGCGCTTGAAGATGAAAAGATGGCAGATGTAATTTACTGAACAAAGTAAATCCAGATTGAAATCCGGCTTAAAGACTGGCTCAAAGTATTCCTTAGAATCCATTGAGATTTTGTCCTCATCAGTGTAGATAACATCTATGCTGCGGTCTTTGTTGATTGCAGCAACACACTCGTACATTGCATTTGGAGCAAGTGTATCATCGTGATCTGAAAGGACGATGTAGTCACCTGTTGCAAGTGCAATTGCGGCATTAGTGTTTTCAGAAATACCAAGGTTGTCATCTAGGTGTGTGTATTTAATTCTGCTGTCAGAACCGTATTTTTTATTAATGAACTGGCCCAGTGCATCATCAGGGCTTCCATCAGCAAGACAAAGCTCCCAATTTTGATATGTCTGAGCAACTATGGAATCAATGAGCTCCACAAGGAATTTCTCAGGAGTCTGATACATTGGAATTACAATACTCATCAGTGGATTGTATTCGAATTTCTCATCTCGCTGACGCTGAAGCTCTACCTCTGTAGGACCAAAGCTTGTAAGGAAATCCATGTATGTGTATTTAGGAGCATCTGCATCCTTCAGCTTATCAATGGCATGCTTGATAGTAGCCCCAAGACCGTTGTCCTGACGGTAAAGCTCGATACGCTCCCAAAGAGTCTTCTTTGGAAGAAGGTTGCCTCCAGTAAGAACGTGCTCTGTATCAACCTTGCAATCATAAACCTGACCATTTGCAGTGATTGTCATACGAAGCTTTTTATAGTTGCCTTTGTCAAAAACAATCTCAAGACCAGAATCACATTTTTCTGTAAGCTCAGGATAAACTCCATAAACATCCTTTCTGAACATACGCTTAACAGAGATTGGAATCTCTTTATCCCCATCATAAAGATGGAACTCCTCTGGAACATTTCCGATTGCCCATCCAAGGATTTGAATCTTGTCGTCTGTGACTGCTGCACGCTCAAGATTGTATTCGTATTCTTTTTTAAGCTTTATTAAGTCCTTGCCAGTAGCCTTGTAAACCACTGAACGAACCTGATTTTTATCGCCTGCCTCTCCAAGAACACAAATAAGCTTCAAGCTCTTTACCTGTCGCAAATCCTCTGGCAAGTTAATCTCACCAACGTATTCCTTGGAAACACTTTTGTGAGCGGCAATGTATCTACGACGAACTTCATTGCCTTCGTTGATGGTCAAATCCAAATCATATGGCTTGCCATTCATCTCACAAACAAGACTATATCCCTTTGGATTATCAAATGGATAAAAGCCTTGGAATAATAATGTATTTTTCTTTAATAGGTGATATCTGATGAATACCACATTAAAAGTATCTCTCAAAATATATTTCCTTCTAAGTAATTATTTGGTGCAGGGATTATTTAACAACCCAGGTACCAGTTTTTACATCAAATGTCTGGACGCCACCACGGCTGTAACCATCCTCAACTGTAAGTGTGGATACAATCTCTTCTGTTAACGTACCGTCTGCAATTATATCATAGAATAAATCTTCTACAAGTTTTGCATCAGCTAAAAGACCATCTGACAGATTTCTGCTGGCATTTGCATACTGCTTGACGAAGTCCAGAATACCAGACTGAAGCATTTTCACATCGTCGCTGACATAATCGTCGTCCTTGAAATGAGGAGTAGGTACGCCATTTTCCATTGTGAAATTGATAAGCTGACCAAATGGCGCTGACAAAGCGCTCTCCAAAAACAGTTGATATTTAAGAAGCTTGCTATTTGGAATCTCCTTTGGATCAGTGATGGTGTAGATAGCATCTGCTCTTCCACCGATTCTCTCAGGCTTATTTGAATGTAGTGCCAAATAATGACCTGCTATATCTCTGCCTGTAAGCTTCATCAAAAAGTACTGAATTGTACCTGAGAATCCCACATCAACAACAGCTAAATCAGATGATGTTGCAAGGAATTCACTGGCATAGTTCATGTATGCGTTCTTTTCAGTTTTGCTTCTTTCAAAGATTTCTTCTTTGTATGGCTGAATAGCCTTCATAAGCTCGTCTGTGTCTGTCTCGTAATCGAACTGCTTATCCTCATCACCCTCATGAAGCTGGATACCAAATCTTTCATTCAAAAGATTGCTGAAGCTTCCCTGATATTTCTGAGAAAGGAGCTCTCGAATATCCTCGTCATTTTCAAGAGCAGGCACTGCGCATGCTCTTCTGGATGTAAGGAAGTAATGGATATCAGGAAGTGCCTCACCCTTCTGATTGCAGTATTCCTTGATGAGCTGTTCAAGCATGTAGCCCTCACGAGATAACAGAAGAAGGCTTTCTTTTTCGCTGGCATTTTTATTAACCAACCACTGAACAAATCCTGCCATCAATGGTCCCATTGTTGAATAACCGAAGTCGTAGTTATTCTTGAAATGGAGGCCTCCCTTTTCATCAAAGGCAAATGGAGAATTGAAGATTCCTCCATTGATAACCTGGCCTAACACAAGTGAGTTTGCTATGCTCTTGCTAGCATATTCTTTCAAATAGTCGAAGTCTGAAAGCTCAAGCATAGCCATTGGATTGAGAACGATATGGCTAGCCACGCCCTTATCCATAAGGATTTGTGAATCAGAACAGAAATTGTCTCCAACGTGAATAAAGCTTGAAGGGTTTATGCCTGTCAAAAGCATATTCCACATTGAGCCATCGTCTTTTCTGGCACCTACTTCGCATGAGATGAAGAGCTCGTCATATCCACCAATTCCGCACTTGTGAAGAAGTCCAACGACCTGTGCACGATTCAGATACATATCGCTGACAAGGATAACATGACGTCCCATGGATTTTACTGCGTTGAACACATCCACCATATCTTTACGAGGGACGCAAAGTCGTGTTTCGATGTCCACCTCAAGCTTTTTAATATCCATAGCGAAATCGCCGAGAGTTCTGTCCTTTGCCACCTCAACATAAATTTTGTCCAAAGTAGTCATAGGACCAAACTGAGCTGTTGCAGCTGCCTCAGCATTTTTTCGAATCTTAAGGAAATCAACTTTCTTGCCGTACTTTTCAAGAATAATACGGCTCATAAGATTGAATACATCATCTGGCTTGAAGATGGTGCGTGTAATCAGTGTATCGAAAATATCGAAGGATACCACATCATATCCACCAAGCTTCATTGCAAGAAGCTCTTTATCCACCTTGAATGTGTTGAAAAATGGGCGAAGGCTCTTGTTCTTAACAGTGTCCTCCGAATCAAGATAAAGGATGAAATCATCATATCCCTGCTTTCTTGAAACGAATGGAAGAATACGCTCCAAGGCGTGAGCAAATGTACCATCTGTCTGGCCCTGCTCCCTTGGGAAATCATCGTATGTGTATCCCTTTTCAAATAGTGGACGAAGTGCATCTGTTCTAGCCCAGAAGAATGAACCGGCTGGGTAGTTGAATACAGATGGCATATCCCCTAGATCAAACTCTTCAAAAAGTTCCTTGGCAATGTCTGCATTTTTCAACCATGAGTAAGCGATGGTTGGAACCTCTTCCTGAATGTCAGGATAGATAAGACCAGCATTGCTGTTTTTGAATAAATCAAAAATCTGATTAATCTTGTCTGGAGAACCAAGTAGTAGCTCAAGAGAAAAGCGTCTCCATCCTCCCTTTTCCTCACCTGAATACAAAGATTTCTTTGAATGGATGTGAAGGAAATAATCGTGATTCAGAATCTCTGGGCCAAACTTAACATACAAAGGTGCAAGATCTCGGCCTCTGTTTGGAAGGTTACGGATATCGATTTTCTGAACCTGCTTAAGTTCCTTTAAGCCTGCCTTGATTGCATTTACATCTGCATCCTCCTGGCAGGAAATATATAAATCAAACTTGAATGGGATGTTTGCAAAATAGCTAACAAACTCTGGCAACAAATCTACATAGAAAAGATGAAGATGCACTGCCACAGATGGCATTGGCTCGCCCTGAGCAGCACGTCGCTTTGCTTCTTTGGCTGCTGCCTTGGCACGCTTTGCCTCCTCTTTGGCTGCACGCTTTGCCTGTCGAGCAGGAGTATCCTTGCCTGTCAAAAATGATTTGAAAGCACGGATATTTTCAAGGGTCTTGTAGCCTCTAGTATTAACTGTATTCTCGTAAATTGTACGAAGCTCGGCATTTACAGCCTCGATGTTTCTGATGTGAACATCCTTTGCTTCGATTAATTCCTGAAGCTGCTTAATCTGATAATCACGGCTGGCAATGGCAAAATCTGCACCTGTCTTGCTACGACTGTTTGCATGCTCTCTAAGCTCGTGAAGATTTTTGACATCCTTAAAAATATATTTTGACTGGAAGTGGTCTTCCATCTTTTGATATGCTTCTCGTTCTGCATCTGGAATGTCTACCAAATGCTCTGGCAAATCGCTGAACTTGCAGGCTCTATAGAACACATAGTTGATTGGTACCAAAAAGTCGAAAGTCCACTCATAGTCGATAATCTCCCAACCCTTGGCTGTCTTGATAACATTGTCAAAAATCAAATCAACATCAAGGTATTTTGCTGCAAGAACACCTCGTGGCAAATCAACATCTCCAAAGACCTCTCTGAAGCCATCTGAAATAGCAAATTCCTTTGCATTTTTCATGTAGGCATTTTTGACAGCCTCAATAAACTGCTGAGCATCGGCTGATGTGAGATGCTCACCTTCAAGGAATTCACTTTCGATTTTGTCATCAACCAAACTACTTTCGTTAACGCAAAAATCAGAGCCTTGCAATGCATCCTGCAAGCCTCTGTAACTATCAAAAACTCTTTTTATATGTGCTATTCCTTGTTCATCGTAAGGGCGTTTAATTACTACCTTTCGTCCATCCCTTTCCACGATATCAGTGATGATATTGTACTTTGGGTTACGCTCGTTCGAAAGCTTTTCATATAGTAGTCTATCCATTATTTTGCAATGAGCAGATAGTCACCTGCTCCTCCCCCTATATAATCCTCAGCATAAATCTCTGTTGTAAACAAATAATCTGGGCTGACGCGATATGTGGTGATTTCACTGAAGCCTGCTTCCTTTAAAAGGCGCTTTGTGAAATCTGCAATTCGATCCTTTTCTGGCAGGGCATATACCAATCTGCCATCCGCTGAAAGCATCTTTTTAAGAGTGGCTGGTGTTTCGTTCAAATGACCAAGGCTTATTATGATATTAAATGTACCTTTAATATCCGAAAGCATTTCTGTAGCAACCTCAGTAACCTGTGTTGCCTGCTCCTTTAGCCATTCAACCAAAGCTTCGCTATCTGGATCAATGATGAGCACGTTGTCTCCTTCACCTATTCCTACTGGCGACAAAACATTGCTTCTCAGGTGAGAAAGCCTAAGGATGGCATCCTCTGTTCCCTCATCAAAAATCCTTCTATTGTACTTTTCCTGAATCATAGCCGCTCCCCTTTACTTAACCTGGCTTACGCTAACTTTTGAATTCATATCATAAAAACCAACAGTGTTTTTAGTGCTAACAACTGTGATATTCATTACATCGTACAATCTATGATAAGCAACAAAATCAACACCATCAAAACCAGTACAGCTAATAGACATCAGGTACTCGCCGCCCTGCATATCCATTTTCTGAGTAAATGTAGCAACGTATTCGCTACCCTCTTTGCAAAGACCCACATCGCACTTTTCGTACATGGTGTTTGTGCCAGTAACATCAATACCCTTGAGTGTCTTGAATGTAAGTGTGAAGATAGGATTTTCAATATCTGTATTGAAGTGCACCTTTGACTTAACAGTAAATGTGCTGCCCTTCATAATCGCATTTGTATAATTACCGCTATCATCGATAACTGCAAAATCTACGATAGTAGCACGGCCATCGCCATACTCGTTAACATTAGGATTGAGCTGATAATTAGACTTCCAATTATCGCCAGAATTATCATCTGCCCCACTGAATGAAGCAAGTGTATCTACCTTGCTATTAAGCACAGGCTCCTGGCCAACCAATATCTTTTTATAGATATCAATCATATCCTTTGGAGCACCCTCAGCAACCTTATCACCTTTATTGATAAGCACTGCTCTATCGCAATACTTACTGATGGCACCCAAATCGTGGGAAACGAAAAGAATTGTCTTTCCGGCTGCCTTGAACTCTTCGAACTTTTTATAGCACTTTGCCTGGAAGAAAACATCACCAACAGAAAGTGCCTCATCAACGATGAGAATCTCTGGATCGATGTTGATAGCCACGGCAAATGCAAGTCTAACGAACATACCGCTTGAATATGTCTTCACTGGCTGGAAAACGAAATCTCCGATATCAGCAAATGACAAAATATCATCAAGCTTCTCATCAATTTCCTCTTTGGTATAGCCAAGCATGGTACCATTCAAGTAGATATTCTCCATACCTGTATATTCCTGATTGAAACCTGCACCAAGCTCCAACAAAGCAGAAATACGGCCGTCCACTGTAACCTCACCTCTAGTAGGTGAAAGCACACCAGTAATAATCTTTAAAATGGTGGACTTTCCCGAACCATTAGTACCGATAAGTCCAACACACTCGCCCTGCTTCACCGCAAAGCTCATATCCTTCAAAGCATAATGCTCTCTATAATTCTTCTTTCTAGTAAGGCCCAGTGTATCAGCCACCCTAGCCTTATTGCTATCGTAGAGCTTATAGACCTTGTCCACATGCTCCACATTTATAACGTAATCGCTCATAACGTCTCCTAAAAAATCTTGCCTTTTATCCCAACATTTTACCATAAAACCCCGCATCCGCAAAGTCCGAAGGGGATGGTCGCGGGCATAAAAAAAGCACCGCGGATGCGGTGCTCGGATGTTTTTGTTAGATTGCGGATAGGTCGGCGAAGTCGGTGATGACGCCGTCCACACCTAGGCGCTGGAGCGAAAGCATTTGGCCCTTGGTGTCTGGAGTGTAGCAGTAGACCATGGCCCCGGCTTCGTGGATAGCGCGAACAGTTTTAGGTGTGAGGGTCTTCATGTTGACTCCGTAGTATTCGGCTGGGTATCGGGTTGGTAAAGTTGATTTACCGAAGGATGCCAGCATCATGATTGGTTGATCAGGTGCGATCTCCTTGATTTGTGAGAGGTAATCGTACTTGAATGAAAGGAATACTACGCGGTCTAGAAGATTATATTCTGCGCATTTTTCATAGACTTCGTTGGCGAAATCAGGATCCTCACCGATGTCTTTGAGTTCGCAAAAAATCCGCATGTTAGTAGCTTGCAAAAGAGCTAGGGTTTGATCCAGGGTTGGAATGCGCTCGAGGCGGTATTCTCTGCCGAACCATTCTCCTGCGTCAACTTGCAATAGTTCTTCGTATGTATAATCAGCGACTGTTTTATCGTCGCCTGTTAGTCTTTCAAGAGTGTCGTCGTGGTAGATAACCAGCTCTCCGTCTTTGGTTTTTCTGACGTCAAATTCAACTGTTTTGGCGCCACATGCGTAGGCTCCAGCGAAGGCACTAAGGGTATTTTCGGGGTACATACCTGAGTAGCCTCTGTGAGCTACTACCTGCACCACAATATCCTCATCAGCATTTGCTGGTAAATAATAGAATTCGTTTAAGAAAACCAGAGACAATAGCAAGGTCACCATGCTGACAGCGACGGCTCTTCTTGCTTTGAAAAAACGTGGTATTTTCATATTCAGGCCCCCTTCATCAAGTTACTTATATTTTACCACTAATTCAATTGTCTGACAGTAGGCCTTGAACAAAAATATTATCCGAAATCTGTCATTATAATTTATACAATTTGTAGTCTTTACAAAGCGTCTGCAAACTGAGGCTGGAGCTTCTTAAATACGTGTGTTCCAAGAAGGAAAACAACGATTGTAAAGCACCAGAAATAAAGTGTTAAGCCCGGCTTTTCCCAAAATCCTATCTGACCAATAAAGCTGTCACGATAGCCACTTGTGATGTAGTACATTGGGTTGAGCTGGAGAACAATGCTTAACCAGTTTGGAATTTTGTCTACCATTGCGTCAAAGTTCCACATGATTGGTGTTGCCCAGATACCTACCTGCAAAAGTATGTTTACAAGCTGAGCCATATCCTTGAAGAATACGCAAAGTGAGCTTGTAAGATAAATTAGTCCAATTGTAAGTACCATCATGGCACATGAATAATAAAGGGCCTGTAAAATATATGGTGTAATTGGAAATCTGTATAACAGATAAACAAGCAAAGTAAATAATACAAAGAAGCCGTGTACAAAAAGGGATGACACTGCTTTTACAACAGGCAAAACGTTGATAGGGAATACAACCTTTTTAACAAGATAATTGTACTCATGAAGAACAACGGTACCTGCTGAAAGTACCTCGCTAAAATAGAACCATGGAACGATACCAGCTGAAAGCCACAGTACAAATGGAGCGCTGATGCCAGCCTTTGTGCCCTGTGTTCCTTGATTAAGAGCCTTATCAAAAACAATCCAGTATACAAGGATTGTAATGATTGGCTGAACGAAAGCCCAAATAACACCAAGTGTTGAGCCTGCAAACTTTTGCTTGAAATCGTTCTTAGCAAGTTTCTGTATTAATTTTTTGTTTGTTAAAATGTCTTTAATCATAATATTCCTAATTCATTTTTATGTGCTTATTCTGATTCTCGTAACCACTTAAGTCAAGAGTCCAATCTGATGAGCCATCTTCCTTTTCTTCCACAAGTGTAAATCCCATATCTCCATAGAAGTTCTTAACCATTTTGTTTTTAGCTGTTGGAAGATAATGACCTCTAAGCTCCTTAACTCCTCTAGCCTTAAGGCGTGCTACCAATTCGTCCATCATAGCAAACTCCATGTCTCGCTTAAGTACGCGACAGCTCATAAGCCAAAGATCAATATCACATGCCTCTCCATCAACATGGCCAATAGCAACAGTAACAACACCATTGTCACCAAACTTATCAATAAGCTTTCCGTAAAGAGTGACATAGTTTGAATCAGCTGCAGTCTCCTCGATTTCAGTTTGAGTGAAACGCTTTGTTGTAAGGTTGAACTGATTTGACTTGTTTGTAAGTTGAGCAATACGAGCCATATAAACTGGCGCAAAGCTATCTATTTCTGCCTGCATCTCTAATGAGTCAAGATACTGGCCATAATCAGTGAAGCTGCTCTGAAGCTTAGCTCTTGCAGCGTTCTCCTGATACATTTCATTTCTCTTTAAATCGTCTGCGGAAATGTTTGTTGCTTCAAAGAAGCCTGAGCGGTCGATTGTCTGGATATAGTGAACCACATTATCAAGCTCTGGTGCGCATACACCCTTAAGCTGTTCTGTTACAATGTGGCGCTCTGCTGGATTGTCATCAACAAATACCAAGCTTTCTGGAAGAAGGGTAAGCTCTGATGCAATGTCTGCAAAGTTTTTATCCTTTGGATCCCAGTTGGCCTTGATTGAAATGAAATCCTTTTCCTGGAATTCACTATCCGGATGGTTAATGCCAGCTATAGCGTTTTCCATATCATTTTTTGAATCTACATTTAATATTATACCAAGCTGCTGATGTGCCTTAAGGTAACGCTGGAACTCTGTGTATGCCTGTCCCTCAGCTTCCTCTGGGCCAAGGACAATGCCATCAACACCATCGTCACCAATAACGCCGCCCCAAAGAGTGTTGTCCAAATCAAGAACAAATCCCTTTTTGTTCTTTCCAAGAAGTGACTTGATAATATTGGCCACATTGAAAGAAAGTGATGGGATTGCTGGAACGCACATAGCGTATTTGTACATGTACCAGTAGAATGGATCAGACCATTCCTTTAAACCGTAATCTGCTGAGATGTAATTGATATCGCAGATATAAAAATTCTCTGTAGACATGGCGTAGTCATACATGCGCTGATTTAAGCGTGTGATGAAGTTCATGGAACCACGGTAATCGTATGCATCTCTGTTGCCAAGAAGTCTAAAGAGAGGCATTTCGAAATTGTTCTGGATGATTGGGCAATTGTACTTTTCAGCAAGTGTCTTCCAGATTGTTTCGAACTTTGCATACTGTGCATCTAAAAGCTCATCAACTGCCGCCCTATCCATTGCAAGATTTGGGTAGCTTGTGATGTTGCGATTGCTAGTGCACACATAAATAATATCAGGTGCAAACTCTTCCAATTCAGGATTAGGAAATACAGCATCCTCGTAATACTTGTTGTATTCACTCTCGTAAAACTCTGGACGAATGCCATTGTTAAGCAAGAACAATTCAAGCATAAGAATAATATTGGCAGTAGTACCTCCACCAAGAACAGCTATCTTCTTGTCTATAAACTTTGTATCTGTAGCAAGAAGCTCTTTTTTAATTCTCTTTTTCTTTGATAGTAAATAATCGCTATCAAATGGATACTCTAATTCCTTCATAAGCACCTCTCATAATTAATTGTTAACAGCAGACATGCCGCCGTCAGAATAATATCTATAAATGCTAACATCGTCATTTGTAAAAACTAGTTTTAACTTTGGGCTGTTTTCCCAATAGTCCGGATGATTTAATTCGGTAACAACCAGATAATCAACACCACTCATTTCCATAGCCGCTTCTGCAACTGCAGTATCCTCGCTATAGAATTTTTCATTGATGGAAAGCATGGCCTCAACCTGCTTTTCTGTGATGTCAGAATAGTCGTAGCCTTCTATATATACCTGACGTTCAGAAAAAGCACTGCAATAGAAATAGATACTTCTGTAATCTAAATCCTCTGTAAATCTATCAACAGCCACCATCGCATCCTCTGGTGTGTTGTCTCTGAGCCATAGATAAGCTTCCATGGTACCTGCAGATACCAAATCCTGACGGTCTCCTGCCTCCGATTCATAAACAGCCTCTTGCTTGATATCGTCGTAGCAAAAATATCCAATATCGATTATTAAAAATGCTGTTCCAACACCAAAGAAAAGATATGTGACATATGAAATCAATGTCTTTTTGTTTTCTATGAGATATTTCATTGCACCATAGAAAATGAATGCCGCATTTGTAATAACGAAATATCCCTGAGACAATCCTGGCACGCTAACTGAACAAAAGGCAGCAACGCCAATAATTACAGAGCCTATTGCGAACCAGTCAAATATATCTCCAATAACTTTTTCTTTGATAAGTGTTCTGAACTTGCTGTATGCAAAAGCTGTGAACGCTAAAATGCAAGGACCAACAATACATACAATGCAAAGAAGAACAGCAATAATCACCCATGGGAAAGCCATGTAATCAAGGCCAAGCTTTGTAAACACCTGACCTACACGACTGGCATCAAGTGTGCCTGCTGGTGTAACTTCCATTGCTCTGTTGTTTGAGCCAGATGGATTTAAACCTACTGTAACTATCAAGTAAGTAAGAACAAAACCTAGTGATGCACAAAATACATAGAAGAATCTAGGCATGTGAATCTTTTTAACCAGGATTGACTCAATAATAAATACTGACCAGGAAATTGTCACAAGGACGATTCCTGTTGTCCCCTTGAAACCAGTGGCTGTAGCTGCTAAAAGATAGATTGCTATCATCACTCTGACAGAGAACTTGTCGTACCAAACATCTACTAAAACATCTACCAAAAGGACTGTGATAGAAAGAGCAAGCCCCATGGCATTGCCATTTCCAAACAAATGATTATTCAACCATGATGTTGGAAGCTTTGCTCCCACAACATTTACAGGAAGCAAGCAAATGCAAGACACAAGCATTCCTGCATAGTAAGAATAATATCTAACGCCACGAATGCTTCTGTCACCGCGAAGTCTCTCGCCTACAATCATCATGGCAAGAGTAAGTGGCCAAGCACAAATTAACGCATTGCCATTCATGTATACTCTGAAGGCATCCATGCCAAAGATGTGCTTGCACATGGCAAAAATAAGCTCATAAAAATAATGATAATAAAATGTAAGGCCAGAGATTCTAATATCTCCATTTGGGAAAGAGCGACTCAAAGATACAATATTTCCTGTATGGAAAAGGAAATCATGGTAAACCTGAGTAGTCTGTCCTGATAAGGCGCCTGCATATTTAAGCTGAAAATTGATAGTAGAAACTATAAAAATAAATCCAAATATAATTATTCCAAGCCATTTAAAATGTTCGTAGGCATTGTAAACTGAAGGGCGTCCCTTTTTGAAATAACGGATAAAAGCTATCACAGAAAGTACTGGACCAGCTATGGCAATAAGGCCATTAACGCCGATTATTGACTCGATAAAATAAATGGTAGCAAGACAGATGAAGCCTAGAAAGAATCCAGATAAAAGTCTGGTGTATGCCTTTAATCGTCTAGGCAAAAGAAAGTCCACAAGGAGCATTCCTGGCACCTGTATCCAAAAAATAACATATAACCAAAATATTACTGTAATTGTAAAGCTAAAAGTCATTAACTCTCCTCTTTCTCATCTGGGGCAAGCTGTCCCAGTTTAAAGTGCTTGCGGCAGAGTGCCACATAGGAGTCGTTTGCTCCAAGCATAACCTGTGGGCCTGAGCGTACAACTCCGTTTTCATTATATCTAGTGTTGCAGGTGGCTTTACGTCCACACCAGCACACTGTTTTAACCTCGTGAATAACATCGGCGATTGTGATAAGTCGTTCTGAGCCTGGGAAGAGCTTATTTCTAAAATCTGCTCTAAGGCCATAAGCAACAACAGGCACATCCATAAAATCAACTATGTCAGATAGAAAATCTACCTGTTCTGGGGTTGCGAACTGTACCTCATCAACAATGATGCAATCATATTTTTTGATTTCCTCCTCAGGCATTTTTATTAAATCCTCAAGGAAGACGCATTCGTTCTCCAAACCAATTCTAGAGCGAACAATTCTCTCTCCGAATCTGGTATCCATTTCTGGCTTAACCAAAAGTGCATTCTGACCAACTTCCTGATAGTTGAAATGAGTCATAAGGGCATTAGCTGTCTTTGAAGAACCCATAGCTCCATAATAATAGTACAATTTTGCCATACAAAAAACCCCTTTACATAAATTGACAGAAGACCAAGCTTAGCCTTCTGTCTGGTTATAAATATTTTAATAATTACTTGTTTAAAAGTCAAAAAACTTTGTCCCATGCAAGAGTCTCTAATTCTGTGGCTCTGTGGATAATTCGAGCATTAGCCTTGCCATGGTTCTTAACAAAATACAATGCTAAATCTGCAGCATTCATATAATCCCACGCTCTATTGAGTGGTCTAGGAATATGATTAACAATTCCCTGGGAAACTGTGACCTTTCCAATTCCAAGGGCCTCACCTGCGATTTCCATAGACCTTTGTATATGACGAGCAACTTCTTTTATCTGCTCATCTGTCATGTCGTAGTAGTAAATGATGAATTCGTCACCACCGTATCTTGCAACGAAGATCTTGTCATCTTCAACACTCTTCAAGATGTTTGCAAGCATCACCAAAAGCTCATCGCCCTTGGCATGACCGTATGTGTCGTTAACTTCCTTGAAGTAATCGATATCCATCATCTCTACTGCAAGTGTTTTACCCTGCTCATTTGCCAGCACAAAAAGCTCATCAATAACTGTATTAAGCTTGAGTCTGTTTGCGATTCCTGTAAGAGGATCTGTCTCTGCGGCAGCCGAAAGAAATAGATTCTTTGTGCGCTGCTGAGCAAGCTCTGAGCGAAGACGAAGAGTGGTCAAAAATGAACGCTTATTATCAACTGTTTTGATAGTGTTATATCTATAGTAGTTGCTGTAGCTAGCCATGAGACGTTCTTTATCGCCCAATGCTTCGTACATCTTAATCTTGTACTCCTCAAGGAATACTCTTAGGTTTATTAAATCGTCTTTTGATAAAACCTGTTCAGTCCTATCAAACATCTTTTGAAGTTCCTGATAATCTTTTTCTTCTGTGAGTATTTCAATAAGCTGCTTAGTCTCATCGAAATAAACAATATATTCCTGACAAGCATAGAATGACTCCAGGCAAAGAGCCTTCATTTCCTGAATCTTTGCTGTGTCATTTTTAAACTTGTAGTATACGTATCTGGCAATTCTAATATCGAAAAGATCATTTATCTCTGGGTATTTTGCAATTATCTTTTCCATCTCAGCAAGTGCCTGATCTGCGCTTTCCTCATCCTTAAGGATTACATATAGCTTTACAATAAAAGCGTAATCCCCTGCCATAAGGCTAAGCTTGAAATCTTCGTCATCTATGAAACTGCAACATTCAATGGAACGATAATGATATTCTAGTGCTCTCTCGATAGCATCCATTTCCTCGCATAAAGAAGCAAAATTAGAACACGCCATAGCTTCAATGGCGTACAATCTGTGTGCCCTAGCGATTTCCATGGCATTTATGAAATACTCTTCACTAGTGATGAAATGACCTTTACTTCTGAAAATAATACCCAGCTCATTGTAGCATACGCATGTAAGCTGATATTCGTCTGTTTTGGCAAGGCCTTGAACACCTGCCGAAATGTAATATAAAGCTTGCGAATAGTCCTGATTTTGGCAACATGCATCGCCAAGAGCACAGCTTGCATAATCCTTTAAATCCTCGTTTCCGCATTCCTGTGCTAAATCAAACAAATCGCAAGCAAAACTAAGGTGTTTTTCGTTATCCACCTTTCGATACTTTTTTACGTTTTTGATAAGTTCCTGTACTTCCGGAGCTTGCTTACTCAACAATTCTTCCACTTATTCTTCCCCTCGGTCAAAATCCATTTTGCAGCCCTAAGCTGTACAGGGGAATCCTTTCCCCTACTGGTAAAATCCGAATTTTACCCTGTTGGGGCGTATTATAACATGATTCTTAGACCGTGACTACAATTAATTGTGCGTAAAGTTTTAATTTTGCAAATAAAGTGCCGCTGTAAGATGTCCCTCATCTGCAAAAACAAAAACTACTATATTTGAATCGTATGTATTCACAAACTTAAGATCTAATGAGCCCCATGAAATTGTGGCATCCCAGCCCTCTGGCAGATAGTAAACTGGAAGAGAATGAGGATGTCTTTCAGTTGCTTTAATTCCTGCAGTCTTCATGGCTGCATATATAGTTGAAGAAACCTGGCAGACGCCTCCGCCGATTCCTGTAGCGTGCTGCTTATTGATAAATACTGGTGCCTCAACAAAACCATTTGCCGATGTACGCTTACCAATTGAATTTGATGCTGAGAAAGTTGCACCTGGTGCCACCACGGTACCATCTACCTTTTCTGCAGCTACTTCGATATTATGGCCTCTGGCTGCATTTGGATCGTACTCGGTAGTGTAGGCTCCAAGCAAAGTGTAGCTCTGTGGCATATCCGTTGCCAAGGCTCCTACAGAAGGTGTTCCATCACGTCCCTCTGCCTTTCCAGACAATACATAGTGAACAACGTATGCTGGCATGTTATTTCCAAACACTGCAGCAAGGTCAGGATTCTTGATCATGTAGTCGGTAGCATTGAATGTGCCGCTGGCGTTTCGGCCCTCGTACACACCATATTTGATGTAATGCTCAAGGTAATATATGTAACTACCATCTGCCTTTGCCGCCACATCCGGGTTCATAGCTGCATAGTAATCAGCATTTAAAACCTGCGAAAAAATCTGGTATTCTTCCTGGGTAGCAGCCTTTGCATCGATATGTGGCATAAGCACAATAGCAAAAGCTAAAACAAAAAGTGACAAAATGGCTTTATTAATCTTTAAATTCATCCTCGTTCCTCCCAAACTAAGTTGTCTGAAAATTATCTTAGTAACGCCATTTTATCACTTTTCTTGGACAAATAAAACACCTCGGCCATTTTTTAGCCGAGGTGTTAATAAAAAACTTATTTATTCTTTCTTGTTTCCTGATCAAGCTCCTTCTGCTTGCGTAGTGCCCAAGCACGAAGTCCCTTTTTCTTCTTTGTATCCTGAGTAGCATTGCCACCGCGGATGCCCTTTACCTTTGTGATGTAAAGACCAGAAACTGTAGCCTTAACTTCCTTCTTTACAGGAACCTCATCAAAGATTTCTGCATCGCAGATAAGAGTCATCATCTGTGGGCCAACCTTAGCCTTAACAACTGGAATCTTTGAATTCTTAGCATACCATGGTGTAGCAGCAACAACTGCCTCTGGAAGACCAGCTTCCTTAAGCTTCATGCGCTTCTTATCAATGATAAGCATTGAAACCTGCTGTGCAACTGCATCCATCTGATCCTGCTGCTCTGCACGCTTATCCTGTGCCTTCTTACCAAGAAAATATAATACAACGATTGCGGCAACCATAAGAACCGCAATAACGATGAGTACAATAGTCACTGTGCTCATAAAAACATCCTCCTAATCTCCGGCTCCCCTGAGCCACAACTAGAAGCTATTTTACCATGCACTCCCCTCAAAATCAATATCTAGGCCCCATCTTACCTGCCCTTTTCCATCTATCTGCACTGGCCTAGCCAGCCCTCCCCTACAGGCCCGACCACCAGGTCCCCCTACGGGACATCGCATGAATATTATGTTTTTCTAAAGCACAAGGAGAACACACTTATTTACAGGTGTCTTTTGCAGGTCTGTACATTTTCTGAATCGGTATGTCTGTGGACGGACACACAGCTCTTGAGCGCCGCATGGTTTATAGGTGCCAGATGTCGGCGTTGTACTGGGCGATGGTGCGGTCGCTTGAGAAGAAGCCGGCGTTGGCGATGTTTTTAACCATCTTGCGTCCCCATGTGAGGCGGTCTTCGTAGTCGGCGAAGGCTTTCTCTTTGGTCTGGCAGTAGTCCTTGAAGTCAGGGAAGGTCATGAACCAATCCTTGTTGAGGAGTTCGTTGTAGAGACGCTCAAGGTTCTCCTTCTGACCTGCTGCAAGAAGCTCGTCTGATACGATGAAGTCTACGCACTTCTTGAGGTTTGCATCCTTTTCGTAGTAGTCGCGTGAACAGTAGCTTGCATCTGCGTAGCGCTTGATTACTGTATCTGAATCTTCGCCAAAGATGTAGATGTTGTCATCACCTACGAATTCGTGCATTTCTACGTTGGCGCCATCCATTGTTCCGATTGCTACGGCTCCGTTGAGCATGAACTTCATGTTTGAAGTACCAGATGCTTCTTTTGAAGCGAGTGATATCTGCTCGTGGATATCGCAGGCTGGGATAAGCTTTTCTGCAAGTGTTACGTTGTAGTTTTCAACCATAACAACCTTGAGATATGGGCTTACCTCTGGATCCTTTGCAATGATTTCTGATAAGCAGAGGATAAGGTGAATGATATCCTTTGCGATAACGTAAGCAGGTGCAGCCTTTGCGCCAAAGATAACTGTGATTGGACGAGCAGGCTTTTTGCCTTCTTTGATTTCAAAATATTTGTTGATTACGTAGAGGGCGTTCATCTGCTGACGCTTGTACTCATGAAGTCTCTTAATCTGAATGTCGTATACGCTGTTGTCGTCGATTTCGATGCCCTGTGTCTTTGCAAGGTAGTTCTTGAGAACAGTCTTGCGTGTGTTTTTAACATCAAGGAAACGCTGAACAACTGCATCGTCATTCATGTACTGCTCGAGCTTCTTAAGCTCTGTAGCATCCTTCTTGAAGCCAGGACCAATAAGCTCTTCAATAAGCTTAGAAAGCTCTGGGTTGCAATATAGTAACCAGCGACGGAATGTGATTCCGTTTGTCTTGTTGTTGAACTTTTCAGGATAGAGTTCATAGAATTTATGTAGCTCTGTCTCCTTTAATATTTCAGTATGAAGTGCAGCAACACCATTGATTGAAATGCCATAGTGGATGTCCATGTGTGCCATGTGTACAAGACCATCCTTGATAATGGCTACATCAGGGTCTGCAACCTTCTTTGCAATACGGTTGTGAAGCTCGCGAATGATAGGCATGAGCTGTGGAACAGCCTTCATCATAAAGTGGATCGGCCACTTTTCAAGGGCTTCTGCGAGGATTGTGTGGTTTGTGTAAGCTGTGCACTTTGAAACCACATCAATTGCCTCGTCCATTGTAAGCCCACGAATCTGAAGGAGTCGAATGAGTTCCGGTATAACCATTGATGGGTGTGTATCATTAATCTGAATTACAGCATAATCTGCTAAATCATAAAGGTTTGAGCCCTTTTCTACAGCTTCATCAAGGATGAGCTGGGCAGCATTTGAAACCATGAAATACTGCTGATAAACACGAAGCAATCTACCATTGTCATCAGAATCATCTGGGTATAAGAACAATGTAAGATTCTTTGTAAACTCGCTCTTATCGAAATTAATTCCATCTTTAATAATTGATTCATCTACTGTTTCTACGTCGAAAAGATGAAGCTTTGTTGTAACAGAATCATAGCCAGTTACATCTATATCATACATGCGAGATGTTACGTTGAAGCCACCAAAATCAACCTGATATGTGCGTTCTGTCTTTGTCATCCAGCTGTGTTCTGACATCCATGGGTTTGGTTCTTCATTCTGAAGATTATTTTTGAATACCTGCTTAAAAAGTCCCATGTGGTATGCCAATCCAACACCATCACCATTAAGACCAAGTGTTGCAATTGAATCAAGGAAGCAAGCTGCCAGACGACCAAGTCCACCATTTCCAAGTGAAGGCTCAACCTCGATTTCCTCTATTTCTGCAAGAGACTTTCCACAAGCCTCAAGCTCAGCCTTAACCTCATCATATATTCCAAGATTAATAAGGTTGTTTGAAAGGAGCTTACCAATCAAAAACTCAGCGCTGATGTAATAGAGCTTCTTCTTGCCCCCAGCAATCTCCTTGCTCTTAGCCTTATCTTTTACATACTCAAGTAAGCCAACATAAATCTCTTCATTTGTGCACTGATCCATGTGGCGACCAAATCGAATCTTAATATACTCATTTGCAGTCATAATTACCCTCCTAGGTGATTAATTAGTTACCATTTACTTGGATTATACTGCTCATATATGGGCTATTACTTGCACAAACCCACTATAAAGTGATACTATTCTATCAAAATAGGAGATAGACACATGATTAATATTAACGATTATCAGTCCATACATGAGGTTACTAGCCACTTTGACTACAACATTCCATACAACACATATCCTTGTACTATTCCGCTGGATTTTGATTCGGTGCCACTACACTGGCATGAGGATGCCGAATTTATCTATATAAAAAAGGGTGCAGGAATCATTATCATCGACGGAAATGAGAACACTGTAGCTGCCGGGGATATTGCCTTTATACTGCCAGGCAAGGTTCACGGAATCTATCAGCTTTCGGATAATTCTATGGAGTACGAAAATATAATTTTTGATTCAAAGATGTTTGCCTCTAACTTAGACGAATTCTATGACAGATTTCTCAAGCCATTTTTCGAGAACACCGTGGATATTCCCCAAGTTTTTAGGCCTGGTGTCACCGGATATGAAAGTATAAAAAAATATCTAGACAGCAACGACAACATCTCCAGCCACCGGGAAGGTGCCTGGGGACTTGCCATCAAAGGCAATCTCTATCTGCTTCTATTTAATTTGGTTACGCTTTATGAAAATAAGATTGATACAAAGAATAAGAAAAAAATCGACAAGCTAAAGCCTGTCATCAAATATGTAGAATTGAATTATGGTAATCAAATCACCGTTGCTGAAATGGCAGATTTGGCAGGTTTTTCGGAATCTCATTTTATGAGATTTTTCAAGGAGGCCTTCGGCGTAAGCTTCATCACATATCTGAACGACTACAGGCTTTCCATGGCATCCCGCCTGCTTTTGGAATCAGAGGAAACAATCCTTACCATATCCCAGCAGGTTGGCTTTGAAAATCTTTCCCACTTCAACCGTCAGTTCAAACGTAAATACAATAAAACTCCCAGAGAATATAAAAAAGCATAGCAGCCGTAACTGCTATGCTTTATCTTTTCATTTCTAATTAGTACCAACCAAACGAATCGTATGATTCATCCTCATAGTAGTAATCATCGTAATAGTCATCATCATAATAATCATCGTAGTAATAATCATCATAGTAATAATCATCATAATAGTAGCTATCATCGTAGTAGCTATCATATCCATACAATCCAAGAACCAACGAATAGATAGCTTCATCATCGCCAGACTTTAATGTCTCGCTGATTGTCTTGAGAACCTCAACGTATTCGCTAGGTACCTTTGCTGCCTCAAGGTTGCTAACTGTTGATGACAAATCAACGATTTTGAGAAGATCAATCATCTCTTCTCCATCCATATTTTCAAGGTCGTAAACTGTTCCGGCCTTTGCCATATCTGGCACATCTTCCATTGAGTATGAAAGATTTACCTGAAGAAGTGAATCGTTGTCTGCCATGACGTTCATGTCGATTTTACCAGTAGTACCTTCTGTCTGAACAACGAAATCGTACTGAGCAAGTGCAAGGAACTGCATGTCATCCTCATAGATTGACTCTGTCATTCCTTCGCCAAGTGTAACAAGGAACTCTGCGTTTACACCACGTGTCTTTCTATATGTCTTCTGATCAAAGTTCTTAACATCAATAGTAAAGTACTCTTCGTCATCTAATGCAACTGTGTATGTTCCGTTTAAGAACTCATCCTGTGATGTGCCCTTACCATCAATTGTAAGTGCCTCGCCTTCAGTATTAACAATCTTTAGCTTAAGACCTGAATCAGCGCCATCCTCTGGCATGTATAATGTAAATACTTCGCCTTCAGCATCATCGTCATATGAGATACCCTTGATGTTGAATGCGCTATCAAGGTAAACATAAAGAACACCAACATCCTTGTTCTTCTTAGGATTCTTTTCAATCTTCTCTAATGTCTTCTTTGCATCCTTCTTAGCATCAGAAACATCTGATGTAATGTCATTCCAGTACTCTTCTGCATCTGCATACTCTGAATACTCGTCTGACTGAATCTCTGCCTCAAGGAATGGCATAAGCATTTCCTTAAGATCATCATCTTCCTCGAATGCTTCTGCTAAATCATATGTAAGCTGAGCATCTGTCTTTGCGTCGATTGTGATAGCAAGCTCTGTGTATGTAGCCTTTACGCCGCTTGCTTTGATTTCCTTTTTGTCCTTTGTGATATCTGCGCCTGCAAGATCCTTCTTGATGATGCTTGCGTAGTTATCAGCTGTTGTGCTCATCTGAGCAGGTGTTGGATATGTCTCTGCGTATGTTGAAAGCTGTGTTGTGTAATCAGCGATTGCCTCAACAATTTCCTGCTTGTCAAAATCTGAGCCAGCAATGAATGATGCATCAGAAACGATTTCTGGGGCTGAGACGTAAGCCTCGCCTGCATTTGCATCAATAAGTGCCTGGAATGTAGTGATGTGTGTTCCATTGATGCTTGCATCTACATCAAGTCCTAATGACTCATCCTGAACATCCATAGCGATTGTTGCACCTGCGCTATTGAACCAAGAAATATCAGCAGCAGTCATGCCCATTTCGTCTGCTAAAAGGCTCTTGATTTTGTCGCCAAGTGTAAAATCTACTGAAAGAGTCATATCTCCATTTAAATCAGCGTATGATTCCTGGATTGAATTGTAGCTAACTTCATATTCCTCAACAAGGCTACCTGACTGATTGTCGATTGCTTTAGAAAGCATCTTTGCAGGGTTGTTGATGAATTTATATGCGAAGAATCCGCCTACTGCAAGAAGTGCAATTACAACCACTACAACAATAGCGATGATAATTCCTTTCTTGCCCTTCTTAGGAGCTGGAGCTTCCTCAGCTGGTGGAATTGGTGACCACTGTGGAGCTGGCTCTGGAGTAGGCTGCTCTACTGGAGCTTCTGCTGCTGGCTGCTCCTCAGCCTGGGCAGACTGCTCAGAAAGCACTTCATCTACTGTAAGAACTTCCTCTGTATTTTCCTCTACTGGAATTTCCTCTACTTCAGGAGCTTCTTCTGTCTCCGATACTTCCTCTACTGTCTCTTCTACAACTTCTTCTACTGGTTCCTCAGCCTGAACCTCTTCTACTTGTGGCTCCTCTGCAGGAGTTTCTTCAACTTCTGGAGCAGCCTCTACAACTGGCTCCTCAACAGGGGCTTCCTGTGGTGCTGGAGCTACAGGCTGCTTTGCTGGAGTTCCACACTTTGGACAGAACTTTGCTGTGGCGCTAAGTTCAAATCCACATTTAGTACAAAACATAAATCTTCCTCCCTCTCACTTTGAGTGTCGCTTGATGGTATTAATTATATACCATAAAATTAAAAAAGCAATACCATAAATTAATAAACTTTTTAAATAATATAAATCATGGATGCTATATAAATAGTGGAATGTTGGGCAAAATCGCTGTAAAATACGGCCTTCTTTGAAGTCGATGAATACAGGGGAAAGTATTGCCGATGCCATGATAAGAATCGGTGTAACGATTCCAAGTCCCTTAATGCTATGAATGATTTCTCTGATAAAAATAGCCACCACGATGACTACAAAATCATATGCAGCAATAGTCGCAATCTCTCTTCCCAGGGAAGTGAACACACCTCCCCAGCGCAAGCCAACAAGTACCATTATTGTCGGAATAAAAATTATAACTAGATAGTAAAGCAAATCTCTTAGTATAAAGAACCTTGTCTTCCACCAAATAAACAGGCCTTTTGCCTCATCCTCAAGATAATACATGGATGCTGCTATTCCACAAAGGAGAAGCCACAGCGCCAGGATTCCACGAAGAGGCATCATCAGATAATTAGTATCTTCAGATGAATTGTCTGTGCCATCAACATAGCCCATCTCAAAAAGATTGCCATTAATCTCGTAATTATCATATGTTTCGATGATGTGGTTCAACTGATCCTCGGTAGGATTGTCACCGTAAACATTTTTTGAAATATAGTAGATAGCCATTTGTCTGGCAATCATAGGGTAAACCCTACTGGAGAGGACCTCCCTGCCAAGCATGTGTGTAAGACCACTTTCACGGATAATGATTTCTATCTTTGTTTTGGTCTTGCCCTTTGTAGCCATGTTATCCACAAGAGTATCCAAATCTTCTGGCACAATCCACCCTTCAGTAAGCTGCTGTGACTCCACATCCTTCACTACTTCATCTGCATCGTCATAAAACTTAAAAAGCAGACTACCTGGATTGGATTCCAGATTCTCTTTCAGCCATTTTGAGCAGCTGTCATCACCTGGGATGTAGACGCCAATCGTCATGAGCCCCGATGGTGCAGCACTCATAGCATTTAGCATGAGCACCATCAATGGCACCACCAAAAGCATGGCTATGTAACTTTTCTTTTTTAATAACCTTTTTAATAGTAGTAAATATTTCATCCTTATTTCATCTTCTGTCTTCTCACAACCATTGCAATTCCAAGGAATGCCACGGTGTAAGCGCACATAATCCAATAGTATAATCCTGTCTCATCGTCGGTAATCACACCGCCCATGTATGAAAACGCCACACCTGACGGAATGAACTCGCCAATTCTTTGGACGATTGAAGGGAAGAATGTCTTTGGATAGAAATATCCAGACACGTATCCCATTCCAATGTAAAGCATAAATGCCACCAGAATTTTGTTGATGACACCTACCAGAATCTCAAAAATCATAAATCCTAATGCAGCAAACATGATGGATACTGGAAGCAATTTGCCTGCAATTTCTCCTAATGTCTTCATCAGATTTACATCTGTCTCCACAGAATCCAGCACGCCAAAATGAATAGCCGCTGCCATCAGTCCAAATATCACTGCCATGCAAATGATGTTGATGGTCAAAAATGGGATATACTCACCAAACACCTGGGCCACAGCACCGATGCCTTTTGATTTCATGAACCTGATTCTTCCATCCTTTTGACCAAGGAAAAATGAGATGGCACAGAATGAAAGCAGAAGCATGAAGAACAATAGTATTCCAAGGAAATAATAGGCTGGTGTGGATAGACCATCTGATAGGCCAAGCTCTGTGATTTCTGCCACATTGGTTCTGACGATTAGCGCCGAAATATATCGCATAAACAAATCGTTTATTTTCTCGGAGCGATAGTTTTTATCGAAGCCCTCTTCCTTCATCAATTGCCTAAGGGTAAGTATGCCTGTCTCGGAATAAATAATGATGTGAGTTGCAATTGATGAAATCTCGTCCATCATTACATTTGAAATACCTTTTTGACCTGATGTGGCATAGTATTTTAGCTTCGCATCATTTGTCATTGCATCAAGGGCATTGCTGAACTCTTCCGTAATTACGATATAGGCAGAAATATCAGCGTTTCTTAAAGCCTGCTTGGCAGCCTCTTCATCATCGTACTCTACCAGCTCAATCATGTAGCGGCTTTCATCCAAAGTGCCAATCATGTAGATTCCAAGGCTTATCATTTCATCGTCGGTATCACCAACAACACCAAGCTTGTATCGCTGCTGCTCTGATGCGTATGTGTCGCTATAGATAAGTGCATACCCTGTCACAGACAGCAAAAAAGCCACCACTAAAATCATTGCGAGTATTCCGGGTAGCAGTTTAAATATTCGTTTATATTGAATTAGCAAATAATCTTTAAACTTTACCATAACTCTATAATCTTCCTATCAAATGAGGAATGTCCCCGTCGTACTTGTAAGGCACAAGCTTGCCTTCCTTAAGAATGAAGCATTTGTCGCAGAGCTCTATCTCCTGCACCTCGTGTGTTGCAATAATCAAAGAACCCCCCTGGCGCTTGAACTGCTCAAAGTAAGTGTATATTCTCTCCTTGCACACCAAATCAAGAGCCGCTGTTGGCTCATCCAAAAGCATAAGCTTTGGATTGGAATTGATAGCGCAGCCAATTGTGAGACGCTTCTTCATGCCGCCTGACATTTGATTTACAGGAACCTTTATGAACTGGTCGATTCCAAGCATCGCCAGAAAGCCGTCCTGAAGCTCCTTCTTCAACTTGTCAGGTTTGTACCACATGCGCAGATTGTCCCAGGCGTTAAGCTCTGTAATCAGAGGTGTCTCCTGTGGAACGTATGCCACAAGCTCATTTCTTAATTTTGTATTTTTCAGCAAATCCTTGCCATCGATGTTGAAAAAGCCAGAATTAGGCTTTTGAAGTCCCGCTAGAATTGTAAGAAGTGTAGATTTTCCACTACCATTCTCCCCGAGGATTCCCACAATCTCGCCAGGCTCTACCGTAAAGTCGATACCTGCCAAGACTGTGTGCTTCCCATATTTCTTTTTAACATTTTTTATTTCAATCATTACTCAAATAGCCCCTTGTAATTGTAGGTTGTGTAAAAATCAAGCTCTACATTAATGTATTCCTCGTAGTTGTCCTTAGTAAGTTCATCTGTGCCAGAATACATCCAACCTAAAATCTGCAAATTAATCCAATCACCATGATGACACTCATCACTGTAATTGTCCAGATTTGTTGTAACATCAAACTCATTGTTGAATGAGAATAGATGGATATTGTCACACTCAAGCATTAGCTCGATTGCATATTTTTCCGCTGCTATCCATCTTTGAACTGTTCCAAGCTCGTTTTGCGAACCCCACCATGCAATGGAGTATGGTGTGAAATAATAGTAAAACTGAATGTCCGGATTGTCCTTTGCAAGCTGAACAACATTCTGTGTGATGTTTTCCTTAACCTGCTGCTTTACCTCATCAACGAATGGCTCTCTAGAGGTTGGCTCCGCAAATTCGGTTCTATCTCCCAAAACTACATCTGCCCCAAATTCCGCTGTGTCCATCCAGTTGGCATAGTCATCGAAGCTAGTGATGCCGGCTTCCTTTCCGGCTGCTGCATCTGCAAGCATTGGTATGCAGATATCGAACAGTACCTCTTTATTGAAGAAATAGTTTACGTCATTGAAGATGTTATCGTCGTAAAGATAATCTGGATAATCTCCCAAATCATCACGAATCCTGTTGGCATCATCCATAATGTAGGAATAATCCAGAGGACGAATCACAAGCTTAAGGTCTGGATTCACTTCAATGGCATTTGCAATGTTGTCGTTAAGCTCCTTGTAAGTGCCGCCAGCAAATGTGGTCTTAATTGAATTAACTCCAAACAGCTCATCCACTTCGCTAGTCTTGTAATTTTCCGCCATAGATGTGCCTATCACCATAGCATCATAATCAAAATGCTTGATGATTCCATCGTTTTGGCTTCGCTCATTATTCAATTCGTAATAAAGGCCTGAAAGTGGTCCGTGATAATGGAAGTATGGATCTACCACAATAATCACACTGGCAAATCCTACCAACAATATCATCAACACCGCAAGCATAGCGGCCATCCATCTTTTACTACTTTTAAACATATATAATCCTAAAAATTAAAATATAAAAATGTGCTGATTCCGCTAAGTGAGAAGATACTGAGGGCAATCAAAAATGCTGTCCAAAGCATAGTGCTTATCTTTAGCTGGAACTCCTGCATCTTTTGGTTTGAATTCTTTGCTCCAAGCACAATAAACAGTGCAAGGAAATAATAGATTCCAACATAAATAAATGGAAGTGAATTTGTAAGTGCGGTTCCATCCAGGAAGTATTTCAACACTGGTGTCTGGAATGCGCTAAGGATGTTCACATCGATGTTGGTGAAATCTACATATAAAATCTGCTTTATAAACTCGATTGCATCAACCATTGTATCTGCTCTGAAAAAGATAAGTGACATTGCGAAAAATACCTGTGTCAGCATCCATCCAAGGGCAGGGTGCATTTCATCGAAGGTCTTTTTGTTCATGCGAGTGATGATAACAAAGATACCGTTTAACACGGACCAAACTACAAAAGTCCACTGGGCACCATGCCAGAATCCACTGAGCAAGAATACGATGAAAAGATTGAAGCATGTTCTTACATTTCCACGGCGATTTCCACCGAGAGGGATGTACACATATCTGGTGAAGAATCGACCAAGTGTGGCATGCCAATGATTCCAGAAGCTTGCAATGTTGAGCGTCTTGTATGGGCTATCAAAATTAACTGGCAAATCTATGTTGAGCATCTTTGCAAGGCCTGTGGCCATGTCGCAATATCCGCTGAAATCAAAGTACAGCTGGAAGTAATATGCAATCATCACAAGGATTGCGTTGGTAGCTTTCAAATCTGCCACCTGGGTGTAGCCCCAGTTTACAGCCACGCCAAACACATCTGCTATCAATATCTTTTTACCAATACCCATGGAAAACATGTAGAAGCCCTTTGCCATGTTGTCCCAATCCACAGTCTTTTTACTTGGATTTAATAGCTGAGGAATCATTTCATCATGGGTAACGATTGGGCCGGCAACCAGCTGTGGAAAGAAGGTGACATAGCAAGCATATGTAAGGAAATCGTACTTAGGCACCTGTCCTCTGTAAGTATCCACGATAAATGAAATCTGCTGGAATGTGAAAAAGCTAATTCCAAGAGGAAGAGCAATATTCATAAATGGCCAGTCAGTTTTAAATATCGTATTTACGTTATCAATGAAGAAATCCATGTACTTGTAATAAAAGATTATTCCAAGATTTACAGCCACACCTAGTATCATCACCGGCTTGCAGGATTTCAAATAACCAACGTTATCTATGGTGACTGAATCCAGCTCCGAATTCATTGTAGTCGCTTCGAGTATGGCACCATTTTGCAATCTTTTCATCCACAGGTAAAACAAATAATTTACGATCACACTGGAGATGATAATCAGCAGATACCCCGGATTGAAATATCCATAGAACCACAATGACATTCCAAGCAGAAAAACAAGACCAAGCTTGTACCGCTTAGTCTTATTAAGTAAAAAATATCCTAGTATGCAAATTGGTAAAAAAACAAAAATAAAAATATAAGAATTAAATAACATCTACTTCCTAGTCCGCAAGTTACGGATACAAGCCTTGGTATTGCTTCGTTCCGAGATTGGTCACTTCAGCAACACCAAGAGCTTGTTTCCTACTTGCTCATCTAAATATTATATTTTTTATTAACCACCGTTAGTGGAGAGCCTGCGCTATGTCGGCGATGAGGTCTTCGCTGTCCTCGAGGCCGCAAGACACACGGATAAGGCCTGCTGGGATGCCAGCTGCCTCAAGCTGCTCATCAGTCATCTGACGATGTGTAGATGTAGCTGGGTTTAAGCAGCAGCTTCTAGCATCAGCAACATGTGTCTCGATAGCGATGAGCTTGAGCTTCTTCATGAATGATTCTGCTGCAGCTCTGCCTCCATTGAGCTCGAATGAAACTACGCCACATCCTCCGTTTGGAAGATATTTCTGAGCCATCTCATAATATTCGTCTCCCTCAAGGTTTGGATAAGTAACCTTCTTTACCTCTGGGCATGACTGAAGGAATTTTGCAACAGCAAGTCCGTTTTCAGCATGGCGAGGCATACGAACGTGAAGTGACTCCAATCCAAGGTTGAGGATGAATGCGTTCTGTGGAGACTGGATGCTTCCAAGGTCACGCATAATCTGTGCAGTAGCCTTTGTAATGAAAGCGCCCTCCTTGCCGAACTTCTCTGCGTATGTGATTCCATGGTAGCTATCATCTGGAGTGCAAAGTCCTGGGAACTTATCTGCATAAGCCATCCAGTCAAACTTTCCTGAATCAACGATACATCCACCAACGCCTGCGCCGTGGCCATCCATATACTTTGTTGTAGAGTGTGTAACGATATCTGCGCCCCACTCGATTGGACGGCAGTTTACTGGTGTTGGGAATGTGTTATCAACAATAAGTGGAACGCCATGAGCGTGTGCCACCTTTGCAAATTTTTCTATATCTAAAACTGTAAGGGCTGGGTTTGCAATTGTCTCGCCAAACATTGCACGTGTGTTATCCTGGAATGCTGCGTTCAACTCTTCCTCTGATGCATTTGGTGAAACGAATGTAACATCAACACCCATCTTCTTCATTGTAACAGCGATAAGGTTGAATGTACCACCGTAGATTGATGAAGATGCAACGATGTGACTGCCGCACTCACATACGTTGAATAATGCGTAGAAATTGGCTGCCTGTCCGCTGGATGTAAGCATTGCAGCTGTACCACCTTCAAGTGCTGCGATTTTTGCAGCCACGTAATCGTTTGTAGGATTCTGAAGTCTTGTATAGAAATAGCCTGATGCCTCAAGGTCAAAAAGCTTTCCCATATCCTCACTAGTGTCATACTTGAAAGTTGTAGATTGTACAATTGGAATCTGTCTTGGCTCACCATTTCCTGGTGTATAACCTGCCTGCACACATCTAGTTCCAATTCCCTGCTTATTCATGTCTTGCCCTCCTGAAATACTAAAATACAAAAATGGAGTATGAGGTGAATAATAACATGATTTCACCACATACTCCTAAACTTTACCATATTAAAGCGGCATTTTAAATATTAATTCTATCTAATTATTTCATCATAACGAGCTGAAACCTTGGACCAATCAAGGACCTCCCAGAATGCTTTGATGTAATCTGGGCGCAGATTCTTGTACTTAAGATAGTAAGCATGCTCCCAAACATCAAGTGCAATGATTGGTGTCCAGCCTTTGCCCTCCGATAATGGATTGTCCTGATTCAAAGAATTTGATGCATGAAGCTCTCCATTTGAATCTACCGAAAGAAATGCCCAGCCCGAACCAAACTGAGCTGCTGCAAGTTTTGAAAGTTCTTCCTTGCAAGCTTCCACACTGCCAAAAGCTTTGTTTACTGCATCAGCAAGCTTGCCTGTTGGTGCCTTTACCGCATCAGGAGAAAACATTTCAAAATAAAGATTATGATTATAATATCCGCCACCCTGATTTCTGATACCCTTGCGCAATGTCTCATCTGAAATCTTATCTAAGTTTGCAAGGACTTCTGCTGCTGGCTTGTCCGCCACACCAGCTTTAGCTGCAAGATCATTGAAATTGTTTGTATAGGTTGCATGATGCTTGCCATGATGAGTCTCGATTGTGAGTTTATCAATATATGGCTCCAAAGCATCTGTCGCATAAGGCAATTTGATTTGTTCGTACATGTGTATTCTCCTTTCGTTTTCAGCTGGCTTCCGCCAGTTCCCTTGGATTTGTATACACATTTTAACATATTGCCTACTCAATTATAATCAAATCTATGTAAAATATTTCTATATTTTTAGCTAGCCTTAAGTCGCTTCCCATTATCCCATAATTCATCACAGGACAAATCTAGATCATCATTCCAGATAATTCCATATCCACCAACATCAACTGATACTGATTCAAATAAAGAACTATCCTCCATTAGTTGATTAAAAGCTGGTATTGTCTCTGCTAAATCTTTAATACTATATTCCTTTGTCTGACCTTCAACAAAATGAACTTGTAATTTATAATCAGGCATCGCCTTTACATCTTTTATCTTATGAAACATATTTACCTCCTATTCAAGAGAACGTTCCTCTTTTATGGAAATATATCACTATACTTTGACGTGAACAAGAAGAATATTTCCCTCTTCCGCTCCAAAAGTATTGAATTAATCATATCTAAAAATTTAATACTTAAGATTCTATATTTTTATCACAAGGCTTCCCACAATCCTTATTAATTCAGGAGCTTGTGATAAATTATCTTCCATTTTCCTCTTTTTTTATCACAAGACTTCTCGCAATCCTTATAAATTCATTAGCTTGTGATAAATTATCTTCCATTTTCCTCTTTTTTTATCACAAGACTTCCCACAATCCTTATTAATTCAGGAGCTTGTGATAAATTATCTTCCATTTTCCTCTTTTTTTATCACATAACTTCCCACAATCCTTATAAATGCGTTGGCTTGTGATAAATGGCCGCCAGCCCCTCCTTTTAATGTGACTTGTGGCTTTGCCACAGTCCCAGTTTCAAGCCTGCTTGACTAACATTTATCTGCCAAAAGTTATGAAGTCAAGGGAGCGAAGCTCCGAAGGCTTGCCCTTGACTGAAATAACTTGGCAGATATGATGTGTCTAGCAGGTTGAAACAATAAAAAAACACCTCAGCCTTAGCTGAGGTGTCATAATCATTACTCTGTGTATGCGTTCATTGCGTCAATGACCTGGTTGATTTCGTCGTCGGTGAGCTCTGGGAACATTGGGATTGTTACGCCGTGCTCTGCGAGGTCCTCGGCAACTGGGAAGTCTCCGTGCTTGTAGCCGAGCTTGCCGAAGCATGCCTGCTCATGCATTGGAACTGGGAAGTAAACGCCTGTAGCGATGCCCTTTTCTTCCATGTATGCTCTAAACTTTGCTCTGTCGTTTACGCGAAGTGGGTAAACGTAGAAGATATGCTCGTTGAAATCAGCAACTACTGGCTTTGCGAAAGCTGTGTTTGTAATCTTTTCGTTGTAGATTGCTGCGATTTCACGGCGGCGAGCGTTCCAATCATCAAGATGTGGAAGCTTAACTGAAAGCATTGCTGCCTGCAGTGCATCAAGACGAGAGTTGAAGCCGACTAAGTAATTGTAGTACTTTGGAAGATTTCCGTGGAAATCAACCTTTGACTCGTCGAACTCCTGGCCGTTTAATCTAGCGTATGTGTAAGCGCCGTTGAGACCTGAACCGTGAACACGGAAAGCCATAGCAGCCTTGTATAAATCTTCGCTGTTTGTAACGATGATACCAGCATCGCCTGCTGCACCAAGGTTCTTTGTAGGGAAGAAGCTTACGCATGCCATATCACCAAGTGAGCATGTGCGACGTCCCTTATACTTAGCGCCTGCAGCCTGTGCGCAGTCTTCGATGACAAGTGCGTTGTGGCTGTGAGCGATTCTGCAAATCTCATCCATATCTGCAGCCTGACCGTAGATGTGAACTGGGATAACTGCCTTTGTCTTTGATGTGAAAGCAGCCTCAAGCTTGCTTGGATCCATTGTGTAAGTCTCTGGTGTGATGTCTACAAATACTGGAGTTGCACCAACCTGAGCAATTGCCTCTGCTGTAGAAACAAATGTCATAGCTGTTGTGATAACTTCATCACCTTCACCAATGCCTGCTGCAAGAAGTGCGATTACAAGGGCATCTGTACCATTGCCAACACCTACTGCATACTTTGCACCACAGTATGATGCAAATTCATTTTCAAAATTCTGAACCTTTGGTCCTAAAATATATCCGCCTGAGTGAAGCACCTCAAGTGCTGCTGCATCAAGCTCATCCTGAAGAGACGCATACTGTCTCTGCACATTCATAACTGGTATCATAATTTCCTCCTTATACGCGAGCTCTTTTAGTTTCTCATGCTCCCGCAGGGCACCCTCCATACCTTCGCATGGGGCCTCCCCGCCGGCGTGGGTCCCCACCATGCTTGGCATGGTACTTCCCTGCTCGCGCTTACCTAATTTAATTAGCTCGCTCACAACTATTATATATCTTAGCTACAAGCTATCTCTACTACTTAACTATGCCTACTTAGTCGGCTTAGTACTTTATCCTTTACGTATTCCACCTCTTCGATGCGCATCATCATGAGGATGACGATGTAGCCACCGATGCCGATTACGGCTGAGAGGCCAAAGATAAGGATGTTGCTATCAAATAAATGCTTCATCAAAAGCACAACAAGGACTACAAATATAGCTCCTGGAATCTGCTTTAGCAGAACAGGTATGTGTTCAAGGAATCTGTAATCTTTGATGTGGCGCTTTAGCATCTGTGAGTTAATCAAAAAGTTGACTGTCAAGCTGATGGAGCTGGCAATGGAAATACCCATAACTCCAATGACATGTGACAGCGCAATACTAAAGATGATATTGGCGCCCACAGCGAAGATTCCTGAAATCATCGCTCGCTTGGTGTCCTTAAAAGAATAAAGTCCTCTTAAAATAATATCACGTACGCCCATACTAGTAAAACCTACTGCATAACCGATGAGAGCTGCACTTGTAAGGGCGATGGATTTCTCGCCGAAGTTACCTCGTCCAAAGGCGATAGTAACGATTTCCCTTGCACACATACAGGTGACAAGTGTGATTGGAATCATGATGCAAATCATGACGTTGATAGCTTTTTTCATGGTACCGATAAGGCTATCGTAATCACCCTCGGCTGTGTATGTGGAGAAGTTTACATATAAAACATCTACCAGGTTGTTTACCAGGATGATTGTTACGAAATCTTCCAGGGATACTGAGTATGATAATGCCGATACATTTCCGTGGCCAAGGCCTGTGGAAAGAGCACTATCAACAAGCTTGTTTATCTGTGAAACGGAGTTGCCGATGAATAGGGGCACCGCCGTCAAAAGTACTGTTTTAATCTCGGGCACATCCTTGAATGCTACGAAGGTGAACTTGAAATATCTGCGTCCACGAATCAAAAGCAATGAGCCAAAGATGATGTAGCTTAAATACTGAGCAATGATCAGTGATGTAACTGCCTGCACATTGTAGAGAATCAGGATGCACAAGATGGTTGTGATACTGGTGATTGCTGATTCTGTACGACTGACTACGAAGTCTTTGTTGGCGTCCATCATAGATGTCCAAACCAATGTGACTACCGCAAACAGGAAGAATGGATAGCAAATCTTAAGATATTGCTGTAAGTATTCCAGCTCTGTTGGTGTGTAGCCCTGGCCAAGCGCTGATGCGATGTAAGGTGTGATCATGTAGACAATCAGCAACACAAAAAGCACCACCGGAAGCAAGATTTCCAAGCATGCGCTCATCAGCTTTGACGCCGCTTCCCTACCACGCTGCACCAGGCAGTGGGTGTAGATGCTTACCAGAGAAATGGTGATGGCCCTGATAAAAGCAGATGAAAGTGTGCCTACGAAATTGAAGGCTACGAAATATATATCTGTTTCAAATGTTGTGCCGAAGAAATAAGCTATGACCATCTGCTTAACGAAGCCAAGTAGCTTAAAGCACAAAGTAAGTATCGTAATTACGATAGTTGTGCTTACGATACTTTTTGTCTGTTTACTCATATTTAATTCCTACTAGAAAAGTGATGTGATTGCTGTAAGGATATCTGAGCCAAAGCTTGCAATAACGATACCGAGGATGATAACTAACAATCCTGTTGCTTTCTTCGCTCCGATTTTTTCCTTAAGAAAAATCTTTCCTAAAACTGCTACCCAAATGTAACCAGTTGCCTCAAGGATTGGGCCTAAAGATAGATCTACGCCCTTGTAACCGATTACTGAGCAAAGTGATGCTCCAAAGAAAACGATGTATGCTCCCATAACCATTGGGTTAAGGTACTCTGCAATTTTGCTTGGATATTCTTTTTCAGCTGCCTTCTTTAAAACGATTTGTGAGCAAGAGGCAATGAAAGTACCAGTAAGCATGATTAACATAAATTTATTCATTGCTGCTTACCTCCTTTTTGCCAGCTTTTCCGTTGACTTCCTCATCACCGCTAACTACAAGATATACGCCGATGATAACAACGATTGCACCGATTATTTTCTGAACAGTAATCTGCTCGCCAAAAATCAATGCGCCCCAGATGAGGCCCCAAATTGTAGTGGCTGCTTTATTAGCATATGTAGTGATAAGTGGCAGATGCTTAAGAACCTGCTGCCAAGCAATAGCATAAAATCCAAGGATACAAACAACAAGCCCATAGAAGATAATCCACTTGAAGCTTAAAAACTGATAGCCTGAAGCCATCTTGGAACAAATGCTATTTACTGAAAATATCAAAATAATTACATGTAAAATGGCGAACCACTTTATAGTATCTTTTTTCATGAATTTGTCCTACTTTCTTAATTCTTATAAACCATTACAGTATAACGCTAGCTATGCGGAAAATCTAGTTTTGATTATTTCAAACGATATTTCTTAAATATTTCATACTGCCTTTGAAGCTCGGTTTCTTCATCTGTCAATAAGCCTTTTGCCTCCAAAACTCTTTCAATGGCCTGAGATACATCGAGTGTATGATATGGCAAAAACAGTCCTCTCAGTTCCTTAGGCTTTACAATTTTATAGGCTCTTGATGAAGAGATTTCATAAGAATAGCAAAAATATCTGTAGAAATACCCAATCCAAAACATTTCGTTATTTGAGTATTTCACTGATCCATAATTGGATGTTCCATACTGCTCATTTACTGATTCTAAGATATCACTCGCTTGTAGATTGGTTTCCAACAATGAACCATTATCCAGCTTTTTCGCAATATCACTATGCATATATCTTCTGATGAAAATTTCTGAGCTTGAATTCATTTTTTCTATCGACAATTCAAATGTTTTTGCCTGTATATCACATAGCAATAAGCCATCTTTATCAATTTTTCTTGCATTCATATTTCATCTCCTACTCGAGAATTTCATCTATATATTTACCCAGACCTCTGTAAGTTCTTCTGGCCAACTTTACCTTATCATCTCCAAGTTTGGCCTCTTCTGTTCTTATCTTTTTATAATAATCCCTCTCGCTTTGTGAAACATAACAGCGTTCCAACAACTTTATATGACTAACAGCTTTCTCACTGATAAACACATATTGATTTCCAAGATTTGTAGCTGCCAGGCAATGTTTGCACTGTTCATCAGTGATTTCACCATTTATAAAGGAGTTTATTATTTGGAACATCCTATTGTCGGCTATTGGGGCAACAATGTAATCACATTCTCTGGATTCTTCAATTATCTTTTTAATTTTAGGATGATTCTTATATTCATCTAAAGCTCCTCGATAATAGGCAATAGTCATCATCCATTCCTGATTCACCTTGTATTCCTTAGACATTAGTCCTTCAGGATTAAAATCTATAATATATGCTGAAGATTTATCAAATCCCGACACGAAAGATACAGCCTGCTCATATTTTTCTCCAGTATAAAACCCTTTGCCAAAATCATTATTATCTCTTCCATAGCAAACGTCTATTTCACCTTTAATCTCACTTTTCGCTCCATGAAATAGCTGCTTATGATTGATAGGCAAATTATCTCTGCATAACATTTCTTTCAGTCTATTAATCTTTATATTATTTTTAAATGCATATTCATATACCATCTCCAATAATTGCTCACTAGGATTTGTAACACCACTTTCATTACGTGATAATGTTATCTGCTGTACACCTAACTCCTTAGCAAGTTCTTCTTGGCTGATACCTAGAATTTCTCTTATAGACTTTAAATCTTGTGAAAAATTATACTCCATTGTGTACCTCCAACTTATTTATATCACATTACTTAAAGAAGTTCAATAAACTTATTTATATCACATTACTTAAAGAAGTTTGGTTTCCAAATAAAAGCGAGGCCTGCGCCTCGCTTCCTTTTTACTTATTCCAGTTTGCAAGCATCTCACGTACGTAATCTGTAGTCATGATTTTATCTACTGTGCCCTGTACGTCGAGACGATTTGTGTTGTGTGATGTGTATGCATCAGAAGCCATTGTGTGAACCTGGCCATCTACGAAGAACTTGTCGTAGTTGAGGTCACGGCCGTCTGGAAGTACACGATAGTAGTTGCCCATATCTACGGAACGAACGCACTCTTCGTTTGTCATAAGTGTCTCGAAAAGCTTCTCGCCGTGACGTGTTCCGATAATCTTTGTGCCTGTGTCGCCGAAGAGCTGCTGAACAGCCTTTGCAAGGTCGCCGATTGTAGAAGCATCAGACTTCTGAACAAAAAGGTCACCTGGCTCGCCGTGCTCGAATGCGAACATAACAAGTGCAACTGCCTCATCAAGATTCATGAGGAAACGAGTCATCTCTGGATCTGTGATTGTGATTGGGTTGCCTGCTTTGATCTGGTCGATGAAAAGAGGAATAACTGAACCACGTGAGCACATAACGTTGCCGTAACGTGTGGTGCAGATTGTAGTCTTGCCGGCTGCAACACGGGCGTTTGCACCAATAACCTTTTCCATCATAGCCTTTGAGATACCCATTGCGTTGATTGGGTACGCAGCCTTGTCTGTTGAAAGGCAAACAACTCGCTGAACACCTGCCTCTACTGCTGCATGAAGAACATTATCAGTTCCCTCTACGTTTGTACGAACTGCTTCCATTGGGAAGAACTCGCACGAAGGAACCTGCTTTAATGCTGCTGCATGGAAGATGAAATCAACACCTGGCATAGCATCCTGAACTGAGCGCATGTTACGAACATCGCCGATGTAGAACTTTACCTTGCCTGCAAGGTCTGGGTGCTCAGCCTGAAGCTGATGTCTCATATCATCCTGCTTCTTCTCGTCACGTGAGAAGATACGAATCTCCTTGAGGTCAGAATCAAGGAAGTGCTTAAGAACTGTACTTCCGAATGAACCTGTTCCTCCAGTAATCATCAAAGTCTTATCTTTAAATAATTCACAATTCATTTCTAAAATTTCCTCCACACCATCTTGTTAACCACGCCGGTGTAAGACTGAATAATCTTTACTACCTTTGTGGATACATTTTCCTCTATATAATCAGGAACAGGAATACCATAGTCCTGATTCTCGTTCATGTCAATTGCAGTTGTTACCGCCTGTAATAAAGAATGCTCGTCGATTCCAGCCAAGATAAAGCAAGCCTTATCGAGAGCCTCTGGGCGCTCGGTAGATGTACGGATGCACACTGCTGGGAATGGCTTGCCGATGCTTGTAAAGAAGCTTGACTCCTCAGGAAGTGTACC
>NZ_SVET01000021.1 GCF_015057245.1 Pseudobutyrivibrio ruminis
AGCATGTCTATTTGTCCAAAGAACAAATCTTCTAAGGGAAGAAGAGATAAAAGAAGAGCAAACTGGAAAATGAGCAAACCAACACTCGTAAAGTGCAGCAAGTGTGGAGAGCTTATGGTACCACATAGAGTTTGCAAGAACTGTGGATCATACAACAAAAAAGAAATCATCGCAGTTGATTAATTTTAAAAACCTTTCGGATTTTCCGAAAGGTTTTTTTATTTGAAATAATGCCTAATTTAAAGTATAATTTCTAAAGTATGTATGAAAGGATATTATCATGAGTGATTATACTATAGTTGCACTTGATGCAATGGGCGGAGATAACGCACCATCAGCGATGGTACAGGGCGCTGTTGATGCTGTTAATACAAACAAAGCTATTAAAGTTATTCTTGTTGGTAAGGAAGATGTTATCAAAACAGAGCTTTCATCTTACACATACCCACAGGAACAGATTGAAATAAAAAATGCCACAGAGGTTATCGAGACAGCTGAGCATCCAGTTGCTGCCATCAAAAGAAAAAAAGATTCTTCAATGGTAGTTGGCCTTCACCTTGTAAAGGATGGCGAGGCAGATGCATTTGTTTCAGCAGGCAATTCAGGAGCTCTTCTTACAGGCGGCCTTGGTATTGTTGGACGTATCCGTGGTATTGAGCGTGCACCATTTGGCACACTTTTCCCAGTTAAGACTGGCGTTGCTCTTTTGGCAGACAGCGGAGCAAATGTTGACTGTCGTCCTAGCCACTTGGTACAGTTTGCCAAGATGGGTAGCATCTACATGGAAAAGGTTGTAGGAGTTAAAAATCCTCGTGTTGCCATTGTCAATGTTGGTGCCGAAGAAGAAAAGGGTAATGCTCTTGTTAAAGAGACTATGCCACTTTTAAAGGAATGCGAAGATATCAATTTTATTGGTAGCATTGAGGCTAGAAACATTCCTAACGGAGATGCAGATGTTATTATCTGCGATGGATTCGTTGGTAATGTTATTCTTAAATTATACGAAGGTTTGGCAGGTACACTTATCACTGTTATTAAGGGTGGTTTGATGAGTACCCTCAGATCAAAAATCGGCGCTGCACTTGCGCTCCCAGCTTTAAAGAAGACTCTTAAGAAGTTCGATGCCAGTGAATACGGCGGAGCTCCTCTTCTTGGATTAAAGGGGCTTGTTGTTAAGACTCACGGTAGTGCAAAAGCGGGAGAGGTTAGAAACACTATTTTCCAGTGTGTAACTTTCAAAGAGCAGCAGATTAACGAGTTTATTAGAGACAATATAGTTATAGAAAAGAAAAAGGAGGACTAGAGAATGGAATTCGATTTACTCAAAGAGATTATTGCAGAGGTATTAAACGTAGATGCTGCTGAAATTACAACAGAGACTACATTTGTTGATGATCTTGGTGCAGATTCACTTGATGTATTCCAGATTATCATGGGTGTTGAGGAAAAGCTTAACATCGAAGTTGATACAGAGGCAGCTGAGAAGCTTTCTACTGTAGGCGATGCAGTTGAGCTTATCAAGAAGACAGTTGCAAACAAGTAATTATATGTGTAAAATGCGGCCTTTAATGGGCCGCAACAATTGCACGTTTAGTGTCCACTTTCAGTGGACACTATTTTAAACTCAGGAGGTAGTATTTTGAATAGTTTAAAGGAATTTCAAAAGATTATCGGTTATGAGTTTAGAGACGAAAGCTTACTACAACAGGCTTTGACACATAGTTCATATGCAAATGAAAATCACATGCCAAAGCTTAGCGACAACGAGAGACTTGAGTTCCTTGGGGATGCAGTGCTTGAAATCGTTTCGAGTGAGTTTTTGTATCTAAATTATACCGAATTAAACGAAGGTAAATTATCTAGACTTAGAGCTAGCATAGTTTGTGAGCCTACACTGGCTTACATCTGCAAGGAAATAAACCTTGGTGACTATGTTCGCCTATCTAAAGGGGAGGACATGACAGGCGGTCGAAATAGAAAGTCTATTCTTTCTGACGCCTTCGAGGCTACAATTGGCGCTATCTTTTTGGATGGTGGAATGGAGCCTGCTTCTGAATATATCCACAGGTTTGTTTTAAATGACATAGAACACAAGCAGCTATTTTATGATAGCAAGACCAGACTACAGGAAGTTGTTCAGGCTAATTTTAAAGAGCCACTTACATATCAGCTTATCTCAGAAACTGGTCCAGACCATGCTAAGGAATTTAAGGTTGAAGCCTTAGTAGGGGATAGAGTTCTTGGCTCAGGTGTTGGTAGCACCAAAAAGGCTGCTGAGCAGGAAGCTGCTTATGAAGGCTTGATGCGCCTTCACAAAGAAGACTCTATCAAGATTATATAATTAATTAGGGAGAATTTAATGTATCTTAAAAGTATTGAATTATACGGATTTAAATCTTTTGCACATAAGATGAAATTCGAATTCCATAATGGTATCACAGGTATCGTTGGTCCTAACGGTTCCGGTAAAAGTAACGTTGCTGATGCTGTTCGTTGGGTTCTTGGCGAGCAGTCTGCAAAGCAGCTTCGTGGTGCCAGCATGCAGGATGTTATCTTTGCAGGAACAGAGGCTAGAAAGCCTCTTTCATATGCATATGTTGCACTCACAATGGACAACTCTGACCATGTGCTTCCAGTAGATTACGAAGAGGTTACAATTGCACGACGAGTATATCGCTCAGGCGAAAGCGAGTATCTTTTAAATGGTACACCTTGCCGTCTAAAGGATGTTTCAGAGCTTTTCTATGATACTGGTGTCGGTAAGGAAGGATATTCTATCATCGGACAGGGTCAGATTGAAAAGATTTTATCTGGTAAGCCAGAGGATAGACGTGAGCTTTTTGATGAAGCTGTTGGTATCGTTAAATACAAAAAGCGTAAGGCGGCATCTGTAAAGAAGCTTGAAAGCGAGAGAGAGAATCTTGTTCGTGTAAATGATATTCTTTCTGAGCAGGAGCGTCGTATCGGACCATTGGAGAAGCAGTCTGAGGATGCAAAGCAATACTTAAAATACAAAGAAGAGCTTAAGCGTATCGATGTCAACTCTTTCATGCTTGAGGTTGATAGACTTCAGGCTAATTTGGACGAGGTTGAAAAGAATGCAAATCTTGCTAGAGAACACATGGAAGAAAGCAAGACAGCTCAGGAGGAGATTCGTACAAAATACGACTCTTTGGAGCAGCAGATCAACGACCTTGATGTTGAAATCGAAACCTTAAAGAAGAATCAGTCGGATTCTACTCTCATGAAGGGCAAGCTGGAAAATGAAATCGCTCTTTTAGAGGAGCAGATTCGTTCTGCTAATGCCACAGATGAAAATATGGCAAGCCGTATCGCTGAAATCGAGGCAGATAAGGCAGATAAAGAAAGCCAGTTAGCAGATTTCAAGGCTGAAAAGGAAAATCTTGATAAGACATTGGAGGAAGCGGTAGAACGTCTCAATTCTGTTAAGACTAACTACAGTGAACTCCAGGGTGCAATCATTTCAAATAACGAAAAAATCGAGCAGGACAACAAAGCTATCATGGAACTGCTCAACAATCGTGCTTCAATCAAGTCTAAGGAGCAGCGTCTTGAGACTATGCTTGAGCAGACAAACATCCGCAAGGCAAAGCTTAATCAGCGTCTCCTTGAAAGAAAGACTCGTGAAGAGGATTTGGATGTTGCTGTTGCACTTGCAGAGGATGAGTTTAAGAATGCGCAGTCACTTCTTCTTGAGCTTCAGGAAAAGGACAAGGAATACACAGAAAAGGCTGCTGAATGGAAAAAGAAGAGCCGTGAGAATTCCAATGCATTACAGGCTAAGAAGGATGAGTTCGCTCGTGTTCAGACTAGATTAGAGTCAATCAAGAACATAGCTGAGCGCTACGAGGGATACGGAAATTCTACTCGTAAAATCATGGAGCAGAAGGGCAGAATCGATGGTATCGAGGGTGTTATCTCTGACCTTATCCATGTTGAAAAGAAATACGAAATGGCTATCGAGACAGCTCTCGGTGGCAACATTCAAAATATCGTTACAGCTGACGAAGCTTGCGCAAAGAAGCTTATCGGCTACTTAAAGGAAAACAAGCTTGGTCGTGCCACATTCCTTCCACTTACATCTGTTGATGGAAGAGGCAATTTCAAGAAGACGGAAGTCCTTAACGATAAGGGAGTTCTTGGTCTTGCATCAGAGCTTGTTACATGTGATAGCAAGTTTGATGGTGTTGTAGCTTATCTTCTTGGTAGAGTTGTGGTTGCTGATAATATCGATTCAGCTATCGCTCTTGCAAAGAAAAATAATTACAGCATTCATATCGTTACACTTGATGGTGAATACCTTGCACCGGGTGGTTCAATGGCCGGTGGTCACTTCAAGAACAAGTCAAATCTTCTCGGTAGAAATCGTGAGATTGAGGAGCTTGAAGGCAGGCTTGATGTTATCTCTAAGGAGATGGATGAGCTTAAGAACCGTGAGGGCGAGCTTGAGACTGCTGTTGCACTTCTTGAAAGTGATAGAGATGACAACACTACAAAGCTTAATGAAGCTGCAATCGCATTAAATACTGCAAAGCTTGGCTTAGATAGAGCAAATGAGCAGAAGAAGGAAAGCTTAACTGCCTACGAAGGCCTTTCTAAGGAAAGCGAAGAGCTTGAAACACAGCTCACTGAAATTGCTGCTGGCAAGAAGGAAATTGAGTTCGAAAAGCAGGAATCAGAAGACAAAGAAGCAGAGCTCAAAGCTGAGATTCAAAAGCTTTCAGACGAAGTTGATGAGAAGACTTACATGGAAACTTCTGTTAACAGAACAATGTCCGAGGTTCAGATTGAGGAGGCTAATGCTAGACAGAAGGTTGATTTCGTTCAGCAGAACTTAGACCGTATCACATCTGAAATCGAAAAGTGTGTGGCTGATATTGCGGTTATCAAAGAAAATGCTCAGTCTACTAAGGAAGAGACAGAGGCAAAGAAAGCGCGAATCGATGAGATTAAGGCTACAATCTCTGCATCTGACGAGTCCTTTGGAAAGCTTGAGGAAGAAATCAAAGAAGCTGTTGCAAGAAAAGAAGAGCTTAATAACTCACACAAGAACTTCTTTGAGCAGCGTCAGGAGATTACAGATAGAATCGCTGAATTAGACAAGGAAATCTATCGTCTTGATTCTCAGAGAGAGAAAATCAGCGATGCTATTTCATACCAGAACAATTACATGTGGAATGAATATGAGCTTACATATCATTCAGCAGAAGAATTAAAGGATTCAGAGTACAACGATTTGGATCAGATGAAGAAGGATGCTTCTAAAATCAAAAATGCTATCCGAGCTATGGGAAATGTTAATGTTAATGCTATCGAGGAGTTCAAGAAACTTTCTGAGCGTTACAACTTCCTTAAGGGACAGCACGATGATTTGGTTGAGGCAGAGGCTTCTCTTGTTCGTATCATTGATGAGCTCGATGAGGGAATGAGAAAGCAGTTTGCTGAAGGATTCAAGGACATCCAGGTACAGTTCGATAAGGCATTCAAGGAATTGTTCGGTGGTGGACATGGTACACTTGAGCTTGTTGACAGTGAGGACTTGCTTGAGACAGGTATTATCATCAATGCCCAGCCACCAGGAAAGAAGCTTATCAATATGATGCAGATGTCCGGTGGTGAGAAATCACTTACTGCAATTGCATTATTGTTTGCAATTCAGAATCTTAAGCCATCTCCATTCTGTCTCTTGGACGAGATTGAGGCGGCTCTTGATGATGCAAACGTAGATAGATTTGCTGGATATTTACACAAGCTTACAAAGAATACACAGTTCATCGTTATCACTCACCGTCGTGGTACTATGAACGCAGCAGACAGATTATTCGGTATCACAATGCAGGAGAAGGGTGTTTCGGCTCTTGTTTCTGTAAATCTTATCGAAGCACAGTTAGATGATTAATCCTTAGCTGGAGGTTATATGGCAGAAAAAATCAGCTTCTGGCAGCGCCTTATAAAGGGCCTGACCAAAACAAGAGACAATTTTATAAAGTCGATGGATTACATTTTCAACGGCTTTTCAAATATCGATGAGGACTTCTACGAGGAGCTTGAAGAAGTCCTTATCATGGGTGATATTGGTGTGCGTACTACAGAGACTATCCTCGACGATTTAAGAGAGGCAGTAAAAAAGGAGCACATCAAGGAGCCTGCCGAGTGCAAGCAGTTTCTCATTAATGAAATAAAGGAGCAGATGGCTCTCGATGAGACATCATTTGATTTTGAAAAGAAGACATCTGTTGTTTTAGTAATCGGTGTAAATGGCGTTGGAAAGACAACCACAATCGGAAAGCTTGCTGGAAAGCTTCAGGCTGCTGGCAAAAAGGTTATGGTAGCCGGCGCTGATACATTCCGCGCAGCTGCATCTGATCAGCTTAAGGAATGGGCAGACAGAGCATCGGTGGATTTCATTGGTGGTCCAGAAGGCTCAGATCCAGCGGCAGTTGTTTATGATGCTGTTCACGCAGCAAAGGCTAGAAATGTAGATGTTCTTCTTGTGGACACTGCAGGTAGATTACACAACAAAAAGAATCTTATGAACGAACTTTCTAAGATTAACAGCACTATCTCAAAGGAATTCCCAGAGGCCTACCGCGAGACACTTATTGTGTTAGACGGTACAACAGGCCAGAATGCCCTTGTTCAGGCTAGAGAATTCTCTGAGGTTACAGATATATCTGGTATTGTTATTACAAAATTAGATGGAACTGCAAAAGGCGGTATTGCAATTGCTATCCAATCTGAGTTAAAATTGCCAGTAAAATATATTGGTGTTGGAGAAACAATTGACGACTTAGAAAAGTTCAACGCAGATGAATTTGTTGATGCATTATTCTACGCTGAACAATAGTAAGCCACACAAGAGGGAGACTAATTATGCTTACATTGGACAAATTTGAAGAAGCCTCAAAGATTGTCACTGAGGTAACACACGAGACAAAGCTGGTTTACAGCGATTATTTTAGTGAGAAGTGCGGAAATATGGTTTACCTTAAGCCAGAGAATATGCAGCTTACTGGTGCATATAAGCTTAGAGGTGCATATTACAAAATCAGCACTCTTACAGATGAGGAGAGAGCAAAGGGACTTATTACAGCATCAGCTGGTAATCACGCCCAGGGTGTTGCATATGCAGCCAGCAAATATGGCGTAAAAGCAACAATCGTTATGCCTACAACAACTCCTCTTATTAAGGTCAACCGTACAAAGAGCTACGGTGCCGATGTTGTTTTATATGGTGATGTTTATGATGAGGCATGTGAGTATGCTTACAAGCTTGCTGATGAGCATGGCTACACATTCATTCATCCTTTCGACGATTTAGCAGTTGCAACTGGTCAGGGTACTATTGCAATGGAAATCTTCAAGGAGTTGCCTCTTGTTGAGTATATTCTTGTTCCAATCGGTGGCGGCGGACTTGCTACAGGTGTATCTACACTTGCAAAGCTTCTCAATCCAAAGATTAAAGTAATCGGCGTTGAGCCTAGTGGAGCTGCTTCACTTCAGGCATCATTTGCGAAGGGAGAGGTTACAACACTTCCTTCTGTAAATACTATTGCTGATGGTACTGCAGTAAAGACTCCAGGTTCAAACATTTTCCCTTATCTTCAGGAAAATATCGATGAGATTATCACAGTAGACGATGATGAGCTTATCGTTGCATTCCTTGATATGGTAGAGAATCACAAGATGGTAGTCGAAAACTCAGGACTTCTTACAGTTGCTGCTTTGAACCATCTTGGTTTCAAAGATAAGAGAGTTGTATCTGTACTTTCTGGTGGAAATATGGACGTTATCACTATGTCTTCAGTGGTACAGCAGGGACTTATCTTCAGAGATAGAATCTTTACAGTATCTGTACTTCTTCCTGATAAGCCAGGTATGCTTGCAAAGGTTTCACAGCTTATTGCAGATCAGCAGGGCAATGTTATCAAGCTTGAGCATAATCAGTTTGTTACAACAAATCGTTCTGCAGCTGTAGAGCTTCGCATCACTCTTGAGGCATTCGGTACAGACCACAAGGAGCAGATCCTTAAGGCTTTGGATGAAGGCGGTTACAGACCAAAGATAGTTAGAACTTCACTTTAATAATATTAGAGGTGTAAAGTATTTATACTTGACACCTCTATTTTATTATAGTATATTATTTAAGGTCGCTAAAAGGAGAGATATGGAAGACAAGATTAAATCTGGTTATTTATATGATTTTTATGGTGAGCTTTTAACAGAGCATCAGCGTAGCGTATATGAGATGAGCATCAATGATGACTTGTCCCTTGCAGAAATAGCAGATTCACTTTCCATTTCCCGTCAGGCGGTACACGACATTTTAAAGAGATGCGACAAGCTTTTACAGGATTATGAATCTAGGCTCCATCTCGTAGAAAAGTTTATGAACATTAGAGGAGATGTCATTCGTATAAACGAATTGACAGAAGGAAATCCTAGCGAAGCTACTTTATCAGAGATTTCCCGATTATCTCAGTTGATTTTAGAGGAACTATAATTTATGGCTTTTGATTCACTTTCAGAAAAGCTTCAAGGCGTATTTAAGAATCTAAGAAGCAAGGGCAGACTTACAGAAGCTGATGTAAAGGCTGCTTTAAAGGAAGTTAAGATGGCACTTCTTGAGGCCGATGTTAACTTCAAGGTTGTAAAGCAATTTACAAACACTGTCACAGAGCGAGCAATTGGTTCAGATGTTATGAACGGCTTGAATCCTGGGCAGATGGTTATAAAGATTGTTAACGAAGAGCTTGTTAATTTGATGGGTTCAGAGGTTACAGATATCACTTTTGGCACAGGCGGCGCCATCACCACTATCATGATGGTTGGTCTTCAGGGTGCCGGTAAAACAACTACCACAGCAAAGCTTGCTGGCAAGGTAAAACAAAAAGGCAAAAAGCCTTTATTGGTAGCTTGTGATATTTATCGTCCTGCGGCTATTGAGCAGTTACAGATCAATGGTAAAAAGCAGGATGTTGAGGTTTTCTCTTTAGGAGATAAAGAAAAGCCTGTAAAGATTGCCAAAGAGGCAATGGCTTACGCTAAAAAGAACGGCTTCGATGTTGTTATCTTCGATACAGCCGGTCGTCTTCACATAGACGAGGATATGATGAATGAGCTCGCGGCAATCAAGAGCAATATCGATATCCTCAATACCATTTTGGTAGTTGATGCCATGACAGGTCAGGATGCAGTTAATGTTTCAGCTACATTCGATGAAAAGATTGGCATTGATGGAGTTATCATCACAAAGCTTGATGGTGATACTCGAGGCGGTGCAGCCCTTTCTATTAAGGCTGTCACAGGAAAGCCTATTCTTTACGCTGGTATGGGCGAAAAGCTTTCAGATTTGGAGCAGTTCCATCCAGACAGAATGGCAAGCCGAATCCTCGGTATGGGTGATGTACTTTCACTCATCGAAAAGGCGGAGGCAGAAATCGATAAAGATGCAGCAATGCAGCTTTCAAAGAAAGTAAAGAAAGCATCATTCGATTTCAACGATTATCTCACTTCTATGGAGCAGATGAAAAAGCTTGGTGGCCTTTCGTCCATCCTTGGAATGATGCCTGGTATCAATTCTAGCCAGTTGGCTCAGATTGAAGGGGCTGTGGATGATAAAAAGCTTGCACACATCGAAGCAATCATCCTTTCCATGACTCCTGCAGAGCGTGAGAATCCAAAATTACTAAATCCTAGCAGAAAGCACAGAATAGCTGCTGGAGCTGGTTTAGATATAGCAGAGGTTAATCGCTTCGTTAAACAATTCGAACAATCAAAGAAGATGATGAAGCAGATGCCAAATATGATGGGCAAGGGTCGCCGCGGAATGCGCTTCCCATTTTAGCCAAGACCATTTAGTTTTATTATTTAGGAGGAATTAAAAATGGCAGTAAAGATTAGATTAAAGAGAATGGGTCAGAAGAAGAGACCAATCTACAGAATCGTAGTAGCAGATGCAAGAGCACCTCGTGACGGTAGAAACATCGATGAGATCGGTACATACGATCCTAACCAGGAGCCAGCAGCAGTTACAGTTGATGCTGAGGCAGCTAAGAAGTGGATCTCAAACGGCGCAAAGCCAACAGAGACAGTTGCTAGACTTTTCAAGCAGGCAGGCGTTCAGTAAACACTCGAAAGGAATGAATAGTGATGAAAGAATTAGTTGAAGTAATTGCTAAGTCACTTGTAGACAATCCTGAGGAGGTTGTAGTTTCAGAGAAGGAAGACGCTAAATCAATCGTTGTTGAACTTCGCGTTGCACCATCTGATATGGGTAAGGTTATTGGAAAGCAGGGCAGAATTGCCAAGGCTATCCGCGCTGTAGTAAAGGCTGCAGCCTCAAAGATTGACAAGAAAGTTATCGTTGATATTGTTGACGTTGACTAATGTTGTAGGAACCTGAGTTTTCAGGTTCCTTTTTTGTTATAGAAATAGTGTGTAGAAAAGGTTCTAACATCGATACTGGCCAATATTTTATATATTTTACCACTGTGTATGTAAATGACTTATAGAAGGTGGTAAGATTTGGAAGGTTTTACCACTGTAATGCTTTGATGCTGAACACAATGGGGTAAATTAGATGAAGTATTACCACTGTAGGAATATATAAGTATCATGGAGAGGTAAAGATTGGGAATCGTTACCACTGCAGGGAAGAAGATGATGATGCTAGTGGTAAAACGAGTAGTACAATATTTTGGAGTTATTAAATAGTAAAAATTATTGATATAATTTTATAAATAAGATACAATTATAAAATATTGAGTATATAAGGGAGGATTTTTGAAATGTTTACACCAACTTATAAGGATGGTTGGAAAAAACCATTAATCATTGGAATAGTTTCATTTATTGTAGGTGCAGCTCTTTTGATGACGGTAGAGCCACTAGTTAGTATAGGAGCTATTATTATAATTGTAGTACCATTGGTTTGTTTATTTAGAATTGGTTATTTCCTATTTCTAAACAATTATAAGAGAAATAGATACAAGTATGTTAACAAACTCGTCCAAAAGGCTGAAAATTTGGACATGGTAAAAAAAGCAATTGAAGATGGTACAGCCGAGGTATTCGACAATGAATTAGTTGTTATTACAGATGAAGGTCTTTTGGCTGTAACAGATACATGCGATTTCTATTACTTTAAAGACATTGAAAAGATTTATGCTACTCATGAGTTTGAAGGTAGAAATGTTCCAAAGATGAACTTTATCAAGCTTGAGGAAAGGGACAAGAACTACTATATTGGAATTATTGAAAAGTGGGATTTAAGACCTACACATGGCATTTGTGCAAAGGCGAGTCAGGAAAGACTAGAAAAATATAAGAACGCTCATATGGCTAACGCTGTATAAAAGGGAGACAACTATGAAAGAATTACTTAAAAAAGTTGGACTTATGGCAGTTCTTTGGATTGCTCTTTGGATAATTAGTTTGTTTATTTTTTGTGCAATACCAGCTGCTAATCAAGAAGTTACTAATTATGACGACAACGGTGAGACTTATGTAGAAACTGAAATTAAGGAATCATGGTCAAGTGCTGGTTTGTTAATTGCATTTGGTTTGACTTTAGTTAGTATTATAGTTATTGACTATAATAAAGTGCAACGTTTAAAAGCCAACATTCCAGGATGTAAAAATGACGTAGTAGCATACGAAGAGAAGAGAACACATCAGCTTGATCAGGCAAATAGAGTTTTAGATAAGTATTTGATGCATGAGCAAAGTGTTCAGGAAGCATCGGCTCAGTCTCATGTTAATACGGGAGCAGAATTTACAGCAGTAATAGAGGCTCATCCTGAATTAAAAGCAAATCAGGCTGTTGAAACTCTAATGAATCAAATTAATCAGGTGGAGAATGATTTAGTTAAGACAAAAAGCCTCTGCAATAGATATATTGCTGAATATAATGCATCTATTCACACATTCCCACTTGCACTATTTAGAAAACTTTTAAAGCTTGATGATATGGAAATGGCTATGTCTGATACAGTCATTAACACTGAGCAGGAAATAACAGATGAAGATTTAGGTATATAAATAATTATTATGTTTAACTGCTTATAGAATACGATGAATAAATAAGCAATCATAGTTGATTCTGTGAATAAGGAACTTCTAGGATAGTTTCGATATAGAAGGATGTAGTCAGAATAGCTACATCCTTTTTTATTTGTAGGTGCCTGACAACATTACATAGTAAATGGACAAAAAATTATTGGCAAAATAGAGCATTAGATTTTAATTAAAGGAGAAATTGACTATGTATGATGAGTTAATCAATGTAATATCGGATAATGAAGGAGATGTAGATTTTGCAGATTATGGGGATGGAATATCTAAAGAGTGGGTTGAAAAAGCAGAAAAAAGACTTAATGTAGTTTTTCCAAAATCTTATATTTGGTGGCTTGAAAACTATTCTGGTGGTGAAGTTTTTGGCGTTGAAATCTATAGTGTTTATGAAATGGATTTTGATACTGTTGTTGGTGGAGATGTTGTGTACATAAATGAATTGGTGAGAAAAAATGATGATTCTTATGTAAACAAGTTGATTATTGCTGAACCTAATGATGCTATTTTTTATATGGATTTAACACAAAAACAAGAGGATGAATATCCGATTTACGAGCTTTATAGCAATGAAAGGTACGCTAGTTCATTTGATGAGTTTTTACTTAAATATATTAATAGCAATTTGTAAAGGGGGCAGGCACACTGACTAGATTAGCATATAAACAATAACAGCAATATGGTCTGATAAATAAATAGCCTTGTTTCAAGAATACCTGGACGAATTTATTTATATTAGTTTATGGGAAATATAATGATTATGAATACAATAATAAACGAAATAATACAATGTAAATGGTTGTCGAGATTAGGAGTAAAAGATCATTTTCAGTTTGAAGTTGAGTATGTTTCTAAAACTGAAATGAAAAAGAAAATAAAATCTCAAGCATGGGAAAATGCTGTCCTTGAAAAAAGAGGGGATTTTACTGTCTTTTTGCATAAAAACTTTAATGAAGAGTATCAGAAGTGGAATAATTATACAGAAGAACTAAAGTCTGGATTGTTAAAAGAAATAATGGAACATGTCAATGACGCTTTAGAAGCGGGGGGATTTGAAGATTTTGTGAGAGTTGACATCCAATTTAATATATTGACTTTATTAATGCTATATAAGTACGAAAATGTATTTTCTTCCACATTTTTTGACCAAATGATAGAAATATATTTATCAGGACATATTCCATGTGGTTGGAATGGTGAATGCTTTATAATTTATTAATTGATGTAGGTGCATGAACCAATGTGGTCAGACTATCTATTAAGAGTTAAGCCTACCTCCATTACATAAATATACTTTGCTATAATTGTTGTAATGGGGGAGGTATTAAAATTGTTTATTTTTTGTCAAGAAGATGCTTTACTAAAAAAATTGAATTTGTTAATATTTTATATGGTGTGGCAATCCACATCATTAAATATAATTTTTAAGGAGAGATGTAATATGAAAAAGAAATTAGCGTTAATGCTAGCAACAGTAACAGCGGTTGCAACAGTATTCACAGGATGCGGTGGAAAGGACATTTCTGGAAATTATGTTTCGGAAATTAAACTTGCTCAGTTTTCAAGTCAAGAGGATATGCAGGCATTAGCTGATGTAGGAATTAATGCCGGAGATATCACTATGGATGTGACATTAGAGTTATCAGATGATAACACATTCACAATGGCTTTTGATACTACAAGTTTCAAAGATCAGTTTTCTACACTTGTAGATGATAGCATGGATACAATTATTGATAAGTCTTTAGAGTCTGAAGGTTTTTCAAGATCAGATATTACTGATGAAGTTGCACAGTATTCTGGTTATGAAAGTGCTGATGCTTTGTTTGCAGATATGGAGAACGAGATTAAAGGTTCTTTAGATGATATATATTCTGGAATTGATGAGGAACTACAGGAATATTCGGTTTCAGGCGATTATAAAGTTAAGAAAGATTCTGTTGTCTTTGTAGTTAATAGTGAAGACGAATTACTCTTAGATAAGGGCACTCTAAATGAAGATGGTTCTATCACAGTTAATTCAGAAAGCGATGGTACTGTAATTAGCCTTGAATTTGAGTTACAGCAGTAGTATGTCTTTAATATCGAAGGGAGAATAAAAGTATTTGCAAATTAAAAATTAAAGTGGAATCTCTATGATTCCACTTTTTCTTTAAATGGAGAAGTCTAGGGGGAATAATGAGTCAAAATAAAACTACAAGAGAGTTTAATCCTTTTATAATGCTGATAATCATTCCGTTTCAACTATTCTTTGATTATCTTGTTTTACATTTTACGTTTGAATTGGAAGTGAATGGTAATCCAGATGCCCATGGGCATCCTACCGGTTTGATGACGGCAACCATGTTTAGTATTATGTCAGTGATAACGCTTGTTGTCATTGTTTTAACGCTGTTTAGCATTATAATAATTTACATGGTAAGAAATAAGAGGATGAAAGCGATGGTGAATCAGTTGGTTAGATATAGAATGGTATTTACCGGTAGAGTGCAGGGAGTTGGTTTTAGATATACAGCTAATAATGCTGCCAACCAGTATCACCTTACTGGGTACGTGAAAAATGAATATGATGGCTCGGTCACTGTAGAGGTTCAGGGAGCCGAGGAAGCTATATACTTGTTTATTAAGTCGTTGGCTAGTGACAGGTACATAGGCATTGACGATGTGCAAAAGCAGCAGATTCCTATTGAAGCTGATGAAAGAGGCTTCATTGTACAGTATTAAATCAGGATGATAAATTATATTAACTTGCTATCATAGATGGTTAATGAGAGGCATCTAGTCCATAAGGGCTAGGTGTTTTTTATATTTATGATAGAATTCACAAATTGTAGTTAGAAATAACTAACTAAATGTGCTATTATTTAATTGCGATTGAAAAGGCTAGATAGGACAAGGAGGAGACAGGTGAATAAAGTATCATTAAGAAATGTATCAAAGGTTTATAACGTGGGAGAAAAAGAGTTTCGAGCTTTGGACCATGTTGATTTAGACATTGAGGAAGGAAAATTTGTAGTAATACTTGGTCCGTCAGGAGCAGGAAAATCTACATTACTTAATCTCATTGGAGGAATGGACACTCCTTCTGAAGGAGAAGTAATTGTAAATGGAGAAAATATTACCGGATATTCAGAGAATAAGCTCAGCGATTTTAGAGCTAAATCGGTAGGCTTTATTTTCCAGTTTTACAATATTCTTCCTTCACTTACTGTAAAAGAAAATGTGGAGTTGATTAATGAAATTGTAAAAGATCATCTCGATGCGGCTGAAGCACTTCAGGATGTGGGATTATCAGAACACATGAATAAATTTCCAAATCAATTATCTGGTGGCGAACAGCAGCGTGTTTCTATCGCACGTGCTATTGCAAAGAATCCAGCACTTCTTTTATGCGATGAACCTACAGGCGCCCTTGATTCTCAAACAGGCGTAATGATTCTCAAGATTTTGAAAAAGCAAACTACAAAGGAAAGAGGTAATAATACTGTTATTATCGTTACCCATAATGCACTTATTGCAGATATCGCCGACGTTGTTATACGTGTGAAAAACGGCAAAATAAAGAGTGTAGAAGAGAATGCAAATCCAGCAAACATAGATGAGGTTCAATGGTAAAATGTTGAGAAAAAAATTATTAAGAGATATAAAGGAAAACCTGGGACAGTTCTTTACCATTTTTGCCATGATTTTTTTGGCGATTATGGCATTTTCAGGTATCAATGCTTTTTCAGATGGATTGAAGTATTCTTCAGTAGAATTCTATGAAAAGAATAATCTTCAAGATTTATGGTTGTATGGAGAAAATTTTTCCGAGGAAGATTTAGATAAAATTAAGGCGTTAGACAATGTAGCAGACGTGGAAAGATATCTTTCGATGCAGGGCTCAGTAGATGTGGAAAATAAGGAGAATTCAGAACTTGAAAATATTCAAGCTGAGTTGAATTTTCTGGATGCAGAGGATGATGAAAAGAATATTTCTTCTATGTATTTAAGAGATGGTGAGGAATACAGCCCTGATAAAGATGGTGTTTGGGTTGGATATTATTTCGCTAAGGCCAGAGATATTGAAGTTGGAGATGAACTGACATTTTATGTAGAGGGCTATGAATTTACAGAGGTGGTTCGAGGAATTGTATCATCTCCAGATCACGTATATACGGTATCTGATCCTACTGTTATTTTCCAGGATGCCGCTGATTTTGGATGGGTCTATTTGTCCATGAATGAGTGTCCTATAGATTTTGGAATGGATGATTTCTACATCTATCCAAATGCTATAGTTGATGTGACAGGAGTAGCTCCAAATCCATATATTAATTCTAATAAGCTTGATGAATTTGAGAACAAGTTAAAGTCAGTAAAGAATGAGCTGTATGAGCTTGATGACATTTCTATAAGTGCAATCACTGGTAGAGATGTATGGCCATCTTATGAGACTTTAAAGGCTGAATCGGAGGAGGGTGATACCTACTCAGGAATGTTTACTGTATTGTTTGTTTTCATAGCAGGTCTTTCTGTTGTTACAACTATGAGTCGATTTGTAAAGAAACAGAGAGTGCAGATTGGAACATTGAAGGCTTTAGGATTTAGAAATAGAAAAGTTACAATGCATTATATTGCATATGGCTTTTGGGTAAGTTTAATTGCTGCAATTCTTGGAATTGTAATTGGTGGTCCTGTACTTGGTCAACCTTTCCTTAACATGGAGCTCTCTATGTTTGATTTGCCAGACGCTCACAGATGTATTCTAAGTAAGAATTATATAGTTGCTTCTTTAATTGTTATCGTAATTACGATAATAACTTATTATTCAATAAAGAGTATTTTGAAGGAATCTGCAGCTCAAACTCTTAGACTTGAAGTTCCACACATTAAAATTAAGGCAAAGGAAGGTGGCAAAGGACTAAGCGCTAAATTGCCATTTTCCGTAAAATGGAATCTGAGGGATATTTTCAGAAGTAAATCTAGAAGTATCATGGCTATAGTTGGTGTTATGGGTTCTACACTTTTAATAGTGATGGCATTTGGCATGCAGGATTCACTTCAGCACTATCTTGTATGGGAGTTTGATAAGATACAAGCATATAATTACAAGCTCAATCTTTCAGAAAATGTTTCAGATGAAAGATTGGATGAATTGTTTGATGCATACGGAGATGCAACCAGTCAGACAGTTGCCATCGAATACAAGGATTCAGAGGGTAATATAGTAACTTCTTCTATTACTGTAAATGATTCAGATGGATATTTACGAGTATCTGACCATGATACAAACACCTATGATATTAATGATGGAATACCAGGAAGCACAGATGGAGACGTAAATGAAGCGGGGGCGCTTTTTGCAACAGAAAAACTTCTAAAAGATAATGGATTTTCATTAGGAGATACAGTTAAATGGAGAATCATGGGGGAGGATGATTGGTATGAAACTAAGATTGTAGCCGCCTACAGAGATCCGCAGAGTCAACAGTTTTCTATGACAAGAGTAGCCTTTGAAGGTCTGGGCGAGGATTATGTTTGCGATACCATTTATACAAATGATGATCTTAGTGATTTAACTGACTCAGATATAGATGGAGTATCTACGATTTCATCAATTGAATCACTGAAAGAGCAGATGAATGTTATGCTTGAGATGATAAGCAATATGATAGTTTTATTAATCGCAATATCAGCTATCCTTGGGTTTATTATCATTTACAATATGGGAATCCTTGCACTTAGCGAGAAGATGTACCAGTTTGCAACGCTTAAGGTATTAGGCTTTAAGTTTAATAAACTGGCACTTATTTACACCCAGCAAAATCTATGGCTTACCTTAGTAGGGATAATCCTTGGTTTACCACTGGGGTATGAATTTACTGACTGTATGTTTAAATATGCTATAGGTGACAATTACGATTTCTTTGCAAACATAGATATATCGGCCTATCTTATTGCAATAATAGGTACACTTTTAATCATGTTTGTTACAAGTATTGCTTTGTCTCGTAATCTTAAAAAGATAGATATGGTTGCAAGCCTCAAGGCCAATGAGTAAAATAATTGATAGCCCTATCATTTGCAAAGAGCTATTTGTATATGATAGTCTAATAGAAAAAATTAGGAGTTAATTAGTTTGGAAGATTTATATCAGGTTGGTTCAATTACACAGACTCATGGAATTAGAGGCGAGGTAAAGGTTTTTCCTCTTACAGACGATATTTCCAGATTTAAGAATATGAAGAATTTGCTTTTGGATGCAGGTAAGGAGGGCTATATCAGCCTTGAGGTTGAAAATGCTCGTCCACAGAAGAATCTTGTTATCCTTAAGTTTAAGGGCATCGATAATATCAATGATATTGAAAAATATAAGGGCCACGGCCTTTATGTGACAAAGGATAATCGCGTAGACCTTAAGGAGGATGAGTATTTCATCGCGGATCTTATTGGCTGTGATGTTTATCTTGATTCTGACAAGGATAATAGATTTGGCACTATTTCTGATGTTATGGAAACAGGTGCTAATGATGTTTATGAGATTACCCTTGAAAGCGGCAAAACTGTTCTCGTTCCAGCTATCAAGGATTGCATCTTGGATGTAGATATCGAAGGACGCAGAATGGAAATTCATTTGATGGAAGGATTGATGGATTAATATGAAGTTTTATATTTTAACCCTTTTTCCAGAAATGATTGAGGATGCGTTAAATACCAGTATCCTTGGCCGTGCTAGCAAGGCTGGTTCTATTTCATTCGAAGCTATTAATATTCGTGATTACACACTTGATAAGCATAAAAAGGTGGATGATTATCCATATGGCGGTGGTGCCGGCATGGTTATGCAGGCTCAGCCTATCTATGATGCATACCAGGCAGTTTGTGAAAAGGCTGGACACAAGGTTCATTGCATCTATTTGACACCACAGGGGAAGCTTTTCAAGCAGCCAGATGCAAAGACACTTGCTTTAAAAGAAGATATTTGCTTACTTTGCGGACATTACGAGGGCATCGATGAAAGAGTACTTGAGGAAATCGTTGACGAGTATTATTCAATCGGTGATTATGTACTTACTGGCGGTGAGCTTCCATCACTTGTTATGATTGATGCTATTTCACGTATGGTTCCAGGGGTACTTACAAACTCAGAATCAGGAGAGGATGAATCTTTAGAAAACAATCTTTTGGAATATCCTCAGTATTCTAGGCCAGAGATTTGGAATGATAGACGAGTTCCAGCTATTCTTTTATCAGGTGATCATGCAAAGGTTGATGCGTGGAGACACGAGCAGTCAATTGAGCGCACAAAAGAACGTAGGCCTGATTTATATGCTAAATATTTGGAAAATGATTGTTGATTATTATAAACAACCATGTTATTATAAATGAGTTGCAAAAAAGAGATGTTCCGCTGTTATTCAATAGGGAATATTAAGAATGTCGCTAAATTTGGAGGAATTAAAATGAACGCAAACGAGATTATCAGAAACATTGAAGCTGCCGAGCTTAAGGCAGAAGTACCTGAGTTTCAGGTAGGTGACACAGTAAAGGTTTACGGCCGTATCGTTGAAGGTAACCGTACTCGTACACAGGTATTCGAGGGTACAGTTATTAAGAGACAGGGTGGAAGCAACCGTGAGACATTCACAGTTCGTAAGTCATCAAACGGCGTAGGCGTTGAAAAGACTTGGCCACTTCACAGCCCTAACGTTGAGAAGATCGAAGTAGTTAGAAAAGGTAAAGTTCGTAGAGCTAAGCTATTCTACCTCAGAGAGCTCACAGGTAAGAAGGCAAAGGTTAAGGAGAGAATCTAATCTCGGAATCCACTGGAACAGTCACTTTATTGTGACTGTTCTTTATTTTTAGACTAAAGTGCGGTATATTTATACTAAAGATTTAAAGGGATTTTTGTATGCTTTTATCAATTAAACGATTATTTAATAAAACCTTTCATCGTAAAAACGATGGACTAAATTTTAGAAGACGCCGCAAGAAAATAAATTTCGATAAAGTAAGATACGTTTTGATATTTTTGCTGGAATTAGTGCTTGTGATTGGCTTGGCATTTGGAGTTGTAACTGCATTCGGTAAACAAGTAGAATGTTCCAATGCATCTATGGAGCCAACCTATCAAACATCCGATATATTACTTGTAAACACCATTGCTTACAAGTTTTCTGAGCCTGAGGCAGGGGATGTCATCGCTTTCAAGCCAAAGTCTAATGTTAATGCCAGCTACAGCGTAAAGCGTGTTATTGCAGTGCCAGGGGATACTATCTATATCAGCAATGGTCGTATTTACATCAATGATGAATTATACAAAGAAAATCTTGATGTGGAGCGCATAGAAAATCCAGGTATTGCAGCGACTCCAATTACACTTTTGGATGATCAGTATTTTGTACTAGGTGATAATCGTAATTCTTCAGAGGATTCGCGTTATGAAAGTGTTGGTTTCGTTACCAACGAAGATATTTTAGGCAAGGTTTGGGCTAAATACCCATTCTAACGAGAGGTGAATATGGAATTTCAATGGTATCCAGGGCATATGACCAAAGCAAAGCGTCAGATGCAGGAGGATATAAAACTTATAGATTTGGTTATCGAGGTTATCGACGCTAGATGTCCTATATCTAGCCGAAATCCTGATATAAATGGACTTGCTAATGGCAAGCTTCGTCTTGTTCTTTTAAACAAATCTGATTTAGCAGACAAAGCTGTTAATCAGAAATGGATTTCGTATTTCAAGGATCAGGGCTTTTATTGCGTCGAGCTTGATTCCCGTGATAGAAAGAACATGAAGGGCGTTCAGGCCACACTTGATGAGGTTTGCGCCGCAAAGTTTGAAAAGGACAGAAAACGTGGCATTAAGAATCGCCCAGTTAGAGCCATGGTTGTAGGTATTCCTAATGTTGGAAAGTCTACATTCATTAATTCATTTGCAGGTAAAGCAGTAGCAAAGACGGGTAATAAGCCAGGTGTTACAAAGGGCAAACAATGGATTAAGCTTAACAAATCAGTGGAGCTTCTTGATACACCAGGTATCCTTTGGCCAAAGTTTGAGGATAATACTGTTGGTTTGCATTTAGCATTTATTGGCTCTATCAACGATGCAATCATCGAGACTCGAGAGCTTGCAATGGAGCTTGTAGATTTTATAAAAGAGACTTATCCAGGAGCATTAGCTGCTCGTTATGAAGTAAATGAAGATTTAGTTAATCATGAAATTATTACTGAAATTGCCCTCAAGAGAAACTTCTTGAAAAAGGGCTCTGAGCCAGATTTCGACAAGGCTGCTTCAGTTTTAATAGATGAATTTAGGAACGGTAGTCTAGGAAAAATTTCACTTGAAAGGCCATAAGCATGAAGGTTATCGACTTTAACGAGGAAGAGCAGGAAATCAAAAGAGACATCGAAAGGGCTAGACAGAATATTAAAGAAGTAGAAGATTTGTCGGACTTCGATTCAAAGCCTAAAAAAGAAAAGAAGAAAAAGAAGGATGATGAGGAAGAACCTCTTACAAAAGCATCAGTAGCTAAGGAAATCATCAGCGTTATTATCAATGTGCTTGTATGTTTTGGAGTTGTTTTTCTTATCACTCATTTCATAGGACAACGTACGGTAGTTAGTGGTTCATCTATGGAAGATACTTTGTCAGATGGGGACAATCTTATCGTTGACAAAATCAGCTATCGTTTTAACGAACCAGAGCGTTTTGATGTTGTTGTTTTTCCACCTAAATATGAGGAAGACACATATTACATTAAGCGAATCATCGGCTTGCCAGGCGAGGTAGTTAGCATAGACAGCGAAGGCACTATTTACATCAATGGCCAGGTTCTTGATGAGCAATATGGCACTGATGTTATTATGAACGCTGGCCTTGCTAGCAGCGAAATTCTTCTTGGACCTGATGAATACTTTGTTCTAGGAGACAATCGAAACAACAGTACAGACTCGCGTTTTGAGGCTGTTGGTAATGTTAAAGGTGAAGACATTGTGGGACGAGCTTGGCTTAGAGTTTACCCATTTGATTCATTTGGACTTGTAGAGAATATAGAATAGACATGAGCGAAAAGAAGATTTCAGAAATTCAAAAAGAATACAAAGAGACTAGTGAGCTTTTACTTCCAGATTTTATCGAAGAATATATTAATGACGGCCGACCAGGAGTTTCAAAAATCATAGGCATGGCCCAGAAACGTATGGAAAAGCTTCGTATTGAGAGGGAACGCATAGAACGCCTCAAGGAATATGAAAACCAGTATTGGCCTGAATTTGACTATATTGGCGGTATTGATGAAGTTGGAAGAGGACCACTTGCAGGCCCTGTTGTTACAGCTTGCGTTGTCTTGCCAAAGGATTGCAGTATTCTTTATATCAATGATTCTAAAAAGCTTTCAGCCTCAAAAAGAGAAGAACTATACGAAATCATTATGAAAGAGGCTGTTTCAGTTGGAATTGGCGTATGCTCAGAGCAGCGCATAGATGAAATCAACATCCTTCAGGCTACATACGAAGCAATGCGCCAGGCTATTTCAGAATGCTCAGTAGAGCCACAGGTACTGTTAAATGATGCAGTTACTATACCTGAGGTAAAAATACATCAGGTTCCAATTATAAAGGGTGATGCCAAATCAATATCTATCGGTGCAGCCAGCATTATTGCAAAGGTTACTAGAGATAGAATGATGGTAGAATACGACAGCATTTATCCTGAATATCATTTTGCATCTAACAAGGGTTACGGTAGCGCAGAGCATATCGAGGCTCTCAAGAAATACGGCCCTTGTCCAATTCATAGAAGATCCTTCATAGGAAACTTTGTTTAATTAGGTGAATTATGAACATTAACACTGGACTGAATCCTTACAACTCAAATTATGTTAACGGAGCTGACATGACAAAGCTGAGTCAGAGTCAGTCCCTTACGGGCTCTGTAACTGACAACCTTAAAGAAGGCGAGGTTTTTGAGGGCTCTGTTAACTCGATTGACAATGGCAAGGTTACTATTGGGCTTGCCAATGGTCAGACTATGACAGCGCGTTTGGATTCGGGAGTTAGTCTTACTCCTGGTCAGTCTGTGTTTTTTGAAGTAAAAAGCAACGATGGGAATCTTATACAAATTCGTCCAGTTTCTCTTACTAGTCTAGATGCTAATCCTACACTTCTTAAAGCTTTGGATATGGCCAATTTGGCAGCTACAGAGCGCACAATCAACATGGTTAATTCAATGATGCAGAATTCTATGTCTGTCAGCCCTGAGAATTTGACAGCTATGAATCGTGCTATGATTAATAATCCAGGGGTGGATATTCAGACTCTTGTAACCATGTCTAAATCAAATCTTCCGATTACACCTGAAAACGTCAGCATGTTCCAAAACTATGCTAATGACAAGGCTGTGCTATCAGATAATTTTGATGTGATTTCAGATATGCTTCACGAGATAATGACTAGCAGTGAAGTATCTACAGGAGATGTAATTGGCATCAATAATGCTATTAGGGGTATATTTGTTAACACTAATGAGGTTATTGCTGCAGAAGCTACTGCTGAGGCAGAAAGTGCTCCTGTTGTTGTTGATAGCACCACAGCTGCTGTCACAGAAAATACTACTAATGTCACAAATAATCCAGCTGCTGCCACAGAAACTGCCATTGCTTTAGAACCGGGTCAGCAACCTCAGGTAAATGGGCAGGCTATCGCTGAACAGGCAGTGAATCCTAATCAGGTTCAGTCTGGCATGGTAGATACAGAGGCTATTATTTCTAATCAGACAGAAAGCACTACTGTTAACCAGACTCAGGTCATGGAAAATGAGCTTGGTACACAGGTTTTAAATACATTTGCATCTGAAAAACAGATTGATTCATTCAATACTATATTGAACACTCTGCCAGATTTTCCAAAGGATAATCACGAGATTTTTGCTGAAAATGGCACTCTCAAGGCAGATGCAGATATGAATCAGGTTTTCAGGGAAATTACAGATTATCTTAATAATAATCCTGATATTCCTAAGCAGACACTCAATGATATTATTGGAACACCTTTATATAAGGGTCTTCTTAAAAATATAATTACTAATAGCTTTGCTATGGAGCCAAAAGAGGTTACCAAGCCGGGCGAGATTTCAAAGCTATATGAAAGAGTTCTGAAGCAGACGGAGGCCTTAGAGCGTTTTGTAGCAAACTTTAATAATAAGGCTGCTGACACAATCAAAACTCAAACATCTCAGATTAAGCAGAATGTCAACTTTATGAATTCTGCAAATGAAATGTATAATTTCATCCAGATTCCACTGAAGATGTACAATCAGAACACTGATAGTATGCTTTATGTTCGCCAGAACAAAAAGGCATCTTATGAGCAGGGCGAGGAAATTACTGCATTTCTTCACTTCGATATGGAGTATTTAGGTTCTACAGATGTTTTCATTAGTTTGAAGGAGTCCAAGGTTGGTTGCAAATGGAATCTTGCTAGCGAGGATTCTATGAAGCTTATTGAGGACAATTTAGATATTCTTACTGAGCGGCTTGCCAAGAAAGGTTTCTCAGTTACATCTGAAGTAACCTGTGGTGAGCCAAAGAAATCTTTTGTAGAGGATTTTCTTGGGGCTGCGCCAATATCTACAGAAAACACATCAGAAGGCATAGTTCATAGATATAGCTTTGATATGAGGGCATAATTATGGCAGAAGAAAAGACATTTGATAAAAACAAAACTGCTGTTGCCCTTTCTTACGAGGCTGGAGATACAGCACCAAAGATTTTGGCTTCAGGAAAGGGCTATGTGGCTGAGCAAATCATCGAAGAGGCAAAGAAGGCAGATGTGCCTTTTTACCAGGATAATGAATTGGCTCAGACCCTTAGTAAATTAAATATTGGTGATGCAATCCCACCAGAGTTATACGAGGTTGTTGCTGAGATTTTGGTCTTTGTAAATGATATGGAAAAGATTAAATCAAAGCTAGGTTAGAATTGAGGTTTTATTGAATTACAGAACGCAAGGAAATGATTTTGAAAAGCTGGCAGCTGACTATCTGAAGCGTCAAGGTATGTCTATTCTCAAAATGAATTTTTACTGTAAAATGGGAGAGGTAGACATTATTGCAAAGGATGGCAGCTACTTAGTTTTTGTAGAAGTAAAATATAGAAAATCTGCTGCAAAAGGGACCGGCTTTGAGGCGGTTAACTTTAATAAAATGCGTAAAATTTCTAGAGTCGCAGATTTTTATATGTACAGTCGTCACATGGATGGCGGTACAAGTGTTAGGTTTGATGTTATTGCAATTGAGGAAGGACATTTAAAGCATATTAAAAATGCTTTTGAGTATATACCAGTATGTTAAATTCAAGTCATAAAATCGCTCAGGTAAGTGAAGGCAGCCCTGCTGATAGAGCTGGACTTATTCCTGGGGATATAATCACAAAAATTAATAATGTAGAGCTTGTTGATATTTTTGATTATCATTACTATTCGGATGATGCAGATATCACGGTTGAGCTTCTCCATGAGGATGGTACTACCTCTTCAGTTTTTGTAGAAAAGGAAGAGGGGGAAGACCTTGGTGTAATTTTCTGTAATGGTCTTATGGATGATTACAAATCATGCTCAAATAAATGCGCATTTTGCTTCATCGATCAAATGCCACCAGGCATGCGAGAGACTCTTTATTTCAAGGATGACGATACACGTCTTTCATTTTTACAGGGTAACTATGTTACTTTGACAAATATGAAGATGGCTGATTTGGATCGTATCATTGCTTATAAGCTTGGCCCAATCAATATATCTGTTCACGCAACTAATCCTGAGCTTAGAGTGAAGCTTTTGCACAACCGATTTGCAGGAGATATTCTTGATAAGATTCGTAAGCTTTATGAAGCAGAGATTCCTATGAATGCCCAGGTTGTTTCCTGCCCAGGGCTTAATGATGGACCGGAATTAGATCGTACAATTTCTGATTTGATGGAGTTTGCACCTGTCATGAGCTCTATGTCAGTAGTGCCTGTTGGTGTCACAAAGTTCAGAGATGGGCTTTTCCCACTTCGCACCTACACACCTGAGGAAGCAGGAAAGGTAATCGACCAAATAGAGCATTGGCAGCAGATAGCAATGGAACGCCTTGGCAATCATTTTGTTCAAGCATCTGATGAGTGGTATATTCTTGCAGGAAGACCACTTCCTGAGGCTGATAGATACGATGGTTTTATCCAGCTTGAAAATGGTGTTGGAATGCTAAGACTCCTTCACGAAGAAGTTTTGGATGCCCTTGAGGACATTAAAAAGCCATTATTTATGAAAAAGCGTCATGTGACTATCGCAACTGGAAAGCTTGCAGCTCCATTTATGCGCCAGCTTGCAGATTTGATTACAGAAAAGTTCAATCGAGTTACGGTTGATGTTGTTGCAATCACAAACGAATTTTTCGGAGAAGAGATTACTGTTTCTGGATTAATTACAGGACAGGATTTGATAAAACAGCTTTCAAACAGAGAGCTTGGAGATAGTTTATTATTGTCATGTACGATGCTTAGAAGTGGTGAGGAAGTATTCCTTGACGACATCACTTTATCTGAGCTTGAGTCGGCTTTACAAGTCAAAACTCGTATAGTACAATCAGACGGGCGTGATTTAGTTTACGCCATAATTGGACATTAGAAAGAGGTATAATATGGCAAGACCAGTAGTGGCCATCGTAGGTCGCCCTAACGTTGGTAAATCCACATTATTTAATGCGCTCGCAGGAGAGCGAATTTCAATAGTAAAAGACACCCCTGGTGTTACAAGAGATAGAATATATGCAGATATTTCATGGTTAAATTACGATTTCACTATGATTGATACAGGCGGTATTGAGCCAGATTCAAAGGATATTATCTTATCACAGATGCGCGAACAGGCTCAGATAGCTATCGATACTGCAGATGTTATCGTGTTCCTTGTTGATGTTAAGCAGGGGCTTCAGGATAGCGATTCAAAGGTTGCAGATATGCTTAGACGTAGCCACAAGCCAGTTGTTCTTGTTGTTAACAAGGTAGACAGCTTTGAGCGTGATATGGCTGATGTTTACGAGTTCTACAATCTTGGTATTGGTGATCCAATTGCTATTTCAGCATCTTCTCGTCTCGGTTTTGGTGATATGCTTGATGTTGTTTGTAGCTATTTTCCAGAGCCTACAGAAAACGAAGAGGAAGATGAAACTCCACGTATTGCAGTTATCGGAAAGCCAAATGTTGGTAAATCATCCCTTATTAATAAACTTTGCGGTGAAGATCGCGTTATCGTTTCAGATATTGCAGGCACCACTCGTGATGCTGTCGATACAAAGGTTCGCTACAATCACAAGGATTACATCTTTATTGATACAGCAGGACTTCGTCGTAAGAGTAAAATTAAAGAGGATCTTGAGCGTTACTCAATAGTACGTGCTGTTGCCTCTGTTGAAAAGGCAGATGTTGTTATCATTATGATTGATGCTACAGAAGGTGTTACTGAGCAGGATGCCAAAATCGCTGGTATCGCTCATGAGCGTGGAAAGGGTATCATCATCTGCGTCAACAAATGGGATGCTATCGAAAAGAACGATAAAACTATGAAAGAGCACGAGACAAAGATTCGTCAGATTCTTTCATTTATGCCTTATGCATCAATTCTCTTTATTTCTGTTAAGAGCGGACAGCGTCTTGGCAAAATCTATGAGACAATCGATGCAGTTATTGAAAACAACTCAATGCGTATAGCTACAGGTGTTCTTAACGAAATCGTATCTGAGGCAGTTGCACTTCAGCAGCCACCTACAGATAAGGGTAAGAGACTTAAGATATACTACACAACTCAGGTTGCTGTTAAGCCACCTACATTCGTTATCTTTGTAAACGAGAAATACCTGATGCATTTCTCTTACGTTAGATATTTGGAAAACAGAATCAGAGATGCCTTTGGTTTTGAAGGTACATCTTTAAAATTTATCATTAGAGAGAGAAAGGAAAACGAATAATGGTTGTTTTGGGGAGAATTTTAGCTTTACTTATTGGTTATTGTTTTGGAATGATTTTGATGGGATACCTCATCGGTAAATCTAAGAATATCGACTTGACAAAGGTTGGTAGTGGTAACGTTGGTTCCACTAACACCATGAGAACTCTTGGAGTTCCTGCGGGTCTTGCTACACTTGCTTGGGACTGCCTTAAGTGCGTAGTAGCGGTATTTTTTGTTTGGCTGATTTTTGGACGTTTTGCAGAAAACGTAAACATTTACATGGTATATGCAGGCCTTGGCTGTGTCCTTGGTCATGATTTCCCATGTTACATGCATTTTAAAGGTGGAAAGGGTGTTGCATCCACACTTGGATTCATCATCGCACTTTTCCCAATGGGACTTCCAATTCCAGCATGTGTTTTTATAGCGATTGTTGCACTTACTCGCTATGTATCACTTGGTTCTATCATTGGTGAGCTTTCATTTGCAATCGAAATGCTTATCGGTGCCAAGATGGGACTTTTAGATGGCAAATTTGAAGGGGCACAGCTTAAGGAAGTACTTGTTATTTGCTGCATAGTATCTGCGCTTTCAATTGCACTTCACCATGCAAATATTGGACGTCTAATCAATGGAAAAGAAAACAAATTCTCATTCCATCCAGAAACGAGGGCATAATGGCAAGAATTAGTGTTTTAGGTGCAGGAAGCTGGGGTATAGCCCTTGCTGTAATGCTTGACAAAAATGGTCATGAAGTAGAGGTTTGGTCACATCGTCAGTCACAGGTTGACCAGATGAACGATACTCATACTAGTGACAAAATAAAGGGAGTTAAGCTTCCAGAGTCTATGAAGTTTACTGCAGATATTGAGTCTGCTGCAAAGTTCGCTGATGTTATTTTGATGGCAGTTCCATCAAAAGCAACAAGAGAGACCGCTGAAAAGATTAAATCCTATGTTAATCCAAATCAGATTTTCATTACTGTTACAAAGGGTATTGAGGAAGATACTCTTTTTACACAGACAGAAATTCTGGAGGATGTGCTAGGTAAGGATAAACGTATATGCGTATTATCTGGTCCAAGCCATGCTGAGGAGGTTGTTGTATTCAAGCCTACACTTGTAGTTGCTGGTTCAACAGACCGTCAGACAGCACTTTTTGTTCAGAATCTTTTCATGAACAAATACTTCAGAGTTTATTCATCACCAGATGTTAAGGGCATCGAGGTTGGTGCTGCGTTGAAAAACGTTATTGCACTTGCTGCTGGTATGTCAGATGGCCTTGGCTTTGGCGACAATGCAAAGGCTGCTCTTATTACTCGTGGCATCAAGGAAATCTCTGCCCTTGCAGTTGCAATGGGTGGCCAGGCTGAGACATTGTCAGGTCTTACAGGTGTCGGTGATTTGATTGTTACATGCTCATCTATTCATTCTAGAAACAGAATGGCTGGTTATTATATTGGTCAGGGTATGAGCAAGGATGAGGCTATGGAAAAGGTTGCCATGGTTGTAGAAGGTGTATATTCTGCTAAGGCAGCAAAGAAGCTTGCTGAGAAATACAATATCGAAATGCCAATCGTAGATATCGTAAATGCGGTTCTATTTGATGGACTTGCTGCAAAGGATGCAGTATATGAGCTGATGACTCGTTCAAAGAAGGATGAAACATCAGATTTAGAGTGGGAGTGTTATGATGTTTAAAAGATGTAAGGAATGGTTACACTTCTTCGGTGTAACCTTTTTTATTTTAGGAATAATTGTATTGTGTTCGGCTGGAATCATGGTTTTTAGGCACATTAGCGCTACGTCAGGAAAAAACGATTCTAAAGCTGACGGTTTTACAATTGATTATTATGAAGTAAATCTGGATGTAAATACAAAGAATCAGATTCATGTTACAGAAAACATCGGTGTTAATTTCTATGAAACTGGACATCATGGGATTTTTCGTTTTGTTCCAGAATGGCTTAAATATACTTCAAAGGATGGTAAAACTAAATCTAGACGAGGAGTTATAACAAATCTACGTTGCGAAAATGAAGACTATGAAGTAGATACCATTAAAGGCAAGCAAAGAGTCAAAATTGGAAGCGCCTATGAAACCTTAGATACAGGAATCCATGAGTATGTGATTTCATATGACTATGATATGGGTGGCGATATTTATAAGGGCTTCGACGAACTGATTTTTCATGCTTTTGGTGATTACTGGGGTACCGAAATAAATGGAGCCAAGGTCACTATAAATTTGCCAAAGAAGATTGACGATACAAGCGCTGTTAAATTCTTTGCAGATAAAAAGCGTAAAAAAGATATTACTTCTTACGTGGATTATACAGTCGATGGCAATACTATTACAGCCCAGGTGTCAAAGAATTATAACCTTAATGGCGCACTCACTGTGGATGTGGAGTTGCCTGATGGTTATTTTGAAGATGCTCAGGTTAATTACAAGACAAAGGCATTTATCCTAAGCGCATTGTGTATGCTTAGTCTTTTAGTTAGCTTTTTCTTTTGGAATAAAAACAAAGATAGTGATTTGTTTGACAAAGGTGATGTATCAGGAATTAATGTTGGTGGGCTTGAAGCCGTTGAAATGGGGTATATTTATGGTGGAAGTGGCCAACTGTTACTTATCACAGTAATCATTCAGCTTGCAACCAAAGGGTATATCCGAATCAAGAATCCAAGCAGCAAAAAGAAGCTGACATTACAAAAAGTAAACAAGAGCGATGTCGCATTGTCCGATGCAGAAAGACTTGTATATGACGGGCTTTTTAAAAATGGTAACAATGTAATTCCGGCTGAGGATACTCGTATCCGTAAGCTCAATAGTAAGCTTAATAAAATGTTAGAGGAGAAATTCGATTCTAAGATTTACAATATTGCATCCTATGTTGAGTTTATGATTTCAAGCTTTTTGTTTTTGATTTCTTCAATAGGGATATGCGTTGCCTATATTTGGTCTGAGGATATGGATCCAACCCTTAGATGGTTCTTTTTACCTGCTTTTTTATCAGTGATAGCTACTGGTATTTTTGCAGTCAAAACTCCTAAAAAATCTGCATATGGTGAAGAGCTTATAGCTAGGATAGAGGCGTACAAGAATTATCTATCTACTATCAAGAAGCAGGATCTAGAGGCTAAGATAAAAGACGACCATGATTACTTTGATGAGGTCCTTCCTTATGCCTTTATATTTGGTATATCCAAAAAGCTCGTGCAGAAATATGATTACAATGCAAATGCAACAAATAGATATATTAAATATACAGATAATATAACAAGCTCTGTATATTACACAGATACATCTACAAGTAGCTCGAGCTCTAGCTCTAGTTCTAGCTCAGGATGTGGCGGCGGATGCTCATCTTGTGGAGGTGGATGTTCTTCTTGCGGCGGAGGCGGCTCATGGTAAGAGAATTTGTATTGCAATGGCATATCAGTGAAAGCTGCAATCTTAAATGCTTACATTGTTATCAAGAAGGTCATGTACCTGTTTCACTTAATAGTGAGCAGCTTTTTGACATTTTAAATCAATACAGAATGCTTCTTAAAGAGCAGAAAATAAAAGGGCATATTAATATAACAGGAGGGGAACCACTGTGTTCTCCTCATTTTTTTGAGCTCTTAGAAGAGTTTAAGAAGGATAGAGATTTATATAGTTTCTCGATTCTTACAAATGGCACGCTTATCACTGATGAGATAGCAAAAAGGATTGCTAGTTATGGCCCAGAATATGTTCAGGTGAGCCTGGAAGGTAGCAAGAAAACTAACGACTATATAAGAGGCATGGGCGTTTATTCTAAAGTGGCAAAGGCTGTAAAGCTGCTGAAAAAATACAATGTATATGTTTCTTTATCTTTTACTGCAACAGCTCTTAATTATAAAGAGCTGCCAAAGGTGGTAAAGTTCGCAAAAAGATATGGAGTAGACACTGTATGGTCTGATAGATATATTCCATTGAATTCTCCAGAAGTTAACCTTTGCATGAATAAAGAGCAAACGAAAGAGTATCTTGATATGATCACAAGTGAGAGCTTTGCGCTAAGAAGACAGGGCTGTAAAACAGAAGTGGCGCTATATCGTGCTTTGCAATTTTTGAAGACAAATAATCTGCCTTATTCCTGTACAGCGGGAGACACCTTGCTGACTGTCATGGAAAATGGCGATTTAGTTCCTTGTAGACGTATGCCTATAGTGGTTGGGAATCTGCTTGATGACAATATGCTTGACCTTTACAACAACTATGATGTGTTAAAGTCGCTTAGAGCAGATACCACCCCTGATGACTGTAGTGATTGCGATTACAGCTCATTTTGCAAGGGTGGCTTGAAATGTCTTACATACGCCACCTATGGTGATTTAAATCACAAAGATGTAGGCTGTTATTATGACTAAATTGTGAAACTTTATTTTGTGGTACAGAAGTCTATTGACTACTAGATAATGTGGTGGTAGTATAATTCTATCAACACAATATCTAGTAGTTTTTGTTTTAAATCAACTAGATATTGACTGAATATTATATACAATACGATTCATTTTTATATAAAACCCGGAGGCGGAACATGAAAAGATATGTAGTTAAAAAAGATGGTTCACTTGAACCATTTGATGTGCAAAAAGTTGTAGAAGCTGTTGGAAAATCTGCTACACGCGTACTTGTAAAATTTACTCCTGAGCAGGAAAAGTTTATCTGTCAATTCGTTGAAGAAAGAGTGGAGGAACTTGGCCTTGAGAAAATTGAAATTGCGCAAATGCATAACATTGTTGAGGGTGCTTTGGAACGTGTTAACCCTATGGTTGCGAAGTCTTACAGAGATTACCGCAATTACAAGCAGGATTTTGTCCAGATGTTGGATGATGTTTATAAGAAGTCTCAAAACATCATGTATATCGGTGACAAGGAGAATTCAAATACTGATTCTGCGCTTGTATCCACAAAACGTTCTTTGATTTTCAATGAGCTTAATAGAGAGCTTTACAAGAAATTCTTCCTTACAACTGAGGAAGTCCAGGCTATTCGTGATGGCTATATCTACATCCACGATATGAACGCCAGAAGAGACACAATGAACTGTTGTCTTTTCGATGTAAAGTCAGTTCTTGAGGGCGGCTTTGAAATGGGTAACATTTTCTACAACGAGCCAAAGAGCTTGGATGTAGCATTTGATGTTATCGGTGATATCGTTCTTTCTGCTGCAAGCCAGCAGTACGGTGGTTTCACTATTCCTCAGGCTGATCAGATTCTTGAGAAATATGCTCAGAAATCATTTGATAAATACATGGAAAAATACATTGCCCTTGGTATTGGTGAGAAAAAGGCTCACGAAGTATCAATGGCAGAAGTTGAAAGAGAAATGGAGCAGGGCTTCCAGGGATGGGAGTACAAGTTCAACACAGTTGCATCTAGCCGTGGTGACTATCCATTTATCACTGTTACAATTGGCCTTGGTACATCAGTATTTGCAAAGATGGCATCAAAGGCATGCTTAAAGGTTCGTTCAATCGGCCAGGGTAAGCCAGGCTTCAAGAAGCCAGTTCTTTTCCCTAAGATTGTATTCCTTTATGATGAAAATCTTCACGGCCCTGGTAAGGAGCTTGAGGATGTTTTCGAAGCAGGTATCGATTGTTCACGCAAGACAATGTATCCTGATTGGCTTTCTCTTACAGGTGAGGGCTACATTGCCAGCATGTACAAAAAATATGGCAAGGTAATTTCACCTATGGGATGTCGTGCATTCCTTTCACCTTGGTATGAAAGGGGCGGCATGAAGCCTGCAGATGAAAATGATGAGCCAGTATTTATTGGTCGTTTCAATATTGGTGCAGTATCACTTCACCTTCCTATGATTCTTGCTAAGTCACGTCAGGAATCAAAGGATTTCTACGAAGTGCTTGATTACTATCTTGAAATGATTAGAAAGCTTCACATTCGTACATATGCATACCTTGGAGAAATGCGTGCTAGCACAAATCCACTTGCTTATTGCGAGGGTGGCTTCTACGGTGGACACCTTGGTTTCCACGACAAGATTAAGCCACTCCTTAAGGCTGCAACTGCTTCATTCGGTATTACCGCATTTAATGAGCTTCAGGAGCTTTACAACGGCAAATCTCTTGTAGAAGACGGAGATTTCGCTCTCGAGGTTCTTAAGCATATCAATGAAAAAGTAAATCAGTTCAAGGAGGAGGATGGCAATCTTTATGCTATCTACGGCACACCAGCTGAGAACCTCTGCGGACTTCAGGTAAAGCAGTTTAGAAACAAATATGGAATCGTTGAAAATGTATCTGACAGAGAGTACGTTTCAAACTCATTCCACTGTCATGTTACAGAAGACATCACACCAATTGAAAAGCAGGATTTGGAAGGCAGATTCTGGGAGCTTTCAAACGGTGGAAAGATTCAGTACGTTCGTTATCCAATCAACTACAATCGCGAAGCTGTAAAGACACTTGTTCGTCGCGCTATGGCAAAGGGCTTCTACGAAGGAGTTAACCTTTCCCTTTCATACTGTGATGATTGTGGTCACGAGGAATTAGAGATGGATGTTTGCCCAGTTTGCGGCAGCAAGAATCTTACAAAAATCGACCGTATGAATGGATATTTGTCATATTCACGTGTAAAGGGAGATACACGTTTGAATGAGGCAAAGATGGCAGAGATTGCTGATCGTAAATCAATGTAAAGGACTTGAAGAATATGAATTACCATAACATTACAAAGGATGATATGCTCAATGGTGACGGCCTTCGCGCTGTACTTTGGGTAGCTGGCTGTGATCATCATTGTAAGGAGTGTCAGAACCCGGTTACTTGGGATCCTGATGGAGGACTTAAATTTGATCAGGCTGCAAAGGATGAATTATACGAGGTCTTATCTCGCGACTATATATCAGGCATAACATTTAGTGGCGGAGATCCACTTTATCCTGGCAATCGTCAGGAAGTGACGGCTCTTGCCCGGGAGATTAGGGAGAGATTTCCCGGGAAGACCGTCTGGCTTTACACGGGCTTCACTTATGAAGAAATAAAATCTCTGGAAATTATGGAATATTTGGATGTTCTGGTTGACGGAGAATTTGAAATTGATAAGATAGATTTGCAGGCAAAATGGAGAGGAAGTATCAATCAGCGTGTTATTGATGTTCCACAGACTAGAAAGCTTGGACAAATCGTTTTGCATGTAGATTAATAAATGGAGAATAAAAATGAATATTAATATTTTGCGTATGACTGATTCAGCAAAGCTTCCTGAGCGTGGCTCAGTATCAGCAGCTGGTTATGATTTATTTGCTGATGTTGCAGAGGATGTTACTATTGCGCCACACGAGACCAAAATGATTGGCACAGGTCTTGCGATGGAGATTCCAGAAGGGTATTTCGGAGGCATTTTTGCTCGTTCCGGATTATCTGCAAAGGAAGGTCTTCGACCAGCAAACTGTGTTGGCGTGGTAGATTCTGATTACAGGGGAGAAATAAAGGTTGCCCTTCACAACGATGGAGAGCAGGCTAGAGTTATTATACCAGCTGAAAAGATTGCTCAGCTTGTGGTTGTACCATTTTTATCTGTTGACTTTAATGAGGTTTCAAATTTATCTGATACCGCTAGAGGAGAAGGCGGATTTGGTTCCACTGGAAAACATTAGTATTTATTACGTTGGCGCCTGGTTTTGTACCAGACGCCTTTCAGCGTTTTTATAAATTATATCGAAAGAGAGTATGATTTTATGGCAAACAAAGTTACTTATGATGCCAGCAGTATATCTGTTTTAGAAGGTCTTGAGGCTGTTAGAAAAAGACCCGGCATGTATATTGGTTCAACATCACGAAAGGGCTTGAACCATCTTATATATGAGATAGTGGACAATTCAGTAGATGAGCATTTGGCCGGTGAGTGCGACACTATTCATGTTACTCTTGAAAAGGACGGCAGCTGTACAGTAGAGGATAATGGTCGTGGTATTCCAGTTGGAATGCATGCAAAAGGTGTGCCTGCTGCACGTCTTGTTTTCTCTACACTTCACGCAGGTGGTAAGTTTGATGACAGTGTCTATAAAACTTCTGGTGGTCTTCACGGTGTAGGTTCTTCAGTTGTAAATGCTCTTAGTACATACATGACTGTAGATATTTCTCGTGAGGGTTACGTTCACCACGATAGATACGAAAGAGGTGTGCCTACAGAAAAGCTTGTTGATGGCCTTCTTCCAAAGATTGCCAAGACAACAAAGCACGGTACAAAAATCAACTTCCTTCCAGATCCAGAAATCTTCGAAAAGACTTATTTCAAGGAGGAGGATATTAAGTCACGTCTTCATGAGACTGCATATCTTAATCCTGGTCTTACAATCAATTATGCAGATTTACGTGGTGAGGAGCCTGAGTACCTTACATTCCACGAGCCAGAGGGAATCAAGGGCTTTGTTAAGGAAATCAATAAAACAGCTGAGGTGCTTCACGATGTTATTTATTTCAGCGGTAGTGCTGATGGAATCGAGCTAGAGGTTGCATTCCAGTATTGTAACGAATTCAAGGAGAATATCCTTGGTTTCTGTAACAATATCTACAACTCAGAGGGTGGTACTCATATCACAGGTTTTAAAACAGTTCTTACAACTGTTATCAATAACTATGCCCGTGAGCTTGGTATCCTAAAGGACAAGGATGCTAATTTCACTGGCGCCGATGTTCGTAATGGAATTACAGCTATTGTGTCTATCAAGCATCCAGATCCTCGCTTTGAGGGACAGACAAAGACAAAGCTTGATAATCCAGATGCATCAAAGGCAACTCAGAAGATTTGCCAGGATGAGTTTGTTCTCTATTTCGATAGAAATTTAGACACATTAAAAGCTATTATTTCTTGCGCAGAGAAATCTGCAAAGATTCGTAAATCCGAAGAAAAGGCAAAGACAAACCTTCTTACAAAGCAGAAGTTTTCTTTTGACCAGAATGGTAAGCTCGCTAACTGCGAATCAAGAGATGCTAGCAAGTGCGAAATCTTTATCGTAGAGGGAGATTCCGCTGGCGGTTCTGCAAAGATGGCTAGAAATCGTATGTATCAGGCTATCATGCCTATCCGCGGAAAGATTCTTAATGTTGAAAAGGCATCAATGGACAAGGTCCTTGCAAATGCCGAAATCAAGACACTTATCAATGCTTTCGGATGTGGTTTCTCTGAGGGCTATGGCAACGATTTCGATATTTCTAAGCTTCGCTATGACAAAATTGTAATCATGGCCGATGCCGACGTTGATGGTGCCCACATCTGTACATTGCTTCTGACATTCTTCTACAGATTTATGCCAGAGCTCATCAAGGAGGGCCATGTATATATCGCTATGCCTCCTCTTTACAAGGCTATTCCTACAAAGGGCGAGGAAGAATACCTTTACGATGATGTTGCTCTAGATAAATATCGTAAGAAGATGAATGGAAAGACATTCACTCTTCAGCGATACAAAGGTCTTGGTGAAATGGATAAGGATCAGCTTTGGGAGACTACACTTGATCCTGAGCGTCGTAAGCTTAAGCTTGTTGAAATCGAGGATGCTCTTATGGCTTCCGAGGTAACAGAGCTTCTTATGGGTAGTGACGTTGCTCCTAGAAAAGACTTTATTTACAAACATGCAAAGGAGGCAGAGATAGATGCCTAGTGAGATTATAAGAACCGAATATTCTGAGATTATGCAGAAATCCTTTATAGACTATTCTATGTCGGTTATCCTTGCACGTGCAGTTCCAGATGTTAGAGATGGTCTTAAGCCTGTACAGCGTCGTACCCTGTACGATATGTACGAGTTAAAGGTTGATTATAATAAACCATATAAAAAGAGTGCCCGTATCGTAGGTGATACCATGGGTAAATATCACCCACATGGTGACAGCTCAATCTACGAAGCACTTGTTGTTATGACACAGGATTTCAAGAAGAGTCTTCCGCTTGTTGATGGCCATGGTAACTTTGGTTCCATCGAAGGTGATGGTGCCGCTGCTATGCGTTACACCGAGGCTCGTCTTGCTAAGGTTGCCCAGGAGGTTTATCTTGGGGACCTTGATAAAAACGTTGTAGATTTCGTACCAAACTATGATGAGACAGAAAAGGAGCCAGAGGTTCTTCCTGTTCGTGTTCCTAATATTCTTATCAATGGTTCCGATGGTATTGCCGTAGGTATGGTTACATCAATCCCTCAGCACAACCTAGGTGAGGTAATTGATGGCGTTATTGCATATATGAAGGATCCAGATATTAACACAGCTCAGATGCTTAAAATAATTCCTGGTCCAGATTTTCCAACTGGTGGTATCATCACTAACAAGGATGATTTGCTTGAGATTTACTCTACAGGTGTTGGAAAAATTAAAATCCGTGGTAAGGCAGAAATCGAAAAGATTAAAGGTGGTAAGGAACAAATCGTAATTACGGAGATTCCTTATCCTATGATTGGTGCCAATATCGGAAAGTTCCTTAATGATATATATTCACTTGTTGAGTCTAAAAAGACCAACGATATTACAGATATTTCAAACCAGTCTTCAAAGGATGGTATGCGAATTATTGTTGAGCTTCGAAAGGGTGCGGATGCACAGAATGTCCTTAACCTCCTCTACAAGAAGACTCGTCTTGAGGATACATTTGGCGTAAACATGCTTGCTGTTGCTGATGGAAAGCCAGAGACTCTCGGCATCGTTCCAATCATCAGACATCATGTTAACTTCCAGTATGAGCTTTGCACTAGAAAGTACACTCATTTACTTGGCAAAGAGCGTGAGAAAAAGGAAATCCAGGAAGGTTTGATTAAGGCTTGTGATGTTATCGATCTTATCATTGAAATCCTTCGTGGTTCAAAGGATGTAAAGCAGGCTAAGGCTTGTCTTGTTGAAGGTATCACAGAAGGTATCAAGTTCAAGTCTGAGCAGTCGAAAAAGGATGCAGCTTTGCTTAAGTTTACTGAACGTCAGGCTCAGGCTATCCTTGATATGCGTCTCCACAGATTAATCGGTTTGGAAATCGAAGCATTGCGTGGTGATTATGCTGAGACAATGCAGAAGATTGCTGATTATACAAAGATTCTTGAAAGCCGTGCTGAGATGGCAAAGGTTATCATCAAGGATTTACAGGCTATCAAAAAAGAGTATGCTAGAGAGCGTCGTACAGTCATTGATAACGTGGAAGAGGCTGTTGTAGAAGAAAAGCCAATCGAGGAAATTGATGTGGCAGTTCTAATCGACAGATTTGCATATGCTCGTGTAGTAGATATGCCTACATTCGAGCGTAATAAAGAAGCAGCAGAGACTGAATCTAAAAAGATTATCTTCTGTAAAAACATAGATAAGATTTGTCTCTTTACAGATGACGGAGACATGCATGCGATTAAGGTTCTCAGCTTGCCATTTGGTAAGTTCCGCGACAAGGGACAGCCAATCGACACTGCAGAAAAGGGCTCAAAGATTGACCTTACAAAGCAGAATCTTATCTTTGCAGATTCAATGGCTAACATTATCCAATCAAGACTTTTATTCGGTACTAAGCAATCTATGATTAAGGTTGTTGAGGGTGCAGAATTTGACGTTACTAGAAAGCAAATTGCTGCAACAAAACTTGCTGATGACGATAAGGTTATCTGTGTTGGCAAGCTTAATCCTGGTAGCTCTGTTGTAATGCAGTCTGCAAAGGATATGTTCCTTCGAATTGAAGGGGACACAATTCCTGAAAAGAAAAAGACAGCAGTTGGTGTCCGTGGAATGAAACTTGGCAAGGGCGACGAGCTTATTAATATTTACATTCTTGGCGAAGGCGAAAATGTAGATGTTAAGGTTAAAGACAAAACTGTTTCAATCGGACGACTTCACATCGCAAGCAGAGACACAAAGGGCGTTAAGAAATGATAAAAAATGTTTATTTTGATTTAGATGGCACACTTGTTGATTCAGCTCCTGGTATTATTGAGGGGCTGAAGGTTGCCCTTACAAAATATGGATATGACATTCCAGATTTTGTTACACTTCGCAAATGCGTAGGGCCACCATTTACATATTCTTTTCCAAAGCTTTTGCATATTAAGGATGAGGATTTTGATGGTGCTGTTGCCGCTTACAGACAGTATTACGACAAGGAAAATGGTATGTTCAATGCCAAGGTTTACGCTGGCATAGAAGAGCTTCTTGCTGCATTAAACAAACGAGGCTATTGTCTTTTTGTCTGTACTTCAAAGCCAGAACCAACTGCTAGAAAGCTTTTGGCAAAGCTTGGTATAGACCATTATTTCACTGATATTTGTGGAGCTACATTGGATGCTTCCATAGATACAAAAGCAGAGGTTATTGATCTATGCTTTTCTCGTGCACCATGGCACAAAAAGGAAGAAACAGTTCTTGTTGGTGATACCAAGTTTGATGCAGAAGGTGCTGCACAAAGAGGAATCGATTGCATTGGTGTTTCCTGGGGCTTTGGTTCAAAGTGGGATTTGGAAGATGCTGGAGCTGTTACTATTTTAGACTATCCAAATGAGGTGCTTGAATACATTGAAGCAAATTAGACAGAATAGAATCATTCAAATTATATATCCGTTGCTTGTTTATTTCTTTGTATATCAGCTTGGAGTATCGTTACTTCTTGATATCATAGGAGATAAATACGGCAAGCTTACATGTCTGCTTATAGCAGGCATTGTTTGCATTGTGCCAATGTATATTATTTATTCAAATGTTCCAAAGCTTATTCCGGAGCCTGTTAAAAACAAAAAGCAAGTCTTCGTATATGCGATATGGGTTGTGGCAACAGTAGCTGTGGCAGTTTTACTTAACGTAGCTCTGACACATAGTGGTTTGGTTGAATCGTCGGCAGGCTTTGCCAGAGCTAACAGTATACTTACTGATGGCGATTTATTAATGAAGGTGTTATGCAACTGTTTAGTAATTCCGATATTAGAGGAATTGTTAATGCGTGGCATTCTAACAGGCCAGCTATGCTTATGGTACGGCCCGGTTCCAGCGGTAGTGATTTCCTCAATTTGTTTTGGAATTCTACACAATAATATAGTACAATTCATATATGCAGTATTGATGGGAGCAGCCCTTGGATTTATGTATATTAAAAATAAACGTTTATCTATGTGCATTATTGCTCACTGTTTAATAAATCTTACTGCTATATTATTTGGTTAAATACTGATTATTATCACTTAATCAATACTAAGGAGGAGACTATGGCTCACACACAAGAAGAAATTAAGGACTCAAAGGCAGGCTTGATTGCCAATATTATCGGAGCGATTGCTTACCTGGCTGTTGGTATTTGTTTGCTCACACTTAATGTAGAGTTTATTTCAAAAGTGGTATATTCATTCTCTATTTTAGGTTTTGGTATTTTATTTATTTGTTTTGGAATGTACTACATGATTAAATATTTCTTTAATCATGAATTTACTAGAATCACTAGCTATGGTTTTACAATGGGTGTCATCCTTGTTGTAATAGGTGCAGTTTTTATCGTAAATGCGGATATTGTATCAGCATTTATTGATGCCCTTGTTTGTCTCATTGGCGTGGTTTTTGGTGCTATCATGCTTCAGCAGTCATTTGCATTGTTCCATATTCAAAGAGGCTCTTGGTTCTTAAGCTTGATTCTCGGAGCAGCTACAATTGCCGCAAGCATTTACCTGCTCTTAACACCTATCAAGATTTTTGATGGAAATGTTTATGCATGCGCTTACTTAGTAGTGGTAGGAGCATTTTCTCTATTTTCATTGTTACTTATGGTGATTGGCCTTAGGGATCATAAGAAGGATTCTAATAGAAACTTTAATCGCAACATGGAGGATTCTCCAATTTCAGGCAAAAACAAAGTAGATGAATCTATTTTTGAGGAAGAGCCTGTAGTTGAGTTTGCAGAAGAAACAAAGTCACAGCCTGAGGCTGGCTCAGATGCTTTATTTGAGGAATAGTATGTTGTATGGCTAACATCTTTGATTATCTTGACTGGAGAGGGGATGTCCCTTTCGATATAGATCCGTTTAATGAGGTGGATGCGCTAGCTCTTTGCGAGCTGGTGTATGCACCTTTTGATGGTTTAGTGCCTGGTCCTGGCCTAAAAGAAAAAATATCAATAGAAGATCTCAATAAAAAATTCTTTGAAAAATTCACAGAAGAAGGTTTGATGGCAAGAACAGCTTTGACTAAGCTTGCTCCCTTTATTATGCCTAAAATGGCTAATTCTAAAAGATTTGGTGGAATGAAGCTTGCAGGTTTTGTTAATGATGTTGATGCTAAAAAGCAGACTCAGTTTGCTGTTTGCAGCTTTTATTTGCCTGATGGCACTATTTTTGTTGCTTTTAGAGGAACTGACGATACACTTGTTGGATGGAAAGAAGATTTTAACATGTGCTTTTCTGAAGGCACTGGCGGTCAGCTTCAGGCGGCAGATTATCTCAATACCAATTTTGCAAGGACAATGAAAAAGCTTCGAATTGGTGGCCACTCAAAGGGTGGTAATTTTGCTGTTTATGGAAGCACATTCTGCAGGGGCCATATACAGGATAGTATCTTAGGAGTGTATAATTTTGATGGACCTGGATTTATTCCGGAAGTCCTCGAAAAGCCTGCTTATAAAGCTATGATTAATAGAGTTCATAAGTTTATTCCAGAAGAATCTATTATTGGAATGCTTATGTATACAGAGGCTAAGATGCAGGTTGTTGTCAGTGATGCAAAGGGGATTAACCAACATGACCCAATGAGCTGGCAGATAAAACGCAATAAATTTGAACAGGTAGATGCAGTTGCTTCGTCTTCAGTTTTAATTGATGAAGTCATCAAGAAATGGGCTGTTCAGTTTGATTATGAGACCAGGGCGGCATTTGGTGATGTTTTCTTTTCGTCCCTTATTAGCTCATCAGGGGCTACAAGGCTTTCACAGATTACATCTAGTAAAGTCAGGTCTATTGCGTCACTAACAAAAGAGATACAAACTCTTGATCCCAAGAATCAGGCTTTGATTTTGGATGTATTTGGCAAACTTGTGTCTGCAGGTGGCGACAGTCTTAAGCATTCTCTGCTTTCTAAGCTACCTAAAAGTTTAATAATGAGAAAAAACGAGAAATAAAGAGAAAATAAGAGCTTTTTATAGGATTCTTTCGAAAACTACTAACCTTAATTGCTTGCAACTGATTCGAGAGAATCCTATTATACTCTTTGTGGTTAGCACTCGACTGAATGGAGTGCTAATAAATGATTTTGATACTTAAATTAGGAGGTAATATAAAATGAAATTAGTTCCATTAACAGATCGCGTTGTATTAAAGCAGTGCGAAGCAGAAGAGACTACAAAGTCTGGTATTATTCTTGCATCTGCAGCACAGGAGAAGCCACAGGAAGCTATGGTTATAGCTGTTGGCCCTGGCGGAATTGTTGACGGTAAGGAAATCACAATGCAGGTTAAGGAAGGCCAGAAGGTTATATATTCAAAGTACGCTGGTACAGAAGTTAAGCTTGAAGGCGAGGAGTACATTATCGTTCGTCAGAATGATATTCTTGCAGTTGTAGAATAATATTTAGGAAAAGAGGTAGATTATTATGGCAAAAGAAATTAAGTATGGCGCTGAAGCAAGACAGGCTCTTGAGGCAGGCGTAGATAAATTAGCAAATACAGTTAGAGTTACTATTGGACCTAAGGGACGTAACGTTGTTCTTGCAAAGTCTTACGGTGCTCCACTTATCACTAACGATGGTGTTACAATCGCTAAGGATGTTGAGCTTGAGGATGCATTCGAAAACATGGGTGCTCAGCTCGTAAAGGAAGTTGCTACAAAGACAAACGATGTAGCAGGTGATGGTACTACAACAGCTACAGTTTTAGCACAGGCTATGGTAAAGGAAGGTATGAAGAACCTTGCTGCTGGCGCAAACCCAATCGTTCTTAGAAAGGGTATGAAGAAGGCTACAGATTGTGCTGTTAAGGCTATTCTTGAAATGTCTAAGGCTGTAGATGGCAAGGAGCAGATTGCTCGTGTTGCAGCAATTTCAGCTGGTGATGATGAAGTAGGTCAGATGGTAGCTGACGCTATGGAAAAGGTTTCTAACGATGGTGTTATCACAATCGA
>NZ_SVET01000004.1 GCF_015057245.1 Pseudobutyrivibrio ruminis
GTCTTTAGACTCCAGTGCCGGTAACAAGCCCTTATAGGGCTAGAACAAACCACCGGCTAAGCCGGTGGTTTTGATTATAGAGGTAATTATGTTAAATCAGTTTTCAAGAACAGAACTTCTTCTTGGCAAGGAAGCCATGGAGGAGTTGGAGAATAAAAGAGTTGCCATTTTTGGAATTGGCGGTGTCGGCGGTTATGTTTGTGAAGCCCTTGTAAGAAGTGGTGTTGGCCATTTTGATTTGATAGATGATGATAAGGTTTGTTTGACAAATCTTAACAGACAAATCATTGCAACACGTTCTACAGTTGGTAAGCACAAGGTTGATGTTATGAAAGAACGTATGCTTGATATCAATCCAAAGGCAGATATCACTGTTCATAAGTGCTTTTTTCTTCCTGAAAATGCTCAGGAGTTTCCATTCGAAACATACGATTATGTTGTGGATGCAGTAGATACAGTTACTGCTAAAATCGAAATTATTATGCGCTGTAAGGAGCTTGATGTTCCAGTAATCAGCTGCATGGGAGCAGGAAACAAGCTGGACCCTAGCAGATTTAGGGTGGCAGATATTTATAAAACAACAATGTGCCCTCTCGCAAAAGTAATGCGCCGAGAGATGAAGAAGAGGGGCGTTAAGCATTTAAAGGTTGTGTTCTCAGATGAAAAGCCAAGGCGTCCAATTGAGGATATGGCCATTAGCTGCAGGACAAATTGCATTTGCCCACCTGGCGCAGAGCACAAATGCACAGAGAGAAGGGATATACCAGGTTCTATAGCATTTACACCTGCTGTAGCAGGCTTGGTTTTAGCCAGTGAGGTTATTAAGGATTTAACTAACGGATTTAGCAGAGACAAAATAGGGGAATAAAACTATGACATTACAACAAGTATTGTACGCGTTAACTATTGAAGAAATGGGGTCAATGAACAAGGCAGCGGAGAAGCTATACATTGTTCAGCCTACACTTACCAGTGCCATTCAAGAGCTGGAAAATGAGGTGGGACTGACCATTTTCATGAGAACCAATAAAGGTGTTATCGTAACACCTGAGGGGCAGGAATTTTTGGATGACATCAGAGGTTTCTATCGTCAATACGATATTGTAATGCAAAAATATAAGGATGAAGGTACATACAAAAGAAAGTTTGGTGTATCAACTCAGCACTACACATTTGCTGTAAGAGCCTTCATTGACATGGCAAAAGAATACGATATGAATCAGTTTGATTTTGCCTTGAGAGAGACCACAACTCACAATATTATAAAGGACGTCAGCACTCTTAAAAGCGAAATCGGTATTTTGTACATCAGTGAGCATAATAGAAAGGCTTTGAATAAGCTTTTTAATGAGCATTCTGTGGAGTTTCATCCACTTATTAAGTGTCGAGCTTTTGTTTACTTATGGGGAGAGAATCCACTTGCTCAAAAAGAATATATTACGTTTGATGACTTGAAGGATTATCCTTGTCTTTCCTTTGAACAAGGAGAAAATAGTGAGTTTTTGGCAGAAGAGATTCTTAGCGAGAATATATATCCTCAGACTGTAAGAGTTACAGATAGATCAACAATGCTTAACCTGGTTCGTGCAATGAACGGTTATACTCTGTGTTCTGGAATTGTATGGGGCGACTTGAATAGCGACGGATATGTGGTTGTTCCTTACAAAGGAGATGAAGAGAATCCTAATAGTATTATGGAAATAGGCTATATCACCAAGAAAAACTCTGTAATGAGTAAGATAGGTGAGCAGTATCTGGAAGAGATAGATATTGCATTATCTCAAATTGATAAGAGCGTTATTTACGAAGAATAGTTTTTTCACATATTTTTGCTATAGTGTATACACTGATGATGAGAAAACGTATCAAGGAGGCTGATATGGCATATTTTCCAATGTTTGTAGATATAACAGATACTAATTGTCTGGTTGTAGGTGGCGGTGATGTGGCCCTTAGAAAGGTAAATGTACTTCTGGATTTTGGAGCAAAAGTACATGTGATTGCCAAAGAAATCTCTATGGAATTGGCTGCTTTATCTGAGGAGACGGATCATCTGCTCTTAGAACAGCGCGAGTTTACGCCACTTGACCTTCAGGATCGCAAGTTGGTTGTTGTTGCAACTAATGATAATGAGCTCAATGCTCAGATTTCTATGATGTGTAACGAAGGCGGTATCCCTGTCAATGTGGTGGATGACAAGGATAAATGCTCATTTATTTTCCCATCATATTTGAAGGAGCAGAATTTAGTAGGAGCATTTTCTAGCAGTGGCAATAGCCCTGCCCTTACTCAGTTCCTTAGAAATAAAGAAAAAGAAGTGCTTACGCCAAAGCTTGGAGAGCTTAACGAGATGCTTGGCAGATGGAGACAACCGATTACAGAGCTGTTTCCACTGGAAGCATCTAGAAAGAGTGCATTTGAACAGCTTATCGATTATGCACTTTGCTATGATGGAATTCCAACTGATGAAGAGGTTGAAGAGCTGCTAGGCGCTATTAGCATGACATTATAAACATATCTAAGAAAAAGACCTTGAAAAAAGGTCTTTTTTTGTGTATTTTTTGTCAAAAAAGACACATTTTTGCAAAAGTTGGGTACAATAGAAGTGTTATTTTATATAACGAGGGGTGAGAGTATGAGTACATTACAGAAAACCAGAAAACTAATAAAAAGATTGTTTATAATCTTAGGAATTTCTTTTGCTGTCATCATTATTTCTTTTGTATTTCACGTGATTCAAGTTAACAAGTTTAATAGCCAGGAAAGATATTATACACCAGATACTGTATCCATGGATGTTATAGCGGATATTCATCCTAGGGGGATGCTTACAGATTCTTGGGAAAAGAATGATGCTTTCGATAATATGGTCATTAATGGCAAAATCTATGAAGCTACTATAGTAAACAATTCAAAGTGTCTCTTAACAGATTGGCAGTTGAAGGTATATGTTCGGGAAAGCTGTTGGATTAATAATGCCTGGAATGGGACTATGGAAATTCATCAGTTTAAGAATGGCGTAGAAAACATTCAGACTTTAGATTTGAGAGATTATAACGCAAGTGATATTACTCTTGATTATTATTTGGCAGGACAGGATTTGCTTATTCCTCTTAATAGTGGTGATTATTATATATATCATCCAAAAACAGGTAGTGATTCTGGAGAAGTACCAATTAAGTCAACATCGGAGCTCTCAGGTCAGTCCAACATTGGATTTATCCTGTATAGTCTGTCTGGGGACAATGATTTATCTGACTATGTAATGACATATCATCTTACTAAATCTTATTTTGCAGGCACAGCTGGAATGATATTTGTTGTACTTATACCGGCATGGATTTTACTGATAATTGTATCTGCAATAATTGGATGGATTATTTTAGGCTTCGAAAGTACTGTGAATTATCAAACCCAGATAATAGATGACATGTTTACAATCTGTAGCAATCTTGCAGATGAAAAGGATTATTATCACAAAGAACATTCTAATAGAGTTGCAAAATATTCTAAGAAAATTGCTGAAGCAATGGGAATGGATAAGCATGATTGTAATGTAGTGTATTATGGTGCACTCCTTCACAATATAGGTAATTATGCAGTACCGGAAAGAGTTTTAGGAAAATCAACCAAGCTCACAAAGGATGATGAGAAAATTGTACAAATACATACAATTAAAGGTGCAAAATTGCTTGAAAATGTGAAGATGATACAGCTGGCACCTGCAGCAGCATTGTATCACCATGAACGCTTTGATGGAAAAGGCTATCCAATGGGCAAGAAAGGGGAGGATATTCCTTTAATTGCAAGGATTATTGCTGTCGCTGATGCCTATGATGATATTAGTCACGATAGAGAATATCGTAAAAAGTATAATCTAGAAGAAATAAAATTATTCTTTAAAGATAATTCGGGAACATGGTTTGATCCACTTATTATAGACGTGTTTCTAAAAATTATTGATACCATTGAGGAATAGTTGGGGAGTTTTTAAATGGTTAACATAGATAAGAAAAAGCTCAAAATTTTAATACAGGGTATAGTAATTATACTATTGAGCAGAGGGGGAGCACATCTACTGGAATTTCCAGGAAATCTGAACCTTACAGGAATTATTTATGCCTCTTATTACGGAGGATGGATAGTGGGCCTTCTAGCTGCAATCATTGGTGGCCTTCTAGCTAAGTTTTTTGTGGCAGGAGATATAGTTTTTATTGTTATCGATGCTTTAATGGCTATTTTAATTTATTTATTGAGCAGAAATAATAGATTTTTTAATAGGTTTTTCTCTACGATAAGCTTAGCCCTTACATTTGCAATATTGCAAGGAACTATGTTGACTGTTGTATCGTATATCAACTACCCAGAGTATGCCGGAAACTATCTAATAGATGCGTTAGCAGCTTATATTACGAATTTAGGCGGCAGTCTGTTTTCTTGCATTGCTATATGCAGTCTTTTTGTGTCTTTTGCAGACGCATTTGTGAGCTGTATGCTTATTTATACAGTCAGAAAGCTTTATAAATGGTATTTCAGAAAAAAGAATTCATCTAAATTGAAAAAAGCATTGGGAGCGAAAGTTACCTTGACGCTTTTGGCAATTTCTACAGCCTTAGCATTTATTGGTCCAATAAATGCTAAAGCCGAAATGAACATCAATTTTGTTCAACGTATATACAATAGTGATAATGGTTTAGTTGGTGGATGTGCAAATGATTTGGCACAGACTTCCGATGGAAGCATGTGGGTCGGTACATACGGAGGCTTGTACAGGTTCAATGGCAAAAACTTCGATTTGCTTGATTCCGTGGCATCTATTCGATCTGTACAGTGCTTGTATGTGGATGAAAATGATAGGCTTTGGGTCGGAACCAATGGGGCAGGTCTGTCTGTGGTTCATGACGATTTGTCTGTAGGCGTGTTAAATACTGATAATGGGTTGTCAGCCAATTCTGTACGAGCCATTGTTGAAGATGGCAAAGAAAACTATTTTGTAGGAACTACAGCAGGGCTCGAAATTGTAAAAGTTGAAGATGAAAAACCAGTAATCATTAAATCCTTTGATGATATTGGTTATGTATCAAAGGAAGCTGCTGATAGCAATGGGCATGTTGCTGTACTTGATACTGTTGGAAATATTACTGTTTTTTCTACAGATAGTTATGAGGTGGAAAATTCATTTGAATGTAATGAAGCGACTACAATAGCTTATGATTCTAAAGATAATTTATATATAGGCACAGATATGCAGTGTATCTACAAATATGAGTATGTTGATGGAGCCTACAACAAAATAGAAACTATTGATACTCCTGATTTTACATATATTAATGAAATGTATTTTCATCGTAACGGTTTGATTTACATTGCGGCTGATTCTGGAATAGGATTTGTAGATGAAGAGGGGAATGTAAGTCATATTAACACAGGAAGATTTGATAGCTCTGTGGAACAAATATTTGAGGATTATCAAGGAGATTTGTGGTTTACCTCTTATCGTCGTGGATTACTATGTTTAAGTCAGTCTGCTTTTGTTGATACATTTGGTGTTTATAATATTTCACCAGCGGTAGCAAATGTTATAAAAAACAAAAATAATCAGTTTTATATTGGAACTGATGATGGACTTGTAATTATAGATTATGTCACTGGTAAAGCTGTATACAATGAGATTACTGAATTTTACGCGGAAACAAGAATTAGATCAATGTCGGAGGACAAAGATGGCAATTTAGTTATAGCTGGTTATGGCAAAAATTTAATGGCTGTTTCAGATACTGGAGAGTTTTATCAATATGTGCAGGATGAAAATCAGATTACAGATAGAAAACAGCGATTTTTACTAACTCTATCAGATGGTAGAATTCTGGTTTCTAGTGAAAGTGGATTAACTTTCATAAAGGATAGAAAGATTGAAAGCACACTTGAACTGGGAAATGAACTAGATAATGCAACAATTTTAAATGCTTTAGAGCAGGAGGATGGCACACTACTTGCAGGCAGTGACGGTGATGGAATAGCTGTTATAAAAGATGGCAAGGTTGAAAAATATATAACGAAAGAAGATGGCCTATGTTCAAGTGTTATCCTCAGAATAGTGGCTGATAAAGTTGGAAATGGCTATTTTATAATGACTGGAAGTGGGCTTTGTTATATGAATCAAAAATATCAGATTCGAGAGTTAACAGGCATACCATATTTTAACAACTTTGATTTATATCAATCGGAAAGTGGCAACGTATTTATAATTGGCGGAGCAGGTATTTATGTAGTTAGATATGAAGACCTGATGGCAGGCTTGTCAGCAAATGTCTATAATTTGTTGGATTCTAATAAGGGGCTGCCAGGAAGCCTTACAAGTAATGCATGGAATTATGTTTCTGAAGATAATACAATTTTCCTTTGTGGAAGCACAGGAATATATTCATTGAATCTTGATAATTATGGAATGAATATTGATTCATATAAGGCAAAGATAACAGGTGTTTCTTATGATGGAGAATACGTGCCTGTTACCACGATGGATGAAATAGTTATTCCTAGAGGAGTAGAGAGGGCAGATTTTACCTTAGATTTAAATAACTTCACTCCTAGTGATCCGTATATACGATATTATCTATCGGGTGTTGATATAGAAAAGACGAAGGTTTTAGCAAGTGAACTAGGAACAATATCCTATTACCGTCTACCTTACGGGACATATAAGTTTAATATAGAAGTGTTGAATGACGATAATAGAGTTCTAGTAGAACAACAATATACAATTATAAAAGAACGAGAAGCATATGAAACTACAGCATTCAAGATATATTTTTATCTAGAAGTAAGTTTAATAGTTTTTGCAGTAATAGTTTCATTTGCAAATGGAACCGTATATACGTTAACCAAAAAACAAAATATTGAGCATGAGGAAGTTGTAAAGAAATTACAAGCTGAAAAAACTGCTGCCTTGGAAAGAACCCTTAGGATGGAAGAAGCGGCTAACAAGATGAAGTCAGAGTTTTTGGCTAACATGTCTCACGAAATCAGAACTCCTATTAATGCAATTATTGGCATGGGAACTATGATTACAAGAGAGTCAAAGGAAGAAACAACAAAAAAATACGCAAGAGATATAAGAAATGCCAGTAAGACTTTGCTTGCTCTAGTTAACGATATTTTGGACTTTTCAAAGATTGAATCGGGTAATCTGGAATTAATTGAGAGTGATTATGATTTAAGCATACTAGTTAACGATTTGATTAACATGATTAAACCAAAGGCTGACGATAAAAAGCTTAGCTTTAATGTTGATATAAATCCGGATATTCCTCAGTTTTTATTTGGCGATGAGGTGCGAATAGAGCAAATTATTATCAATATTCTGAGTAATGCCGTTAAGTATACGCAGGAAGGTGGCGTTACATTTAAAATGGATTATTCTCGAGAGTCAGACGAGGATATTATGCTCAAGGTTAGTGTAAGCGATACAGGTATAGGCATCAAGGAAGAGGATATTGAAAAGCTGTTTTCGCCATATCAGCGTTTTGATGAACAGAAGAATAAAAAGGTTGAGGGTACAGGCCTTGGCATGAGCATTACAAAGAGTCTTCTTGAAAAAATGCATAGTCAGCTTGAGGTTACTAGTGTGTATGGCGAAGGCTCAACTTTTGCATTTTCCATTATTCAACAGGTAAAGGGAGAGGAAAAGCTAGGAGATTATAGGAAAAAGGCTGACGTTGCCGTTTCCGAAGATGCTATGGAGTCCTTCCATGCTCCAAATGCCAACATTTTGGTAGTTGACGATGTAGAAATGAATTTGATTGTCGCAAAGAATCTTTTAAAGCGTATTCAGATTCAGGTTGATACAGCACCTTCAGGACCGATTGCGGTAGATTTATGCCATACTAAAAAGTACGACATTATATTCTTAGATGCAATGATGCCTGGAATGAGCGGCGAGGAAACATACGCAGCCATTAGAAAGGCTTGCTCGATTAATAATGATACTCCTATCATTGTTCTTACTGCAAATGCAGTAAAGGGGGCAAAGGAGGAGTACTTGGCAGTAGGTTTTTCAGACTATTTGTCAAAACCAATAGATGGTCTTAAGTTTGAGGCCATGATAGAAAAGTACTTGCCAGATGATAAGAAGCAATTTGATGTTGAACGAACAGACGAAGAAGAGAATGATTCTGATGGGGACGGGGACAGTATTTCTGGTTTGCGCCAGATACCAGAAATCGATGTTGATTCAGGAATCTTGGCAGCAGGAGATGTAGATACTTATCTTGTAGTTTGTAAAAGCTTTTACGAAACAGCCAAGGAACGAATTCAGATGATAAAGGATTATTATGATGGCATGGATATTAAGAATTATACTATTCAAGTTCATGCATTAAAGTCATCTGCAAGACTTATAGGTGCTAATGATTTATCTGAAAAGGCGTTGGCGCTTGAAATGGCTGGAAAGGATAAAAACGTAGATGCGATAATCGCAAATACGAATCAGGTATTAGATATTTACACAAGGATTTACAACCAAATGATAAATATCTATGAGAAGGAAGCTGAAGCTTCTGATAGTGAAGAGCCTAAGCAGGAGATTTCGCAGGAAGAATTGAATGACGCGTATGAGGCATTGAAAGAGTTAGTAACACAAATGGATTATGATTCTATAAAAATGCTTATAGAAGAATTAAATACTTATAAATTGCCAAGTGATGATGAAAAAACAATATTTGAAATCGAACGGTTATTAAAAGTGTTTGATTGGGATAAAATAGAGGAATTGTTGCAACTATGATATAATTACATAGGGTTATATTAAGGGGTTTTGAGTGATGAAAAAATTTGATAAAAATGTTATTTTGAATTTCATAACAATGATTGGCGGCGTTACTGTTAATTTTTTGCTTTCATTCCTGATGTATAAAATGGGGCTGCCAATGTATTTGGATTCTATTGGAACGATTGCAACAGCAGCGGTATGCGGCATGCTGCCAGGTATTTTAGTGGCGGTTATAACAAATCTTGTTTGCTGCATATATAATCCTCTTGCGATATACTACGCTATCCTAAGTGTTCTTATGGCAATTGTTACATCTATTTATACTCATCGTAATTATTTAAAAAAGAAAACTCGCGTTGCAGAATATCTTCTGATTTTGGCATTAATTGCAGGGGGATTGGGAGCAGGTGTGCAGCTTTTGTTGATACATCATCCACAATATGCCGAGGTATCACATGTCAGTGAATATATTTCAACTAGATATTCTATCAATCTATATGTTTGCTTTTTTGCAGTTAACATAATTCTAAACCTAATAGATAAAGGCTTATCTGCAGGAATTGTTTTTGGGGTCCTTAGATTAGTTCCACAGAAAAATCTTGATGAGATTTGGGACATTGGTTGGCAACAGCGTCCTTTATCAGCTATAGATATGAAGAGGATGAAAATAGCCTCAAAAAAGAATAGTGCTAAATTACAAAAAAGAGTTTCGAGTATGCTCATTACTGCAGCAATAACTATGTCTGTGATAATGAGTGTAATTAGCGTGCAGCTATTCTATTCTGATGTTAGAGAGCGTTACATCGCCAATGCAACAGGCGCCGTTAAAATGGCAGCAAAGGTGATTGATCCAGATAGAATTGATGCTTATGTTATCAAAGGACATGAATTAAGTGATTACATAGAAACAGAAAATGCTTTGTATGATATCAGGGCAAATTTTGAGGGCGTAGAGTATCTTTATGTAATCAGAATGAAAAAAGATGGCTGTCAGGTGGTGTTTGATTTGGCTACCGAGGAGGTAGAGCCATATGACAATGGAGATATGATTCCATTTGAAGAAGCCTTTGAGCCTTATTTGGACGATTTATTTGCTGGCAAGGAAATTGAGCCAGTAGAATCAGACGATATATCAGGGTGGATAATCACTAAATATTATCCGGTAAAAGATGCTGATGGAAACACTGTTTGTTATGTTGCAGCAGATGTACAAATTAAATATCTTTCAGGCTATCTGAAGGATTATATTATAAAAACATTTTTGATATTCTCCGGATTTTTCTTACTAATACTGGCTTATGGTATGTGGCTATCCAGATATCATTTAGTTTATCCAATAAACAGTATGGCTGCCTATACAAGTGATTTTATGACGGAAAATGACAATCAGACTGCGCTGGAAGAAAATGTACGAAGAATAAAAGCACTAGATATCCACACTGGAGATGAAATTGAAAATCTGTATAAGGCACTTTGCAAAATGACGGAAAGCACAGCGGAAAAAATGAAGGATGTTCGTCAGCAGGCAAAAGCTATCAACCAAATGCAATCGGGTCTTATCATTACGATGGCGGATTTAGTTGAAAATAGAGATTCGGACACAGGATATCATATTCTGAAAACTGCAGATTATGTAAAGATTATATTAGAGGGACTTCAGAAGAAAGGCTATTATTCTAAAAAGCTCACTCCAAAGTTTATCTCAGATGTGGAAATGTCAGCACCTTTGCATGATATAGGAAAAATAAATATACCTGATGCTGTGTTAAATAAGCCAGGAAAGCTTACAGATGAGGAATATGAGATTATGAAAACTCATACCACAGCAGGTAAGCAGATTATGGAGAAGGCAATAAGTACAGTTAAGGGTGAAAGCTATTTAAAAGAAGCAAGAAATATGGCTGCTTACCATCATGAAAAATGGGATGGTAGTGGATATCCAGAAGGGTTAAAAGGGGAAGTTATACCTCTTTCAGCAAGAATAATGGCAGTGGCAGATGTCTTTGATGCCTTGACAGCAAGAAGAGTTTATAAGGAACCAATGCCATTTGAAAAAGCTATGGATATTATTATAAAGGACTCAGGAACACACTTTGATCCTAAATGTGTTGAGGTATTTGCTGAATCAGAAAAAGAAGTTAGGAGAGTCTTAAAGAAGTATCAGGAATAACTATAGTTTAAGCATTTACGGGGGGACCTAGTGCATGAAACATAATAGCAGCAGGAAATATTTTGCCATTGGAATAGCAGCAACTATATTTATGGCTACAAATGTTTTTGAATCGCCTTACATATATGCATCAAATGTAGAAGATGTAGATGAGGTTTCTTCTGCCACGGAAAATTTAGAAAAAAATGGTGGAGGCTATGCTATTTCCAATCAGTTGGAGGGAGTAGGATATGCGGTCAGGCTTTATGATGCTACAAATGGACTTCCTACGTCGGATGCAAACTGTGTTCTTGCTGATAGCAATGGCTATATATGGATAGGAAGCTATGGCGGCGTAATAAAATACGATGGCGCAACATTTGAAAGACAGGACTCTTCAGATGGTTTGACCAGTGCAAAAGCCTTATATGAAGATAGTAATGGAAGAATATGGGTAGGTACAAATGACAATGGTATTGTTGTTATAGAGGAAGATAAAAGAACACAATATACATACAAGGATGGTTTGCCTTCATCCACAATCCGCTCTATTGCTGAGGATGAAAATGGTTCGATTTATGTAGGAACAACAAATGGTATTTGTTATTTTGATTCAGATTTTAATATATACAACATTGATGATAGCCAATTACTTAATAAATACATTAGTTACCTGTACGCAGATTCTCAAGGAAGAATCATAGGAAATACAAGGGATGGAGATGTATTTGTCATAAAGAACAATAGGGTTGTTTTCTTTTGGACAAGTCAGGAAATAATAAGTAATACAGTATCTATTGTTGGAATGGATCCAGACAATGCAGATGGCATTTACCTTGGCGATGATTCTGGAATTTTGTATCACGGAAGCATTTCAGATGGATTAAATAATCTAGAGACAATAGATTTATCAGCAGATACAACAAAGCTATCTAATATTACATATGTCTGTGGACGAATATGGATAACAAGTGACAATGTTTTAGGATATTTGGATGCTGACAAAGAATTCCATGTAGTTGAGACCAGTCCGTTGTATAGCACTGTTGAAATTATAACAGCTGATTATCAGGGCAATCTGTGGCTGGCATCAACAAGACAAGGTGTTGCGGAGGTGGTCACCAGTAATTTCCAGAATATAACAGATTTGGCGGGCCTTGAGCAAGAAGTAGTAAATTCCACTTGTTTGTATAAAGATAATATTTATATTGGAACAGATAAAGGTCTGCGTATTTTAGATGGCGATTTTCATGTGGTAGAAAATGACCTGACGAATATACTAATCGACACACGTATTCGTTGCCTCATGGAGGATGAACATTCAAACCTGTGGATATCTACATATACAAATGGATTTGGTTTGATTTGTTACGGCGCGGATGGACAGATAACACAGTACAACGAGGATAATGGTTTTATTAGTAATGGTATCCGTTGCACTTCTATGCTAACAGATGGTTCTATTGCAGTTGGCACAAATAAAGGTGTGGCGATTATTGAAAATGGACTTGTAAGAGAAACAATAACAGCAGATGATGGGCTGGAAAATGAGGTCTGTCTGTCTGTAACAGAGGGAATAAACGGAAACATATACATTGGCACCGACGGCGCGGGTATATTTGAATATGATGGTATTGGGCTATCTAAAATAGGAAGAGATGAGGGATTAACATCTGATGTCATTCTAAGAATAAAGCCTGATAAAAATAAAAATGTTGATTGGGTCATCACTTCTAACTCAATCGAGTATATAAAAAATGGAGAAATATATCCTGTTAAGACATTTCCTTATAACAATAACTTCGATATATTTTGGGATAATAATGATAATTACTGGATTCTATCTTCATATGGATTATACTGCGTTGAAGCAGATATGATGCTTGATGATTCAATTGTAGAATACTCACTGTACAACACTGCCAGCGGCTTGACTAGTATACCAACAGGAAATGCGTATAGTGCCTTAGATGAAAATGGAAATCTGTATATAGCTGGACGAAGTGGAGTTAATCTAGTTAATATCAACAATTATTTTAAACAAACCAGCGAAATAAAAATCAGGGTAAAGGACATTACGTATGATGGAATCAGTGTGCTTCCTGATGAAGATGGTAAATACATTATTCCTGCCGATGCAGGCAGAATTCAAATGAATGCTGCTATTTTAAATTATACTTTGTCTGATCCTATGGTAAGGATATACCTCGAAGGAGATTCTAGTGAGGGTATTACTGCTGTTCAGAGTGAATTAGATTCTCTTGAATATACTGGTTTGGCATATGGAGAGTACACTCTTCATTTACAGATTATTGATGATGCTACAGGAACAATATATCAGGATTCCACATACAGCGTAGAAAAGAAACCACATATTTTTGAGCTGATGGTTGTAAAGATTTTACTATTAATATTTGTGGCTCTTTTGGTGGCGCTATTTGTATGGAGATTGATGACAAATACCATAATACGAAGACAGTATAAAGAAATCCAGGCTGCCAAAGAAGAAGCAGAAAGAGCGAATAGTGCGAAATCCCGTTTCTTAGCCAATATGTCGCATGAAATACGTACGCCTATTAACACTATTCTTGGAATGGATGAAATGATTCTTAGAGAGGATGCTAAAGGTGTAGACAAAAAGTATTCTATGTCTGTAATTAATTACGCATTAGATATTCGATCTTCAGCAGAAACACTGTTAGGGTTGATAAATGACATTTTGGATATTTCTAAGATAGAGTCAGGAAAAATGCATCTTATTGAGCAGGAGTATAAGCCTGCCGAACAAATACGCTCCATGATCAAAATGATTAGGGTAAGAAGCGACCAAAAAGGTCTGAGCTTTGATTTGGATATTGATGAAAATATTCCATGCAAGCTATATGGTGATTATGGAAAGATAAAGCAGATAGTTCTTAATTTACTTACAAATGCAGTTAAATATACAGATGAGGGAGGCTTTACATTGTCTGTAGCTATGATGGAACAGACAGTGGGAAAGTGCAAGCTAAAGTTTGCAGTAAAAGATACTGGTATTGGAGTAAAGCCTGAGGATATGGATAAATTATTTTCGGCTTTTGAAAGACTGGATGAAGAAAAAAGTAATGGAATTCAAGGTACTGGACTGGGACTTGATATTTCAAAACAGTTTGCAGAGTTAATGAATGGCACATTAACCTGTGAGAGTGAGTATGGAACAGGCTCTACATTTACATTTATAGTAGAGCAGGAAATTGTTGATGCAACTCCTATAGGTGATTTTAGCGAAGACGATGCTTTGGTGGTTAATGGTCCTTATGTGCCATCTTTCGTTGCACCGGATGCCTCAGTGCTTGTTGTTGATGACGATCCTATGAACCTGACAGTTATAAAGGGGTTGTTGAGAGATACAAAAGTTTTTGTTACTACCGCAGAATCTGGTGAGGAATGCTTGGAAAAACTTAAATTTGGAGAGTATGATGTTGTATTCCTGGATCATCTTATGCCAGGAATGGATGGAATAGAAACAATCTCAAAAATAAGAGAACAAAATCCCGAGCTTCCGGTCTATGCCTTTACTGCAAATTTTGTTGCAGAAGGAGATGATTTTTATGAATCACATGGATTTAATGGGTATTTAACGAAACCAATAGATGGAATGGCTTTAGAGAAGACCATTCGAAAGCATATAAAAGATGAGATAGTAATGGAAAGTAACTAGGAAAGCAGTCTTAAGGTGTTTGATTGGGCTAGGATGGAGAAAATTCTCCAGGGGAAACTAAAGTGATGAATTTTTTGAGAGAGATACAATTAAGTGTAATGCTATTTTTGAGTGGGGCTTGTGGCGTGCTCATATTATTGACCTCCTTCACAAAAACTATGTCCGCCTCACGAAGACGTGCACTTGTCTATATGCAAGTAGTGTCAATGCTATTGCTACTGTTTGATAGAGAGGCATATATATACAGAGGCGATGTTAGTGAGCTTGGCTATTGGATGGTTCGCATAAGTAATTTTGCAGTTTTTTTATTCTCATTGTGCGGAACACATTCTTTTAATTTGTATCTGATAGACTTATATAAAGGAAAAGATAAACTAAATCGTATTCCAAACACATTGAGATATTGCGAAGTCTTTTTTTTCTGTGGGCTAGTACTATTAATAATTTCACAGTTTACAGGATTCTATTACACGTTTGATGAAAATAATCGTTATCAACGAGGAGATGGCTATTTACTTTGCTATTTGATGCCAATGTTAATATTGACACTTCAATTAATAACGATTTTAAAGTACAAAAAGGCATTATTAAGAACGGAATATATACCAGTAATACTATTTGTCGGCTTTCCATATATAGCTACCATAATACAAATATTTGCATATGGACTATCACTTACAAATATTTCTATGGTAGGAATGGTTGTGCTTTTGTATTTCTTTGAGATTAAAAATCTCAATACTCTACAGGAAGCGAAGCAAAAAGCAGAAGAAGCAAACACAGCAAAATCCCGTTTTCTGGCAAATATATCACACGAAATACGTACTCCTATTAATACAATAATGGGAATGAATGAGATGATATTAAGGGAGGACGCAACAGAAGTACCTAGAAAGTATTATCAGAATATAACGGAATTTGCCAAATCAATTCAGGTTGCATCAGAATCCTTGCTCAGTCTGGTAAATGATATTTTAGATATTTCACAGATTGAGTCGGGAAAAATGAAGTTGGATGAGCATGAATATGATTTGGAAAGCTTTTTAAGAAATATTATTACCAACATAAGAAAAAAGTGCGAGGAAAAGGACTTACAGTTTATTGTAGACATTGATAAGAATCTTCCACAAAAAGTCTTTGGAGATGTAAACAAGATTAGGCAGATAGTTTTTAATATGCTGACAAACGCTGTAAAGAATACAGAGGAGGGCTCTATACAATTCATTGTAAAACTGGTGGAGCGCAAACAGGAGGATTGCAAAATCTCATTTATTACAACTGACACTGGAATAGGAATGAAAACCGAAGAAAAGGAAAGATTATTTTCGGCTTTTGAATTAATGGATGTTGTAAAAAATAGCAATATTCAAGGTTCTGGTTTAGGGTTAGATATATCACGTCATTTTGCAACCATGATGGATGGAAAACTGGATTGTGACAGTGAATATGGTAAAGGGACAACATTTACATTTGAGATATCACAGAAGGTCATAGATAACGAGCTTTTGGGAAATTTTGATGAGAATCTGGAAGAAATACCTAAGGGAAATTATATTCCAAGATTTATTGCTCCTGATGTAAGTGTGCTTGTTGTTGATGATAATCCAATGAATTTATCAGTTATAAAGGGGCTACTTTCGGCAACAAAGATGTATATTGTGACCGCCTCGTCGGGTGAAGAGTGTTTGGAAAAAATAGAAGAGGCAAATTACGATATTGTTCTTTTAGACCATATGATGCCTGGTATGGATGGGTTAGAGACAGCAAAAAGAATTCGTGAGAAACATAAAAGACTGCCAGTTATAGCACTTACAGCAAACTATATTTCCAATGGAGATGAATTCTATACATCCCATGGATTTGATAGCTATCTTCCAAAGCCAGTAGATGGAGCAACATTAGAAAAAACTATTAGGGAGTTTTTACCTAGCAATTTGGTTATGGATGTTGATGCATCAGATATGCCGGTTCAATCTATGGAATTACCAACGGAATATCAGTGGATTAATTCGGTAGAGGGAATATCAGTAGAGGATGGCATACGTTTCAGCGGAGGAGCAGAAGGGTTTATAAATGCTCTAAAAATGTTTGTGGAAACGCTGGAAGGAAATATTGATGTAATACAAAAGGCATTTAACGAAAAGGATCTTAAGTTTTACACAGTAAAGGTTCATGCACTAAAGAGTTCAGCCAGAATAATAGGTGCCTTGGAATTATCAAATCAGGCTAAAAAACTTGAGGATGCAGGAAAAGCTGGAGATATTGATTATATTTTAAGTAACAATAATAAATTATTAGATGCATATAAATCATTCCAGGATAAATTTTCAGGATTATTTTATAAAGAAGATGACAAAAATAAACCTTTATTACCGCCAGAAGAATTAAATGAGGCAATCAATGCCATTAAAGAACTTGTTCCACAAATGGATTATGATGCTATCGAAATGGTAATGGAGCAGATACATGAATATAAGCTTGAAGAAAAAGATGCAAAGGCTTTTGCAGATATAGAAAAAGCATTAAAAACATTTGACTGGGACAAAATGGAAGAATTATTAAACAATATGTAAATAAATGGAGGACACTTACTTATGGGGCAAGACAAAATTTTAATTTTAGGTTCAAAGGAATCATTTATTATTCGAGTACTTTTAAAGAAACTGGCAGATGCTGGCATTGATGCTGAGTTTACAACTCTTTCGGTAGAAAAGATAAATGATTATTGGGAGGATATTTCGCTTGTTACCTTTTATATGGAACAGGATGAAAGACTCGATGATGAAATAAGAACATTTCTTGTAGATAAGATGGAGGATGATGACAAACAAATCATTCTCATTGGCGAACCCAATGATACAGATGATGTAGCAAAGGGAATACCATCGGATTTGATCTTTGAAATACTACCAAGGCCGCTAGATTATTCTAATTATATTAATATCGTAAATACGTATACAAAGAAGGCCTCAACAGGCGAGTTGAAAAAGAGCATTTTAGTAGTAGACGATGATCCTAATTACATGAATCTTGTTCGAGAATGGTTGAAAGATACCTACAGGGTTTCTATGGCAACTTCCGGGCTTAGAGCAATTAAATGGCTTGGAGCAAACAAAGTGGATTTGATTCTGCTTGACTATGAAATGCCAGTAACTGATGGTCCTCAGGTTCTGGAAATGCTTAGAGCTGACGACGATACAAAGGATATTCCGGTAATGTTTCTAACGGGACGAGATGATAAAGAGAGTGTTATGGCAGTTGTGTCATTAAAACCAGAAGGCTATTTTTTGAAAACGATAGGAAAAGATGAATTATTAAACAAGCTTAAGATTTATTTTATGTCGAAGGAATAGACTTTAATTATGACTATGATGAGTAAAAGAGCAGGAAAAATAATAGTTTCTTTTGCTTTAATATGTTCACTTGGTTGCTTCTTTACTAGTTATTTATGTGCAAGGGAAATTGATTCAGAAAATGATAGTGTTCAGATGGGTGGAGGCTTTGCTGCTACAGGGCAATTAACGCAAGTAGGGTATTCCACCCAGGTGTATGATGCTGTTAATGGGCTTCCAACTTCGGAGGCAAATTACGTTTTATCAGACAAGGAAGGATATATCTGGATAGGCGGATATAGTGGAGTTATGCGCTACGATGGAAATACCTTTACGCGCTTTACCTCTACTGAGGGCCTAACAAGTGGAAGAGGAATATTTGAAGATTCTGAGGGCGGTATTTGGATAGGAACTAACGATAATGGTGTAGTCTATTTTGATGAATATAGGCAACCAACTCATTATAGTAAAAAAGATGGTTTACCTTCTGCTTCGATAAGAACATTCGCAGAAGACTCAGAAGGAAATATATTCATAGGTACAACTGAAGGAATAGCATATGTAGATTCTAAAGGGCAAATACTTACAGTTAATGATAGCAGAATAAACACCGAGAGAATTTTACGTTTATCAACAGATTTAGATGGTACTGTATATGGATATACCAAAAATGGTTCAGTATTTTCTTTAAAGGATTGTAGTGTCTCAGAATTCTATACTGGGGAGGAGCTGGGTGAACAAAGCATTACTAATATATATGCAGATCCATCAAGCTCAGAAAAAGTATATATAGGTGTTAATTCTGGAAAAATCTATTATGGTAAATTTGGTCTGAAGCTAGATGATATGGAAGAAATATCTGTAGCACCTTTGGATAAAATTAAATGGATAGAATTAGCATGTAACAGAATATGGGTGGCTTCTGAGAGTGCTTTGGGCTATTTGGATGAAAAAAATGTATTTCATTTGTTAGATGATATTGCGGTAGAGAGCGGAATAGAAATGCTAACTTCTGATTATCAGGGAAATATTTGGGTTGCATCCTCAAGGCAGGGGGTTATGAAGCTTGTGGCCAATAGCTTTTCAAACATTACCTCTAAGGTGGGTTTAAGTGAAGAGGTTGTAAACACAACATGTGTGTATAATAATTCACTGTATATTGGCACAAATGCTGGACTTAGAATTATAGATAATTTTTCTACAGTTATAGAAAATGATTTAACGGAGTATCTGGGAAATGCAAAGATCAGGTGCATAATCAAAGACAGTAGTAATAATCTTTGGATTGCTACCTTTGAAAATAAGTATGGTTTAGTTTGCTACAAATCAGATGGAAGCCTTGAATCCTTTACTATGAATGGTGGAATGCCAAGTAATGAGATTAGATGTGTAGAAGAAGCGAAGGATGGAAGCATAATTGCTGGAACAAATGGCGGTTTAGCTATTATCAAAGACTATAGTGTTGTATCTACAATAGACAAGTCGTCGGGTATAAAAAACACGGTTTTTCTCGATGTTGAAGCGGGGCAAGATGGTGAGATATATGCAGCAACAGATGGTGATGGAATATATGTAATTAAGGATGATGAAATTGCAAAGCTTGGCGAGGATGATGGACTTACAAGCGACGTAATAAACAAAATCAAATGGGATGACAGCAGAAATGTTTATTGGATAATTACATCAAATTCCATTGAATATATGAAGGAAGGGAATATAAAAGAGGTATCAACCTTTCCATATAACAATAATGACAATATTTTCTATGATAAAAATGGAGGTCTATGGATACTTGCATCAAATGGCGTTTACTGGGTTGATGCATCTGAAATGCTAAGTGATGATGTACAAAAGTATAAACTATTTACTATTTCAAATGGACTTACCAGTATACCTATTGTTCTGGAATATAGTGATATAGATGAGGATGGTAACCTATATATTGCTGGAATGAATGGTGTTTGTGTTGTTAATATCAATAACTATTACCAGGGAAATTTGTGGATAAAAACTGGAATAACAGATATTTACTGCGATGATCAGTATATTTCACCTGATTTATATGGTACATATACTATTCCAGCAGTTATGGGAAGAATACAAATAAGACCGGCAATACTTGATTATTCCATGGTAAATCCGTTGGTAAGAGTTTATTTGGAAGGCAATCCAGACAAAGGCTTTATTGGATACAGAGACGAATTAACCACGCTGGAATACACAGGGCTTCGATATGGAAATTATAAGCTTCATATTCAGCTATTGGATGAGGCGTCAGGAGAAATAATTCAGGATAATACTTATGCAATTATTAAAGAACCGGTTTTCTTTGAGAGAACAGCTGTAAGGGTGCTATTGGTCGTTTTGCTTGCAGTAGTTGTGGGCGTCGCAGTTTGGCGCGTTATGACATGGACAGTTATTCGGCGACAATATATGGAAATTGCAGCAGCAAAGGATGAGGCGGAACGAGCTAATTCTGCAAAATCCAGATTCCTTGCAAACATGTCCCATGAGATTCGTACACCTATTAACACAATTATGGGTATGGATGAAATAATTCTCAGGGAAAACCCAGAAGGAGTTCCTAGAGAGTATTTGATGTCCGTTATCAATAGCGCGATGGATATTCGTACAGCCTCGGAATCATTGCTTAGCCTGATTAATGAGATTCTTGATATATCTAAAATAGAATCAGGGAAAATGCATTTGGTGGAACAGGAATATGAACCAGTAGAACAACTACGTGCCATAATCACTATGATTCGAGTTCGTGCAGAACAAAAGGATTTATCATTCGATGTAGAAGTGGATGAAAATATTCCTAGTATTTTGTATGGTGATTTTGGAAAGATTAAACAGATAACACTTAACCTGTTGACGAATGCAGTTAAATATACAGAAAAAGGTGGATTTACACTTAAAGTAGCAGTGACAGATGATCCAGAAGAATATTGTGATTTACGCATTTCTGTTAAAGATACTGGAATTGGCGTGAAGGAAGAAGATTTAGATAAACTGTTTACAGCTTATGAAAGACTAGATGAAAAGCGAAACAGTGGAATTCAAGGCACAGGACTTGGATTGGACATTTCACGTAGATTCAGCGAATTAATGGGCGGAAATCTTTGGTGCGAAAGTGTCTATGGTGAGGGCTCTGAATTCATTTTTACCTTCCGACAAAAGGTAATTGATAATACTCCTATAGGTGAATTTAAGGAGCGAGAGGAAACTACTCCTCCAGGCTTTTATGCACCTCAGTTTATTGCACCAGAAGGCGAATTATTAGTTGTTGATGACAGTCCAATGAACCTAAATGTCTTTAAGGGACTTCTTCGAGCAACACAAATAAAAATCACAACTGCTTCAAGTGGATTGGAGTGTTTGGAACTGTTGGAGAAAAAACAGTTTGACATTGTTCTTTTGGATCATATGATGCCAGAAATGGATGGTATTGAAACAAATGCCATTATCAAGGAAAAATATCCAGATTTACCGGTATATGCTTTGACTGCAAACAATATGTCGGATGCAGATGAGTTTTATAAGTCTCATGGTTTTCTTGGATATTTATCTAAACCTATTGATTCCTTTACAATGGAAGCAACTTTGATGAGGCATCTTGGAGATAAAATAATTCAAAAGCCAGCAGAGGAATTAGAAAAGAACGAGCCTACCGACTTGCCAGATGATATGCTTTGGATTAGACAGGTGGATGGTTTGGATGTTGATGAGGGTATAAAAAATTCTGGCGGTGTAACGGTATATGTTATTTCAATCAAAGATTACTATGACACAATTGATTTAAATGCTGATGCTATCGAGGAAGCATATAATGCCGGAGATATCAAGCTGTACACAGTAAAGGTACATGCTCTTAAGACCTCAGCAAGAATCGTTGGAGCTATGGAGTTATCTGCATTGGCTGAACAGTTAGAGGATGCAGGAAAGAAAAACGATTTAGATTTTATTAATGGACAAACTAAAAAGCTGTTGGCCGATTACAGAAGGTACAAAACTTTGCTTTCCAAATTAGAAGCCAGCCAGGAATCCCAAGGTGAAGAGGATAAAACTCCAATTAATCCTGAGGAGCTGAAGGAAGCCTACGAAGCTTTAAAAGAACTTGTGCAGCAGATGGATTTCGATGGGGCTGAAATGGTGCTTTCTGAAGTGCGCCAGTTTAAGCTTGGCGACGAGGATAACAAGAAAGTATCAGAACTTGAAAAAGCTTTGAAACGATTTGATTGGGATGCCATGGATAATTTGCTTTAGGCGGGAATAGAAATGTAAGAATATTGATGTAAAAGAGTCTCATTAGTTGGGACTCTTTTTTGTGTGAATGTTGTATATGAAACACAATGTTTAACAGAAAATTCAAAATTTTCAGACGGGGATTATGTTACGATTATATAATAAGGTAAGGTGTTATTATAGACGAATTGTAAGTAGATATATAAGACTGGAAGGGGGCAATGAATTATGACGGTTAACGAAAGAATGGAAAGTGACAAAATTGTACTTGAAGTGGAAGGCAAGGTAGATCGTTTGACTACACAGACACTACAGGATGCAATTCTTTTGGCTTTACAGAAAATGAGTCAGCTGGAAATTGATTTTGGTGGAGTAAGCTATATTTCCAGTGCAGGACTTCGTGCACTTCTGATGGGACAAAAAACTGCTCAGTCTAAGCAGGGACGTATGTATCTAACAAAAGTTACTGAACCTGTACAGGAAATTTTTAATATGACAGGGTTTAGCAGTTTCCTAGAAATTCAATAAAGAGAAAGCGGGAAATATGGAAAAGAAGGTTTTAGTTATTGAAGATGACGAGGATTTGAGCTTTATCTATAATGTTCGTCTAAAAGACGCAGGCTATGAAGTGGATATAGCTGTTGATCGCCTAACCACAGAGGAAAGAATATTATCCTGTGAATATGACATTATTCTTATGGATATGATGTTGATAGGTACAACGGGGTTGGAACTATGTCCTTTTATTCGTGAGCATACAAACGCTCCGATTATATTTATTAGCTGTGTTGGAGATAATGTAAGTAAGATTGAGGCTTTTGATGCCGGGGCTGATGATTACATGGTAAAGCCAATAGATTATGAAGAGTTGATTTCTCGTATGGCAGCCAACATCAGACGAGCGAATTCCAGTGAGCCTACAAGAGGTATAGAGGGGATTCGACACTTTCAACAGTTTGATATCAATGAAAAAATCCACACAGTATTTAGCAAGCATGGTGGTGAAAGAAAACGAGTGGACTTATCTCCTACAGAATATAATCTATTGCTACTATTTGTTGATCATCCGGACGAACTGATTATGTATGACAGAATGTATAGGGAAATATGGGGGTGCTCTGATGAGGGAGATGTAAGAACGGTTATGGTACATGTGTCTAATCTTAGAAAAAAGATAGATGTGGAAAAACGAGATTGCATACATACAGTAAGAAGTGCAGGTTATATTTTCTCAGATAGATAACAGATGTGATTGTAAAATAGAACATGGAGAAGAGTATGAGAACAAGTTTGCAGAAATTATTATTGGCATTGATGTATACGGTGTTCATCGTTGGAATGATTAGCTTTTATCAGGAACAATTGTGGATAATTTTTATTTGCTTTGTTGGTTTTGCAGTATGCTCTGTACAGTACGCAAAAGCCTGTAAAGAAGAATCGGTTGATGAGCTGGAAGAAGAGAAAGAAAAGAATCAGTCCTTAACTGAAAGATATGATGACATTAAAGAACGAAATAATAGGATGAAGACTGAGTTCGAAAATCAGGTTGAGCTTAAAGAACGAAAAATTGAAGCGGCAGATAATGAAATTACTGATTTAAGCAACAGATTAGACGCTGCTATAAAATTTGATAATCTTAAAGGCATTTTACCGGAGTCCGCCAAGCTTACATCGGATTTTGATGAGGTAGCTATTACGCCTGTAATTCGACAAGTTCTAAGGGAATTTCATGAAAGAATGAAAGCCTCGGGAATTACAATGCAAATTTCAGAGCCTAAAGAGGATGTATATGCTAGGGCAGATGAGGGTAGTCTAAGGGTTCTTTTCAGAAATATTATTGATAATTCAGTGAAGTTTGCAGGCTATAACGGTAAGCTGGTGGTGACTATAACAAATGCACCAAAGGAGACTATCGTTGTAATTAGGGACACGGGAGTTGGTGTACCTGATGAGGAATTGAAACATATTTTTGAAATAAATTATCAAGGTAGCAATGCAATAGGAGGCAGTGGCCTTGGCTTGGCTCAGGCTAAAGCAATAGTCGATTATCTTGGCGGAATAATATACGCCAAAAGTTCAAAGGAAGATGGAATGGGAATATTTGTACATTTGAAGTCTGATTAAAATGGGGAAAGAATATGAACAGATTCGTATATACGTTAACAACAATAGCATTTTTAGTAATAGCGATAATTACCGCTTATATGGTAGTAGAGAAAAATCACTCGGGGTCAAAGGCACCTGTTGTGGCAGAAGTGCAGGAGCAAGAAGAAACTACTGAGGTTGCAGTAGAGGAAGAGCCTGTACAAGAAGAGGTAGTAGAGGAAGAACCTGCGGTGGAGGAGCCAGTTGAGGAAGAACCGGTAGAGGAAGAACCGGTTCAGGAGCCTGAAGAAGAGGTGGAATATTACACCTATAAAGTGGTGGGGGCAAGCTGGCTTCACTTAAGAGCTAATCCGGGAACGGATAATGAAGCGGTAGCGACTGTTCCTAGGGGATACACAGGATATGTTGTAAAAATGACAGGTCATTGGACTCTTATATGTGCTGATGGTTATATAGGCTATTGTAGTGACACTTATCTTGAATTTGAACAGATAGATGAAAGCGAATTTCCCGATGAGTTAAAGGGCTATGATGAAAATGACGCTGGAACAACTATCGCTGAAGGCAAAATAGGACCAGTGGAAGAAGCAAACGAAAAGAATGTTAAATGGCGTTAATGTTTTTTAGAAAAATGGTGGGGTTATGGGAAATATATTCAACTTAGATGATAGAGACAAGCCTTTTGAAAGCTATGATGAGTTTATGCGATATCTTTTTTCTTGTGTAGATATACGTATAAAAGAGCAAATTAAGGCAATGGAGAGTGATTATGAGTCTGATAGAGGAGGGTACAGAAACGTTTTATACCCTGACTTAGAGACTGCAGAAATCAAAAATAATAAAAGGTTTGATGCTTTTTTTAAAACCAATATGGCCAAAGAAGACACTGATGAGGACTCGCAAGTGGAAGAAGAAGGTGATGACTTCGAGGATGATATGCCTTCTGATTTATTAGATATTTTGAACGCTTTCAGTGCGCCCGAGGATGACGAGGAAGAAGATACTGAAGAAAGTAGCGGAATTCCTTCGGATATGAATATAGGAGATATGATTTCCTATGTAATGGACAGAGGCAGATTAACAAGGGAACAGGGAATGATTCTGCCATTTTTAAATATCACTGAGAAATTAAATTATACAAATTTTGCTGTGTTCTGTTTTACAGCAGGCATTCTGTCATCACTTCAGACAGATTATGCAACAATTTTCCAAGTTATTAATCAAAATAGTGGCTTGCCAGTCCCAACAATTGAGTCGGCAGCAAAAATATATTATGGCAGCGATTATCAGGTTGCCAAGTTTTACGATGACATGAGTCATTGCTTAGAGCAATTGCAACCAATCATGTCTTTAAATGTAAATCCAGCTATGCCATTTTCTACAACAGTGAGTCCTGATAAGAGGCTTATAGACTTCTTGTTTGGAAGTGAAGATGACAAACTTGATGCGGATTATAGCAGATTCTTCAAGATGCTTACTAAAAAGGGAGAAGAGCTTGACCCTATTATGGCAAACGAAGGTATTTTGGATGCCATGGAAATATCCTTTAATGAGGGTGTCAGAATCTTCCATTACTATGGTGACGAAGGTAGTGGCAGGCGATTCTTTGTAAAGAAATTCTGCGAGAAAAATGGTCTTAAGGCTATAACCATTAATTGCAAAAAGCTGTTTAGCTATGACTTTAAATATGTAGACCATGCTCTGTGGGCTGTCACAAGAGAATGTATTTTGACAGGAGCGTGTTGTTGTCTTACAGAGCTTACATATAGGGATGAGGAAAAAGAAAAATTCTTTGGTTACATGGATTTAGCTCTTGGCAAATTGTTAGAGAAAGATATTCTTTCATTTGCCATGAGTAAAGAAAAACTTCCGATGAAGGAAATTACGAGGGAGGAATTTACAGAGCTTGAGCTTCCAACTCCTACCACAGCAGAACGAGAGGAATGCTGGAAGTTTTTTGCCAAGGATTACACTTTAGGCAGTGACGTAGAACTTCCCGAAATGGCTATAAAATTTCTGTTTACTGCAGGAAAAATCAAGGATGCCCTAAAGAATGCTAGGTCTCTTGCAACTATGGACAAAAACATTGATATACCAAGAAAGACATTGTTTAGAGGTTGCTACAACCAGATGAGCTCAGAGCTTACTCAAAAAGCAACAAAAGTAAAGGCAAACTTTGGATTTGAGGATATCGTAATGAATCCAACCCAGAGGGAAACCTTACAGCACGCTATAGACCAAATGAACTTTAGAAAACAAATATACGATGATTGGAATTATACAAAGAAGTATCCATATGGTCGTGGTCTTTCAGTGCTTTTGTTTGGTGCTCCTGGTACAGGTAAATCCATGTGTGCTCAGGTTATTGCCCATGAGCTTAATCTGGAGCTTTACAGAGTAGATTTGTCAAAGGTTATTGATAAATACGTAGGTGAAACAGAAAAATCTATTTCAATGATTTTCCGTGAAGCAAAGAAATGTAATGTGGTACTTTTCTTTGATGAGTGCGATACCCTGTTTGCAAAACGAAGTGATGATGGCGGTTCGAATCAGTCATCAAATAATAACAAAACAGCGCTATTGTTACAGGAAGTTGAAGCCTATGATGGTGTTTCAGTACTTGCTACAAACTACAAGCACAACATTGATCCAGCCTTCTTTAGACGTATGAAATACATCGTAGAGTTCCAGTTTCCAGATGTGGATACAAGAGAAATGCTGTGGAGAACTACTATACCGAAAACTACTCCACTTGCAAAGGATGTGGATATTAGATTCTTGGCAGAAAAGTACGAACTTGTTGGTGGTAATATCAAAAACTGTATTCTTAATGCAGCCTTTCTTGCAGCAGCAGATCCAAATGCTGGTGGAGAGGTACACATGCAACATTATTTAAATGCAGTTAAATATGAATTTGTTAAGGTAGGAAAAGTATTTACAAAGGCAGATTTTGAACCATATTCAGATTTGGTTGGTCTATAAATGGAGGGTTAAATATGTCAGATATTATGGGTGAGGTTCAACAGAACATAAATGCAAATGAAATAAACGCTAATCAACAGGTAGAGGAACAGAAATTTCATCAAACAAATACTGAAATAGATTATGCTTCTGTGCAGTTAGAGGAAAATCTGCCAGTTAATGTTGCTGTTAACAAAAATGGTAGTTTGTTAATTATGAGCGACTCTGAATTGAAAAAACAGATGTTAAAAACTCAGTTTCGTGAAGCAAGCATTTTGAGAAAAAAGCCTGATATTGCCTTTGATGATAATGCATTTCACTCCATAAAAGCCACTAAAAGAGATATGGCTCGTATTGACCATCTGTTGAAAAAGGGAAACATAAAGGTCGATAAGGATTACTTTAAACTCCAGGCAATGCAGGAGCGCAACCAAGCGCATGTGTTCTTGAATGATGAAAAGTTTTCTGGCGATAGTAAGCTGATGGAAGCAGTTAAAAACAGTGTGTTAAATATCGAAAATGCTTTTGCAACAATGAGAGGCGCAGGAGAAGGCCATGATGGTGCATTAAATAATAGGCAGATTAAGCAGATGCAAAAGTACTATGTAGATGCCATAGAGGCTTGCCATAATTATTGCAAGAACAGAAATCCTTGGTTTGAAGCAGGAAAAAGGCGTCTTGCTGCAGTAAAGGATATACTTGCAAATCTGGAAAAGGAAGCTGCCGAAATTGAAGTTGGAAAGCAGCTTTTATGGTCTGGCGTTTTTTCGGGAGATGAAGCATGCGATTTTTCAACACTTATATATAATGCCAGATTCCAAATGCAAATGGGTCTGCAAAAAAACAGACAGGAGATTTTTAAGTCTAAGAAAGCTAAGCAAGATAAGAAGACAGAAAAGACTAAAAACGACCAAGTGGCTTTATCAAAAGAGTTAAAGCCATTTATTGACATGCTTAACACAGAAAAAAATCCATCTGAACTAATAAAGAAAGCCACTGATAAATCTATGGCAGATTTGAAAGCACTGGTGTCAGCTTTACGAGAGATACCAGCAGGTAGATATTTTGCCAAAGATATGTATATTGGTGGTACAAATATCATGCTTATTTCTACAGATGACAGTGAGCTCTCTGTAAGAATAGGTGATAGCGAGATAAAGCTTCTAGGCACAGCAGATGAAATAGTTGGGTATTTGGAAGATGATATGGTTAAGCATAGTGATGTATTTGGGCAAGACTGTGTAAATGACGCCATTTTTCACTATAGAAATAAGGATTTTAAAAACCTTAAAGAGATTGTCAGTGGTGATGTAATTAATGCACGTCAGTTAATGACATATATCATCTTGAAGTCTGAAAAAATTAAGCCAGAGCTTCTTTATAATGTGCCAACCTATGAGTTGGTTGATTTGGCTGACAAAATCAATAAAAAAGAAATTGAGTCTTCTAAGGTATTAGAAAGAATTAATTTTTATCAGGGTGGAGACAACAATGAAGTTGCTTTGACAGCAGAGGATAAGGAAATTACGAGAATACTTGCTAATGAGGACAAGGATATTAAGGCCGCAAAGGTGGCTGGAGTAATAAATAATAAGTCTAACGTTGATCTGATACTTAGCATAAAAGAGAAGGAAGAGGAAGCAAAGGAGGCAGAAGAGGCAAAATTACTAGAAGAGCGTGAAAAGGAATTAATGGATAAATATGCATCCATGAGTCCGGAAGAGCAGCCTATGTGGTACAAGACCTATCAAGAGGGGGTTAAGACTAACGATCAGTTTAAGATAACTTTGGCCAAAGGCATGCGATTGTTTGCCGGAGATAAAGTTTCAGTGACTAATGAAGAGGTAGAGAATCGATACAATCAGACAATTGCTGATTCAATGACGGATATTATTACAGAGTTTGTATCTGATTTTATGTTTTCAGCAAACAATTGGGATGAAAATGGTAAGGTAGTTGATCCTGTCGATAGAATTAGACAGGTGTTTGTTAAACATGCTTATACTATTGTTTATTTGATGGATAATCCAAGTATCTTGTTAACTGTGTTTGATAATTTAGCTATTAGTTCAATGTTGTCTGATGAAGATAGCAAAAATATGAAAGAAACATTCAATACATTTATTAATGATACATTAGGAACTGTTCGTACTATTGTGGGAGTTGCAAATTGGTTTTTGAGCTATGAGGTCAAGGCAAATTTAATCATAAAGGGTATAAATAGTGGTCTTTTAGACAAAACTATCAAGGAAAAGGATGAAGAATTATCAGAATTAATACAGAAGAACTTTACAAAAATATCCGACAAGATGATTGTTGAACAGACTGAGAGTCTGTTTGGAAAAGCTGAAAAATCTCATATGGATATGTCCCGCACTGCAGAACAAAATGCTCATGCCACAGAAAATATCAATTCTTTAATGGCTAAAAGTAAAGCCAGAGCAGAGGAGTTATTTAAGGATAAAAATCTTCATGTTTCAAGGGCGCTAAGTGGAGACATAGATTTGGTTGAACGATATATGACTCTTAAAGAATTGTTAAAACTGGCTTCTGATGCTAAAGCAAAAGCAGAAGGGGGTAATGATGAAGATGAAGTCGAGAGACTTAACTTGATGCTAGAATCGATTAATGAAATGATATCGTCTACTGACCGGGCAATTGAGGAAACCCCAGTGCTATTTGAGGAGGATATGAATAAGGATGCCAGTTGCCGTACTGCGACTGACACAGGAAAATTTAGAAGATTATATGAAAATGATAAGCTCATTGTAGTGGGCAGTAAACTTAATATATTCAAATTCTATTTTAATAAGCTTATTTCTCTAATGAAAAATGAGGAAAAACTAGATGAAAAAACAAAGAAAATAGAAATTGATAACACTGTCGACAAGATGATAGAAGAGGCCGGAAAATTTATATCGGAAAACACATCTGCATTATGGCAGGGCTTTAAAAGTAAAGATTATTATAATAAATCAAGGACTATAGAAGACCTTGTATCTACTTTCAATGAAAAGATGAACGAGCTTGTCCTATATAATCAGGCATATGAAAACTATGAAAAGCTTATTGAATATGGTCATGGTCAGATGAGCTTGACAAAACAGGAAATGGAGGAGGTTGAGATTGAAGAAAGTACAAAGCAAATCGTAGTACCAGAAAGAACAGAAGAACAGAAAAACTGGACCGACGAAGAAATGCTGAAATTTGCAAAGAAACAGTCGTTGGATGAAGCAATAAAAACAAAAAAAGATAAAAAAGCAGATGAATACAGAAAGAAGCTGTTTGAATGCTACACTGTTAATACGTTTGCAAGTATGATGAGCAATTCATATAATCCAATTATTAATATAGCTATTAAATTTCAAGGTGTTAAGGATGTGGCAGATCTTAAATTAGAAAGCTGGTTTACTGACGAGAATAATTATGGACCAGAATTTAAGGCAGCAATAGAAAAGCTAATAAAAACAGACTGGAAGACACCGGAATTTAAGTTTGCTCAAGCTGAAGTGCTAAGACTGTATACAATCATAGCAAAAAATAGAATGGAAATAGCAAAAAATGCTATAGGTGGTGCAGAAGAAAAGAAGGGAGCTAGAAAGCTAACACAAGCCGAAGAAGACATTGTATTAGAGGCAACTCAGAAGAAGGATTTAATGAGTGGCGATGGTGTTGGAGCATTTTATAAAAATATATTTGAAAATTATTTTTCAAGAATTTCCAACATGGATAAGCGCGCCATGCTTGCTTCTTTAGTTAAAACTAAAAAGACACATAAGCTTAAAATTGATGGCACAGTAGATAAAAATGCTGATAGAGGAGCAGTGCTTGGGGGTATTTTCAAGGGATGTGGTCCGCTTTTGCAAAAGATTTTACAAGCACTTCCAGCAAATACTACACCTGAATTGAAGCAGGCTCTTTCGGATGTAAAGTCAAAACTGGCGCCTCTTCCAGATGATTATGTAGAGGCTCAATTAGCAGCCCTGGTAGATAATTCTAATGGAAAGGTAACGAAGATTGTAAAAGTCAAATCTTTGGGAGCAGCATCTGTAGGTCAGGCATTTTTCTGTAAGGCATACGGCCCAGGCCTTGGCGATGATGGAAAAACTGTTGTTGTAAAGATACTTCGTCCTGATATTCAAAACAAGATGAAGCGTGAAGAGCAAATCATGCTTGATGCGGCACAGGCTACCAATGATGGTATGGTTGCTACATATCAAGGACAGATGGAGAGCATTAGAAGAGAGATGGACCTTAGAATTGAGGCTGAGAATATTGAAAAAGGTCAGGTATATAGTAAAGGCTCAGTATTAGAGAAGAAGGTAGAAGAATTTGATGATGTTAAGTCAGTAAAAATCGATAAGCTTTTCAAATCAACACAAAATGCTTTGGTGCTTGAACTTGCAGATGGGAACACTGTTGAAGACTATGTAAATACCACAGAAGAATTTAGAACAGAACTTGGAACAAAGAACTTCCTTGTTAAAAGAGATGCTAGTGGCAAGTTGGTGGCTAGAGTTGATTACAAAGAAAATCCAGCAGATTTGGCGGATATAGAAAAAATCAATCAGCTACATGGACAGGCTGTTGATAAGCTTGCAGAAATGAGAAAGCGCCAGGAGCATCTGGTTAAAGTGGCAGACAAGTGGATTTACGAAGCTTTATTTGGCAGTGGATATTATCACGGGGATTTGCATGCTGGCAATATAATGGTATCAGAGAATGAGGCAACAGTCATAGACTTTGGTAATGCTACTCAGTTAACCAAGGAGGAACAGTCTCAGATATTAAAATTTATGGCTGCAGGTACAATGAATGATGCTGCAAATATGGAAGATGCTTTTGTAAGTCTTCTGTCAGCAGAAGGAAAGGCAAAGCTAGCTGAATCAAGAGAAGATTTAAGTAAAATGATTAAAAAAGTGGCTGAAATGGGCTCGATGGATTCAGCTATGTCTCGTATAGCTATAGTAATGACAAAAGCTCAGAAACTGGGTTTTGAAGTTCCAGCATCAATATTCAACTTTGTTCAGTGCATGCTTCGATTAAAGAATACTGTGGATGAAATGAATAAAGCAGTTAATCAGATGGACGACGATGTTGATAGTATTACTAGTATTAGAAAGACAATCAAGATAAAGAGTGATATCAATCCAATTAATCCAGATCAGAAGACTCTGTTTTCCGATAAAGAAGGGCTTAAGCTTAATTCTGATTACAGAGATGAAACAAGGATGCTCAGCCAAAGCTATGGCGTAGTGGATGAGAAAGAGTTTATGAAAGCTTTGCGAGATACAAATCATAGACAGGATTTCTTGGACACCTATATGCTTGGCATAAACGAGGATGTGGATTATCTAAAGGGCATAGCAAATAAGATTCAAAGCCCAACAAGTGGCGTAGCTGGAAAGATCAGAACTAAAAAAGGAAGAGACAAAGTTGACGCTAAGAACACTTCTCACAGAATTAAGCTTGCAAATTATATGCCATCCTTATTCAGCCGTGCTAAGCTTTTCTTGACAAATGAGGAATTAGAGAGAAAAAAGGGTCTTTGGGAGGAATTAAAGGGACTTGAAAATGATAAATTTATTACACGTAAGGCTGAATTTATATCACTTATTGATTCGCTAGTAAATAAAGATGAATTGGAGGCTCCTCTTAAGAAACTGTTTGAAGACCAGGATAACAAGAAGCTGTCTAAGGCTCAAAAAGAAAAGAAAGAAAAGGAATTTTTCAATCTCTACAAGAGTACAATTCAATCTAGAGCTAATGAAAAGTATGACACTTTAAAGGAATTGTCTGAGCAGCTGGATAAGACAGAAGAGAAGGATATTAAGAGTATAGATGAGGCTATGACGCCATTGTTCAAAGAAAAAGGTGGTAAGGACTTGGAGGCTGCATACAATGCCTATAGAGCTGCTCAGTCTAAGAATGAGGGTGTTGCCGAGGCTAAACAAAAACTTACAGACATCTTCTGTCAAATCAGTAGTAGAAAGGTAAAAACTGTTTTGAGTAGATGGGTTAAAGGTGAAAAGGTATCTTTATCTTATAAAGGTCAGGATGGTATAGAAGATTCCATTGATAAGGTATTATCTGCAAGAAAGTGGGATATACCAAAGAATATTGGTTATTTCAGAACCATAAAGTATGGAGCCCAATTTGGATATAGAATCTTGTTTGGTGAAGATGACCCTATTGGTAAAATCAAAGCAGATGATGAGATGGTTAAATATAGTGGCACTGCTGATCAGTTTAAAGAGCAAAATGATGACGAGGAGTAGAATAAGGCAGGCTAATTGGGAGGAGGAATAACATGGATATTATTCGTCTGGATAAGGAACAAATAAAATACTTTGCCGATATGGATCCATTTTCATTTGGGGACAAGCTGGATTTAAATGGTTACTTTGCGGTAGGAGCTTTGGCTCACAACAAAGCGAAAAATGTGGATATTCCTATGGGGCTAATGATATGTTCGTTGATAGAGCAAGGTCTTGTGGTGGAATGGATATGTATAGGTGAAAAGTTTAGGGGCTATGGTATTGGCGAAAAGCTCTTGATAACTGCATTTGATTTGGCCGCAGAGATAGGCTGTGGTAAGGTATTTGCTTATATTAATGAGTATAGTGAGGAATTTGCTCAGTCACAATTAATGTATTTACAAGACAGGTTATTTAAAGAGGAATATCCAGTACTTGGTGAATGGAATAACGCAATTGGTGAAATGGCTGCAGATAAAGCTGCATTGAAGGGTGATAATTTCAACATAGTAGCTTTTAATGCATTTCCAGAGGCAGGCAGGAAAAAGGCTTTTGTAGATTTTGCAAAATTAGATAATACCGTGTTTAATTATCCTTTTGAATTAGAGGATGAAGGCTACGATATTAAAAAAAGCTTTTTGCTACTGGACAATGACAAAATATGTGGAGGACTATTTACTAAAAAACTAGGTAAGACGGTTTATGTGACTGCGATTTCAATTAATAGTGTGGCTGCAGGAGAGGCATTATTTGCAAAGCTTCTTGATGCTTTAGCAACGGATTCAGATGCTGAAAGCGAAATAAGCCTATTGGTTCGACAAAAACCAAAAACCTATGATTGGTATGAAGAACCAGAGGATTTGGTTAACTACGAATTAATAGAAAACCTGGCTAATAAAGTGTTTAAGGAAAAGCATTTTGGTGGCAGATATTTGGCCGCAAGCATATACGCTTATATTGAGCAGGTGGGAGAAACAGTGGAGCTAGAAGGTTGGGACGATTTAGCTTACGAGGCTTTAGAGGAAGCATAAAGGGGAATAATCAGAATGGATGACGTTAAATGGATGCGAAGCCTACTTTCTCATAATGTTCGAATGCCTCTGTCTATCATTCAGGGGTATGGTGAACTTTTGGAGGAAGGAAAACTAGATGAGGATAAACAAAAGGAAGTAATAACAAAAATTTGTGGTAATATTCGCTATCTTTCAAACATTTTAAAACTTGTAATTGATAATGAAACCACATCTGTAGAATACAAATATGAAATCATAGATATTTTAGATGTAGTTAGAGAAGTCAGCAGTTACATGAAGGATTTTACCAGCAAAAGAGGAATTCGGGTAAGTGTCATAAGTCAAAGTGAGCAGGTAATGATAAGGGCTGATAGATGGCAGTTTATCCGACTGTTTTACAACCTTTTTGAAAATTCTCTAAAGTATATGGGCAAAAGCGGAGACATTAGCGTTATGGTTAGCGAGGCTGGTAATGATGGTGTTCTCATTGTTTATAAAGATACAGGAAATGGAATGCCTGCAGCTGAGGTAGAGCATGTATTTGAAAAGGGCTACCGAAGTATCACACATACAGGGGAAAATGGCCAAGGTATGGGAATGTATTTTGTTTATAAAATAATCGAGGATCACGGTGGAACTATCAATGTTTTGTCTGATGTTGGAAAGGGATTTTCGGTGAGAATTTTACTACCAGTATCTAGGGCTTAAAGCTTAAGGAGGTTTACTATGGGCGATTTGTTTCAATTAGAAGAGAAGGAACAAAGTGAAATTCAAGTTAATCAGGAAGAGCAAATCCAACAAAATCAACAGCTGCAAGAAGGCAATATCGTTGAAGAAAAACAGGAGCAGGAGACTGATGTATTAAATCAGGGCTTCATAATGGACACTCCAAAGCTAAAGCTTAAGAAAGGGAAGAATCCCAAAACGAAGTCTAAAAAAAAGGAAGAAAAGAAAAAAGCAGAAGAAAAGTACTTGGATGCTATAAAATTTGACAAAACATATGCTGAAGCAAGAGGTGATGATAGCAATGATATGGCAGCTATTAGAAGTGCCATGAGTGACTATTTTAATATCGAGAAAACATATGAGAAAGATGTAAAGTCAGAAGATAGTGATGTTAGAGATAATGCGTACGAGATGCTGGCTGAAAAGCTAAGGGATGTTGAAGCGAAGTGTAATAAATATCTTCGATTTAAGATTTGCTTTTCAAAGGCAGCTAGGGAAAGAACTGCTCAGGTAAGACAACTAAGAGAAGAGGTTCAATCTAGAATTGCCAAGTATAATGTTGCGCCTCCACAGCCAGTAGTAAAGGAAGAGAGTAAAGCAAAAAAAGGATTTAGACGTCTTGGGGATGGCATTAAAAGATTTTTCACGGAAAGAGTACCAGATGGCTTTAAAGGAGCTGGTAGAAGTATAAAACGCTCCTTTAATGATACATTTAAAACACGTACAGCAGGGCAGTTCTTTAAGGATGCGGCTAGAGATTATATTTGGGGTGGCATTTTTAGAAATTCTTTTAATATTTTAGCTTCACTTGTATTCATTCCAATTTGGCTGGGGAATGAAGTTGTAAAAGGAGTTGGACAAACAATAACAAAATTAAGTGGAGGAAAATATTTAGCGGATAAAACGTATCCAAAGATTGGAATTCCAGTACCTCATTTACCTTCCACATGGACTAGGCATCACGAAGCTATGGCAGCTGAAAAAGAGAGACAGAAAAAATTAAAAGAACAGGGAAAAAACACAGATGGTGCTTCAAATAATTCAGTATATATATCTGATGAGGCAGTTGAATCTGCAATGAAATTTAATATTGGATTCAAATTATTCGGACCAGCAGCATTTGGAGGCAAATTAAACAAAAAAGGAACTGCTTTAGCCAAAACTGGTGTAGGTTACACTAATAAGCAGACGAGGGATGCAATTATTGAGCGTGCAAATAAAGAATATCAATCCGCAGAAAAGTGGCGTGAAGATAATGTAGATGATGAAGAAGATGATGATGAATAGAAAGTAGGGGCAAATCAATGGCAAAAAAAAATGAGGTTGTGGCTAGTCCGGAAAATCCTACAATAGAGCTTAAAGGTGAGATATCTGATATAAGTGATGCATTGCAGCAAGTGGTAGAATCCAAAGAGTTTAAAGAGAAATATTCAGAGTTTGAAGACGTTGATTTATCAATGTTTTCTTACTATGAAGATGACATCCTTAGAAATGTTGATGTACTCACAAGGAAAATTCAAACTTGGGATAGTGAAACAGTAAAGAGCGTTCCGTCAGAAGAACTGGAACAAACTTTTTTGTGTCTGTACGATAATATTTACATACTGATTCAAAATGTTAATCCACTTTGGCAGGTAGGAATGGAAAGAATTAAGCTATTAAAGGATTATCAGGACTTGTATGTGGAAATGTTAAAAGTAAGAGGAGAACTCTAATTATGATTACACAAATAACAAAGGATAATGTTTCTTTATTTGAACATTTAATACCGGATGATTTGATAGAAGATATGATGATTAGAAGGGATACCTTTGGCCTGGGTTGCTTGCGTAGGGATTTAGATGGATATTTCGATGGATTTGGCGCCTTAGTTTTTGTGAAAGAATGCGATGAAAAAGAAAACATTGATAATATTCGAATCAAATGGTTATATGTGGATTCTAATAGGCGCGATGATGGCATAGGCTGCGAGCTTATTACAGATTTATTCTGGGAGTTTGGTAATACAGAGGTGCCAACTATGACTATTGATATACCAGCCATTGAAGACTATGAAGAACTGGGCAATTTTTTAACCGATTGGCATTTTCAATTTGCTCCCATATATAGTTTAGAATTTGAATCAGAGCTTTCAGCATTAAAGGATAATAAATATTTTAGTGGTATAAAAAAGAATACTGCAATAAAGGGAGCAACCTCGTTAGCTGAAGTGGATGAAAAAACACTTAAAGTCTTTTTGCGAGAGCTACGCAAAAAGTACATAAAAACAGGAAAGCATATAGACTATATGCTTACCGATTACAAAATGGATTATTTTGATTCTAATCTTTCTAGTGTTGTAATTAAGAATGGGGTTATAGAAGGAGCGTTGTTGGTACATACTCGTCCAAGTGGGCGCTTGGAAATAGTTGTATTTGATACATTACAGGATAATAAACAGGCATATCTTGCCTGCCTGATGAGCAAATCATATCAGGCAGCGCTAAACTCTAGCATAAAAAATGGCCGTGTATATCATGAAACCTACAATGAAAAAGGTATGGATCTTATTGATAGTATCTTTGGAGCACATGAAACTCCGTTAGTATTTCGTGGAATAATAGAAAACACTGGGATAGCTATTTCTACAGAACAATGGGAAGATATGAAGGAAGAATATTGGAATGAGCATCCGGATTTGTATGCTGTTTTAAAAGATATGAATAATTAGAAAAGTAAAGGAAAAGGCGCTGTGTCCTATTGGGGCACAGCGCCTTTTTGTGAACAAATTGTTAAGTGAATTTTTAATAAACCTTTAAAATTGTCACGCAAAACATATGCTAAGATATTAATATCAGTAAACTATCGTAAAAAGAGGGACTATATATGAGAAATAATCAGTTGTTACCTTTTGAAAGAAACCGTTATTACACGGGAAAAATGTTAACCAGCGTAGATTTCGAAGCAGAGCAAACCTACATGAATAACAAGAGACGTTTCTTAAATAGCATGATGTATGGCTCTGGCGTAGTCTGCGGTCTTAACGTGGTAAGCTTGGACGATTTATCACTTTTGGTTGAAAGTGGTGTAGCTATTGATGGCACTGGTCGTGAAATTGTTGTTGAGTCATCAGTTGTAAAAAAACTTTCAGCTATTGAGGACTTCGACAAGCTCACATCAGATGAAGCTCTTCTTTGCATTCGTTATAAGGAAGAGCCAGTTCATGCTGTGTATTCTTTGAATCAGTCGGCAGGGGACCAGTCCTACGAATACAACAGAGTGCATGAAAGCTACGAGTTGTTCTTAAAGGATATCTCGGAAGAATTTGATTTTCTTGAAATGGAAGATGAGTTTTACCGCATTACAAAGGTCTTTGAAAATGAAGATATTGATGTGGAAATATCTCTTCCAGCAGAAAACTGCGCGGGAACTTTATCTAGGGTTAGATTCTCATTTACTGGAAAGGCAGAAAAACCAGTGCCAGTTTCATTCCAGGGAATTTTACAGATGCCCGTATTCACCACAAACGATGGCGCTCATGAAATGGAAATCAACATTCCAGAAATGAAGATTGCCAAAGGTCAGGTTATCAATAAAGATTTTTGGATTAAGGCAGAAAACAATTCTATAGATAGTACTGAACTTATTTTAAAGGAAGGCTTAATAGTAATATATGGCGAACGTAAGAAGGTTAATGTAAAGGGGACAATTGATGTAGCCATATTAAAGGAAAGTCCAGAAAAACTAGCTGCCAGAAATGCCGGGAAGCTTAGCCTAGAAATGAGAACTGTACAGGCTCAGGGTAATGATGTGGTCTTAGCAAAGATTAAGTTAGTTAAGACAGACATGGCATACATTATTGATCAGATAATAGAGGCTGAGGTAAAGAAATATATTACTATTCCTCAAAATGAAGTAATTACAAGAGAATATATTAGTAATTTTTCTAAAGAGGATGTTGTAGTTCAAGATAATTATCCAAATGATACAGGAAAAGTTATTAAATATGAGCATATGGGCAATTCCAAATCTCCACAAATTGCAACTGGAATAGTTGAAATTCCACTTGGCGATGACAATGGAAAAGGAACAACTCATTTTTCAGGAGAAATTCTACATGGACTTGGGAAAGGTAATGTGTATGTAGATGTTGGATTTGAAGTCTATGATTCAAATGAAGCACTTCCTGGAGATAGTAGAAATACAATCTATGGAGCAGCAAACATATTTAGAGACAAAGAAAATGCTCTTCCAAACGTAGATGTTGCTGTAAAGGTTCTAAATGATAAGGGAAGCTTTATAGTGGGAGTTAACTTACTTGATAATGTAGATCAATTGATTCTTTCATTTAGATGGACAGCAATCAAATTTCCTACAGAAGATGACTTTGGACTTGAACATGAAATTGACAATATTTCTATCGCAGCAACAACGCCTACAGTTGTACTTGGTTACAAAGACAATTACTTCTTCGATGTTGAATTTAACGGCATAGAAAAGAGTGGATTGACATACGAACTTACAGAGCCTAACAGCGGCGAGATTTCAGCAGAAGGTGTATATACAGCTCCTAACAAGGAAGGAGTATTTGAGATCAGAATTTCACTTACAGATATACCAGTTGTATGTACATATGCATATGCGATAGTGAAAAAGGATGTAAATGAGAAGCAGGAGTAAAACTATATGGAGTTTGTAACAAACAAATATAACTTAAATTCCATATATACAGCAGTTGATAATTCTGTAAATGCAGTTCATGTATGTGAAAACAAATTTAGTCCACAGGGAACAAGGTACACTTTGTGGGAAATCAAAGATCACATACTTGCAAAAAAGCTTGTTAGCGAACTGGAGGGGAATGGAAACTGCGATATGTTTTCTATAGGAAATAGGATGTATTTTCTGTTCCCATTTAGAGACTTTAGACCACTTAAAGAGTTTTATAAAGGCATTAACCCATCATTAAATGATGGGGAGGAAGCTTGTATAAGGCTGGTAATGGAGTGTATGTCAATTGATTTACCATACTCCATTCTGCTTCTCATATTAAGCCAGGAAAGAATTAATCTTTCGAAGGATGGAAGTGTTTATTTTGATTACTGCATAGACTTTACCGAGTATTCCGAAAAGATAAAGGAAAAGGATTGTGCGAATCAATGCGTGGGAATTCTCCTTGATATGCTCGAACCTTTTGCCGATCAGAAAGCAAATTCTTATATGATTCTGTCAGCAAAACGTTGGAGAAGTGGATATAACACATTTGTTGAATTATACAAGGATGTGCATATGGCAGAGGCGCCAGCTCAAAAATATAAGCTGCGGGTCAGATTTAAAAGATGGTTTAAAAGAAATCAGGAACTGCTATTTAGGATATTATTAGTGTTTTGCTTAATCTTGCTAGCACTGGTAATTATCATGGTGCTTAGCCAAATTTTTACCGGAGGTGTTCCGTTTTTACGGATTTTCTTTAATCCATTTAAGGAGATTGGTACAGAAACTATGCTTCAGTAGGACGTTGTAATATGAAAAAGTATATTATCTATGGAATTATTTTATCAATTTTAATATGGATAATAGTAGTGGCAGTTATAGCATTACCTTCTGTTCCTACTAGTGATAAGATTTGCGGATGTGTTGCCACAGCTGATGAAAACGGCATGTTTGTGCAGCAGAATGGAAAGCAAACTTTTCTGTACGAACTTAGGCAGGATAAAAGTATGGCGGCAACCCCTGTAAATATTACCAAGCATGCAGATGGTGTTCTTTCAGGTTTAGCCATAATGGGAAAGCACTATCTTCTTTTCACAGGAGATGACATAACACTAGTTGTTTCTGATGAAAAATATGAAGTGACTAACTCGTATAAAGTTTTAGGAGTGTCAGAAACAGAACCTTATGGTTTATATGTCTTAAATGACCAGTTATATCTGGTTATGAAATCAGCAGATGCTGGAATAGGAGTAAGGTATTTCATTCAAGTAGGTGAGTATAACTGTGCAGCTACATACGATAAGACTATCGAAGTGGTCGAGGATGACTATAACTTGATTGATACTTCTTTACTTGAGTTCTTGCCGAATCCGTTTCCAACGGGAGTGCTTACAGCACTTTTGCTTAATAGATTATATCTTGTTATTTCAATGGTAATGGTGTTTGCTGCAGTTGCACTTCTGGTAGTATTCATTTATCTATATCGAGAAACAAATTCATTTGTTTGGCAGCGATTTGCAATGCAACAGATCGTAATCTATTTGATTGTTTGTGCTACCTTCTTTGCAACAGATAAATTATTTTTCTTTGGAATTGTAATTGTATGGGTGGCAAGCTCAATTGTTCTACTTAGTTTTGTAAGCAGAGAACATGACGATTTAGTAACTCTTGCAATGGCTGTTGAAAGTGCATCAAAAGGAAGAGATACAGCTGTTAAAATTCCAAAGAAGACCAATAGGGATTACGAAAGAATTTGGCTTGCTGCAAGAGATGTTTTAGAAGAAAAAAAGAAAGCGAATTACACCAGAGACAAGATGTTCTTGGCCTATTCAAGATTTGCACCTCGTAATATAACCGCATTACTTGCAAAAGAAAGTATGCTGGAAGTTACTCCTGGTGAGTATCAAAGAATGCGAGGTATTGTTGTAAATGTCAGTTTGGACTGGGACAGAGAACAAAGTGATATTCAGTTAATCGAGCAAATGAATAAGGATTTTGCAATTATTACGAAAGTGCAGGTGGATAATGATGGAGTTCTTTTATTTGGAGAACCAACGCTTGGCTCAATGCATTTCCTTTTTGAAGATAGCCCTAAAAAAGCTATTAATTTTGCTTCTAACATAATTAAATTACTGGCTAACAGAAATCCGGTAATCCTATTGCATGAAACAAAGCTTACCTTTGGTGTTGCAGGAACAAATGAACAGGCCTTTACCTTTATTGATTTCGATGATTTAGAACTACTCCAAGGGGTTATGAAAAAGATTCGTGAATACAAAGTGGGTATGGTCATGACTGAACAAATGGTAGCTTACATAGATGACAGCATAAAGACCAGATGTATAGGTTATGTAAATTTATCAGATGATGGAAGAAACATGAATTTATTTGAAGTATTAGATGTGCTTCCGGTTGCCATTGGCAAAAAAAGACTTGCTAATAGAGACCAATTCAAAAAAGCATTATCAATGTACTATCATAATGATTTTTATCTTGCAAGAAATATGTTTACAGAAATCCTGAAACAGGATAGCGACGATGAAATTGCTAAGTGGTATGTATTTGCATGTGAAGATTTATTAAAGCTTGCAGGCGAGAAAGAATACGATTACAGCCTGTTTGTTGAAAGGTAATAAATGGAAAACATTTTACAGATTCTAGTAAATGCAATTAAATCCAGAGTGATGGGGTTGTACACCACAATTCAGATGTGGACAAATCCATCATTCGTTAAGACTAAAGTATCTACAGTAATTAGAACATTTTTTACTCAGACACTTTCAGTCAAACCAAGACATAAAAAAGATTATTATGCCATTTCAAAATGGCTAGTCTCTAAAAAGCTGATTTATTTCATTGTCTTGGCGGTGGGTGTTCTATGTGCTTACTATTTGTTAATAATTAATCCTATCATTTCATTCAATAATGTGGCAGGTGTTAGGGAATATTATTACAATGCAATACCACTTAGATTTGTAAATGGTTCCGTAAAAATAAAAGCAAAATCAGGATATGTGGCATATGAAGGAAATGTATCAAAAGGAGCCGTTGAAGGAAAAGGTACTTTGTACAACATAAATGGCGATACGGTCTACATAGGAGATTTTGCGGAAAACAAATTTGAGGGAACTGGCAAAGCCTATTATCCGGCAAATGTACTGAAGTATGAGGGAACTTTTTCAAATAATTTATACGAAGGAGAAGGAACCTTATACAGAGAAAATGGAAGTATGGAATACAGCGGTGCATTTTCAAAGGGCAAAAAAGATGGGATGGGAACCTTATATGACACTGGTTCAAATCAGGTATATCAAGGATTATTTAGTCAGGATGAGTTAGTGTATACCGATTTGATAGGTAAATCCACAGCAGAAATTGGGAAAGCTTATACAGGGGTTACAAACTTTTATATGGGGGATAACAACCAGTTTGTTGCCAGCCTAAAAGATATTGATGCAGTATACCAGGGGGATAGCTCAGATACAAATATAGAAGATGAAATAATGGTAGACATAATATATGTTAGCCATAATTACATTACCTTGGGAGGGAAAAGAGTATCCTCTGTTGCAGATTTAATTGATTATTTTGGCACACCGAGTTACCAAGGTTATACCAAATTAAAGCTGGCAGAACAGATAGTTATAAAAGACATGATAGAAAACGGAGATGCCACATTTGATCAAGTTTCAATGACAATCGTTCCGAGTAACACAAATGATGTTTTTAACGTATCAGGATATTCTAGGGATAAGACAGTTTATCTTTATACCTTTTTAAAGGACGGAGTAGAATACCAATTTTTCTGTCCAGAGAAGAGAGGGGATTTTGGTTTTTATGGAGTTGCTACATATTAAGAGTTACATAAAAAAAGCAACAGCTTTCATATTGATAGCAACATTCATAAGTGGTTCTGTGTGCCAGGAGAGAGTGGAGGCAAGGAATTCCTACACATTGACCGTTGAAATGGCTAAATCGTTAGCACTGGCCAATTCTGAGGAAGTAGAAGAGTTGCTACTTAAATATGATCAGGCTGGGATAAAGTACAAGTCGGCAGTGAAATCTGCTTATGAAAAGTATAGAAAAATAACTTCATTTAGCTGGTCACCGCTACTTAGCTTTAAGTTACCTGAAAAGCCAACAGAAGCAGAAGAATATGAATTTCAATATACTGCCATAGAAAAACAGGCTGAAATAGATAAGCTAGAAAGACAGTTGGATGACATAGTATATGAGATTTATGAAAAATCGGGGAATCTGTATACAAAAATATATACTCTTCAAGAACAAATAAAATACGAAGAGACGCAACTTACTCTACTTGATGAGCAAATAGAAAAGACTACACTACAGGTGGTAGTTGGAACAGCTACTCAAGCTGACTTGGACAAGATGAATACCAAGAAGACTACCTTGACTGAATCACTAGCTACTCACAAAAATACAAAAGCAACTAGCGAAAAAGAACTTGGCAAAATGATAAATTTGGAATTGCCACCAGAGGTGTACCAATATACATCTCCTTATGTAGAAAGTACACTTAATCGCTCTTTGCTAGAAAAAATAATTGAATACACCATGGATAGAGACGAAGCCTTATATGAAGCAGGTGTAGTAGAACAGGCCAACAAAATGGCTGCCGAAACAAACTACAATTTATATAAAAAGCATTACGGCGGCGATATGTATTTGATTCAGTCTTATTATGACACCATCATGAGTGGCGGAGAAGTTAATAAGACACAGTTTAAAAAAGCCTATGCATCTTTCCTTACAAAGATTGATTCCTATTGGGTAGGAGACCATGTAATCAAAATTTTGTTTATAAAAATCTATATCCCAAAGGAATGGTTTAAGGGTACGTTAGATGGTATTCGTTATGTGGATGATGATCCTTATGTTTGTTATGACACTCTATGCGAATATATGATTTCACATAAGGAAAGAGTTTCAATTGAAGAACAGTTAGAAACAAATCTTAATTCAGGTTTTGATAATATTACAACTTTAAAAAATACCTATAAGTCCTATGTAAAGGACCAGACAGAATTATCTAAAGAATTAGAGGATGCATATATTCTTAATAAAGCAGGGAAAATGACCTATACAGAATATACAGACGTTCAGACAAGCTATGAGGAAGCTCAAATGAATGCACTGAAGGCATTAGATGAGTATACAAGAGCGCTATTTTCCTATGATAGAACAACCTGTGGGGCAATTACATATTATCTTCTTTCTGGAGATGCTGCTCTTTATAATTCAATTGGCGGAGAAAGCTTTTTGGAAGCCAATACAGTTACTGGCCCAAAGTATTATATAAGGACTTTAATAAATAAAAATGGATTTAGGCTAGGAATTTCTATTCCAGAAAGTTATGAAGGAAGTATTACAGACTTTGAGCTTTGGGTTGGAGATGAGCAGATTGGAGAAAGAACAAAGGTTGGCTATGAAATAAGACATTTAGCCATAGGTAAGATAAATGGTACCGATAGAGTATTTATCCGATTGTATGATGGTGAAAAATTTGTAAGCGATTGTGATATAGATCCAAAAGCCTATGAAGGAGAGCTATCTATTACTGATGGATATATAACAGTACCAAAAACTATCGATAAAGTTGTAGCTGGATATACCATAAAAGCATCACAAAGCGGACTAGTAAGCTTTAGGCTAAAGGATATAGCCGATGATCAGATTAAGTACTACAAACTTTTAGATTCCACAAATGCTCCACTTATTGAGGATAAACTCATAGCAGTTGATGATGAATTTAGATATTTGGCAGTCTTAAGTACAGATATCGAAAATGTTCAAATTGAATTATATGACGTAAATGAAGAATTGTTATACAAGGCAAGATTTAATCCAACAGAGTCTACGGTAGTAAGGTCCGTGGAAGAGGAAAGCAATGAGGAAGAGTGATTATGATAAGTAGAAGTCATCAAAATGATAATCACATATGGTCTGACAAAAAGCCTAAGATGGAATTTAAAGTTATCCGATTCCTGAGGGACAGGAAAAAGCCAGTTGCCATTTCTTTGGCATTCATTGTTGCAGCTGTGGGAATATGGCAAGGGGCTAGCTTCGCTTTAGCAAGGTTCAACCTTGATAGAGCTGTTTATTACAATCAGCAACAGTTAGATGCAGTTGAGGATGCCACCTTACTTATTGGAACTCATTTAATACACATTAGTGTTATCAACAATCAGATTTACGAAGTGGCGGAGATAAGCCAGTCGGATACAGGCCAATCAAGCATCTATTATAAATCAGAGCTTGGTGATGGACAGTGGTATGAAATATCAAATGCAAGTGCTCTTGCAGATATATCTTTTACAGGTACGCCTGTTAGTGATAGCGAGATATTAGCGTTAGGTCTTACAAATGAAACCAAATCAGATGCTATTACATACGATTTGGCTACAGGTAATCCTATCTGTCCATACAACACTACAGATCCTTATGATATTGCTGATTTAACTGAGACAATGGCTTTACAATCTGTGTATGAATACGATAGCAATATGATAGATAACGATAGAGATAGAGACTCAATACGTTATGAGTATTACGCTATCAAATATTTCTTTGAGAATACCTCCACAAGAAACGATGTTACTAACCTATGTGACACTACACTTGATCAGTTGCACCAGTTCTATTTAAACGAAGCATATCAAGAAATACCACTTCAGGAACTAGTACAAATTCTGGTAGCAGAGGAATATGTGGATCACGAAAGACGTGCTGAGGTAATGTACAACTTAGAGGAAAATGGAGTGAGTGATTTGGTTGCTAGATTATCAACTCCATCCATACTTCCTAGTGATTCTGGTAATTCTAGTAATGGAGATTTTTTTGCAAGCTTATTTAGATCATCAGGACTCCCATATCCTTATAATGGTGAATTTGCCGAAGAAGAAGATTTGCCGGAGTCTACAAGCTCCATGGGAACTGAAGCAGCAGCTGAAGTTTATTCTACTGTACAAGAAAGCTATGCAACTCATAATGCGCAAAAGCTTGTTCAAGGCAAATCCATTTTGGCCCAGTGCCAATATGCAGATTTACAATATCTTTATTACAACGTTAGCGGAGGAAATTTCAACAGAACCTCGGATGTAAATACATATTTTAAGTATGGCACTACTGGAGAAACTAATATACAAAGACTTGCTGCCATGGAAAATATCTCAGAGTCCGTAGTTGGATATAGAAGAGATTTAGAAAAATCAATACTTACAGACGAGTTGGTACCATATGGTACAGGCATACTTACAAGCCAAACTACATCTGGTGCAGGAAGTGCATATACAGCTCTTGCAGCAACTGAGGGATCTACAAATGAGCAATTAGACGGAGCTCTTTCAGACCAAAAATCCGAAGCGGAATCTACTAGACTAGAGCTTCAGTTTTTTATTACAAATCTTCGAAGCCGCATGAGCGAAGCAGATATGATTTCATACATTGACGCCAGACTTGATGAGGCCAATGCAATATATGCAGCAGTTAAAGAAGATGCATATGCTGATTATGGACACGAAGTTGTACAAGCCTATATCGATTTCTTAGAGGCACTGAAAGCTGATATTGAAAGTGGAATGGATGGTGGCGCTGCTGAGCTTCAAGGCTTGCTTGATGAATATACTCAAGGCTATCAAAACGCACTTGATAACAACAATTTAGGTGAGGCAGACAGATATGCTGCATTAATTGATGCTGTTACCAAACAAATGGGTGATGGCTCAGGACTTGGTGACTCCACAGTATCGGATTTGATGAACAGTTTATCAAATGCCTTAGGAGAAGGAAATGCAAGCCAGGTTTTAAGCGATATAAATGCATTATCTGCTATGAGTGCAATAGACCCCAACGGGGTACAGGATGCTTTGAATGATGCAAAAGCTAGAATAGCTGGTAGTACAGAATTATCAGATTCAGATATAGATGGTCTATTAGATGCTGTGGGAGAGGCCATAGCAGATGGTCAGGATAAATTTAGTGGCAAGATTTCTGCTAGCGACTTGGATAATTTGTTGAATAGCTTGTTTGGAGGAGGCTTTGATAGTCTTTCAGATGGGCAAAAGGTGGCACTAGTAAAAGCTACAACGGAATTTGGTGCAACCTACAATAATTCAGATGTTACAAATTACGGTTTGGAAAAACTTACACAAATCGTCACAGAACAAAATCCATACGTATACACACAGCCTACAGAAATTACACCAGAGTATTTGGATTTGGAACACATAGCAGCGGTTACAAGCTACAGATATGTATTCAACGCAAGCGAAACAAGAGCGACTCTTTCCAATAGAGGAGAGTATTATTCATTTGTTGCATATGAAAGCACATATGAGGATTCAACAGGTGAGATTAAAAGTTTAAAAACACCACTGACCTTTAGAAAAACAGTTTATTTGGATGAGGATTCATCAAAAGAAATATTTGCTTGTGTTGCTTACTACGTACCAGATACAGAATATGGAATAGTTGTAACTGATCAAGTTGCAGCGTGGGCAGACCAGATAATGGAAATGTTAGTTCAGATGCTATAGCGCGTATAGGAGAAGTTTTATGGCAGATTATTCAATTGTTTCGAATTGTAGCGAACATATGGTAAAGCTACTTCGAGAAAAAATGTGTCCCGAGCCGATTCCTTCAGCAAACAATATACAGGTTTCATCACCATCGTCACAGGACGTTGATTATTTGGTAGGTGTTTATTTGTATGACATTGTGGAAATGCAGGATGTTGCGTTAGGGCCAAATATTCGCAAAGGTCGCGTGAGAATTTCAAGGCCGCCTAGACCATATATGCTTTACTATTGCATCTTTGTGAATGGTGGTTCCCAAATGGGATTGAAGGATTTGGATGTTCAAAAAATACTTGGCAAGGTAGTTCAGATATTAAATGACAATGACTCTGTTTTGCCGGTTCAGTTACAACCGTGGCTTGAGACACCAGAACCACCGATTGTATTTTCTCAGGCCAAAATAAACTTGGAAGAAAAACATAGAGTATGGTCAGCACTACATAAACCATACAACCTAAGCTTATTTTTCAAAGCAGGGCCGGTATTCTTATCATCTGAAGAGATTATTACTACACCTGAGGTTGTGGAAGCAGCATTTAATCTTGATATGAAGAAAGAATAAATGCATTAGCCCTTTATCAAACTATTAAAGAAAGGAGGTAATCGGATGGCGTTAGTTTCTATTGTTCATCAAATGGATTTATGTCTTGAGTTGGTAGATGCTACCACCGGTGCAGGAATCAGAGATGCCAGAGTAAATTTTTACGTAGACGGGAAAATTTTTCCAATGGTAAAAAAACAAAATGGCAACTATATTCTCATTAATAGCCAAAGGCTCAATCGCCAAATAAAGGTGGAAGTCTATGGATATGAGCCAAGGGTTGTAGATGTGAAATATGAAGAGTTAGATTCTATACGACCGATAAAATTGGTGCTTTTGATACCAAAGATTACCGACAGTAACTTTGCTAGTTTGTGGAGTATAGAAGGGGAACTGCCTGGAATAACAGACATTTCGGCAGTGGTACCGTCATCAGCGCCATTTTCTTATCATTCTTATGATAGGGCAAGGAAAATGGTAAATATTCTTAATCCTCGCCGAATAGAGCTTGCAGGAACGGACTACGGTCTGGTTCATACCGACAGGAAAAGTTTTGAAGCGGTTGAGGTGCTAGATTTAAGGGTTCAAACGAAGCTGATGTTAAGTGACTTACTTGATGAGGAATTTGAAGTTTCCAATCCAATTGCAAGAATTGTCAGAGGCACAGTGGATGAAGATGGAAAATATCTTTTGAGAGTAAGAGCTTCTGTAGGTGATGACAAAAATGTAATTGTTTGTTATCACGTGGACGGAAAACGACGGTATCAGGTATTAGATTTTACAAATGCCCGCGAATTACAATTGGAAAGGAGAGATGAATGAGTGGTCCAGTATTGGTTAGTGGCGGGACTCTAATGTGTACTATGGGGACAATGCCATCTACTTTTACGGCAATGGCAAATCCTCAGGTAAAAATAGGAGGTGTACCTGCTGCCACTATGATGGACAATGCACCGCTTACGAGCATAAAGCCTTTTGGGATGTGCACTAGCCTTGCAAATCCTGCGGTTGCAGCCGCAACAGCAGCAGCTCTTGGAGTACTTACTCCACAGCCGTGTTTACCAGTTATACCTGGACCTTGGGTGGCTAGTGGTCAAAAAATCAGATCAGGAGGCAAAGCGTTCGTTTGTCAAGGAGATTGCCTTATGTGCGCTTACGCTGGAAACATTTCAATTGCTAATAGCGGACAGACAAAGGTTATTGAAAACTAATTTTTAGAGAAGGAGTGATTATATGGCGGAATATTTATCACCCGGAGTATATGTTGAAGAAATCGATAATGGTCCTAGATCCATAGAAGGAGTTGGCACAAGCACAGCCGGTTTCGTAGGAATGGCTGAAAAAGGACCTATAGAGGGGGCTCCGGAGCTAATTACCAATTTTAATTCTTTTCTTAGAATTTATGGTGGATTTCTAAGTGATTTTACACATGGTGAGTACAGATTTCTTGCTTATGCTGTAGAGCAGTTCTTTACAAATGGCGGAACAAGATGTTACGTCATGCGAGTTGCACCTGATGATGCAAAAGCAGCTTCTAAAAAGCTGGGATTTATTACAGCAAAGGCAGTTAACCCTGGTAAATGGGGTGACAAGATTGTAATAACACTTACTCAGAGTTCAAAGCGTAAAATCCAGTTTATGGAGAAAATTTCTGATACCACCTACAAAGTAAAAAATGCAGAGGATATTCATGAAGGTGACATTATTGTATTTGAAAAAGAATTCAATACAGTAACTGGAGTTTATGACAGAGAGCTTACATTAGCAAATCCGTTTAAGGCTGATGTGGTGGATAAGGAATTAATTCCAAAGAAGGTTGTTAATTTAGTTGAGACTGATATGACAATTAGATATCAGGATCAGATAGAAAACTATCCAGGAATCAATTTTATCCAGGGATCAAAGGATTATGTAATTAACAGAACTGAGCGTTCTGAAATTGCTACTATCGAAATTAATGGCAGTCCAAAGGGAATTAATCCTCTTGCGGAGATTTTTGAAAAGGATGCTACAAGTATTTCATTTACCCTTGAAGGTGGTTCCGATGGAAGCATATCAAAGGTAAACGCTGGTACGTTTATTGGTATGGATAAGGGACCTGGTCATAGAACTGGTATCCAGAGCTTCTTAGAAAATTCTATTGTAAGCATGATGGCTGTTCCTGGTGTAACAATGCCAGAAGTTCAGGTCGCACTTGTTGCTCACTGCGAGAATCTTGGAAGTAGATTTGCAGTACTTGATATGCCTGAGAAGATTTCTAAACCAAAAGAGTTGATTGAGTTTAGAGGTTTAATCGACAGCACCTATGCTGCTATGTATCATCCATGGGTACAGGTTTTTGATAGAAGTGCAAATAAGCCAAGCTACATTCCACCTTCTGGTTCAGTACTTGGTGTATATTCAAGAACTGATATTAACAGAGGTGTTCACAAGGCACCAGCTAATGAAACAGTAGCTTGTACAGGTCTTTCTATCAATTATACAAAGGCTGAACAGGATATCCTTAATCCAGAAGGTATTAATCTTATTCGAGCACTTCCTGGACAGGGAATCAGAATCTGGGGAGCACGTACAGCCAGTTCATCATCAAGCTTTAGATATATCAACGTTAGAAGACTATTTATCTTCGTCGAGGAAAGTATCAAAGCTTCTACTAACTGGGTTGTATTTGAACCAAATGATTCAATGTTGTGGAGCCGAGTATCACTTACAGTTGCATCATTCCTTGATAACCTATGGAAAGCAGGAATGTTGGCAGGTGATTCTGCTTCAGAAGCATACTTTGTAGAAATAGGAACAAACACCATGTCTAGAGATGATATCGAGAATGGCCGTTTGATTTGCAATATCGGTATTGCACCTACAAAACCAGCAGAGTTTGTAATCTTTAGAATTTCTCAGTTTACAGCGGAAGCTGGTGGTGGAGAAGAGTAAAACACAGTAGATAAGGAGATGTAATTATGGCAGATGGAACAGCAGGCAACTTAAATCCATATGATGATGGAGCAGGTAATTATTATCCATTAACCAAAATGAATTTCTTGGTTACTGTAGATAGTGTAGACGGCAAGGCTGCTTTTTCTGAGGTAACAGGAATTGAAGGAACGGTTGATGTGATTGAATTTAGACAGGGTAATTCAAATTCACTTGCACCACAAAAAATACCAGGACTTGTAAAACATGGAAATGTAACACTCAAGTTTGGTTATACAACAGATAATGCATTTAAGAACTGGGCACGTGAGTGTGTTTCTGAAACAAGAGGTGCCATTCCTCGTACTCGTGTACAAATTGAACTCATTGATATTAATGCTGGTTCACCTACAACTGTTAAAACTGCAATTGAAGGTACAAAGGTTTGGGTACTGGTAAATGCATGGGTTACAAAATACACAGCACCAGATTTGAATGCTACTCAGTCTGAAGTTGCTATTGAGTCAGTTGAAATAGCATACGAAGAATTAATTATTCCAAACTAGTATGTGAATACGATTGCTTTCATCCACATGTTTCATGGGGATGAGAGCTTTCGTACTTTCATAAAAGCTTAAGGAGGAAGGTGTATGGAAACTATATTTGATTTTGAATTACCTAGGGGTTATGTAGATGGTGATGGTGGAGTTCATAAGAGAGGAAAAATGAGACTCGCTACTGCAAAGGATGAAATCAGTGCTACTAGAGATCCTAGAGTTCTTTCAAATCCATCTTATCTGACAATTGCACTTTTAGCAGAGGTTGTTACAGAAATAGAGGGAATGCCTGCAGTAAATGGAACCTTGATAGAAAGGTTATTTACAGCAGATTTGGCATTTTTACAGGATATGTATCAACGTATAAATGATATAGAACCACCAAAGGTTCAGTGTGTTTGTCCAGATTGTGGGAAGGTGTTCCAGGTACCTATAAATTTTACAGAAGAGGGTTAAAGCTCTATCCACAAAAGGAAATGTATGAGGAGATGTCTTTCATATCATACTATTTCCATTGGGGTAGTGATGACGTGCTTTCTTTAGAACATAATGAAAGACGTCGCTGGTGTAAGGAAATATCATCCATCAACCAGTCTTTAAGACCCTCGGATAAACCAAAGGAAAAAAGTATCTTAGAAATGAGACCATCAAGGTCTAGGTAATTTTTAGCAGGTATTGTCTATGAGTATTTTTTCAGATAACACAGGCTTTAGTCCTGTACCAGGTTTTAACTTTTTACTAAGAGTTGAAATGGCATTTGATGTTCCTGTAAAAAGTGTAAGAGCTTTTACAAAGAATTTTGAATATGAGTATATCCAGGAAGGTGGATTAAATGACTACGTACATATGAGACGCAAACCTATTTCACAGCCATTTACCCTTGAAATAGAAAGATATGCCGCCACTGATTTGTACTATGATCCTTTGCAAAATGGCACTGAATTAATGCTGCCATTACTTTTGATGGTTTCCCCATATCAGGGAAATTTTGCAGGTTATTCAAGACGTGTTTTTGTTTTTACCGGTTGTACTGTAACGGGAAAAGAATATGGCTCTTTAGATGCTGAAAGATCAGCACTGCTTACAGAGATAATAAAGATAGCTTATAGGCAGGTTGCAGTCATTGATATTCCAGAGTCTATGGCTGCCGAAAAATTGGATTATGTCAATGAGATAAAAGAAAAAAAGTTTTCGACAGAAAAATATGGCAGGCAGGTGAAGGATGAAGTATATAAGACTGAAATAAAGACAGGTAATAATCCAAATGCAGCTTTATATAGCATTAAAGATGAGGCTGATCCTACAAAGGGAAACAAAGATCCTTTGAGAGCCCATGCAACATTTAATTATAATGAAGGAGAAATCGGCAAGAAGGGTGAGAATAAAAATGACGAAAGGTTTATTGACACTGAAAACGGCAAGTCATTTAAAAATGCTAGCAATAAACCATTAAGAGCACATAAGTATTTTAATTATATTGATGGGGAAACAAAAGCCGGAAATACCAATGAAGCTATTATTATAGAAGAAAACGTTGCTTCAAAAACTTCAAAAAAGCTTGAAGGAAATACTGCACCAATAAGGGCTCTTAAACATAAAACTGGAGAAATAGGCTCGAAACCTGAAGTAGTTAAATACAACATTAAAAGTGAAAAAGATGCTAAAAAGGGAAATACAGATCCTTTGAGAGCCAATACAAACTATGTTACAGGAGAAAGTGGCAAGAAACCAAAAGAAGTTAAATACAACATTAAAAGTGAAAAAGATCCAACAAAGGGAAATACAGATCCTTTGAGAGCCAATACAAACTATGTTACGGGAGAAATTGGTAAGAAAGGTGAAAATAAAAACGACGAAAGGTTTATTGATACTGAAAACGGTCAAAAGTTTACAGGCAAAAAAGATCCAGTACGAGCTCATAGCACATATAACTATATAGAAAAAGAGGTAGGTGCTGCTCCAGATGCTAATAAGCGTTCTTACCCATCTACTCAAAGCTATTATGGAAAAGAGACAGCTGAAAAATATAAGAGTTCAGCGAAAAATAATGCAAGGTCATGGCCAAAGACAGAAAGCTACTACGGCAAAGATGTAATGGAAAATATTACCAAGAAAGCAAAGCAAAATGTAAGAAAATGGCCACCAACAGAGAGTGCATTTGGAATTAACCAAATGAAGAATAACAGTAAAGGTAAAAAATAATGCTTAAATTAAAATCTGCTGATTCATTGAGAAAACTGAAGCCTTTAACACCTTTCTATAGTGGTTTTTCAGAAAGGATTCGTACTAATTATAGCACTATGAATGTGCGAATGGAAAAGGAAGAACTTGTCCATTTAGTATCGGAACCGCCAGAAGTCTACCTTGAAGACTTCGGTATGACAACCGTTACTAATAATACAAATATCCATTCAAACAAGAATACAAAGGTGGAAATGTTAAATGAAATGATTAATCGCCTCTATTACAGCGATAGTCATCATTTTACATACCAGGATAAGGTTTATGTTGAAAATGTATTAAGAAAGCTTGGTGTGGAAAACACCAGCAATTTTATAAAGCAGGTAAAAGAAATAAAAGAGCAGATGGATGAAACCATCAATTATATAAAAATTAATGAAAACAATCCTATAGCTTTTCAGAAAATGATGGAGCGCATTGTAACAGAAAATAAGCGTATTCCTAAAAAGAGAAAAAACAGCAAAAAAGAAGTATTGGAAAGCCGAAAGGAAAAGGAATTATATGAAAAGGTTTTTGACAGGCTTCAGAGCAAGGAAATCTATAAGGAAGTAACAGAATTACTTCGTGCCAATCCAGATATGCCAGCTATAATCAGGCAGGCAGAATTTCATTTGGCAGAGCAGAAAAATGAATCGAGGGAGTTGACGCTTAATTCAATATTCCATACTTTTGAGGGCGACACCAGAAATTACTTGGTACACAGATGGGAGCAATTAAATGATGGAGATGAAGTGACTCAGGTTACAGAAAATGGAGACATCCTTTCATCAGTAAATGCTTCAATCATTATGAATCTCATTGAAAATGTAATGAGCTTAAGAGCTGGGGATAAATACATTAGAGATGAGCAGTGGTATCAGCTAAAAAATGCATATAATCAATCTGCTGAAAATACTTTAAACAGATTTTTTACCGATAGGACTTTAAGCACATTCCATATTATAGAAAGCAACGACTATAGCAAACAAATACAGGAAAACATTACAAAGGAAACTGATGAGCTGGTATACAAGACAGAAAATATTGAAAACTTACAGAAGGAAGCTCTAAATGAAATCAATATTAAAAACCAGCAAAAGCTAGAACAAATCAGACAGCTAGAACAGCAGATAGTAATAAAAAATCAGGTGACTAATCCAGTTCCTGACAGAAAAAATACATATTACACAAGTCAGATTTTACTGGAGCATCCAGAGCTTTCTGGAGAGATAATAGCAAACATGCCTGATAACAATCTACAGACTACGGTTTACGACCAGATTAAAGAGGTAATAGTTAACCAGGTTGCAGATCCATTTACAAGAGAATTGTTAGTTCATTTGGCAGAAAACGGTAGGCCAGGAGATATATCAGAGCTAGAAAATATATCCCGTCAGCAGGAAGTTGTGAGAAATGTTACCGAACAAAAAAGGCAAGTCGAACAGGTCGCTAGGAATATAGAAACTGAGCAAAGAACCTTGACTTTGGTTCACAAGTCAGAGGAACAGACAATATCTGAAGACGTTTTAGATGAAATTAGGCAACAAAGAAGCTATATCGATAGTAGGCTTGTGGAAGTGACACAGAATGTTAATACAACAGAAACAACTCATACGGAAGTAATAAATCAAACGAACAATGAAGATGTGGTTAGAAACATTCAAAACAATGTAATAGAAATGGTAAATGAAAACATAAGAGGACAAGTTGATTCCATTTCAAATCAGGTTTTCAGAAGGCTAGAGAAAAAGCTAGATACTGAAAGAAAGCGTAGAGGGTATTAATTATGGGAAGCAGTCTTGGTGCATTTTCGGATTTGTCAGCAAATATATTAAATTCCTCAGTGGGTAACATAGAGCATGCGTATTTGGTAGTGTTTGATACAGGACGTTCTAAACCAATAGCAACTGAAGAAGCAGAAAAGCTTGATTCTAAAAAGTCTATGTTTGAACTACCGGACCTTATTGATACTGCGGCTATAGCAGAAAAATTGGCTGTTACAGTTGCCTACGCTAATACTTTAAAATCAATGCTTAGCGCAATTTTTCCACAAAAAGCAATTGATGAAGCTAATAAAGCAGGAAACGAAGTGGCAGTAAAAAGATTAAAGGTGCAGTTTAATCCAAACCACATTAGAGTTGATGCTTCAGGTAGCAAGATGGGCTTGAAACCAGATGTAACGGCCAAAAAGAAAGACGAAGGGACAAATGATAGCTATGGATATCAGACGTTTCCACCACGTATTACTGTGACTATACCAATTATTATAGACGAGGAGGAAAACACAGAAGCATTTGCTTCTGATTCGGTGAATCTTTTCAATGCAACAAATGTTACTCAGTCATTAAAAAATTTTTTTTCAGGTTCAAAGTGTAGAGTACAGGAAGAGACCGAAGCTATTCTTTCACTTCTTAGAAACAATTCTACAAGAACTGTGGGATTTTATTGGGGCTCAAAAATGTCTTATGTTGGTGCGCTGATTTCAGCTGATGCAAACTACACAATGTTTCATCGTGATGGAAGTCCATGTAGAGCTGTGATAAATTTACAAATTCTTACTGTTGAAAAAAATCTTAATGCTGGTTTTGCGAATCAGTGGGTTGATAAATACAATAATTTTAAAGAAGCAGATAAAAATAGTCTGGCAAAATGGGGAGAGGGTGCTAATTTAGGTAACATACTTAACCTTCCATTCTAATTTTAGAAATAAAGAGGTATTGCATGGGTTTTTTTGGTGGTTTTAATAGAGCGCAAATAGGATTTCCGCTAAAGAAGGGAATTTTTATAGATGGTGTTAAAGCAACAAATGCTGCTACTGATGCTGTATTTACAGCAAAAAAGTTGGCGGATGCGACACAGTACTATTTGCAAAGAAAAGTGATTGGTTTAACAAATGGTGTTAATACATCGGGACTTCAAGATGAACTGATAATGGATACTGCCAGTAATTTTTATTGGCTAGAGGTAGAGTTCAATCCTAGTACCTTAAGATATACTGCTAGAAATGGTTCTCAACAACAACAGTCGGTTACAGGTGATATGGCTGGACATATAGCACAATATAATGTAGATGCTGAGACTAAACTACATTTTGAAATGTATGTTGACTCTGCCATTTGCCTTAGTGCTTCCACAGGTGCAACACTTTCAACCGCAATTTCTGCAGGAATGAACATCTTTAAGGGGAGAGATTACTACAATATTGCACCAATAGTGGATGGCCTTTGTTCACTGTGTCATGATTTTGAAACTCAATATGTAATATTCGCGTGGGGGAAAATGGCATTCTACGGTATTTTAGAAGAAGTGAACGCAGATTACGTTATGTTTGATACTGATGGAAAGCCTATTCGAGCAAAGGTAAGTGTGGGCATTCGTCAATCAGGAAAGACTACAAAGGATGAGGGCGAAGAGAGTTTTCTTTCTAAATCTCAACAGTATTGGGATGATGTCTATAAGAATTATTTTGGAAAGGGAAATCAAGAAATACAGATTGGTACTAACGCTTATTATGAGTCAATTAAAGATTATAATAACTTGTTAAATTTAAAATAAATGGGGAATATAAATGGATACACTTAAATATGGCGATTTATATAAGGATTATGAGGGGTTTACATATCCCAAAGCCATAATTCAGATTGATGGTAAGGACATTGCAGCAAATCCAATTGTTGTAAATAACATTGATGTGGAAATTACTGCAGGGTTTGAAGCTTCCATAGCTACCTTTGATGTCTACAATGTATTTGATAGAATTCAGGCTAGATTTGAGTACGAAAGTATGTCAAAAGCAATAGTAATAGGAGCTGCCTTAAAAATATATTTAGGTTATTCATCAAAGGTAAAAGAGGTTTTTACAGGTGTTATCACTAAAGTAACATTTGCCTATGAGGCAGGTGGTGCACCACATATCACTGTTACGGGTATGGATATCAAGGGGCTTATGATGGCGGGTAGCTATTCAAAGCAACTAAAAGCCAGATCCTATTCGGCAGCGGTTAAGGAGATACTTGAAAAAACTGCCTATAGCAAAATGCAGTCAGCAGGAATAATCGAGAAGCTCTATATAAGCGATACCCCAGACACTCCACCACCAGGTACACCAAATAGCAATCCTGATATCGAAATGGTGGCTGAGTCAGACTATGAATTCGTGGTAAAGGCGGCAAAAAAGTTCAATTTTGAATTCTTTTGTGTAGGAGGAAATGTTTATTTCAGACCTGCAAAATGTGACAGTTCAGTTGAAATTAATTTGAATCCAAATAAAGGACTTTATAACTGCGAAGTCGAATATGACATAACAGGACTTTCCGAAACGATTGAGGCTAGGGGAATGGATGATGGTTCAGGAAAAGTGATTTCTGCCAAGGAAAAACTTAATAACAAAATTTCACTAGGTAGTAAAGCAACAAGCTTTATCAAGGGAAGCGAAAAGATTTATATCGATCCAACCATAAAGTCTGATACAGATGCTACTAATAGAGTAAAAACAATTAAAGAAGCAGTTTCATACAGATATGGAACCTTTAAAGGAACGACAATAGGTATTCCAGATTTTATTCCGGGGGCATTTATAAAGCTGGAAGATATGGGTGCTCCGGTTACTAATAAATTCTATATATATAGTATTCATCACAGACTAAATGAAATAGATGGATATTTAACAGATATTGTAGGGCAGGCAGCAAAGATTCCATAGATTTTTGCTGATGTATTCATTGTTAGGTTAGCACAAAGTCAAAAGCATAGGAGAAGCATATGGGACTATATGATGTTATTGATGACATTGCAAACAAACAGATACTTAAAACTGAAACAGGTGACAATCGCATTTGGGGCGTTGTGCTTGGTGTGGTTGTTAAAAATTATGACAAGGACCATCCTGGAAAAATATGCGTAAGTATACCTATGCGAGACAAGGAGGCTAATGAACTTAAGTGGGCAAAGGTGGTACAGATGTCATCAGGAAAGAAATGGGGAACTTATTTTCTTCCTGAAGTAGGTGACCAGGTAATGTTGGTTTTTGACCATGGAATAATAGATAAGCCTTATGTAATAGGTTGCGTGCCGAAGGATAATGACAATTTTTACACAAATGCTATGGATAAGGATAATAAATACAAAAGAATTACAACTAAAAATGGAAGTACGCTGGAATTCTTTGATAATGAAAAAGGGGATGGTGAAAAGGATGCCATAACTTTAAAGACTGCCACGGGTGCTTTTGAATTTCATATGGACAATGAAAAGAAAGAAGTATATTTATCTGACAAGGATAAAGAAAATCAGATTGTCATGAAAACCGAAAATGGAAAAATGACAATAAAGGCAGCGAAAAACCTTACTGTTGAGGTTGGAGATAATATTTCATTGATAATGAACGGAGATACTGGAAAGGTTACTCTTAAAACCAAGAAACTGTTAGTGGAGGCTTCCGAGGGCTCCGATTTAAAATCAGATAGGAATGTAAGCATCAGCGGAGCTAAAGTTAAAGTGACGGGTAATTCCAGTGCAGAGGTAAGTAGCTCAGGCTCCACAAAATTATCTGGAAATATTGTTTCACTTGGATAGAAGAATGTGAGGTTAGCATATGGATATGTTTTCGAATTTAGGTCAGTCTATGAAATTTCCTCCGCAAGTGGATCCTGCTACTGGCAGGTTTGTTGTTTCATCAGGAAGGGATAGCGTGAAGGAATCACTTTACTTGATTCTTATGACATCTGTAGGGGAAAGGCTGATGAATCCCTCTTTTGGTACAAGAATAATGAATTATGCATTTATGGATACATCTCTTACAATGCTTAATATTTTTACCTCTGAACTAAAAAATACAATATTGGAGCAGGAAACCAGAATATCTGATGTAGATATAAATGTAGATGCTAATTCAAAGGAAGGGGCTCTAATAATTAATATTAATTATTATTTGGTGGACAGCAACTTTATGGATAATTTTGTATTCCCGTTCTATTTAAATACTGAAACTGTAGAGGATGCGACAGAGGAGTTTTTATAACATATGGCAAATGATTCTTTTTCAATCAATCTTGATAACAGAACAGAAGATGATATAAAAAAGCGCATTGAAGAGCTTGCGCGGTCTTATGTGCCTCAGTGGCATTTTGACACTGAAAATCCAGACATAGGTTCAACGATAGCTCTTTTATTTGCTGAGCAGACAATGCGTAATGTAAGGCATTTTAATCATATATTGCCTAAATATCATGCGCAGCTTGTGAATTTACTTGGAATATCATTGATGCCAGCTCAACCTTCAGGAACTGTGGTTTTTTTGGATTTAATTGCTGACACAATGGAGGGCACTTTTGTGCCAACTCACACTAAGCTACTTTCTACAGAAAACGGAGATAGAATTGTTTTTGAAACAGTTGCACCATTGTACGTAACAAGTTCAAAATTTACAGGTGGATTTTTAACTCGTAGAAGCGACGGAAGGGTTTACAATTTTACTGAAGACAATGCTGAAGAGTTTGACTTTAAACCATTCCCATTATTTGATTTTACAAATATGACGGCAAAAGGAGAGGATAGTGTTGTTATCTCACATCCTTTCATTTTTGATGTGGAAAACGAAGATATTAAAATAGATTTAATTGGAAATGAATCTCTGCTTTCAAAGATTCGAGATGGCAAGTTTACATTTATGTTTGAAGGAATAGATGGTTATGCGCCAGTAGCTGATTATCAGGTTACATCGACAGGTGTAATTTTGCAGAAAGATTTTAGCTGCATTGGGGCACCAGCTTTAACTATTGATGAAGAATCGGAAGCCGAAAATCAAACAACATTACAAGAACCAACAAAGCTAAAAATACTTTCAAATGAGCCTATCATTGAAACAATCAGTGTAGACAAAATTGATATTTCATCAACTGGTTCACCTAGAAAAATGGATTTCGTTGGAAATGAAGAGGAATCCTTTAAAGTAGAAAATTTTGCACCATTTTCAGATAAGCTTGATTTATATAAAGAGTGCTACATAAATCTTGAAAACTATTTCATAAAACAGGAATCTCTTATTACATTGGAATTTGATTTAGTATTTGCTACAAATGCTGTAAAAATCAGCCAGAAGGAGTTGGATGATAGTTTAAAAATTATTAAGAGAAAACCTAAAAATCAAAATGATGAGGTGGGACCAGATGTATATCCAGATGAAGTGACCATGTGTTATTACAATGGAAATTCTTGGAGACGTTTGGATATAGATGATTATGATATTAGAATGTTCGCAAATGGAAATGACGGACATATAAAGCTTAATTTCATTTGTCCATCGGATTGGCAATCTGTGGATGTAGCTGGAAGACAGGGCCACTACATCAGAATTCAGTTAATTCAATCCTATAATTGCTACATGGTGCCATCTAATCATCACTACCCAGTCTTTAAGAATCTCAAGTGTTCTTATGATTACAATGGCAAAACCTATAAACCTAAAGAGGTTACACTAATTAGTGGAACAGGAATAAGAGATGTTAGCAATGAAGTGAGCATAGATGAAAGCGTAGATTTGTTTCACCCTAGTCAGTATAACGAGGATGCTTTATATCTATGTTTAGATAAAAAACCAATGAATGGTCCGATAGGAATGTTTGTGGGACTATCGGCAAGTACTTCACTTCCATTCCAACCATTTGCTTTGGAATATTTAGCTAGAGATGGATTCAAGCAAATACAGGTGGAGGATGACACACATAATCTATCTCAAAATGGAGTAATCAGGTTTTTACCGCCGGAGGATATAGTAAAAAGAAAAATGGAAGGAATTGAAGGCTATTGGATTAGAATTGTAAGCTCTAAAGAAAGCAATTCTGAAACGGTTCCTCCTATTATTGAACAGCTTAAGATAAACGCGGTTGAAGTCTTGAATGTAGATTCCCAGGATGAACAGGTATTTTACCTGGATGAGATAACACCTAATATGTCCTTCCCTCTCGAGGGAAACAATATTCTGGATATTGATTTGTGGGTAAATGAGAGAAATGTCCTAACAAAGGAGCAAATGGAAGCTCTTTTAAAAAACAGTCCTGAGAGAGTGAAAGCAGATGTGGATATTCTTGGAGCAATTCAGAATTTCTACGTGAAATGGGATGAAGTGGATTCATTAGAGTTTTCCACAAAGGAGGACAGACATTATATTTTAAATAGGGTCACAAACCGAGTTTTCTTTGGTGATGGTTTGTATACCAAGATACCAACATATATGGATGGCCCGGCCTTTGCAGTATTTGTTAGAAGCTGCGATGGGGAGAAGGGAAATGTAAGCGAAGGAGCAATTGACCAGTCAGTTGAGTATTTGGAGTTTATTGGAGATATTTCAAATCCGCTACCTGCATCGGGAGGAAACAATATCGAAAGCTTCCAGAACGCTTTGAAGCATGGGGCAAATCTTCTTAGCAACAGCGGCAGGCTTGTGTCACCGGCAGACTACATAAGAGATATATCTGCCATGTCCAACAATATTGAGCATGTTGCGGTAGTCAGTGGTGTGGATCAGTTTTTAAGAAAGAGTGAGAATCGCTTAAATATAATTGTACTTATGAAAGACTTTGAAAAGAACTCACTTACATTTCAAAGACTGGCTCCAACAATAAAAAGATATGTTGTAGAAAACAGCGAGCTTACAATTGCTGAGGATGATGTCCATGTAATGGAGCCGCTGAAAGTGAAAATATCTGTGGATGCTTGGATAAGACGAGATATGACAGAGGATAGTTTTACTGTTATAGAAAAAATGAAGGGAGTACTTAGGGAGTATCTAAATCCAATTTCGTCAGACAGTCATATGGGCTGGGATATAGGGGTTATACCAAGAAGAAAGCAGATATTTATGAAGCTTAATTCTGTTAGTGGAGCTAATAGAGTGGAACGAATGGAAGTAGTTGCAGAGTACACAGATGCTGATGGAACTCATTTTGTTACACTGGAGGAACTACCTAATAATATGTTCTTTGTGGTTGTTAGTGGGGAACATAGAATACATACATTTTAGTAAACGTGGGCGAGAGGTATTGGGATGATTTTTACACAGGAAGATAAACTGGATAGTTATGAAGATGTCATGGAACGAGCAAAAATGCAGATTCCTTTATATTGTAAAGAATGGACTAATTTTCATCCTTCAGATCCAGGAATTACGATTCTGGAGAACCTTTTTGCTTTCCAATTAAATCAGCAGAGACAGATTGCATCAGTACCACCTGAAGTGGAAGAAAAGCTCCTTAACATGATGAACTTTAGGCGATTCAACAACAAGTGCGCTAGAGTTCTGCTTCAGACAATTAATGCCGACGAACCATTTCTAATCCCTGTTAATCAGCGTTTCACTTTGGGAGACCTTTCCTATGAGTGTAATCGTCAGGTAGCCATCGGTGGAAACAAATTGACAGGGGTTTATAGCGTATCAAATACAGGTGAGATAGAAGATTTATCACTACTTCTCTATGAAGATATGATTGTTGAACGCTTTCCTTTTGGCAAGGATGCAAAGGAAGGAATGGGAATATATCTTTGTATGGAAAATCCAATCCAGCAAGGGGATGAGGTTATCTTCTATCTTAGACATGCCCATAATGAATGGCGCAATCCAGCAAAGGATAGAAAATTTGTTAATACTTTTGGGGAAATAAAATGGGAAGCTTATACAGATAAAGGCTTTGTTCCAATTACGGTTCATGATTATACAGGTGGAATGGTAGCTAGCGGAGAGCTTAGAATAAAGCAAAATGCTGGCGAAATGAAGGAATATAGCTTTGATAATGGTGCGAGTGGTTATGTGATTAGAGGAATCTTGGAAGAATCTAATTATGACGTGGTCCCAGTGCTAAATGGTATATATGGTTTTCTGTTTGAGGTATGGCAGAAAAGCACGGAAAGTACTTGCCTAACATTTGCTAAAGGTAAAGAAATACCACTATATTTGGATTTGTTGGAAGAGGGCTATCTTAGAGTTTATTGTAAAGAAAAAGATGGCAAATATTACCAGTACAATGCAGGTGAAGTAAAAAGAGGAACTCGATTTTTCGATGTTGAGCACGTGGGGTATGGAAGATTTATATTTAGATTTCCCGTCTCTGTTGCAGCAGGAAATGATTCCATTAAAATCGTGGTCTACAGCGAGAAAATGATGCGCAATTATCGTATAGGCGAATTGTATGGTTTCGATGATCAGGAATTTGATATTATAGTTGAAAATATAGTAAAGGAATCGTTCTCTCTTTTGGTAGAAACAGAGGAGCCAGATCACAGCTTATCATATAGTTTTGTGAAGCCTGATAGAACAGGGGACGGAGCGTTAAATTATAGTCTGGATGAAAATAGTGGACATATTGTTGTTCACGATGCAGGCAATTATATCAATTCTAATATATATGTTTGTGGTTGCGCCATTACACAGGGAGAAAAAGGAAATATCCTGCCGGGTAAGATATTTACTCCCGAAGGCTATGACAGCGATATCGTATTTACGAATCCTGCCCCAGGAGAAGGTGGTAGAGCAGGAGAAACAATCAAGGAACTTTGTAATCGCTTCTTAGGAGATTTAAGGCAACCATATACACTTGTAAGAGAAAGCGATTACGAGAAGCTTGTAAAACAAATTCCAGAGCTTTGCATTAAAAAGGTTCATGCTTACAAGGATGATAATAGTAATGATATATATGTAAGTCTGATGCCATATTCTGACAAGAAGAACCAAGGTATTTCAAAGCTGTATTCAACAGTTATCACTGAATATTTACAGGAAAGACGAATGCTTACAACTAAGGTTTCCTTAGTACAGCCTGTGTATGTTCCAGTGGATGTGCATGGTACCATCTATGTAAAAAAGAACTACAAAAATTGCGCTGGAGAAATAAAGGAATTTCTAAACAAGACATTGGATTATGTGGAAGGACCACAAAACTTTGGTGATATTCTTTCATTCCACGATTTGTTCCACGAACTGGAGCAATTGGATTGTGTTGATTTTGTTTATGATTTTAGTATCACTCCAAGAGATAGAACACACGCCAAGTTAAATGGAATGGATATTGTTCCAAACAAAAATGCAATACTTATACCAGGCGAATTGTTTGTTGATATAGAAACTAATATTGAGGAATAGATATGGCATATTTAAGAAACTACGCATTTAAAAAGAGCCGTCTCGAAAAGGCAGCCCGCTATGGAGTTACCTTGGATGGTGAGACAATCAAACTAAATAATGATTCCTATGAGCATGGAATCTTTTTTGACGCTCTTGACAGTGGTGATACCGAAACACCTTGGGGACGTTTGTCTATGGAGATAGAAAAAAGTGAAGAAGTGCTTTTTAGAGTTCATGTGTTTGCCACAGACAGTAAATATATTAATGAGACTGCTACATGGAGTGAATTCTTTTTAGATGAAAATGTTTCGTTGGAGGAAAAGGCTAAGACATTTATCAATATGGAAGATAAAATGTATCTTGCTACAAATGATGCCATCCTTTTTGACGTAGTTGGTAGATATTGTTTTATATATCTGGAGTTACTTGGAACTGATGAGTGCAGTATATCAAATATGCGAATGTTTCTACCGGGTGATAACTTTTTCCAAACGTTGCCAGAGGTATATCTGCAGAACAATGATTTCTTGAAAAATTATTTATCTATTTTTTCAAGTATTTACAATGACTTTCAGGAACAGCTTGAAGCTGCACCAAAACTTTTAGATATTGATACAACACCGGTGGAGCTCTTGCCTGTTTTTGCTAGCTGGATGGGTGTAAATGTTGAAGGAAGTTTTTTGAGCGATAGTCAGTTAAGAGACTTGGTGAAAAATCTGTATTACCTTAATAGAATGAAGGGCACCAGGGCTGCTCTTGAAAAAATATGCGAGATTGTCCTTGGTGAAAAGCCGATTATTGTTGAACAGGCCATGATGGATAATCAGGATGTTGAAAAAAATGTATATGGTAATTCACCATTTGACATTGTCATGTTCGTTGAAAATTTTGTATCAGAAGACAAGCGTATGCAGATTATGTATTTACTGAAGCAATTTATTCCAGTCCGGGCAAATTTAAACATCGTTTATCTTGAGAAGAAGTCTGATATGGATGGTTACACGTATCTTGATATGAATGCTTGGATGTATGATGAAAAGACTGCGAACTTAGATGATAAAGACAGGTTGGATGGACATATTATCATCCATTAGTAGGAGTATTGCTATGTATGAAAGCGCTAATTGGGAAGCATACCTTAAACAAGTCATTGATGATGCAAAAGCTAATGCTGAAAAAAATAAATCAGGTGAGTGGAAACGTGATGATGGAGAACAGGTGAATGAGCTTTATATGACAAGACCTAATCTTGTTTCTATTAATGCTGAAAATACTGATGTTTTTCATGCAATGGCGGAGGCATATGCAATAAATAACAAGCAAAGTGTTTTTGATAGACAGGCATTATTCCATACAGATAGTACAGAGGTGAGGGAAAAATCTGTGGACACAACAGATATGTGAATATTGGGGTAGGGTGGTTAATAAATGGCGAAAAATACACTTGAAATCCAAAAAGAACACAAAAAAATAAATAAAGAAATGGCTAAGGCGGCAAATGCATATATGCGTATGAGAACACTGCGCAAGGATGATGTGGATGGAGCATATACAACTGGTGCGGACATCGATAGATTTATGCATGCTCTCGTTGAAATATATGCTGATACCATAAGATCTTATTTGGAAATGCCATCTAGCAAGAGGGATGAGTCCATAGAAACTAGCTTGCTGGTAGATGCATTTTATCATTATAAAGATGAGAAAATTGAAGAGGATGATAGTGTTAAATCAATTGTAAAAGAAAAAGTTGAGATGGTTGGCGGACAATTTGAACCTGAAAATGTAGACGACAAAGACGAGGAAAATAACGATCAGGGGCTTACTAGTGCTCAGAAAAATGGACTTAGAGAAATAGCAAAATGGATGTATAGAAATTCTTTCAGGCAAGGCAGAATTGATTGGATAAAGAATATTGGACTTTCTGTAGCGCAATGGGCTAAACATGGAAATTTTCAGTCAGATTACAGCTATACATCTTATGATAAACACTACAATGTTGATCAGATCATGAGCAAAAGCGAGCGTGAGAAGCTGCTAATTTACTATTTGGTAGAAAATAGGAAAACTAATGGAACAACTGTACAACCTGAGGACGTAAATGCTTCCCAGTCTTATGTGCCTAATCTTGAAAATTTTAAAGACCGTATGATAGCCACTAGGTGGAAGTTCTGGAAACGTGTTCAGGGTAATGAGATATATTGGGAAAAACTTGGAACTGCTGCTCAACTAGCAGAGCAAAATGCTTTTTATTTGACAGCTTTAAAAGGCAGCGAGGTGGTTGATGAAAATATCATAAAAAATGATGCCGAAGAAAAAGTTAACGATGAACTTAAAGAAGAAGTCAAGGAAGAAGCTGAAGGAGAAGCTAAAGGACAAGCCCAAACAGCAGCTAAAAAAGAATTCAAAGAAAGTGATAGAGAAGAAGCTAAAAAGAAGCTAATAGATATAGGAAGAAAAGGAAGTGAGCGAAAAATACTAATTGAAGAGTTTGATGACATGCTTAAGGAGTATCAAGCTCTTATTACAAAAAGGGATGATTTAGTTAAGGACACAGAAGAATATAATGAGAATGAAAATACTATAAAGAATAAAGAACAATTACTGCAAGATAAGTTAAATAAGATTGTGGCCATAAATAAAGAACTGCCTAATAAAGATGAACTTATTGAAATAATCTACAAATGTGCTGATAGTACTTCAGAAGATAAGAAATCATCAATAACTGGATATATTGCTATGGGATCGGGCAGCCTTTTAGGAAATGGTTTGGCTGCATTACCTTCGGCCCATAATTTTATAAGTATTGGCACCATACCTGCTGAAAACCTTAACATAGCTGGTGGCGCATTTGGAACACTAGGAGCAGTTTCCAAACTCGTTTCTGCGTATTATTCGTTGAGAAGTCTGCTTAATACAAAAGATGTACAGACTTTCGCAGAAAATACAGCTCAAGGATTAAAGGTTGCAAGGACTACAGCTGAAGGTCTCTATATGGGCGCTGCAGGACTTTCTAAAATCATTCAACATGTTGAAAAAGCTGGAATGACTTTGAATAACACGACAGAAAAACTTAGTTCGTATATTACAGGTACTACTGTTGTTGCAGGAATAGGAATGGTTACTGAAGGCATATCATTTATTGAAGCTTACAATCGCTATGATGATACAAGTATTGCTGCAGGATACTTGAAAGACGTAGAAGCAGCAAAGAAGAAAAGAAGGGAGCTTTCAGGTAGAAAAAAGCTATCAGAGAATGACCGACGCGAGGATGTACTTGATAAAATGCTTTCTGCGAACAACAGGCGAAAGCGAAAAACTGCTATGTTTGATATGGTAGGCAGCGGTATAGCTTTTGCAGGAAATACGGTTACAGTTATGGGACCGTTATCTCCTGTAGGTATGATATTATCCCTAGTAGGTACAGGTGTTAAAGTAATAGGAACCTTGTGGAATATGTGGGATAGCCATAAGGGAAAGAAGGAAACGGTATATAATTTCTTTGGTGTTTATGATGCTTATAATCAATTGATAAGTGTGGCTCCTGAGAAGCAGAAGCAAACGTTTATAAATGAAAAGAAGGCTGTATTGAAAGAGCTTAGACACATGATTCTAGCAAAACTGAACCTGTTTTCTTTAGACCAAGGTTATTTCTACGCTGTGCGAAAAATGGCAGAATTGTTGTATTACAAAACATTTTTCAAAAATGACCGTTCTACACTTTTAACAAGGGACGATTTGAAATCGGCTAATTATCAATATGTGAAAAGTGAGTATGTTCCACGCCTGAAGGCGTTGGGATTCAAACCACAATTTCCTGGAAGAGCTGAAGCTAATGGGTTCCCACAAATTACAGTCAATATGATAATGGTAAAATTACAATAGGAGATAATGATGGAAGAAAAAACTAAAAGAGAAAGACAATTATTGAAACTTTTGTTAGCTGATATGGAAGAAGCACATATGGAGCCGGAATACTTTGAAAATGCTGTGCCTCAATCCAACACGGATATGATTCGGACCTTTCATCCATATTATGGCGAGGTTGAAGAAGGGATTATTGGCGAGTACTATTTTATGCCATCAGGCGCTAGCAAGGATATGTATTATTTCACTGCCGTTATGACATTAGCAAACGATATAGACCCTAAATATATCCCGGTTGTAACAGAGGCAATTTCAAAGCTTAATTTTTATATGCCTGTAGGAAGTTTTGTATTGAATAAAACAGGCGATATTCTGGCTTTTAAAGTATCAGAAATTCTGAGTAATGACATTGATATAGAAAGTTCCGTTAAACTTATGAATTTGGCGTCATCTCATGCTATACAGCTTCCAGAACGATATGTTCAAGTTCTACTTCAGCTTGCAGATGGTAGTTTATCTTTGGAACAATTTCTTATGCTTTTTTAGGCTAGATAGAAAAAGGGGAGTTTTTCATGAATAAGTCTAATCTCATATACAATGATGATAATGAATATTTAAATGATTTGTTTATATATCTTGATTTATATCTAGAAGAGATACTTAACGAAAGAGAACATGCTGGGGATGAATGTAAATCTCAATCGTACTATAGCGTGATTCTTGATCGTATAGAGATGAATAATGAGATAGAGATTTTACCTAGGTTGGAAAGTATTATAAAAGATGCATCGGAGGATACTGCCAAAGATTTTTTGAGAAAATTTTTGGGTATTTTGGTAAAAAGAAAACTCAACATATCATATAAAGCTAAGTGTAATGAGGTTTTTGGAAAGGAAGATCCTACATTATCGGATTATATGGAACTTTTATGGTCAAAAGACAATGATTGTTCATATGAGACTAGCAAATTTGCTAATTATCTTTCCATAAAAGACTTATTGGAACTTATTCTTCCTGAATACTATGACAGTGTTGATTTGTTGAATGCACCTATAGAAGCTGATATGAGATTGGTGGATTATTTAATTGGGAGCGATGCTTATGTACCACCATTCACTGACAGAGTGTTAACCCAGGAAGAACCCTCCCTGCTTTTTATGGAGGACATCATATCACAAGAACAGGACTTTATGGATGGGGCTAATAAAAGAGCCATGCTTTGGGGGCAAAGTGGTGGTGGTAAAAAGGTAAGTCTTTTAGCAGCAGCATCCTCAAAAAATAAATCAATTGTCTATTTTTTTATCCCAAAGGAAAATCAAAATCATAGTTTATATAAAGCAATATGCTATGCCGAAAGAGAAGCGTTTTTCTACAATAGCGTTCTAGCAATCTGTGGAATGGAGAATGTATCTGATGAGTCAGATTTTATTTTATCCTTTAAAGAAACATGCGAGTGGATTATTCCAAATATATTTTTTTTGATGGATACAGAAGAAGAGCCAGAAAAAAGTGTATTTCCACGTATTGAAGTAGGTAAATATGACGAGGGGAACAGGCAAAAACTGTGGGAAAAATTTTTGAATGAAGATTTTTCTGATTGTGAAGTTGAAGAGGCTTTAGATTTAAGTGTTTTGGCAAGTACCTTTGTTATTACTCCAGGAAAGATGGAAAAGGCTTTGGATGAGGCCTGTGGCACAAATAGGATTATCACTAAAAAAGGTTTATACCAAGCCTGCTACAGTCAAATAGGTCATTCATTATCTGATAAAGCAAGCCGTATAGTTTCAACTATGACCATAGATGACATAAAGCTAGGAGATACAAATATGGAATACCTAAAGGATATTCGTGATAGTATCCTTTGCCGTTATAAGGTTCATTATGAATGGAACTTCAAGAAGAAGCTTCCATATGGAGAGGGAATATCTATTGTATTTTCTGGACCTCCCGGAACAGGAAAAACTATGGCTGCAGGGGTTCTAGCAAACGAGCTTGGAATGGAGATATATCGAATAGATTTATCTCAGCTTATGGATAAATATGTAGGCGAAACTGAAAAAAATATCAAATCTATTTTTGCCAGCGCAAGTAAGATGTCCTGCATTTTATTTTTTGATGAGGCCGATGCTATTTTTAACAAAAGAATGGATGCGCAGGGCGCAAACGAGCGTTTTGCAAATATAGAATCAGCCTTGTTGCTGCAGTGCATAGAGGAATATAAAGGTATTTCAATACTTTGTACAAATGATATGGGACGTATTGACAGCGCTTTTATGCGACGTTTTAAATACCATATGATTTTTAAAAATCCGGACGAAGCCATAAGACTTGAAATATGGAAGGGAGTATTTCCAGAAGAAGCACCGTTGAGAAAAGACATTGATTTTGGATTACTGGCTAACATTTTTGATATTTCAGGTGCGTTGATAAAAAACATTGCTGTTTCCAGTGCATACTTAGCAGCACGAGATAAAAAGGAAATAGGCATGAGTCATATCATGAAGGCAGCGCTAAGAGAACTTGAAAAGAATAAGATGATAATTAGCCCTGAGGCTAGTAATTGTATTCGCACTTTTTTGGAATAGTCTAACGACATGAGACAGAAGAGGGTATAGGTGATTGCATGAGTAAAAACAATGTAATTGATGTAGAAAAATTATTAAATTTTGATTTTGAATCAGACGAAATGCAACAGCTTGATGAAAAAATTGATGCTGAATATGATTTTAATGAAGTTCTGAAAAGTGATGATATAGAGCTTAAGGAACTGGAAGAAGAAAAACATTTTATTGAAATTGTTAGAGATGTTTATAAAAAAGGAGTACATAAGCCTGAAGCATTAGAAGACGTATACACTAATGCAATGGATACTTGCTATCGATTGGGAAGAAGGGTTAACCCCTTTAGTACATTAGGAAAGGCGCGTATAAGCGCTGGAATTAACCTTCGCAAGGAATTTGAAAAATTAGAGGGACCTTTAGTTTCTTCTATCACAAAGGATAATGGAAAAGCATTTGTCAATTTGGTGCCAGCTAATCTTTTAGAAGATATTTCTTTTGAAAGAATGCAAGGAATTGCATTAGTAAGACGTGTTGGTAGTGAATTATTTGGTGCAGGTGCTGCTGTGTTTTATTGGGATGAAGCTCCTCTCGATAGAGCACCTATACTAAGAATAGAACATTTTTTTGTAAGAAAAGAATTTCGTGAAAAGGGAATAGGCAATGCTATGATGGCTGAGCTAATGCACATAGCATATATGAATAATGCAGTTGCTGTGTCTGTGGGGTATTGGAATGATATGAATGAAATCATTGGAGATTTCCTTACAGAATGGCGTTTTCAATTTACGTTAGGCTATCTTCCTGAATTTCGTTGTTTACTTGGGGATATGAAAAAACTAAAAGTATTAGAAAAGAAAAATAACAAGTCAAAGCCTTTATCTGAATTGGATGAAAGGACTCTTAAACATACTTTAAGACAAATTAATGATCCTAACGCTAAAGAACTAATTATGCTTAAAAAAAATTATTTTGAAAATAATATTAGTTGCTATATAGAAGGAAAGAATGGGATAGAAGGGTTGTTATTATTCCACAAGAATCCTGATAAATCTATTAGAGGAGAACTACTGTGGAGTGTTAGCAAGAATAGTGCAAAAAACTTATTATCGATGATAGCATTTGCTTATTTAGCAGGTGAAAAACTTTATAAAGATAATGTTTTGGTTCAGGCTTTCATCAGAAGCTATGAGGCTGAGGACTTGTTTGATCATATGTTTAACAATCTTAAGGTTCGATTTGGAATAGAAGCAATGCTTTCAGCCCCAAGTGATGATGAAGATGTTACAGAGGAATTGTGGGAAAGAGTTAAGGAGAAGGGCAATGAGTGATGAATTTTATGAAGTAAAAAATATTGAAGACAATTGGACTCTTATAGAAACGAATAAGTCTGAACAAAAGGAAGCTAATGAAAAATTAAATAAGGATATTTCACTGAACACTGAGCAGAAAAATAAATCTACTTCTGCCTCATTAAATATTGAAATGCCTAAAATTATAAAAGCGGAGGAAGTTAATCAACAGAATTTAAGGCCTTATGATTTAGAAGCAGGTGAAAATTATATCGAATTTTCAAAGGAAGGGGCTATGTTTCAAGAAGGGGATAGCGCCAAAATGAGAAAGATTCGAAATGCAATTAAGGCTTATTATGCTGATGGAAGCAATAAAGAAGAGGCACTAAAAAATATTATAAAGGCATGTGATAGTTATACACGATTCAAGTTTACTTTGTTAAAAAAGGGGCGTGGACTGGAAAGACTTGAACAGGTAAAGGAATTACGTGAAGAAGCTAATCTAAAATTGGAACGCTTGAATGAAAAGCAGGAACAGGAAAAATACATTTATACCGAACGCCGCGCTATGGTTGAGACTTATGGATATTCTATACCTAAAATGGCGAGTTCAAAAATTTTGGGCGCTATGAGATTTGTTATAGAAAATCCGATTAGATTGATATTAAAAGGGCTGGTTTTGCCAGTTTGGGCAATTAATGAAGGTGTACGAGGTATACAAAAATTGTCGGGGAAACAAATGAATCGACATATTTCGTTTCCAGGTTTACATTCATTCAAACATTATCAACATGAGCTGTATAGACTTTTTAATGGACACCTTAATTCGTACGAAGAAGCCAATGGTTTTTTAACTAATTATAAGGGCAAGTATATATACGATCAGGATATTTTGGATAGAATGCAAGCGGATATGGATATGATTGGCGAAGATGGAGCTGACTATGATTACAAAGTGGATGGCGCTACCCAAGAAGGAGCATCTAAGTATAAGCCTACATATGACGAAGAAGATGAAGAAGATGAAGAAGTTCAAAGTGATGAAACAAAATCAAAAGAAAAAATAGAGGAAAACTCAGAGGAGAACTTAGAGGAAGATATAGAAATCATACAAAAAGAGGAGATAGTAGAAGAACAGCAGAAAGCGGAGGAAGAAGAACAGAAAGTTCAAGAAGAACAGAAAGTTCAAGAAGAAGTGCAGAAAGTACAGGAAGAACAGAAAGTTCAGCAAAAGGTACAGGAAGAAGAACAGAAAGTTCAGGAGGAACAGATTGATCAGCAGAAGTCCGCTGAAAATAAAAAGGCTGATAATACAAGAGTTATTGAAAATCCATACAAAACTGTAATAGAAGAAGAAAGACAACTGTTTTCAAAACCTTTGGAGGAGGTGTTTAAAGGCGCGGAAGATGTGGAAGTTTTATTTAATTCACTAGTAACATATTCTTTAGCTGATTCAAGCGAGATTAATATCATTACAGAAAGAGCAAAAGATGTTAAGAAACTCACAAGTAGTGAACTTATGAAATACAGAGAAATGATTATTAATTATTGGGGAGAGGAATATGGATGGGTTCTGCCACATCTTTCTTCACCTGCGGCAGAAGAAAATTGGAATAAAGAAAGACGAATACCTGAAATAAGAGAAAATCTTCCTAGTGAGACGATTCGTAATCTTGTTTTAGGATTGGAGGAGGCCGCTAATAGATTAAACGTACATATGCGCCGTGAAAATTTTACAGATAAATATAGCTATGACCTGAAATCAAATGCTAAGAGTACTAAATCTAAGGAACCTTTTAAAGGATACAAATATGAAGCTCAGGATAGAAGTTATGATTGTTGGTCAGTTGCTGGTGCTGCACTTATTAACTACAACGGCGGTAATGTTACGCAAAAGAACCTTCGCCGATATGTACCTAAATTTAGAGACCAGAAAGAAGATGAAACTGAAGAACAGTATGCAAACTATAAATATGAGGTAGAACAGTTTACTACAAAAAATAAAAGTGAGGATGGTAATCTAAGTAATCAGGGAAATATTTTTTCGCTGGCAGATTATTTTAAGCAAACCCTCGGAGATGATATTGCATTAAAACATGTCTCATTGAATCTAGCGAAATGTGCTAAAGATGATGCAGTAAATGCTGATAATAATGGACTTCATAACACAACTATGGTATTCAAATCAAAAATTAGAGAAGCATTAGCAAAAAAACAGCCAATGGCAATTCTTACAGGAGATCATTACAGGGTAATCGTAGCGGCAGATGCGAACAAAATTACTCTGGCAAATTCTCTTAATGGTGGTTCAATGCAAGTAAGTTCATATGATGAAATAATACAAAAAAATTTAAATGGAGTAATTGAGCTCACTTGGGTAGAAAGACCAACAAAAGAAGAATACAGTGGTATTTTAAAGAATTATAAAAATCTCGGTTTAGATAAAGATGGAAATATATCAAAAACAGCTAAGGATATACCGGATGATGCAGATAAAGCTGCTATTCACGATGGGGTAGTTGCTTTGATTGATCACGAACAAGCGGGATTAGATGATGTAAAGGCATATTATAATGAAGAAGTTTATCTACCTAATAAAAAATGGGGATGAAAGTATCTTATAGTTTAGAAGTATAATGCGAGGAGAAGATTAATATGGCAAAGAAAAACGAAACAACTAATCAAATAGGTATGTTAAGCAAAGAATTAAAGAAAATGATGAGGGAATTGTTTGGGGAAGTCCTTGAAAATGATGGAGTGCTTCGTTCACGAGTAAATCATCTGGGGGTTACTGATGCAGCAGCAATTGTTGATGTGATGCTTGAAGGTGGCCTTAGAGAGGAAGCGCCATATGGAGTGTTACATTTTCATACAACTTTCGCTGAAAATGTTCCGGAAGAATCGTTGGCGGATTTGCTTATCGCTTTAAACGGATTAAATCATGTGGTAAGTGCTGGTGCATTTCCGGGTTTTGGAACCTTTGCATATTATGACCCTCTTGAGCAGATATATTTGTCATACCGTATGCCAGTCAATTTAAATCAAATCGAAGCAGAATATGACAATATTCGATACTACTTGGGATGTTTGTATGAGCAGATGGATTTATTTATGGACTTTTTAATGTTTACTATTGTTAATCCTGGAGCAATGACAATCGGAGATTACATGGAGTATCTTGATGAAATGTCAGATATAAACAATCTGGAGGAGAGACTTAAGATATTCGAAGATGAATTTGAGAACATGGTCAAAAAAGCAGGGCTTAACTTAGACGACATTGAGGAGAATGACGAGGATTCCGATGATAAAAATGAATAATATTTTCATTTAACCCGGCATGTACAGGTAGAGGTGCAGATATGTGTAAAGAAGTTAATATGCAATTCAAACATTCATATGTGAGCAAAGAAAAGATGAGCAAAGCTGACGAAAGTATTTACTCATCACAATTTAAATCTTATATAGCTGACGGTGAGAGTGCGCTTAAGGATAAAATTATAAATAATGAAACTCGTGAGAGTGTCATGCAGGATGTGCGACGGAATTTGAAAGAGCGAATGCAGAGTGTCAATGACAAATCTAGTCAAGATGCTATTCGTATGCAAAATGAACATCAGGCTCTTCGAATTAAGATGCAAGAAGCACTTATTAAAACCAAGGAAGCTACAAGACAAAGAAAACTTCTTGATGCCAAAATGTACGCCGAGCAAAGTAAGCAGTCAAATTTGAATGCTGAAAGCGCTGAACTGAAAATAGATAATATGCTACTAAATCAGAAAGCTTCAATCATAAAGGATGCTCAGGAGGGAATAGACGAAGCTGAAAAAACAACGGCAGCAGATTTTGATCAGAAGGTTCGTGACCTGGAATATCTTGATACCTTGAAGGCACAGGCTGCTGAAAATAAAAAAGTTACCCATCATAAGAATATGTTTTCACTGTTCCGTGCTATAGGCAAAAAAATGGAAAGAGACAGTATAGCAGATGAGCAGCTTAAGCAGGAAAAGATAATTAATGAGCAAAAGCTTATTTTACGGGAAAAAGGTAAAGAATGGGCTAGAATTAGACAGAGATATGAAAAAGAGACATATCGTCGTTATTATACAGAATTTGATCGTGCAGCTGCACAATTTAGAGTGCTTAATAGGAATGGAAGGGATACCGCAGGGCCTCTTAAGGATGTTAAGGAATATGTTGGCGAGTTTGATATGGAAAAACTCGAAGATACCCTTTCAAAACTTTCAGATAATCCTTATCTTAATGTCAAAGTAGATGTTAAGGACAAGAAGGCAAGAAATATTGATGAAGCAGATTTTATTAAATCACATAAAAAGATAACTCTTATGGGCGAACAGGATGAGAGTGGGCTCAGAAAGAGATATAAGATAAGTGGAGATTTTTCTTATGGATATGAAGCCAGAAGACAATTTAGCGATAAGAATCATCCGACTGCTCTTATAGAAAATAAAAATGCATTTCAAAAAATTGGATATGATGTTGATCGTTTAAAACTTCAAACTGATGAAAAAGATTCACAAGGCAGATTTATCAATTCAGAAGATAATCTTGAAATAGTTCAGGCTGAACAAAAAAGAGGTTCTAAAGAAGAAAGGAAAACCTTGAATGGTGTATTCCTAGATGGTGAATTTCTGTCTACAAATTTTAACGAAATTAATGGACTTGACGATGCCAATTTAACAAGTGGATATTCCAAAAAAGATGCTCGTATTAAAGAATATGTGAGAAGAATGGTGCTTAAAGGAAATATGTTCCAGCATATCAATTCAAGAACCATTCAGTATGCTATGGGATATGGAGCATCAGAAGCAGCAGGTGGGAAAAAAATCCAAAAACAGCTTATTGCATCTTTCGCGAAGGAGATTATGAGCAAAAAAGGCCTTCCGGATTGGGACGATGAAACGATAGATCACACTATGGATGTAGCTGAGTTTTTTGAACAGATTGAAGAAGGCAAAGTAAGCAAGGAAACCATTAGGAAAAATGAAAGGATTCAGCTTGAGACTAATGCGGATAAAGTAAAAAATAGGATATTCAGCAAAGAGTATGAGTCAAAATTATTTGATCCTCAAAATAAGGATAAGGAGCATAAGCTTCCAGATTCTACCATGGATATATGGGAGAAGAAACTTATAGGAGACAATAAGAAAGAAAAGAAGTCACTTTCAACTGCTGTGAAAACAAAGGTAGCCTTTGATGTATTGAGACAGGAGTATGCTTACAACAAGGGAGTTGTAGATGAAATTAGTGATAAAAACACTCGTGTCGGTAAAATATTAGATGCGATAAAAGACGATACAAAGGCTCTTATTGATTTATCATTATTACTTCTTTCTGAAAATGAAATCACAGATTATTGGAATATGGCCAAGAACATTTGTAAGAATCACCTTACGACAAATTTTGAAAAAAAGGTAGGAGGTGTGTTTGACTCTAGATTTAATCGGGCACTTGCATATGGGCGAAGCGAACAGGGAATGCTTATGAGAATTGCACTTATAGATGAGCTTAATGCTAACCGTTCGCATTTTGATCCACTTAATTTTTTTGAAGCCCTAATGCCAACAAGCTGGAAACAGTATACAGAGAATATTAAAGACCAGAGAGGATATGGAGCCACATTCAAGCAAAAATTAACAGATGGTACTATAACAGGTATCATAAGTGATGTGTTTTCAGCATATATTGATATAGCAGATGGTATGGGAAGTCTTTCTCCAGATACTTTTCGTCAGCTTAACATAGCAAGGAAGTATACATCTATGCTTAATAGTGCTATTGATATGGGAGCAATATCAGAAGCAGGTGTCTTTGCTATAAGCGATCTTATGGATGAAGAGTATACTGAGATAGACGAAGATGGTAAAGAATCAACAAAACATACTAGTGATGATAGGAACAATGCTATATCGCTGGGCTTTACAATGGTAAGAAACACCGTCAAATTGATAAAGACTACAAAAAAATATTATAAGAATTCATTAAAGGAAATTGAAAGGCGACAGAAAAAGGAACCAGATTATAATCCAAAAGAATTCTTGGATAATCTCAACAAAAACTACTATGATTTTATGGTTTCTGCATCAGGTATCATGATGGGCACGGCATCTACTGTGAGTAGTTTTGCTGGAGAAAAGCAACTCAAAAGTATTTTTGCAATGTGCAAATCAGGCATGTCTACTGTCCAGGATGGAATTGAAATATATAGAACCAGCAAACAGATTGGCAGAATTCGCAAGACAGAGAAAGAATTTTCTGCACTTGAGAATAAAGATGTGAAGGAACAAGAGGATGAAGAATTTTTGGATGTACTTCATAGTAACTCACAACTTCAATATGGCCTCTCGTGCGCTAAGAGAAAGAATAGGGATGACCGAGCAATGAAGATACCATCTATGATATCAAATGCGGGAAAGACAATATTAAATTTCATCAAAGCATTTATACCACAGGCAAAAAAACATCCTATATTCTTAGCTATTGATGCTACTTGGTCAGTGTTAATGACATTAGCTTCTACAACAACACAGCTTGTTCGTGACAGGTTAGGTGTTAGAGCTAACATTGATAAGATGATGGGTCAAATGTTGAGATATGCTCCTACAAGTGTATTAAATGATGTCCTTAGACGCGAGGCAGGAATAGTATCAATAGATTATCTTACAGATCTTGCAAGAATATTTATGTCTTTAGATACAGAAGCGTTTATGAAAGAGGCATCCACGGGTGCTGAAAAGAAGATAGGTGCAAAGATTGCAAAGACATTATTTAATAATGGTGTATTTAATGAAAACAACTTAGATAAGGTGGATGGTAATAAATTAATGGGAATTATGGGCGTTAAAGGCAATTTCCGTGGAATATTAAAGCATTCACTTGCATAATGAATAGGATGAGATATGTCACATAAATATAATTATTCACTGATAGATAAAAAAAATATGTCCAAGTATAAAGACTACATCTTTGACTATGATGAATGTGGTATATCAAATAATATCGGCATTGGGATTGAAAGTGAAGGAATTCCAAAGGGAGCAGTGATTATTCATAAGGACAAGCCCAAATATATGATACGAAGTATTCGTCTTAGTGATTCCTTAGATGGAAAAGAAGTTTTGTTTGAGTTGATTAATGTTCTGCTTAAGCTGGGTAAGGAAAATGGATATAAAAATATCGAATGTAGATTTACAGATGCTGAAACTGACAGTATTACTGAGCAAATATTCGGTGATGTAGGATTTAAATTCTTGGATGAAGAAACATTAGTATATAGAATTGATGCATTTACTCTCGGTAGTCTCTTGAGAGATGGACCTTATTCTGTAGCAATGCGTGAAGGCGCTGTTTCTATTATGGCAAAGAATCAGGCTAGGTGTTTGACCAAGATTTCCAATGAAAATCGCAAACTATTCGATGTTTTGTGTCCTAAAGAGGAATTGTCTTTTGTTACAGTAGATGAAGATGGTGGGATTCAAAGCTACGCAATAATATCAGAGATTACTGATGGAAGCTTGTATTTATCTGCTATGAGAAGTGCAAAAGGTCATGAGGAAGATATGCCTGGGCTTTTGTATATGTGTCTTGGGAATGTTTTTATGAATATAGAGCCTGACGGTGAGTTTTATATAGCTGCTGCAAACGATATATATAAAAATTTTTCAAATAGCTTTTTGGAACCGGTTCTGCCGATTGTTTCTGTCCAAAGAATTATTACTGCAAGCAGAGATATAGAGTAGGGGGCCTTTAGATGAGTTATGGAATGTCAAAAAGAAAACAAAGAGAAGCATTTATAGCTTCTATATTTTATATTGCACTGATTGTGTTGGTAGGGGTGTTGGCTCATTTCAGAGGACTAGAAAATATCGTAGATATTTATCTAATAAACATCGGTGTTGATGTTGTTGGAATGTTTATGGGGTACGTGCTTTTTATAAGCTGCATTATTGATGTACAAAAATCCGGAAGCAACCTGAAGCATTTACTATCACTGCTGAATGTAGCATACATAGGACTTTTTGCGGACGCATGCGCATGGCTTTTAGACGGGGTTCCAGAACTTAGAACACTGAACATTTTGGACAATACTTTATATTATATGTGCGGTCCTATGGAGGCATATTTCTTTTGGCTTTATACAATGACTTACTTAAAGGTCAACAAAGGAATCGTTAAAAAACTTGGATATGTGGCACGCTTTGGATTGTATATTGCAATTGGCATGCGTGTAATAAACCTATTTAACGGTGTATATTTTACCGTCGACGAAATGGGAATATATCATAGAAGTTCAACGTATGTTATTTCAATGGTATATGCTTTCTTTACAGCACTTTCTGCACTAATATCAGTAATTCTGGAAAGAAAACAACTGGAGCGTTATCAGATTGCCACATTTGCCATTTATGTGGTGGCGCCTTTATCAATGGGCGTGGTTACTATAGGAATATATGGTTTATCACCTACACCAGCTACCATCATGCTGACAGTTCTTTTGATGTACTGCGTGCTAAATGTTGCTCAAGGCCGACAGAAGGCTGTGGCCGATAGAGATTTATCCCTTGCTTCAGATATTCAGGTGAACAGTCTACCAAAGATATTTCCTTACTTACCAGAGAGGGAGGAATTTGATTTGTTTGCATCAATGACACCTGCAAAAGAAGTGGGCGGAGATTTTTATGATTTCTTTATGGTAGATGATAATCACATTGCTCTTGTTATGGCGGATGTATCAGGCAAAGGAATTCCGGCAGCTTTGTTTATGATGGTGTCAAGGACTCTTATCAAAAACAGAGTTCAGGCTGGAGATAGTCCAGCACAAGCGCTTATTAATGTGAACGAGCAGCTTTGCGAAGGTAATAAGGCAGAGTTGTTTGTTACTGTTTGGCTTGCAGTTATAGATTTGGCTACAGGAAAAGGTGTTGCGGCAAACGCAGGTCACGAACATCCTGTACTAAAAAAAGCAGACGGAGACTTTGAACTGGTTACATACAAGCATTCTCCAGCTGTGGCAACAATGGAAGGCATCAAATTTAGGGAACATGAATTCCAACTAGATCATGGAGATATTATATTCGTATATACGGATGGAGTTACTGAAGCAACAAATATTGAAGAACAATTATTTGGCGAAGAACGATTGTTAGAAGCTTTGAATTCTAATAAGGATGGCTCGCCAGAAGATATTCTTGGAACTGTAAAAAAACATATTGATGGTTTCGTAAAGGATACAGAGCAGTTTGACGACATAACTATGCTTTGTATGAAATATGTGTGAAAATACGGGGGAACAATTGCTAATTTCAGACAAGTTGTGAGAAAATAATGTAGGATAGCTGCTGCGAGGAGATGCGGTATGAAGGTATTTGAATGCGAAGCAACAATAGAAAATTTTGATAAAGTTACAGCATTTGTGGAAGAGGAATTAGAAAATAATGAGGTAGACATGAAGTCTTCGATGCAGATTACTATTGCATTGGAGGAGATTTATGTAAATATTGCTCATTATGCTTATTCCAAAACGGATGCTGATGGAAACGTCATTCCCAATACAGGCACTGGTCCTATGAAGCTTTCTATAGATGTTTCTAGTGAACAGGTTCTGATGACATTCGAGGATAAAGGGATTCCATATAATCCATTAGAAAAAGCTGATCCAGACATTACCTTATCGGCAGAAGAAAGAGACATAGGTGGTTTGGGAATATACATGGTTAAGCAAAGTATGGATGATGTGGTATATGAACATCGTGATGGGAAAAACATACTTACATTAGTGAAGAAACTTTGAATTGAAATATAATTGTTTATAAGATGAAGGAGGCGTAATTATGCTAAATATTAACAAGACAAAAGATGATGCAAATTTGATGTTAGCATTGGAGGGAAGACTGGATACTTCTACAGCTCCACAGCTTGAGGAGGAAATTAATGGAAATATTGCGGGAATCACAGACTTAAAGTTTGATTTTTCTAAGTTAGAGTATATTTCTAGTGCTGGCCTTAGAGTGCTTCTTTCTTCACAGAAGACAATGAACAAGCAAGGTAAAATGACGATTACCAATGTATCAGAGGAAGTAATGGAAATATTTGATGTAACTGGTTTTTCAGATATTCTTACAATTGAGTGAAAATCAAAATGCTAAGCATGATTATTAAAATGTCTGGTTCCACATTGCTTTATGTATTATTAACAATTGCAATATGGTATTGGACTAAAGAAAAAGAAATAACAACTTCTAAAAAAATTATTATTGGTATAGCATATGGAATAAGCTCGGTTCTATCTACTCATTTTGGGGTCTCATATTCCAATATGATTATTAATGTCAGGGATATTGGGCCTCTTGCTGCTGGGCTTTTTTTTTCACCATCTGCTGGTATAACTGCCGGTTTAATTGGCGGCATAGAAAGATATATTGCAGGTACATATTTTGGAGTCAGTTCATACACAAGAATAGCTTGTAGCTTGTCAACATGTTTGGCAGGCTTTGTTGCTATGGGCATGAAAATAAAAATGTTTAAGTGGAAAAAGCCATCACCATTTTATGCATTTTTTATGGGCTCAGTTATGGAAGTCTTCCATATGTATGTGGTGTTCATAACACATAGAAATGACATGAGAATGGCTTTTCTTGTCGTAAAAACCTGCTCTATACCTATGATAGTCTTTACGGGATTGGGGCTTGCAATCTCTTCCATATCATTACAGATTCTTACCGGAGAATGGAAAAATCCTATTAAAAAAATTGATGCTGAAAATGAATCAATATCTCAAAAATTTCAGAGATGGCTATTTGCAATCACTTCCATTGTAATTTTAGGCAGTTTTATTATATCTTATATCATTCAAACACAATCAGCATATCAAAATTGTGAATCAACACTGCAAGGTAATTATATGACGATAAAGCATAATTACTTTTTAAATGAGGACAATTTAGGGGCTGATAGTACAGTTTTATATGGAATAATTGATTCTAATCGTGGAGTATTGCGTGGAAAAAACTTTAGCCAGTTTTTACCAGAAAATGAATACGATAATATTTTGGATAATCTTGGAAAAGTTTCCCCTGGCGTATTTTGGGGAATAAAATCCTATATTTATGCAAATAAAATAGATGAAACAAAAATTCTAGTTGTTGCCATGAGCGAGGAGGAAGTTTATTGGTATAGAGATGCAGAAGCCTATGAAATAGCTTTTTCAGATATTCTTCTTTTTACAGTACTTTATGTACTGATAGCCTACTTGGTTAATCAGATAGTAGTTAATAACATCCATTTGATAAATAAGTCTTTGGGAAAAATTACAAATGGAAACCTTAATGAAGTGGTTGATGTAAGATCATCTTCAGAATTTGCTTCATTATCAGACGACATTAATCAAACTGTTGTTGTTTTAAAAGGCTACATTGAAGCAGCTGAAAAGAGAATAGAGCAGGAATTAATATTAGCAAAGACTATTCAGGCATCAGCATTACCGAGAGTGTTTGATTTCCCGGATAGGGATGAATTTAGTATATTTGCATCCATGAAACCAGCAAAAGAGGTTGGCGGAGACTTTTATGATTTCTTTTTTGTAGATAGAACAAAAATGGTATTTGTTATAGCGGATGTTTCTGGAAAAGGTATACCTGCGGCACTATTTATGATGCAAAGTAAAACTGCAATTAGAAGTTTTGCTGAAGCAGGAGGCTCACCAGAGGAGATACTAGTTAAAACAAATGATGCATTATATGAGGGGAATGAGGCTGAAATGTTCGTGACAGCTTGGATAGGAATATTGGATTTGTCCACAGGGGTAATGCAATGCTCAAATGCAGGACACGAATATCCTGCAATCAAACATAAAGATGGTTCGTATGAACTTATAAAGGACAAGCATAGCCTGCCACTTGCCGCTATGCCAGGATTAAAGGCAAAACCATATGAGATTCAACTGGAGCCAGGGGATAAATTATTCGTATATACGGATGGCGTGCCAGAGGCCACAAATGAACAAGAAGAGCAGTATGGTATCAATCGTATGCTAGATATACTAAATGAAAATCAGACTGCTACGATGGAGCATACTTTAAGAGCTATATCAGAAAGCGTTGATAGATTTAAAGGAGAGGCGGATCAATTTGACGATCTTACTATGCTTGGATTTGAGTTTGTGCAAAGGTCCAAATAGGTTTATAATTTCAGTTGGGTATAAATTTAAAGGGGGATAATTGAATAATGAAACAACTCAAACCTATTACTAACAAACTCTTATGGATCTTTGCATTGGGGCAATTCGGTTGGAGCCTTCTATCAGGTGTAGTATCCAACTGGATGGTTTACTACTACACAGGCACACCTAGTGAGCAAAATCCCAATACTGGTCTATTTGCATCAGGAATTACTCAAAATCCTATTTTTTTCAAATTAACATTGTTTGGACTCGTGCTAGCATGTGGTCGTATTTTTGATGCCATCACAGATCCTCTTATTGCAGGATGGTCAGATGGAGCAAACTATAAAGGCGGAAGACGAATACCATTTATGAGAGCAATGGCAGTGCCATTTTCACTTTGTACTATTGGATTATTTGTGCTTCCACAAACAAGCAATATAGCTGTTAACGATGTGGTACTTTTCGTACTTTTGATGGTGTTCTATCTTTTCATGACAATGTTCTGTACACCATACAATGCACTTATTGCAGAATTAGGTGATACACAGCAGCATCGTATAAACGTATCAACATACATTTCATTTACATTTATTGTTGGTCAGTCTATTTCATTTTTGCTTCCAAATGTTGCAGGTGCCTTGGAAGGAAGCTTTGGACAGGCTGGCTCAATCAGAATGTCGGTTGCAATTATGGCGGCAATAGCTTGTGTAGCAATGCTTATTCCAGCTTTTTATATCAATGAGCGAGATTACATTGATAGCAAGCCAAGCGAGACAAAGCCATTCTCATCACTTGTTAAGACATTTTCGAATGTTCAGTTTAGACACTTTGTATATAGCGATGTTATTTATTTCTTTGCTCTTACATTGTTCCAGACAGGTCTTGCGTTTTATGAAACACAGCTTATGGAAATTGAAGATACATGGACCTTTGTCCTTACTGCAACAATGACATTCATCAGCGTTTGCCTCTATCCAGCAGTAAACATCTTAGCTAAGAAAATTGGAAAGAAGCAGCTTATTATCATTGGATTCTTTGCATACGCATGTGTATTCTTTGTAACAACATTCTGTGGCAAGGGATTACAGTGGGGCTTCATTATTGCTGTTGCAGCATCTATCCCAATGGCAATCCTTGGAATTCTTCCACAGGCATGTGTTGCCGATGTAGCAGAGCTTACACGTCTTGAAACTGGTGAAGACAGAAGTGGTATGTTCTTTGCAGCACGTACTTTTGCATTCAAAATGGGGCAGGCAATTGCGATGGTAGTATTTACTTCTGTTACAGTTGCTCAGACAAAGGCTAGCTATCGTATGACAGCAGGAATTGCATTTGTTACTTGCTTCATTGGTGCTTGCATCTTCTTCACATTTAATGAAAAACAAATCCTTGCGCGTATCAAAGAGCTGAAGGGCAGCGAGGAAATCTAAGGAAAAATAGACTTAATAAATCCACTTGATTTGCAATAAGCAGTCAAGTGGATTTTTTTTGTTCGAAAAAATGAAATGATTGTGAAAGTATTTTGAAAAAAAAGATATTAAGAAAAATATGTGCAATAATTAACTAAAAAAGAATCAAATATGGAGAAAGAATCTATGAATGAAAAAATGATATTTGCGTTTGGTGGAAGCTTTAATCCTCCACATGTGGGGCATACAATGGCTATACAAAGTATGCTTGATATGGGAGCTACTCGGGTACATATATTCGTAAGGATTAATGATGGGGTAGATTTGGTTGACAGGGAAACTAAAATTGGTTGGTTCAACCGCATGAAAGAGAAATATAAGGATATTGGATGGGACAAAGTGGTTATTCATGAGGCGGTTTCTAATAATGTAAAGGGGAAACAATACTCATTAGCAACGGTGAGAAATGGAATTAATATGCTTCATGAACAAGCTGGTGAGACAATTACTCATTATTATGCAGGAGATGATTATAAAAAATTTAAACCTTTTTGGAGATTGATAGGGGGAAATGTCAAGCTGGTAATAGGAGCAAGGATGGATGGATTATCTTCTTCAGAAATAAGAAATAATCTCGATAGAAGAAGGTATTTGTTGGAACCATTTGTATATGAAGATCTTAAGAAAAAGGAAAAGTAAGTGGGGACAAAAATGGAAATAATTACAAAAATAATACTTTTTATAATGCGAAAAAAAGGAGAGAAAGCTTTTTCAGAGATTGAAAAGGCTAGCATGAATGCAAACGAATATAGTCGCAATCTTTTAATGGAATTGCTTAATGATTCGAAAGATAGCGAATATGGAAAAAAGTATCATTTTTCAGAAATTAAATCTATCGAAGATTATAAAAGGTACGTACCGGTAACGGAATATGATGATTATGCGCCTTACATCGAACGCATGGTTAAAAATGGTGAGGAAAATGTATTGACCGGAAGAAAGGTAGTTCACTATGCCCAGAGCTCAGGGTCTGTTGGAGTACCGAAATTTATTCCAGTAGTTCAAGAGGTTATAGACCTTTACAGTGAAGTTGGATGTTCTAGAAGCTTTGCCTTGGCGGGAAGATATCTTAAGGAACATGGAAAGAAATTTCCTTATTACAAATGTTTAAATCTTGTAGAGATTATAGAAAGAAAAACAGATATAGGGGTACCTAAAGGTGCTATATCTTCAACAGCTTTGGCCCATGTGAGACCATTAATGAAATATATTCAGACTACTCCAAATGAGGTGGTTTTTCCAGAAGAGGACTTGGATCAGAAATATTTAAAACTCCTATTTGCCTTATCATATGAAAATCTGTCTTTTTTGAATGGAGCATTTACAACAGCCCTTGTAGATATAATGGTTTATTTAACAAATAATTGGGAAATGCTAGTTGAAGATATCAAAACAGGGCACATTAATTCTGAAATTTCGATGTCTATTCAATTAAGAGAAAAACTTGAAAAACAATTAAAACCAAATCCTAAGAGAGCAGCAAAATTGCGAGAAGAATTTGAGAAAGGATTTGACACTCCAATTATTCCAAGAATATGGCCTAAGCTTGCCTGGACTGGTGGAATTGGAACGGGTACTTTTGCGCCATACACACAAACAATGGAAAAATACGCGGGAAAGAATATACCACATGACCACTTACTTTATGCTGCATCAGAATCTATATTCGCATGTTGCCCAGGACTAAATAGGACAGAGTTCTTACTTATACCTCAAAGTGGTTTTTATGAATTTGTTCCTGCTGAAATTGATGACTTTTCGAAAACTTATAATATAGACGAACTGGAAGTAGGGAAGGATTATGAGATTATCCTAACAAATCTTTCGGGACTATATCGTTATAGAATCTATGATGTGGTTCGAGTATTGGGATATTATGGAGAATCACCTTTAGTTCAGTTTGTATACAGGAAAAATCAATTAGTAAACCTTGCTAGTGAAAAAACTAATACAGAAGCTTTGGCAGCTGCTGTAAAAATGTTTACTGAGGATACAGGTATTGACATAACTGATTATAGTGTATATCCAGACACATCAGAAGAAGTAGGAAGATACGTATTCTTACTGGAACCTACAGAGGAAATTAGCTCTAGTAGATGTGAGGAATTTGCAAAGATAATGGACGAGAAGCTTGGTGAAACTAATCCGGCATATAAATATACAAGATTATCCAATGAATTGGCTCCTGCAAAAGTTCTTTTGCTTCAGCCACAAACAAATGCACTTTGGAGAGATTTACAAGTTATGAAGGGAACTTCGCCTAATCAAATAAAACCAGTAAGAGTAATAGATTCACCAGCAAAAGAAAAATTCTTTATGGGATTAATCCAAAAGTAGGAGGAGTTATGGGGATGGTTGATATTATTAAGAAAGACGATGAATTCATCATTAAATTAAAAGGAAGAATTGATTCAAAGAATTCGGGGGATTGCGATAAAGCAATTTTTGATGAGCTTAATGAAAGTAGTATCACTAAGATACAAATTGATATGGATGAACTGGAATACATATCAAGTGCTGGCTTGCGCATTCTTATGAAAATTGCCAAACAAAACCAAGAGAGGCTTACCATAAGTAATGTAAATAGAGATATATACGATATTCTTGAGATGACAGGCTTTACAGAACTTTTTGATGTAAACAGAAAACTGAGAAATATCTCAGTTGATGGCTGTGAGATTATAGGGCAAGGGGCAAATGGCGCAGTATACCGATTAGATGAAGACACTGTAATAAAAGTATATCAGCCAGGCACACCAATTGAAGATGTTAATAGAGAAAGAAATCTGGCCCATGCAGCTTTTGTAAAGGGAATTCCTACAGCTATTTCATACGATGTAGTGAATGTAGAAGATAAGCTTGGAATAGTTTTTGAGCTGTTAAATGCACAGTCACTTTCTTCTGTAATCGATGAGAATCCGGAAAGATTTGACGAACTGGCACAAAAATATGTGGATACATACAAAGCATTTCATACCAAGACGGATGATAAAAACGAGTTTCCTAAAGTTAAGGATATTTACAACATATATATTGATGGAATTGTAGATTGGTATACAGAAGATGAGATTAAAAAATTAAGAGAACTTGTAGCATCTGTGCCAGAGAGAAATACGCTGATACATGGAGATTTTCATGCCCATAATATTATGTATGCGGAAAATGAACTCATTATGATTGACATGGGTGATGTATCTGTGGGACATCCAATATTCGATTTTTTGGCTACGGCTTCTACACAAGCTAATTTAGTAGATTTAAATCCTGAATATGCTCAGATTCATACCGGAATGAAAGTAGAGTATATAAAGAAGCTGTGGAATACGTTACTAAGGCTTTATTTTGATGGCAAGAGTGATGAAGAAATTGCTCTATTAGATAAGCAGATTAGGCTTATGTCTAAGCTAAAGGTTGCTTTTGCACCAGTAATAGCAAGGGGAATTCCGATGGAGCTTATACAATCAAGTGTGGATGATGCCAAGATAAATTTGATACCACATATTGACGAGTTAATAGGAAAAATCGATTGGTAGATTAAGGAGCAGGAAAATGAAGAAAGTTGTTATGTACTCTTCTAATTCAAAAAGAAGAAGCAAAGATTCAAATTGTATGGTATTTCCTAAATGGAGCAGACTTTGGGATGAATTGGCTGAAAAATACGATGATGTAGAGATATATCTTGTTGTCCAGCTAAATGGTAGATACTTTTTAGATATTTATGAAGGCGAATTAGTAAATACGCCTGAAAAAATTCATCTGGTTCAAATGGATATGGAAGATAAATTAGATGAATTTGTAGAAAAAATAGTGGAGATTAATCCTGATGTAGCCATTGCTATGCCAGGGCCAGTGTCAGGAATTGATTGGAATGGTCTTAGAGATGCTTCAATTGCTGAAGAATTGCAGCGTAGAGGAATAAATTCAATTTGTTATCCCCTTAAGACTGCTGAAATCTGTTTTGATAAATGGTTGACTCATAAGTTCTTGGAAGAAAACGGGTTTAATGTGGCAAAAGCGGTATATTCTCATCATGAAATGTTTTTTGCTGGTCAAAATGATTCCCAATCAACTGGAAATGTATACCAGGAAATGGTGCTACAAAAGATAAAAGGACTTCCTTTTCCAGTTATTATAAAAGGGACAACTGGCTCTGCATCTACCGGTGTATATGTGGCTAAAAATTATGAAGATGCGAAGGCATACATGCTCTCTGAAAATAATAGTGAAGATTTGATTATTGAAGAAATGCTTAGTGGACAGGAGTATGGTACAGAAATTCACGGTTATAAGGGAAACTATAATGTTTTGCCACCATTTATGAAGTTCACAACCGATAATGAGGATGTTATTGATCCGCTGGGATTAACTACTCTAAAATTCGGTCCAATGCGTTCTGATAAATATCATGTTAATGAATTAGTATCAGAGCTAACCCGTATGGCTGAGCTTATGGAATTAAATGGAAATAATAATTTAGATTTAATGTTATGTGGTGATAAATGGTACATTATCGAAATTAATGCTCGCTGGTCTGGACTTACAACACTAACATCATGTAGTGAGCAAAGAAGTCCATATGCAGTTTATCTTCAGGAATATGTAGGAACAGATAGAGATTATAAAAAGATAGAGGATTTAAAAATTGCATGTAATTTTAAAATGTCAGGTGGTTCAAAGGAGATGTTGGAGAATCTTAGTAAAGAGCCTGATGTTGATAGTGTAATTCAGTATGAAGTAATTAGAAAAGACGGAAGCAAATTTTCTTTTAATGATGTCATCATAGGCGGGTTTGATAATTATAAGGAAATGGCAGCTTGTTTGAAAGACTTGCAAACAAAGTATCCAAAAGAAATATCAGCAGATGTTGTGGAGGCAATAAACGATAAATTGCCTGAACTATAGTTATAATGCTAAAAGCCGGAAGGAGAATAGGGGGAGTATGATAAAGCTTGCTTCTAGATACCTAAAACATTACATAGGATATATTGTGACAGCTATTATACTTGTTGCAATACAGACCTATGTACAGATGGTTTTGCTGATGGGGGAAATGAAGAAAATTCTTGATCAGGGTGTAGCTGTTAAGGATATGGACTTCATATATTCTACAGGAGTAAAAATGGTGTTATACACTATTTTGATAGGTGCTTTGACGATAGTTATATCATATTTAACTGCCAAGGTATCTGGTATTTTTATGAGTAGAATGAGAAAAGATTGCTATATTAAAGTTCTTAGAATGACACCAGAGGCATTTAATTATTTTGGAAGCTCAACTTTAACAACAAGAACTATTGATGACCCTAAGGCCGTGGTTAGTTTATACCAGTTCTTAATTAGCAGGGTAATTATGATACCTATGGTTGTAATATGCATTTTAGGGCTAATTTACACCAAAAGCCAGGCTATATTTTGGATTCTATTATGCGCTGTAGTATGCGCAATGACACTCCTTGCATTACTAGAAATATATGCGAAAAAATATAACAGTATATTTCAGCGAAAAATCGATAAACTAAATCAACTGGTTAGAGAAAAAATAACAGGTGTACGATCAATTCGTGCTTTTGGAAATGAAGAGAAGGAAGAGCAAAGAGGCATTAATCACGATGAAGATTTATACAAATCTGCATTAAAAGCCAATCAACCAACAAAGCTAATGAATCCATTGACTATGATTATATTTAACTGGGTCATGGTTATTATTTACTACGTTGGTTCGATAGAAATCAAGAATGCCATGTGCTCAATTAGTGATTTAATACTTATTTTTCAATATTTGAGTTATTTTACTATGGCTCTTTCACTGATTCCTACACTGGTTAATATGATGCCAAAAGCGCAGGTGTCAGCTGATAGATTAATTGAATTGCTTGATTATGATTGCACATCTGAAGATCTTTCCAAGGAAAGCAATTGGGATGTAAAGGGTACCATCGAGTGTAAAAATGTTACATTTGGATATGATAAGAACCGACCAGTGCTAAAGAATATCAGTTTTAAAGTAAATGCAGGGGAAACGTTGGGAATTATTGGCACAACAGGAAGTGGTAAAAGTACGTTACTACAGGTTATTATGGGGTTCTATAAAATTGATAAAGGTGACATTCTAATCGATAATCATTCTATTAGGGATATTAACAATCAAACTTTACTCAGTTTATTCTCGTATTCTCCACAGATTTCTTATGTTTTTCAGGATAGTGTAAAAAATAATATAGTTTCCTTCGATGAACATATTTCTGAAGATAGAATACAAGAAGCTTGCTATATTTCGAAATTTGATGAGGTAGTGCCTAAGCTTGCCGAAGGGCTGGCGACTGAAATGTCACAAGGGGGAATGAATCTCTCTGGCGGTCAAAAGAAAAGGCTTTCATTAGCACGAGCGATAGCAAAAGATGCACCTATATATCTATTAGATGAACCATATGCAGCATTAGATGCAATTACCGAAAAGAAGGTAGCTACCAGCATAAAAGATGCTAAAGGCAATCGTACAAAAATAATTGTTTCAGCAAAAATAAATTCAATAAAGGATGCAAATAACATCCTTGTGTTGGAACAAGGTGAAGTGGTTGGCTTTGGAACCCATGAAGACCTTCTAAAGACCTGTAAAGAGTACAAAGAAATATATGATACTCAGTGCTATCTTGACAGGGAGGAATAAGACTTTATGAAGAAAAAGAGAAAATCCTCAGTGCTAATAAGATTATTTGCAGATATGGGAAGGCAACGAAAGACATTATATTTTGTTGTTTTTGTTATAGCATTGTCCAAATTTTTCTTAGCAATAGCTCCAAGAATAGGGGGAAAGCTTACTGATCAAATTGTAGCCTATGCAAGACAGGGACAATATGATATCCCTCATGTTATTAGGATGTGTGTTGTTTTGGCAATATTATATCTTTTGGGAAATGGTGCTGAAATACTAATTGGAACCAAAATGATGGCTGTATCACAGAGCCTCATCAAAAACCTTAGAGATAGGGGATTTAGAAAGTTTAATAGGCTTCCTATAAGCTATATTGATTCTCATCCAACAGGCGATATTGTCTCTAGAATGACTAATGATTTGCAATCATTAACAACAGCTCTGGAAAGTACACTTAGTGTTTTAATAGGACAAATCATATTGCTTGTGGGCGTAATAATTATGATGCTTATTACAAACCCACTACTCACACTGATATATTTCATAGTGTTGCCATTAGGTTTTTTAGCATCAGGAGGAATAGTCGCAACCTGTGTAAAGCATGTGAGAAAACAAAGTAAATTTACAGGGGCATTAAGCGCAATTGCAATAGATTCCTATTCTAATTATCCGATTATAAAGGCATATCAATGTGAAGATTCAAAAATAAAAGCATTTAATGTAACAAATAGAAACTTTTACAGGCAATATGTAAAGGCTCAGTTTTTGACTGGCTTCATAATGCCGATATCTGTTATTACTAGCAATGTGGCTTATATTTTGGAATGCATTATTGGTGGTCTATTTCTTATCAGAGGCACTTTAACTTTGGGTGAGTTTCAAGCATTTTTATTATATGGAAATATGGTATTAGCTCCATTGACTGCTCTGTCTACAGCTGTAAATAGCATACAGACAGGATTAGTTGCAGCAGAACGAGTATATGAGTTTCTAGATGAGCCGGAGGAAAGTGACGAAAAAGACAAAGCAGAGATTAACTTTGATAATTTCCATGGCAATATAGAGTTTTCGAAGGTTAAGTTTGGATATTCAAAAGATAAGATTTTAATGAATGATATTTCATTTGAAACAAAAGCTGGTCAAACTATTGCCATCGTAGGGCCAACTGGTGCAGGTAAAACAACCCTTATAAATCTGCTTTTGCGATTCTATGATATAAATGATGGACAAATACTCATGGATAGCGTAAGTATCAATGATTACTCACGATATTCATTAAGAAAAGCTTATGGAATTGTTTTACAGGATAGTTGGATTTTTGAGGGGACTATTGCAGAAAATATATCCTATGGTAAACCTGATGCAACTAGAGAGGAAATAATAGAAACAGCCAAAAGAGCTTATTGTGATGAGTTTATATCACGACTTCCTAATGGATACGATACAGTGATAAGTGACGAGAAAGCTGGCTTATCATCAGGAGAAAAACAATTGCTTTCCATTGCAAGAACTATGATAGCAAATCCAAGAATATTAATTTTAGATGAAGCTACATCACAAGTTGATACTAAAACGGAGCTTGTTATTACCAACGCTATGACTGAACTCATGTCTGGACGTACGTGCTTCGTGATAGCACATAGACTGTTTACTATAAAAAACGCCGACAAAATTATATACATGGAAGATGGAGATATTAAAGAAGTGGGTAGCCATATAGATTTGATGAACATGAATGGAAAATATGCAACATTGTATAGGAGCGCGGCAGAGGTTTAGGTTTAATATGAATGATATTATTGATATTGAGAAAAAACAGATTATTGGCAAAGGTGCCCATTGTGAAGTATATAAAATCAGTGATGATAGAGTTTTAAAATTGTATCATAAAGATATACCTGAGTCTGAAATAATTAAGGAACAAAAACTTGCTAAAGCTGCAATGGAAAATGGCATTCAGACAGCGGAGGTTTATGATATATATCAGTGTGGTGATCGAAAGGGCTTGTTATTTGAATATATCCACTCTTGCACTTTGACAGAATATTTGTGTCAGCATCCAGATGAATCTGAGATATATGCAAAAAAGTTAGCAGAATTGGCAATGCAGATTCATAAAATGAAGATAGACCCATCTATATGTATGAATTATAAAGAAATAATGCATGAAAGGCTGAATGCGGTTAAAAATTATTACAGTGCGGGGGAGCTAAAAAGAATTCATAGATTGATTGATAGCATTCCCGATAAAGATACAATTATACATACAGACTTTCATCCTGGAAATGTGATGATGAAAGGGAAAGAGCTTATCTTAATAGATATGGCTGATATAAGTATTGGGCATCCCATTTTTGATATTGCAAGTACGTATATGGGGTTAGTTGTAATTCCTAGAAAATTTGAAAAACAAAAAAAGGTGCAATCAGCATCACTTGATGTAGAAGCGGCTGAAAAAATGTGGGATATTTTTATCAGAGAATACTTGCAGAACAAAGATGAAGGATTAGTTGAATTATATGAAAATTGTAGTAAAGCTATAACGGATTTACGATTTTGCGCATCAAAAAATGCAGGTAATACAGGTGGTGAACGAATTGCAAAATTAATGGCCTGGCGTGCACGATTTACCTTTTTACCAAAGATTAATAAATACTGCAGATTAATGTCGCAAATAAATGTATTCTAAATCAAGTTAAATGGGAGTTTGTATATTAAGACAAACAGGTTGGGTATATGAAAAATAGTATTGCTGATGGCAAGTATGTACAGAACACACTCATAAAGCACGAGATGGCAACAATCGTTGCCGTTCTTGGTGTGACAATTTCTACATTTGGAAATACATTGCTGGCGGGTCGATTTTTAGGAAAGTCAGCCTTGGCTGCAATGAATATCCTATCGTCTTTTACATTTCTGTATGCCATGATTGGATGCCTGGTTAGTGTAGGCGCTGCATCAAAAGCTGCGGTTGCACTTGGCAAACATGATTATGAGCTGGCAGGCAAGTATGAAAGTGTGGCTTTTGGCCTATCAATAATCATACCAACAATTATCAGCACTATTTGTTTAATCAATTTACATTGGTTCATGTCGCTACTTGGATTTGACAGTGAACTGTATTTGATGAGTGTTGATTACGGAAAAGTAGTTCTTGTTGGCGGTATCTTCAACACTCTAATGTATTTCCCTTTTAATTTTCTAAGGATAGATGGAAGGGCTAAATATTCTATGTGGATATTTAGTTTAATGGGGGTTTTGGATCTAATTCTAGTATACCTGCTCTTATCATTAGGAGTTGGCCTTATTGGTGTAGCTATTGGCAACGTTGTTTCAATGATGATAGCGGATTTTATTGGCTTGGCCGCTATCTTTTCAAAGAAAAGTAATATTCATATGGTCAAGCTCACAAAAAAAGATATTGTTCCAATTACTGGCAGTGCACTTTATGCTGGTTCGGCATCGGGCTTAAATAATCTTTGTAAGGTGTTTAGAACTATATGGTTGAATGGATTGGTGCTTAAGTTCTTAGGTACAGATGGAGTCAGTGTGCTGGCAATAGGTTGTGCCATTATAAACTTTGCATCTGCAGCAGTAACTGGATTTGGAATGGCAATGTATCCGCTAGTAGGAATCCTTTATGGAGAACATGATTCTGATGGGCAGAAGAAGGTAATGAATGGTTCCTTGAAAAACTCTTCAGTGGTAATGATTTCTCTTGGAATAGTTCTTTGCATCTTTGCAGAAAATGTGGCAAGGGCATTTGGTATCAATGAACCTGAACTGGTTGGACAGGCTGCATTAATGATTAGACTTGTAGCTATCAGCCTTATTCCTGCTACCTATATGAATGAATATATCTATTATTACACCGCCATAGGTGAAAACGTGGCGGCTATGACATTCACAGTACTTCATAGTTTTGTTTTAGTAGTGCTTATGATTTCAGCACATTTGAGAATCGATGCAAGTACATGGTATGGGGTAGAGTTTATATTAGTTGAATTTGTAGACTTCGTAGTTTTGTGGGGCTATAGCAAATATAAAAGACTTAAAGATCATAATTTAAAAACAATACTTCTTATTCCAAAGCGAAGTGATGAGATATTTTTCAGCGCAGTGTCATCAGGTACATATGAAGATAACATGGCACTGGTGGAGCAGGTAGAGGAATTTTGCCGAGTTAACAAAGTCAGCTTCAGAGGTATTCGAATACCTATGGTTGTGGAAGAAATATCCATATTAATGGCTAATCACTGCTTTAAAGATGAATATACAGGTATCGATGTAAAGGTATCAGTTTTGCGTAATACAATTATTGTTAGAACGAGGTGTGGTGGTGAGATGTTTAATCCTGTTACCTGGTTTGCCAATGAAGAAGAGACAGATTCTGATTCCGAAGAATTGTTTGGAATGAGAATGGTAGACAAAATGGCAAATGATATACGCTATACCCAGTTATTTGACCTAAATAATGTAATTGTTACAATGGAGGGCCATAGTTGATGGAAATCAGCCCGATGATTGTTGATGAAAAATATATACTTCGTCCGGCAGAGGAAAATGATATTCCTAGCATCATTTCCTGCATAAGGGAAGAGTATGGGGATTGCTATTATCGCAGAGCCTTTTATAGCGAAGAATACCTGCGGAAAACAATGCCCCAGCTGAATCTTTTCGTGGCCATGGATGGGGACAACTTGTGTGGATTTCAATCTATGATAAGTCACATGCCAGAGGATGAATATGTGGAAGGGGCATCACAAATCTTCTTCAAGGAGTATAGAGGATTTGGATTGTCCAGAAAGCTAGTAGATTATACTTACGATCTTGCTAGAAAAGAAAACTTTTATAGCATATATGCAACGGCTGTTACCTTTCACAAGATTACCCAATCTATGTGTGAAAAGGAGGGAATGATACCAATTGGGTTTAATTTTGGAAGCTATATTACCTCCAAAATGCATAACAGCTTTCATCTGGGGACTAATAAAAAATATGTCCAGGCTATTTTGCTATTACCGTTGATAAAGCCAGATAATAAAAGTGTTTATATTGCTGAGAATACAAAGGAACTGGCTGAGTATATTTATAGCAAGCTTGGTATTGAATATAAGATTTTGACGGATAAATCGGAGCCAGAAATAAAGCAATCAGATATAGAAACCAAGGTTAATGCTAGAGAACAGTTAGTGCATATAAGAGTGCATACCATCGGTCAGGATTTTAAAGATAAAATTGTTGAAATTAAAGATAAATACAGTGGAGAATTGTGGACAATTCAATTAATTCTACCTATTGAGGGGCCAGAAAGCGTATGGGCTCAAGAGGTGCTAAAAAATGAGGGATTCTTTGTATCGGGAATGCGTCCACTTTGTAATAAAAAAGAGCAGATGTTTATGCAATACATAGGGGATGTTAGTTTCGAGGTAAATCAATTGGAATTGACAGATAATGCAAATTTATTGATTCATAAGATTTTAAGTCTTAAGGAAGAGGATTAAATGAAAGAAAAAAAGAAGAAATCATTAAGGGGAAAAATTATAACAGCAATGATATTGCTGATTCTAATGATTATGCTTGTAGTTGGTATCAATATTGTGGTCAGAATGAGCATGATGGTGAAAACTGTCCATAGTGGAAATGCAGCTCTCGGCGAGAAAGTTAATAGCATTACATCTGAAACTATGGAAAATGAGATAACTACGCATATGCAGGATATTGCTACTGGGCAGGCCAATACAGCCGATGCTGAGTTTGCTCAGTTTAAAGAGACTGTAGAAATGCTTGCATCAGATGCAGAGTATCTTTACGCAAATTCTGACAAGTATGGTCGATATATGGTGAGTCCTCCGGACCCTGCAAACGATGGAGAATTATCACTTCATATGACCTATAGTGCAAATACAAATATTAATGATCCAGCAATCATTGATGAGGCAGGTCTTTTGGGAAATGCAAGGCAGACTCTTTTAGACAGTCATGCAGGAAATCCAGCTATGGCAGCTTGCTATTATGCAACAGAATCTGGCTTGTTTATCGAGGCAGATTATAGTTCGGCAGCAAAATGCGATGAGAATGGAAATCCATTGAATTATGAAGCTGCTGAAAGACCTTGGTATATAGGAACAAAAGAAGCAAAGGAAACATATTTTACAAATATCGTAAGAGAATCTACTGGAAAACGAGTTGGAATGATGTGCGGCTCACCTATCTATTACAATGATCAGTTTATGGGCGTGGCTTGTTCAGGTATGTATCTGGATGATTTGGATGAGATGGTTTCATCAACAGAAATTGGTGAAAACGGTATTGCTGCAATCATCAATAATGAAGGAAAGCTACTATTTTCTTCTGATAAAACTGGTGTTTTTTCTGTAACAGATGAAAACGCAAATACAGATATGAGAGGAGATACCAATCCTGGATTTGCAGGAATGGTTAGTGAAGCTGTAGCTGGAAATACAGGTGTTAGAAACTTCACTTTGAATGATACAAAGTATTATGCAGCTTTCGCACCAATGGAAACAGTAGGATGGACATTTATTGTAATGCTTCCAGAAAGCGAAGTATTTAGCACAACAAATGCTCTTTTGGAGGAAGTTGATAAAGAAAACTCTAATCTGGACAAAACGATAACCACATATATAGCAAGAATGCTTAATACTGTGGTAATAATGGGCATTATTGCTGTCATATTGGCAGCAATTGCTGCACGTAAAATGGCAACAAGCATTGTTAGACCTATAAATAAATTAACAAACAAGGTACTTGCAATTCATGGTGACAATCTTGACTTTTCTTGGGATGAGAAGACTGATGATGAAACCCAGGATTTGGCAGAAAGCTTTGAAAGCATGACAAAGCGCATGAAGGAATATATTCAGGAAGTTACCCAGATTACTGCTGAAAAGGAAAGAATAGGTGCTGAGCTTAGCATTGCTACAAAAATTCAGGAAGCAATGCTTCCAAATGTTTTTCCACCATTTCCAGATAGAAAGGAGTTTGATATCTATGCAACTATGACTCCAGCAAAGGAAGTTGGTGGAGATTTCTTCGATTTCTTCTTTATGGATAAGGAACATTTAGTAGTGGTAATTGCAGATGTATCAGATAAAGGTATACCAGCTGCAATGTTTATGATGCTTACTAAGACAATGATTCAAAATAGAGCTTTGATGGGTGGAACACCATCTGAAATCCTCGAGTTCGTAAATAATCAGGTATGTGCAAGAAATGAGGCTTATATGTTTGTAACTGTATGGCTTGCAATACTTGATGTCACAACAGGTGATGTTATTGCAACAAATGCAGGACATGAGTATCCAGCAATAAAAAAAGCTGGCGGAAAATATGAGTATTTGAAGGATGAGCACGGTCTTCCTATTGGTGCAATGGAGGGCGTTAAATACAAAAACTACGAATTCAAAATGGAGCCTGGAGATTCATTCTTCGTATATACGGATGGCGTTACAGAGGCAATAAATGAAAAAGAAGAATTCTGGGGAATGGATAATGCTCTTAGCGCACTCAACAAGAATGATTATGACACACCGCAGGAAACTCTGGCTGGAATGAAGGTTGAGTTGACAGAATACATGGGTGATGCAATGCAATTCGATGATATTACACAGCTTTGCTTATTTTACAAAGGGTGACTAGTTGGAAAAACAGAGGACGATTTGATATTGATATATATATAATTCATGTAAAAGGGGTTTGGGAATGAAAAATTTAGTATTACGCGTGCTGACAGGATTTGTTATAGCTTTTTCATTGGCACTTTGTGTTGTGGCTTTTGAAGTCTTCGCATGGTAACAGTAGACTATCTTAGGCTATTAATGGGAGAGCCTATGCTATATCATAGAGGGGGTACACATGGCAAATATTTTTGATGGTAAAAGTATATTGAATAGAAATAAGATCTACGAGATACCCGAAGGTACAATGATTCTTAAAGAGGGAGAGATTAATCTGGATATGTATAAAATTCTTTCAGGCCATGTAGAAATGTACACAGGTTATGGAACCGACAATGAGATTCTGATAGGTATAATTGGGGCAGGTACCTGTTTTGGGGAGTTTGGAATACTTACAGGAAAGCCAGCAATTTATACAATTATTGCTTACTCAAAAGTAAAACTGCTTAGAGTTACAGAGGGTTTGATGGGACAGTTTATTCAGGAGAATCGCGATGATATCTTAAAGATAATGAAAAACATGGCCACTAATATGATGCGAATGCAACATCAGATAAATCAATTGAGTGAGGAATTGATGCTTAAAAATCAGGAGGAGACTAAGCAGCAAGAAATATTAGATGACAATATGTCTGAGACAGAGTATTTTGAACAGCTGCATAAACGTCAAAGAGATGAATTGAGAAAATATGCTTTGTATCAGTCTGAAAAAACGGATGACGATATGCCTAGAATGAGGTTTTTATAAAAGATTGTTTATAGTATGGAACTAATCGGCCTCTTGTAGGAGTTGTTATTGAATAAAACTAGAATGGAGAATTATGAGATGAAATACCCTAAGTTTCTTGGAGCAAATGGCACAATCGGGCTTGTTGCACCATCCTTTGGATGTACATTTGAGCCATACAAAAGCTGTATGGATGCAGCTATAGAAAGATTTAAAGGCATGGGCTACTCCATAGTTGAAGGGCCTAACTGCCGAAAGGATGATGGTATAGGAATCAGCTCCACACCTCTTAACTGTGGAACCGAGCTTACAGAGTATTATTGTTCATCAGACAACGATATGCTTATTAGTTGCGGCGGTGGAGAGTTGATGTGTGAGACTTTGGATTATGTTGATTTCGATGCAGTTAAAAATGCTGCTCCAAAGTGGTACATGGGATACTCAGACAATACTAATTTCACTTTCCTACTTAATACTATTTGCGACGTGGCTTCTATCTATGGACCAAGCATAGGAGCTTTTGGCGCAGAGTACCTTCACCAGGCTTTGCTTGATTCAATCAAAGCATTCACTGGTGAGCTTGATAAAGTGTCTGGATACGACATGTTTGAACTGGAGTCTTTGAAGGACGAGGAACATCCTTTAGTTTCATATAATCTTACAGAGAAAAAGGAGTTAAAGCTTTTCAGTGGTGAGGCAGCAGTAAATCGATTACCACAGTTTACAGGCAGAATTACAGGAGGCTGTTTGGACTGTCTTGCAAATCTGGTCGGTACTAAATACGACAAGGTGGCTGAGTTCAACAGGCGATACAGCGATGAAGGTGTGATTTGGTTCTTAGAGGCCTGTGACTTAAATGTTATGTCTATTCGTCGTGCTCTTTGGAATTTGGACAGGGCAGGATGGTTTGAAAATACCAAAGGATTCATAATAGGTCGTCCACTTGCTGCATGGAAAGAGGAAATGATGGGACTTGATCAGTATAATGCAGTCACTGGAATTCTTGGAAAGTACAATGTTCCTATAGTAATGGATGCTGATGTAGGACATATTGCACCAGCAATGCCAATCATATCAGGTGCTATGGCTACAGTTGGTACAGACATGGGAAATATAACAATCGAATATAATTTAAAATAGTTCTTAAAAAGAATAATGCTGACCAGGATTCTGGCCAGCATTATTTTTATCTTGCGCGAATATCTAATATTTCGCCAATATACATGGTGTGAAAATCGTCCAAGTGACGTTCCGTATACTGTTTGTTTAGAATAGCCTCATCCAGTACTGTGTTTTCGGTCATTGGCACAGCAGCAATCTTTCGACACAGAATAATAAAGTTTGCATCATCAATATAAGGAACCTTCATAGCGTGTTCAATATCTACGTGGCATAGGCGAAGCTTATCCTCATTGCGGCCGCTAAGCTGATCAAGTACCTTCATTAGTTGCACGTTGTTTTTGTCGTTCATATCGAAGAAACATGCTGAAAAATACTCAGATTTATCAAGTAGTTCTTTTGTGTACCTTGTGTTGCGAAGAAATGCGTAGACTACATGTTTTCCCCAGATATGACCTACGCCTCCGTTGTGGGACGAGGTGGCATTGGCTTTTCCGTCTGCCTCTGCAACGATTGCAATACCATCGTCGGCAAGCTTTTGAATTGGATTCCATTCCAACATATTAATTGGATAAGGTTGAAAAGTATGCATATGATTCTCCTTCTCTATAATATTTGATGGCTATTTAAGGTTATTGCTTTGAAGAAACTTTAAAAACTCATGCTCAGGCAATGGCTTTGTGAAATAGTATCCCTGAATGTAATCAACCCCCAGAGTTTTCATAGTTTCCAGTGCTTCTTCGGTCTCAATTCCCTCTGCAATTATCTTAATATCCATTGAATGAGCCATATCTATAACAGTTTTAACGATAGCCTGAGCCTTTGTATTCTTAAAATATTCATCAGTCAGATGCTTATCTAATTTTACAATGCTTACAGGCATATCAATTATGTAATTAAGGTTTGATGTTCCAGCACCAAAATCATCTAATGAAAATGATATTCCCTTTTCTCCCAGTTTCTTCATATTGCTAAGAATACTTTCCTTACTAATTAAAGAACTGGTTTCTGTGATTTCCATATTAATAAGTAGTGGTGAAATTGCATAATGCTCTAATAGCTCTGTAAATCTGGATACAAATACAGGACTTTCACCCTGCTTTACAGAAAGGTTAAGCTCGATTTTTTCAATGCCCAGTTTTTCTATCCTGTATGATTTCATAAAGGATAGAACCTTTTTATATATGCTGTCCGATAGAGGGATGATTCTTCCGGTTTCTTCCATGACTGGTATGAAATCATTTGGATAAACCAAAGTGCCATCCTTGAGCTTGATTCGCACAAGTGCTTCTGCACCTGTGAATAATCCAGTCGAAACATTGTAGATTGGTTGATAATGCATTTCGATTCGGTCTTCTTCCATTGCAGATATAACCATTTTTTCAACTAACTTGTGATTTCTTAGTTCTGCCATGGTCTCTGTATTAACAACAATTTCACTTTTGTTAAGCAAATCATGACTGCTTGGAATGAAGTTAGTGAGAAGCATTTGAAGCTCGTCTGCATCCTCTGCTACGTTACAATTAGGAATTACAGTATAGAAAGGATGTAGGAGAGTAATTGCATCAGCAACATCTGGATTGTCTTCTATAGATTGAAAATATGTGGCAATTTTAAACTTGGTGCTTTCCATAAAATCGGTATTATCAAATACTAAAAGAAAGTAGCCTTCAGCAGTATCAAATACTTTTGCTGTATCAATGCTAAATAGAAACTCGGAAAGCTTTTCTATTGTCTGTCTAAGTAGTTTGTTTTCATTAACAGCATCTCCAACGGTTTTGAAGGAAATCATCATCAACGAAAAACTTTTTTTGTTCTGATATAGAAAATCAAAATAGTCATGTATAACAGCGGAACTGAAGTGACCGGTTTTTCTGGAGATAGCTCCCTGCGGATTTTCCAACTCAAAATACATTATTAAAGCACCAATACATGCAGCGAAACTAACAATCAGATATTGAGGTCTTATAAACTGAATGATTGCAGCCAAGCTCCATATCACCATCCATATAAGAAGGGCATGAATCTTTTGGCGCTTGATGTGATGTCGTAAAAGGAAAGCGGAAATGGCGACACTTAAAATATAAATCGATGCTAATATGTAGGTCAGTATGGCAGCTGGGCCATAGGAATATAGCTTGATTCCGTCGTAATAAAAATTGAGAGGCAAATACAGAGTTAATAAAACTCCACCAACAAAGCAAAACTTGATGAATCTATCCAAAATAATTTCTGCCTGGCTTCCTTTTGTTTCTACTATATCTGAAACGGTATATTTAAAGGCGAAGAAGGAAACGACTTGCAGTGATTGCAGATAGAATTTTCCTACTAGTGTGATAATCATTGGATTGTATCTATATCCATAAACGATGAAATAACAAGAAGCTATATCCAGGATGACACAGGCCAAGATAGCATATAAGGTTTCGATAAAACGGCGTTCTGAAACAAGCCCCATAGTTGGTTGACGTTTATAAAAAAACAGGAGCATGGATACAATAATTAGGCCGCATACTTGAGTGTATATATTCATAAAATCATTCCTATGTGTAGTATTTAAACTGATTATAGCATTCATTTTACGTGGAATTGCCTAAAACTCAGAAAGTTCAAAGAATGTTCAAAAAGTGACAAAAAACAATCGAAAAAATTTAATAATTTAGTGCGTTAAAGTGTTGACTCATACTAGATGAAAGGGGTAAAATTTCTATTAATATTTAATAAGATCAAAGCATAGATTTCATGGAGGCGGAAAATGGAAATCAGATTTGAAAAGCGTGAACAATTAAAAGAAAAACCAGACTGGAACAACCTTGGATTTGGAAAGTATATGACAGACTACATGTTCGTCTGTGATTGGGATAGAGAGATAGGTTGGCACGATGCCAGAATTGTCCCAGAGGGACCAATTGAATTAGATCCAGCATGTATGACTCTCCATTATGCTCAGGAGACATTTGAAGGTATGAAGGCATATCGTCGTGAGGATGGAAAAATCCAGCTTTTCAGACCTGAAATGAATGCAAAGAGAATGATTAATTCTAATGAAAGACTTTGCATGCCAGCATTCCCAGTTGAGGACTTTGTTGCAGCTGTTAAGGCTCTTGTTAAGACAGAGCAGGATTGGGTTCCATCTCAGAAGGATACATCACTTTACATTAGACCATTTATGTTCGCTACAGAGGCTGCTCTTGGTGTTCATATGGCAAAATCATACAAATTTATGATTCTTTGTTGTCCAGTTGGCGCATATTATGCGACAGGACTTGACCCAGTAAAGATTTTAGTAGAAAATGAATTAGTACGAGCAGTTGCAGGCGGTACTGGCTTTACAAAATGTGGTGGAAATTATGCGGGTTCTATCGCAGGTCAGGTAAAGGCAGAGAAGCTTGGCTATTCTCAGGTTCTTTGGCTGGATGGTAACGAGCGTAAGTACGTTGAGGAAGTTGGTACAATGAACATCATGTTCAAGATTGATGGAGAGATTTGGACAGCTCCAACAGTTGGTACTGTACTCCCAGGTGTTACTAGAGATTCTATGATCCATTTATTAAGAGATTGGGGATATAATGTTAGAGAGGAACGCCTCGCAATTGATGATCTTATGAAGGCTGGTCACGATGGCAAGCTTGAGGAGGTCTTTGGTACAGGAACAGCAGCAGTTATTTCTCCAGTAGGTGAGCTCCGTTTTAAGGATGATGTTGTTGTAATAAATGGAGGTAAAACCGGAGAGCTTACGCAAAAGCTTTATGATACTCTTACAGGTATCCAGTGGGGTAGGCTTGAGGACAAATATGGATGGACAACTCTAGTAGATTAAATTTTGAATTGGAAATCAATAATGATGATATGCAGTCAATCCAGGATGCATTCTGCAAATCTAATGATATGTATATCATGTGTATTGGGAAAAACTTAGGACAAATTACATCCTTCTCAGGTTCAAAGCCTGAGGAGGATTTTGTTGACTCCAATTTTTCTTCTGAACTTAGAAGAGAAATTGTTGATTCTTTCGTGGATGGTTCCGCGGAAAACATCGTGGAAAGATATGGTACAAATGATTATCTCATGTACAGGGGCGTAGCTATCAGAGGTTCCGAAGGAGAGCTTATGGGGGCATGGCTTTGCTTTGGCGTTGATAGAACACAAGTCCCTATCGAAGTCAGATTGGATTCCTCGATTCGTCTTACTACAAAGGATTCCTTCGACAAATCAATTTCACTAATTGAAACTCTTACAAAGTATTATTTCGCAGAAAAATTCAAATCACATCTTTTGCGTCAAAAATTGATGCAAGAAAAAGATGTTGAGAATGAAATTACATATAAGCTAAAGAAAAATGAAATCATGACAGATATCCTTCGTTTGATGGAGTCAGAGAATTCATTTTCAAAGATATCCGAGGATATTCTCAAGGAATCAGGCAGATATTTAGACTGTACACACACAGCTTTGCTTCAGATTGATTCCAGCGGAGTGGGTGTGGATATGATTTCTGAGTGGTGTGCAGATGGCAGCAAAGCGCTGATTTCTCACTTTCAGGAGGTTCCTTTGGTGGAACTGCCATTTATGAATGGAAAGCCATACACCATTTCATCGGATGCTTCACTTCCTGAAGCCTTCGAGATTTTCTTCATTAAATACGGAATTAAGGCAGCTATTTTCTTACCTATCAATGTTAATGATTCAGCTGCAATGTATTTATGTTTCTTCTCTATTGGAGAGGAGAGAAAGTGGAGTGTGGATGATTTGCGTTTTGCAAACGATATAAAACGCATCATTCATACTGTTTTAGTTAAAAAGATTACTACCAATTCCCTGGCTAGTTCTTACAATGCTCTTGAGGCAATTCTACAGAATGCTGGCTATGGAGTTGTTGTTGCAGATTTGGCTCAAAACCAAATCCTTTATACAAACGATACCTTCAAAATCATGTTTGAAAATGAAGTTGACAGGTTGGCAATCGAAGAAATAATTTTCGATGAGAGATATACTCTTCCAGAGCTAAATGGCTATTCAGCCAATGGGTCAGGAAAGTGGTTCGATATTTCAATGGATACTCTTAAGTGGGTGGACGGAAGAGATGTTAGAATGATTACTTTCTACGACATCACAGATCTTCGTATCTACCAAAAGAAGGTTGAGAAACAGGCCCAGGAGGATATCCTGACAGGCCTCTATAACAGACAGGCTTGCGAAAAGGACATTTCCTTAGAGTTCCATGTGGCTAAAAAGCTTGATACGAAGTTTGCAGTACTTATGATTGACTTGGATGATTTTGCCAGCGTCAACGAAGGACTGGGCTACAAAATCGGTGACGACTTGCTTGAGTATGTTGCTCATAGCATTAACGATATTTCTTATATCCACGGTAAATGTTACCGTGTAGGTGGCGATGAATTTGCGGTCCTGGTTGATCATGAAAACTATGATAATCTTGATTTAATTATCAAGAGAATTATGAATCTTTTTGATAATCCATGGAGACTTAATGATCAGGATTACTATTGCACAATGAGCATGGGGTGTGTTAAAGCACCTGCTGATTTAGAGGATTCTGTAGATATTTTAACAAGACTTAATATCGCAGTTCATGGTGCTAAAAACAAAGGTAAAAACCGATTTGAGTACTATAGTCCAAAATCAGAAGCAGTTATGGCAGAAAAGGTCAAGATGGACCAGGCCATGAGAAAGGCTGTAGAGGATGATTGCAAAGAATTCGAGGTTTATTTCCAGCCTATCATGGAATTTATCAATGGCCTGCCACAGTGTTGCGGTTCCGAAGCGCTAGTTAGATGGAATTCATCTGAATATGGCATGCTTATGCCAGACAGATTTATCAGTCAGGCAGAGCAGATGAGGCTTATCAATGCTATTGGAGATCATGTCCTTTTGGAGGCTGCAAAGGCATGTAAGCATTGGAACGATTTTGGTCATCCTGAATACAAGGTCAATGTCAACCTGTCAGTAGTTCAGTTGACTCAAAATGATTTCATTGAAAAACTGAAAAACGTACTGGAAGTTACATCAATTAATCCTAGAAACTTGACTCTAGAAGTAACAGAGTCTTTAGCTATAAATGATATGGAATGGATGGTAAAGATACTAAAGGCCATTCGAGAATTGGGATGCAGAGTTGCGCTGGATGATTTCGGCACAGGTTATTCTTCCCTCAATCATATTAGGAGTATGCCTATCGATACTATCAAAATCGATAAAGCATTTGTCTCAGAAATGGATTCAGATCATTTCTCAGAAGCATTTGTAAAGACTATCTCCGAGCTTGCTGATTCCCTTGACGTAGATGTATGCGTTGAAGGAGTTGAAATAGACAAGCAGATAGATATGATTGGCAAGTTTTCCGTTAATTTAGCTCAAGGCTTCTTTTTCGACAAACCACTATCTAGAGGAGAGTTTGAAAAGAAATATTTATAAAAGAAAGGGATTATAATGTACACACTACAGGACATCAAAAACACAGATCCAGAAGTAGCAGAGGCAATTGTTAAGGAGTTCAATCGCCAGTCAGAACACATCGAGCTTATCGCTTCAGAAAACTGGGTATCACCAGCAGTAATGTCAGCAATGGGCTCAGTACTTACAAACAAGTACGCTGAGGGGTATCCAGGAAAGCGCTATTATGGTGGTTGCTCAGAAGTTGATGTAATCGAGGAGCTTGCTCGTGAACGTGCAAAAGAGCTTTTTGGTTGCGAATATGTCAACGTTCAGCCTCATTCTGGTGCGCAGGCCAACATGGCAGTGCAGTTTGCAGTGCTTAAGCCAGGGGACACAGTTATGGGTATGAATTTGGATCACGGCGGACACCTTACACACGGTTCACCTGCCAACTTCTCTGGTACTTATTTCAACATTGTTCCTTATGGAGTAAACGATGATGGTTTCATCGATTACGATGAAGTAGAGCGTATAGCACTTGAGTGCAAGCCTAAGATGATTATTGCAGGAGCTTCTGCATATTGTCGTAAGATTGACTTCAAGCGCTTCAGAGAAATCTGTGACAAAGTTGATGCAGTTCTGTTTGTGGACATGGCTCACATTGCTGGTCTTGTAGCAGCAGGCGTCCATGAGAGCCCAATCCCATATGCAGATATAGTTACCACCACTACACACAAGACTCTTCGCGGTCCTAGAGGTGGTATGATTATGGCAACAGCCGAAGCTAATGAAAAGTACAATTTCAATAAGGCTGTATTCCCAGGAATCCAGGGTGGCCCACTTATGCATGTTATTGCAGGTAAGGCTGTATGCTTCAAGGAAGCTTTAGACCCTTCATTCAAGGAATATGGTAAGCAGATTGTAAAGAATGCTCAGGCACTATGCAAAGGACTTCAGGACAGAGGCATTAAAATTGTTTCTGGTGGTACCGACAATCACTTGATGCTCATCGACTTAACTCCATTTGAGCTTACAGGCAAGGTTGTTGAGAAGCTTCTTGATGATGCGCATATCACAGCAAATAAAAACACAATTCCTAACGATCCAAAGTCGCCATTCGTAACATCTGGTATTCGTCTTGGTACACCAGCTGCTACAACACGTGGACTTAAGGAGGATGATTTCGACAAGGTTGCTGAGGCAATTGCAGTTGTTATCAAGGAGCAGGAAGCTGGCGTAGAAAAAGCTCGCAAAATTATAAAAGAAATTACAGATAAATATCCACTTACTGGCGAAATGTGTTAAAGTAAAAGAAATAATTAATAATTTAGGGGAATCGATTTATGAGGAGAGTTTCTTTTATAGGAAACCATTTGAAGAATTTGACATATCTAGTAATTATGGGCCTTGTTATATCCTTATTGCAAGGCCCTCTTTTTGTGTCTGCTTCAAATGTTCAACCTAAGACAGTTAAAATTGGCTACTATGAGAATGAAATATTCCAGGAAGGAGCCTCCGAAGATGCTATAAAATCAGGCTATGCCTATGAATACTATATGAAGCTTTCTGAGTACACAGGATGGCGTTATGAGTATGTGTATGGCAGCTTTAATGAGCTTTATCAGATGTTACTGGATGGCGATATCGATATGCTTGCCGGCCTTGCTTATAAGGAAGAAAGAGCGGATTTGATTGGCTATCCGGATATGGCAATGGGTACCGAATCCTACAACCTGGTTAAATACGAAAGTAATCATGAAATAACTAGTGATGTGGAGACGTTAGCGGGACATTCTATTGGTGTGCTTGATAGTGCCATGGCAGATGCATTAGATGAATATCTTGATAAATATAATGTAGATGCCGATGTGGTACGTTATGAATATACTGACGAGCTCACAGAAGATTTTGAAGCAGGAGTAGTAGATGTTCTTGCTGTTGAAGGTGAAGGTACAAATAAGAGAAGTGGTTACGAGGTTCTTTTGACCTTCGGAATGACTGATTATTATATTTGTGTCAGCAACAGCAGAGGTGACCTTCTAAAAGAATTAAATGATGCACAGACTGATTTATTTAATGACGAGCCATATTATACAAGCTCACTTAGTTCAAAGTATCATGGCTCCAGCGTATCGGCGCAGGCATTGTCATCAGTTGAAAGAGCCTGGCTGGAAAATAATGATTCGTTGACGGTTGGCTATTTAAACAATTATCTTCCATACAGTTCTACAGATGTGTATGGAAATGTAACAGGTGTTATCAGAGAACTGATGCCTGCCATTTTCAATGCTATTGATGTGAACAATATCAGCGTGTCCTATGTGGGATATGATACATACGAAGATATGATGACTGCCATCAATAACGAAGAAATTGATGTTGCCTTTCCAGTAGGTGGTGGTATATATCACTCTGAGCAAAATGGTATTTACCAGACAGAGCCAATAGTATCTATCAGTACTGAGTTGGTATTCGATAATGTTGTGGTTAATCCTAGCGCTGCTACATTTGCTGTAAATAGCAGTAATAGCATGCGGTACTATTACATAAAGACATATTATCCAGAGGCAGAGATAGTTTATTACGACAATATCGAACAGTGTTTGGAAGCTGTTATGAAGCATGAAGTTGATTGTACTACTCTCAATGGTTTGCGTGCTGGTGAGATTCTTAAGAATTACAAGTACAACCGATTATCCGTTAGACAGCTTTCTGAGAAGGATGGCAGATGCCTTGGCGTATTAATTGGTAATGATGGTTTGCTACGTCTTTTAAACCGAGGTATTAATATTCTTACAGAAGATTATTCTGAAAGTATTGCTTATAAATACACAAATGATTTATACAACTATTCATTTATCGACTGGCTGGATGACTATCTTGTGGGCGTTTTAGTAATTATTGTCTTGATTGTTGTAGTTTCAGTAATCATCCTTCATATTAGAACCATTCGAAAGAATAGAGTTATACTTGCTCTTCGCAATTCCAATAAAAATCAATTGGTTCTTATTGAAAATATTGCAAGAAATATTAAGGAGCCAATTACTGAAATTCATAATCTTTCAAGTACAGCTAGTCAGGTGATGGACGATGAAAAATTAGTAAGTGATAGCTTGAAAAAGATTGCGGATGACAGCGAAGGCATCCAGACTACTGCCGACAAAATTATCGATGCAAGTATTCTTGATAAGGGCAAGCTGATTCTTAATAAAGGAAAGGTTAATGTGGCGGCCTTTGCAAAAAATATTGAAGGTTATATACAGCCACGGGCTGATGCTAAGGGTATTAATTATTCTGTTAAGACAAAAAAGATTAAGACCAAGGATATTATGGTAGATAGAGAACGATTAATGCAGGCAATTATGGCGGTTATCGACAATTCTCTAAAGTTTACAGGTGCAGGTGGTACCATAAAGGTAACAGTGGAAGAACAGCCTTGCAGCAACATGAGTATGGCAAGGATGGTATTCACAATCAAAGATGACGGTATTGGCATGAGCGATGAGTTTAAAGACATTGCCTTTGATGCTTTCACTAAAGAGGAAAATGCTTTGGATGCGAATCTGACAGGCGTCGGCCTGGGACTTACCATTACGAAAAAGCTTGTGGAGCTTATGGGCGGTTATATCACTCTTATGTCGAAAAAGAATCTAGGAACAGAGGTAACAATCACCTTGGATTGCAAAATAAGCTACAATTAACGGATAGAGACTGGTTTAGACCGGTCTCTATTTTTGTTGCCTAAATGTCTGAAAAAACAATTTTAGAACATAGATTGTATTGACATTAACACATTACATTTTATAATAATAAACTGGTTTGGAATGATTTAGTTTCCAAGTGGGGGGCAAGAGTATTGAGACACAAGAAGGGAACTATAGATAATGAAAAAGAGAATTATGGCGGCAGTTCTGGGCTTTGCTATTATATTTAGCACCTTCAGCTCGGATTTAGTGTCGCAAGCAGAGGGAGTCGCAGACCCCCAACAGGTGGAAGAGCAGACGCAGCTCGAGACACCAGAAACAGAAATAATAACTGAGGAACAAAAGAAAGAAGAAGTTCCAATTAACAAAGAGGAAGAGAAAGAAGCAGAGGAGCCAGCTGTAACAGAGGAAGCTCAAGAAAACCAGGAGATGGTTTCCGAAGAGCCTGTTCAAAAAGATGAAAAGGAAATAGTTACTGAGGATGTAATTTCTGATGATACTGAGACAGAAAACGAAACTGTAGAAGAGAATGTTTCAGAAGAAAAAGAAGATGCTTTTTCTCAGACAAAGGAGATTGATGGTGTTAAAATCTCCATGACTGCAGCAGCAGGGGTACTTCCAAAGGACAGCCACTTTGAAGCAGTTGCCATCACTGGAAAAAGCAACATCTCTAAAATCGAGGATGCAGTAGAAAAGAACCTTGTTGATACAAAGTCAGTAGTAGAGGTGAAGGCATTTGACATCACTATCTATGACGCAAACGGAAATGAGGTTCAGCCAGATACATCAAAGGGAAATGTACAAGTAACTTTCAACAATATCGACACAGCAGAGGTAAAAGCTGATGCTAACAAAGATATGGAAGTATTCCATGTGTCCGATTCTATGAATTCAGCAGAAGCTGTAGATTCAAGTGTTGGAGATGGCCAGATTAGCTTTGAGGCAGAGCATTTTTCACCATACGCAATGGTAACTGTTGTAGATAATACTTCTGATAGTTCTAATGACTTAGATGAGAATGCACTTATAGAATCTGTCGTTGTAAAAAATGGTGATACAGTTCTTTCAACATCAGGCGATAATGATGTAAGCTTTGCGGACGGATTGTCTGTAACATATAAGTTTAAAGAGAATATTGTAGTTGCAACAGACACTAACGGAATAGACGGTGACTATGTCATCCTAAAACAAGGTAATGCATATAAATTACCAACCATTGATGTATCAAAACTAAAGCTTAGTGGTACTGGTATTCTAACTACATCTGTAGGTTTAACAGATGAGGATACAAAAACAACCACACACATAGGTGACATATTAGTAGATACTTCTACGGGTGAGGTTACATTGCAAATAGCATCAGAAGGCGTTGATGATGGAACCAGCATTAAAATTGATGATTTCACTATTTCATTTTCTTTGAATGAAGAAAAAATAGGTACAGCTACGGAGTATGAGTTTAAAATTGGTGGTCAAACATACAGCTTATCAATTAGTGATAATATTGCTAAAGAGCCAACAATGAAAACAAGTGGAGCGGTGGCAGATGGTACAGAAACTGTTACATGGACTACCACTATTACTAATGATGCTAATCCAGTTGATTATTCTAGTACAGGATATGTTTTTACTGGAGTTTTGGATAAATCACAGATCCTAGATAAGAGCAGTTTTAAGATAACTACTAACGATAAGGATGTTACGGATACATCAAAATTATCAGTTACTTCAAATGAAGATGGCACAACCACTATTACATATGTGATAGATAAGGATAAGGTAGATACTTCAAAGAGTGGCTCAACTGTAATTACATACAATACATCAGTGGACTTCTTAGGAAATGGAGGAGCGGCAGAGCCTTCTAGTTCTAAAAATGTCACTAATGATGTAAGCATTGCTGAATCAACAACGTCTACAGAGAATATTGCTGATGCTACTGGAAGTGTGGCAGTAGCTGCTGTAAAGGCTGTTCCAACCATTGCAAAGGCTATTAATAATGCTGACGGAAGGTTCACAAAAGATAGCAATGATAATGGTGTTGGAAGTTGGACTATTACAGTTAATTCAGGTGGATATGCACTTCAGAATCTTATAATTTACGACTATATGGTTCTTGGAGATAGTTCCACTGATTACACATTTACCTTAGATAAGTCATCAGTAGTAGTAAAAAATGGTGATAGTACCCTTACCGACGGAAAAGATTATACCCTTGTAACAACAGCTGGTACTAATTCAGATGGTAATGCTTACAGTTGGTATATTGAATTTACCAGTGTGAAAGCGGGTACAGAATTTACAATTACATACAACACATTATTATCAAATTACACACAGTATCTTCGTACTAACCATTCCACAGCCCCTTATAATAATGCCTTTATGACATATGAGTATGAAAAAGGAAATGGAAATTGGGTTCAGGTAGAAGGCCCATCAATGAAGGTGTCAAGTACTATCACTACAAATGCGGGTATTTCAGTATCTACTGGAACCAGTAGTAAATACGATGCTTCAACTCATCAGATTACATGGACGGTAACTGTAAATAAAGAGAAACAAGGTTTGACAGGGGCAGTTATAACAGACGTTATACCATCAGACCAGACTTACGTTTCATCTACAGTAAGCGATGAAAGTGTTACGAGAAATGGAAACACTATTACATTTGATATTGGTGATGCTGCAAATGAAAAAACTATTACATTTGAAGTAGTCACTCAGCTTACAGATGATCAATACGATGATTTCTGGGCACAGAATGTTGAGAAAACATATTACAATCCATTCACCTTGACAGCGAAGGAACTTTCTACAGATGGACTTACAGTAACAGCAAGCTGTGACTGTACAAGTAAGGTTATTGAATTAACAGCAAGCGATTATAACTATGACACTCATGAGATAACATATACTATTGCGGTTAACGATAATAAAATGCTTTCAAATGGTATATCAGTAGCAGACGATTTAGCTTCTCTTGGGTTGGAGCTTGTAGATGGAACAGTAATGCTTGATGGAACAGCGCTTTCAAGCGATACATCTACTGGGGCTTGTTATTCATATACAAATGGCAAACTTACGGTATATGCAGATGATGTTTCTAGCAGTGAAGTGGGAACGGATGCAGCAAAATCTACTATTACATTCACTGCAAAGGTTACTGATGAAAAGCTGCTAGCTGCGACAGCTAACACTCAGGAGTTAACTATTGCGAATACTGCAACATTATCAGCAACTACTGAGTATAAGGCTGATTTTACTGAGACGGACTCAGCAGCAACAACATTTAATGATAATATCATTATTAAATCTGCTTCAGTAGATTCAGATAGTCTTAGTGTGGATTATGTTGTTACTTTTAATGCAAATCAAATTGAGCTTCCAAAAAATGTATTAATAACAGATACGCTTGGAGCCAGCATGGATTTAGATTTATCTTCAGTGAAACTATATATTGGTAAAGTAAATGCATCAACAGGTGAAGTTACAAATAGCGGGCAAGAAGCAACTGGCTATACAGTTTCTACTGCTGTAAATGATAGCAATCAGACTGTGCTTTCGGTAAAGCTTGAAAACTTAGCAGGAAATAAAGATGCGTATTATTTAACATATTCTGCAGCTGCTACTGATTTTGATGCTAACGATTATGGAAATGCTGTTTCAATAAGTGGTTATACTAATACAGTTATATCAACAGTAAACGTTGAGGCAAAGATTTTAGCTAAAGTTAGTGGAACGGCATCGTCATTGCCAAAGATTGTGATAACAAATGTGGATGCAGATGATAACGCGGTAGTCCTTGCTAATTCAACATTTGTTATAAAAGATACAGGTGGCAATGTGATTAGAACCATTGTTACAAAGGCTGATGGTACTGCAAGAACCATTGGTGGAAAGCTAAAAAATGGTTCAACATATAAAATAACTCAGGTATCTGTCCAGGATGATTACGTTCTAGTGTCAGATCCTGTGGAGGTTACTATAACAAGCAATGCAGCAAATATCACAATTGAGAATAAAAAGCTTTCAAAGGATATTTCTATTGCAAAGACTGATGGTCTTGGGAATGCAGTAGAAGGCGCTTCGCTACAGATTACATGGGTTAATTCAAGTGGTGATACAATTACAGCAGATTCATGGACATCAAATTCGCAAACTCACAGCTTTACAGCTAGTTATGGTGTTGAATATACCTTAACAGAAACAAAAACACCTTTTGGATATGCTGATGCATCTGATATTCATTTCAAAATTACAAATGGTCAGCTTTATCAGTATGTAAATGGCGAATGGGTACAAAAAGATTCTCTAGAGATGGTAGATGCGCCTCTTGATACATGTGAGGTTTCAATAAGCAAAGTATCTGCTGGTCAGGGGAATGAACTTGTTGGAGCAGAACTGATTCTTAGCAAAAATTCAAATGTCTCTCAGGCGGCATCTGATTACGTGGCCAAGTGGACTTCAGATGGTTCAGCAAAGGAATTTGCTCTTCCTAGCGGAACTTATTATTTATATGAACTATCAGCTCCAACAGGATACACTGTGGCTGATAGCATTTCTTTTAAGATTACAGATGATTACAAGCTTCAGATTGCAGATGAGGATGGCAATTTTGTGGATGCAGAAGATTCTGTGATTACCATGATTGATGAATATGATTCATCAGCTAAGGCTGCTATTACAATTAGTCCTGAAACATTAGGTATTGATCCTGCACTTTTCACTTCAATGAAATTTGCTTTATATACATTTAATACAACTACTAACAAGTTAGAGCTGGTTGAGCCTACAAGCTATAACGAAGAAACTGGTGAGTATACATATGAAATAAACTATCAGGATGAATATGTAATCAAGCCAGAGGGCGAAATAGAAGGATATGATCCTGTTAATCCAGTTACAATTAAAGTAATGGATAGCCAAGAGGATAGTGATGGACAGAGCACTCCTGTTATTATGTCGAAGACATTTGGCGGTGATTACACAACAACATCACTTGGAACAATTGGTGCGTTGGTAACACCACAGCTCACTCCTATAGTTACTACAGCAGAGTCATCATCAACATCCACAACTGATGCTACATCTACTGCATACTATGGCAGTGCAGCAGTTTCTACTACAGATGATGGATTGGTGTTGAAGGATAAGGATTTGGCGGCTGGGGCTGATTTGGCAAACACAAGTGAGACTGCCCCACGCCTTGCAAAGACTGGCGGCTTTGTAGGTACATTGTTTGGATATCTCACAGCAGTGGCGCTTATCCTTGCTGGTTTGTATTTAACACTTGGAAAGAAAAAGGAACATGACAAATAAACAATCTATTAAAAAGATAATAGGTTTAACGTTAATCGCATTGGGACTGGGCTTATTGCTCAGTTCTATTGCATTAAACCTAAAGCAATACTATTCGAAAAAGAAGACGGTGCAGGAGTTCAAGGAATACATTGAAAGCGGCGACGCCTTCCTTGATACAGATAGCAATGAAGCTGTCACAGGAGATATGCTTTATATCCTCCGAATTCCATCTATCGATTCAGAAAATCCTGTGAGAGAGGGTACTGAAAGAGATGTGTTATCAGATTCTCTTGGACACGAATCGGGAACTGCTTTTGCAGGAGAGGAAGGCAACTGCGTAATAGCAGGCCACAGGAATTACAACTTTGGTAAATACTTTAATCGTCTTGATGAGGTTGAGATAGATGATTTGATTTATCTGGATTCAGCCACAGAAACATACACATATGTGGTAACAGACATTCAGGTGGTGGACCCTACAGATGTGGAGATTTTAGAACCTATTGAGGGCAAAGAAACACTCACTCTATACACCTGCACACCAATCTATATAGCAACACAACGCTTGGTAATCATAGCTGAGCGAGTAATATAACAAAAGCCGGCCTGGTTTCATTTCAGGCTGGCTTTTTAGTTACAAGCCACAATTCTTCCGGACAGACTAGAACGGCTGTGGTCTGAAGCGAATGCGGCGTCGCTTTTATTGAAATAGTCGTAGGAAGTGATGCCCATAGATTCAGAGATTGAATCGTCCCAAGTCAAATCTACGTTATAAAACTTTCCGTCAATCTTAACTATGTTCCAGGCGTGGGTGCTTCCCATAGAAATTCCAGTTACATAATAGCAGGTGATGCCTAGGCGCTGGCAGGCTGCCTGGAATGCTCTGGCATAACCGGCGCACACTGAGGTGCCAGTTGTAAGGGCTGAGTATGCGCTCTGATTCATATGGTTATCAGGATCATAGGTGTTCATTTGGCATATAGTGTCATGCAAATATTTTTCCTGGTCCACCTGATTGGTGAATTGCTTCGCGCCTGCAACAAGCGAATTTAAAACACCGTTGAAATTTGCCTGAGCTTGAGGCAGTTCATCCTTTGTGATGCAGAATTTCAGTCGAACCTTATGAACAATATTAGATGAATCTACAGCATATTGATATGATGTGTACACCCAGAAGAGCTCTGGATGATCGTTGAATAAAGAATTCATTGTATCTTCCAGGCTTTTTTCGGATATAGGTGTGTCCAGCGCAAAAAGCTCATCATTGAAGTTAAGTATATTCTGGTAAATCTGATTGTAAACGGAAAGCTGATCAGAATTAAGAAGCTGTAAATATGGGTACAAAGGTTCATTTGAAGTGAGTGCAGTACTAGTTATTGTGGTAGAATGTAGACTAAATATTAGTATAATTAAAAGACACATCGAACAAACTCTATTCTTCATATCTCATCACCCCAATTAATAGTTTTTAAAGGAGAATCGTCCTATTTTCAGATTATAAGTAAAAATGGTGAATAAAATTTGTGCAAAGGCCCGTGTTCACAAAGAATTCACAGTGATAATACACACCCTGTGTAATAAAGTAGCTTTGTTCCAGAATCTATACCGCTTCGTGGCGAAAAAACTTATTGACAATTTTTTATCAATTAGAGTATATTATATATACAGGAAACTGAAAAAATGAGTTAGAGTTTACTAACACAATTTGGTTAGGAGAGCTTATGCTAGATTACAAAATCATCGAAGTTAAGCAGAGCATCTTTGAGGACAATGATGCAGATGCTGATAAGCTCAGACAGGAGATTAAAGAACAGAAGACATTTCTTGTTAATCTGATGTCAGCTCCTGGTTCTGGCAAAACAACCACATTATGCCAAACAATCTCTCGTCTTAAGGACGAAATGCAAATCGGTGTAATGGAGGCTGATATTGATTCTGATGTGGACGCTGCCACAATTACTGCGGCAGGAGCACGTGCAATTCAGATACATACAGGAGGCATGTGCCATCTCGATGCAGATATGACCCGTCAGGGCTTGCATGAGTTTGGAACAGAAGACTTAGATCTTGTCTTCCTGGAAAACGTTGGTAATTTAGTTTGTCCAGCGGAATTTGATACCGGTTCATCAAAGAACGCTATGATTCTCTCTGTTCCCGAGGGAGACGACAAACCACTTAAGTACCCACTGATGTTTTCAGTGTGTGATGTAGTGCTTATCAACAAATGCGACACACTTCCAGTGTTTAGCGAATTCTCAAAGGAGGCTGTTGTGGAACGAATCCACAGTCTTAATCCTAATGCGAAGGTTATCTTTGTATCAGCAAAAACTGGCGAAGGATTTGATGAGTGGATTGACTGGTTGAGGGGCCAGGTTCAGCAGTGGCAGGCTTAATGCTTGGAATTGAGACTTTTTGAGGGAAGTATAAATAACAGTTTTAGGGCAATTAAAGGAGGAAATTAATATGGGTATCGGACCAGACAATTTGGGCGATTTTTATCCTGATTGGGTAAGTGATTTAAAGGATGAAGATCTACGTCCAGAAATTCTTCAGCTTGGAAAGGTAATCACAGATAGAGCTAAAATCAAGCTTGGTCTTCAGAAGATTACAAAGTACGATCCAGAGTACTGGGCTGTAGCAAATCTTGCACCTACAAAGGAAATTGCAGAGCTTGCACTTTCTATGGGTGGCATTAGAAAGCCAAAGACTTTCAAGGAGCTTCTTGAAATCACTGGCCTTGATGAAAAGACACTTGAGGAAAGACTTGAGAAAGCAAGCTGGACAGGTCTTTTAGAGTGGAACTATGAGAACGAAGCTCACGAGAAGCAGTGGGTACTTCCTATGTTCGTTCCAGGTTCTGCAGAGTTCTCAAACATGAATCAGGATTTCTTAGCTGAGCATCCTGAGATGGGACGTTTCTTTGAGAGAATGAGCCGTCTTCCACTTGAGGGACTTACACACATGGTACCACCAGGAGGCGCTGGTATTGGTATGCACGTTATCCCTGTAGAGGACGCTATTTCAATGGAGCAGGAAGCAATCGGACTTGAGAAGATTTCTTACTGGCTCGATAAATACGAAGGAAAGTATGCTAAGTCACCATGTTCTTGCCGTCTTTCTAGAAAGACATATGACGAGGGCTGCGCTGATGATCCAGAAGGATGGTGTATCGCAGTTGGTGATATGGCAGACTACGTTGTTGAGACAAACAAGGGTGGTGTTTACATCACTAAGGAAGAGGCTCTTGATATTTTCAAGCAGGCTGAGGACAACGGCTTCGTTCACCAGATTACAAATATCGATGGCGAGAACAAAATCTTCGCTATCTGTAACTGTAATGTAAATGTATGTTATGCACTTCGTACATCACAGCTTTTCAACACTCCAAACATGTCACGTTCAGCATATGTTGCTCACGTAACAGCTGAGGATTGTGTAGCTTGTGGTAAGTGTGTTGAGAACTGCCCAGCTGGTGCTGTTAAGCTTGGTCAGAAGCTTTGCACAGCTGATGGCTCACAGGTTGAGTATCCAAAGCAGGTTCTTCCAACAGAGCGCAAGTGGTCAACAGACGAGTGGAACGACAACTATCGTGACACAAACAGAATCAACTGCTACGACACAGGTACAGCTCCATGTAAGACAGCTTGTCCTGCACATATCGCTATCCAGGGTTACCTTCGTATGGCAGCTCAGGGACGTTACAAAGAAGCTCTTGCTCTTATTAAGCAGGACAATCCACTTCCAGCAATCTGCGGTCGTGTATGTAACAGACGTTGCGAGGCAGCTTGTACACGTGGAACAATCGATGAGGCAATTGCAATCGATGAAGTTAAGCGTTTCTTAGCAGAGATGGATCTTAAGTCAGAGACACGCTACATCCCTAAGAAGATCGTTCCTTCACAGAAGGGTGAGTTCACAGAGAAGGTAGCTATTATTGGTGCAGGTCCTGCAGGTCTTTCTTGTGCTTACTTCTTAGCACTTAAGGGCTACAAGCCTACAATCTTTGAAAAGAGCAAGTATCCAGGTGGTATGCTTCGTTACGGTATTCCATCATTCGTACTTGAGAACAATGTTATCGACGCTGAAATCGAAATCATCAAGGAGCTTGGTGTAGAGATTAAGTGTGGCGTTGAAGTTGGTAAGGATATTTCACTTGATGAGTTACGTAGCCAGGGCTACAAGGCATTCTACGTAGCTATTGGTTGCCAGGGTGGTAACAAGCCAGGCGTACCAGGTGATGATGCTATCGGTACAGCAACAGCTGTTGATTTCCTTCACGAGTGCTCAGAGAACGAGAAATACGATATCAAGGGTGACCTTGTTGTTATCGGTGGTGGTAACGTTGCTATCGACGTTGCTCGTTCTGCTAGACGTGTTGGAAATGAAAAGGTTTCTATGTTCTGTCTTGAGAGCAGAGATATCATGCCTGCATCTCCAGAGGAAATCGAAATCGTTGAAGCAGAGGGCGTTGAGCTTAACTGTGGATGGGGACCAAAGGAGGTTCTCGTTGATGAGGCGGGAGCTGTTAAGGGAATCGTTCTTAAGAAGTGTACTCGTGTTAAGGACGAGACAGGTAGATTCTCTCCACAGTATGATGAGAATGACACAATCACTGTAGAGTGTAAGCACGTTATCTTCTCAGTAGGACAGCGTAGCGTATATGGAGATCTCTTTAAGGGTTCTAAGGTTGTTATCGAGAGAGGCCCTAAGGCTGATGCTCTTACATACCAGACAGATGAGCCAGATATCTTTGTTGGTGGTGATATGTACACAGGCCCACGTTTTGCTATCGATGCTATCGCAGCAGGTCGTGAGGGAGCTATCTCAATCCACAGATTTGTACAGCCACACAGCTCACTTACAATCGGACGTAACCGTCGTGACTTCATCGAGCTTGATAAGGAAAACATCAAGATTGGTGATTATGATCACAGCGCACGTCAGATTCCAGGCGTTTCAAAGACAACTGTTGATGGAGAGCTTACATTCCGCGACAAGACAGTTGAGCTTACAGAGGAGCAGATTAAGAAAGAGACAGCTAGATGTCTCAAGTGTGGTGCTTCAGTAGTAGATGAGAATAAGTGTATTGGTTGTGGTGTATGTACAACTAAGTGCGAATTCGATGCTATCAAGCTTTACAGAGAGCATCCAGAGTGTTCAAAGATGACTCCATCTGAGGACAAGCTTAAGTATGTTCTTCCTAACGGATTAAAGCAGCGTATTAAGGTTGCTTTCAAGCACAGATAATTAAATAAACTATAGGTTGATAAACAACCCGTTACGGCTACAAGCCTAATGAATTCTTCGCTCGGCAACACGCCTCGCTTAAGAATTATCAGAGCTTGATGCCTACGGGTTGTTTTTTAATAGTATGACTTCTTGCTGACAGAAAAATGAAATTGTCAGCAAGAATCCTGCTTTGCAGGACAAGAAAATAGATGAATCTATTTTCTTGGTATTTACGATTTCTGTTTTTCTGATGAAAAACAAAAATCTATGTATTATTAGAACTTGATAGTTATCCATGGCTTTTTTATATCTAAATATTATCAGGGCTTGATAGTTACTCAAAATACTTTGGGGGTTGAGAAAATGATTATTTAGTTAAGTTAAAAAGTGATAATGGTATATTTCACTTAAAAAGTGGAAGAGTGGTTAAGTGTATATGAGAAAAAAAGAAATAAACTTAAAATAAGTTAAAAATATTTAGGTTATTTTAAGTTTATTTTCAAGATTAGAATACTCACTTAACTATTTTAGGTGTTAGTTAAGTTTATTCATGTTTATGAATAATAAACTTAACAAAATAAAAAATTAGAAACAAAAAGTTAAGTTTATTTTGGGCGAAAAGCAAATTCACTTAAGTGGATTTCTCAGTTTTAAGTGAAAGTTATTGAATAATGAAATTCACTTAAATGTTAGTGGATTTATATATAAGTGAATTTGAGAAATTCATAGATGAAACTTAACTGTAAATAAATTGCTAATATCATAAGTAAATAAAAATAATTCAATTTATTTTGTGGCAGAGAATAGGTATATATTATGCTATTATATAGGCATAGGAGGGACATATGCGAAATATTTATTTATTTGCAAACGGATTTGGCGAGACGGTGAGAACACTGATTATCGCGTATCTTATACTTACATTCGTATTTACGGTATATTCTGTAGCCAGGATGTACTATATAGAGCATAAATCAAATAATGTGAAGGGCGGTAGAGCCAGAGTAAAAGAGCTGCATGCATCCGGTAGATTTAGGCAAATTCCGGTGTATTCCATGGAGGAAATGTCTAAGGATAAACATAAAAGAGATGTTAGGCTTATGTATTTTCCAGCAGATAACCCTAAGAGCAAGCGATTTGTAGTTGTTCTTCCAGGTGGAGGTTATGCACATCTTTGCACAAGACAGGAGGGATATCCTGTTGCGGCAGCTCTTAATGAAATGGGAGTAAATGCCTTTGTGCTTGAGTATCGCACGGGACGTGATTGCGAAGCCTTTGCTCCAATGCAGGATTTAGGCACAGCATTACAGAGGATTCAGTTAAATCAGGACCAATACGGTGTTACTTTAGACGGCTATGCATTGATGGGATTTTCCGCAGGTGGAAACCTGGCGGGAATCTTTTCCAGCCACAAGTTTGGTTACATGGATTACCAATTGCCTAAGCCAGGAGCAGTCATATTAGGCTATCCTTGGACTTGTGTTAACGATTGGTTACATCATCCTTACTGGAACATTTGGATTGGTTTGATGGGCATTTGGCTTAGCAACAGAGGCAGCTTCCATATGTTTGGATTACGTCACATCAGAAGAGGACGTGTGCTTCTAGATGTGCAGAAATATATTGAAGATGATTACCCACCAACCTTCATGTATTCAGGCTCTTGGGATGTTCTTGTTCCTGCAAGTCGTCATGCTGATGTTTTTGAAAGCGCCCTCAAGGCACATGGCGTTAATCATATCTATGAAAAGTATTTTGGTGTACCACACGGCATTGGCCTTGGCATTCGCACAAAAGCTGAAGGCTGGCTTGATAGAGCAGTGGAGTTCTGGGAGTCAGTAATCTAGGGAGTTCTAGTTTTCGTGGAGTCCGATTCTAGGCGGATTCTAGCATACATAGGTTTATTCTCACAGTCTTTTTCTATAGTCTAAAAGTGTAACAAAAGAAGCGGCAGGAGGTCACATGTTAGATTTAATCAAGACAGGTTCATTTATCTCGGAGATGAGAAAGGAAAAAGGTCTTACACAAAAACAATTGGCAGATCAGGTGGGAGTTAGTGACAAGGCAGTTTCCAGATGGGAGACTGGCAAAGGATTGCCTGACACCAGCATTATGCCAGAACTGTGCAAGGCACTTGATATTAATGTAAATGAGCTGTTATCCGGTGAGCGCCTGAACGCTGAGGCATATAGTGGAAAGGCGGAAGAAATAATGGTTAGTTTAGTTAAAGATGTTCAGGAGAATAAGAATGACAAAAAATCAGTAGTGCTAGGTTTAGCATTAGGCTTTGTATTGTTGATGTTAGGGCTGATTGGTATAGTGACAGTCAGCGGTTGCAGAGTTGTATATTTCCTTGATATTCCATCAGCAGTTTTTGTTCTGGCGATACAGCTTATTGTTTTAGGAGCAGGTGGACAGATGAAAAGCTTTCTGGGAGCGTTTAAGCTGATTTTTGGAAAGAAAGCAGAGAGAGAGGACGATGTTGCAGTGGTAGCTGCAGAATGCAAATTTGCTGTAAAATACGCCCAGAGAGGGGCAATCCTTGGCGGAATACTTTCCAGCATAATGGGATTTGTATCGGTGCTCGCTATAGTATGGAGCCAGTCACCCGATACCATCGGACCAAACATGGCAGTAGCAGTGTTATCATTGTTTTATGGAGTGTTATTCGTATTAATACTAATGCCTATCCAGGGCCGTCTTCATAAAATGCAATAAAAAAAAGCTAAATGTAATAGTCTTTGTCTATTACATTTAGCTTTTTTGTTTCTATTTATTCTGGGAAAGCTGCAGCTAAATCACAGATTGTCTTTACACACATTCCTTCACCCAGGGTGCCGCTATCAAGGATTACATCATATTCGCGGAAGTCGCCCCAGTTCTTGTCAGTGTAGTATTTGTAATATGTTTTACGCTGCTTATCTTTTTTTGCGAGTCTCTTTTCAATGCTGACATTCTCGATATTTTCATAGCGCTCTAATACACGTTTTTTTCTATGTTCCATATCTGCATGAATCATGACATTCATGCAACGAACTCCTTCTTTTCTAAGGATATAATCAGCACAACGTCCAACAATTACACATGGTCCTTTGCTTGCGCAGTCAAGGATGACTTTTTTCTGTGCAATAAAGATTTCATCCTGTGGGCTCTGGAAGTACATTGTTCCTGCCGCAGAGATATCAAACCACATTGCTGTGGATGAAGTGTACTCACCCTGAGTCTCTATAAGTTCTTTTGCATAACCGCTTTCAACTGCTACGCGATTAACAATTTCTCCGTCATAAAATGGGATGTTCAACTGTTTTGCCACAGCCTCGCCTATGCTATGACCGCCGCTGCCAAATTCTCTTGAGATGGTAATTACTGGATACATAGTTGTTCCCTCCAATCACATTTGATTTGATACTTTTCTTACTTCTATTTTATTTTTTTTGTGACAAAAAGTCAAAAAGAGTTGCATTTGTCTGATTATTGATTGAGGACCCATTTTCAGCCATTTCTCCAGAATCTCCACAGATATCTACGCCATATATTTCATGTGCGGAAAAAATCTTTCCCAGAATCTCTTTGATTTCTAGTAAGGTCATTGTTCCTTGGTCCCAATCTGTGATGGCATAATCGGTGGATAGTACATCCTTGTCGATAGAAATGTACAGTGGTAAATCAGTGGAAATATCAGAAATATCAGGCATATCACCAACACCAAAGGTGTAAACGTTCTTTAGGTGAGGCAATGTCTCCTTTGCCTCTAGCACCCAGCCTCCGCAAGAAGTAATCATACCAAAGCTTGGTGGCTGATCGTCAGGATGATGATCAAATAAAACCAGATTGAAATCTACATGTATTTTGCTCAGCCAAAGAAGAGTGAGATAGTGGTAGTTACCAGAATCTATAAAGTGAATTCCATCGGCTGGTTCGTTGCTTATTCGTTTTATAAGCTCTGCCTTGGCCGCATCGTCAAGATAGCATCTGGTGCCTTCAATATCTCGACAGTCTATAATATTAAGATTTTCGTTAGATTGATAAAATGACTGATGCAAATAGGCATCAGTCATTTCTATAATTGTTGTATTTAATTTCATTTTTTAAGTACTTTTCCTGCGTGTTTCAATTCTTTACAGCGACGTTTCTTAAACAAATCAGTCCATATATTAGGATGGAAGAGCATGAGAATTGGGAACAATTCAAGTCGGCCGGCAAGCATATCAAAGATAAGGATAATCTTTGAAAAATCACTGAAGAAAGCGAAATTTGATGCAGGACCAACCATGCTAAGTCCAGGTCCAATGTTACTCATTGTGGCGATAACTGCTGTAAATATTGTTGAAAAATCTAAATCTTCGAATGAAAGTGCAAATACACTTACAAAGAAGATGAGCATGAATGTTCCAAAAAATACGTTGTTGGAACGGATTGTATCATGGTTAACAGGCTTGCCATCCATGCGAGTTTTTCTGACGCTTCTAGGATGGATGTAACTGATTAACTCTTTGTGGACAGCCTTTCCCATAAGTACGAATCGGGATACCTTGATACCACCACCAGTTGAACCGGCGCAGGCACCAATAAACATCAGAAGTACAAGTACACATCGGCTAGTCTGTGGCCACTGGGCAAAATCTGCAGTAGAGAAACCAGTAGATGACTGAATTGATGTTACCTGGAATGCTGCCTTGGTTACAGCGTCAAAAAGGTTTGCACTGCTGTTTAAAATGTTTATAGTGATGATTCCAATAGAACCAACTGTAAGTGCGGTGTACATTTTAACTTCTTCCATTCTGAAAGCATCTCTTGCGTGATGGAAGAGTAGGTAGTAGTAAAAGTTGAAGTTTACACCAAATATAAACATGAATATTGCAACAATCCACTGACATGCAACGTTGAAACCAGCAATACTATCAGCATAGATACCAAATCCACCAGTACCAGCAGTGGCGATAGAGGTGTTGATTGCTTCAAATGGTGTCATGCCTGCAATAAGTAGTAGTATGAACTCTAAAAGTGTAAGTCCAATGTAGATAAGATAAAGCATCTGGGCAGTGTTTTTCAGCTTAGGAACAAGCTTTCCAACAGAAGGTCCAGGTGATTCTGCTTTCATCAGGTTGAACTGAGAGCCCTCACCACCGGCAAGTGGAATGACTGTAAGCAAGAATACTAAAACTCCCATACCACCAACAAAGTGAGTGAAGCTTCGCCAAAATAGAGAGGCGTGAGTAAGCAACTCTACGTTATCAAGGATGGATGCACCAGTGGTGGTGAATCCGGAAACTGCCTCAAATAAAGCATCTACATAATGTGGAATCTCTCCGCTAAGGCGAAGTGGAAGGGCACCGATTACAGAAAGGGCAACCCAAGATGCGCCTGTGCAGAAGAATCCTTCTTTTAAATAGAAAACAAATTTCTTTGGACGGAAATAGCTGTTTAGGATTCCGATGATAAGGCAAGGAAATGCAACAACTGCATAGTAAATCCATACATCTTCGTGATATATGAGAGCTACCATGATAGGAAGCATAAGGAACAAGCCGAGGAATCCAACAACATATCCTAAAATAAAACGAATAACGGAAGTATTCATATCCGATTACCTCAATGTATCAAGTATAGAGCCGAAGCCAGAGTGGGTTGTAACAACCACTACAGTATCACCAACTTCGATTGTGTCAGAACCGCTAGGAATGATGATGGTACCATTACGGTTGATAAAGGCGATAAGTACATTGTCCTTAAACTGGAGAACTGAGAATGGCACACCAGTTGCCTTTGACTTCTCGCTAATGTTGAATTCGATAGCCTCTACCTTTTGATCAAACAGGTGGTAGAGAGTAAGAATGTCATCACCATCACCAGATGCACTCTTTGCACGTACATAAGCAATAATTGACTCAGCAGTAATGTGTCGTGGGTAAACCACTGAACCTAAGTTGAGCTGAGATAGTACGTTATCAAAACTGATTCTATTAACCTTTGTAACAACCTTTGCATTGCTAACCTGATTAGCATAAAGAGTTAAAAGTATGTTTTCTTCATCAATTCCAGTGAGAGGAACGAAGCTTTCAACGTATTCAATGCCTTCTTCTCTAAGTAATGCCTCATCACCACCATCTCCATTAATGATGGTAGCCTTTGGAAGCATAACAGAAAGCTCCTCGCAACGCTCTTTATCGCGCTCGATGATTCGTACATTGATTCTGGCCTGAAGTAAGAGCTTTGCCAGGTAGAAAGAAGACTTTCCGCCGCCGACAATCAAGCAATCACGAACCTGGCGTGTCTTGAATCCGATTTCATTAAGGAAGGTACGTGCAAATCGTCTAGCACCTACGGCACAAACAATATCACCAGCCTTGAGAGTGTAATCGCCGGAAGGGATTATAACATCATTGTTACGCTTTACTGCGGCAATCAGTACCTTGCTGGAAATATTTGAACTTAAGTCTTTGATAGTAAGACCATCCAAAACATTTCCCTCTTCAATAGCGAACTCAACAAGCTCAGCCTGGCCGTGAGCAAATGAAGAGACTTCAAGAGTAGATGGCAATGAGAGAATAGAAGAAATCTCCCTAGCAGCTTCAAACTCTGGGTTGATAATCATAACGAGACCCAGCTTCTCCTGAAGATATGAAATTTCCTTTGAATAGTCAGGATTTCTAACTCTGGCGATAGAAGCGCAGTCACCTACCTGCTTTGCAATTGTACAGCATAGTAGATTCAGCTCATCAGAGTTTGTAACGGCAATAATGAGGTCTGCATCTTTAATGCCAGCCTCAACCTGAATGCTGTAGCTGGCACCATTTCCTTGAATTCCCATTATGTCGTATAGATTTGTAAGATTATCGATTCGATCCTGTTTTTGATCGATTACAACAATATCGTGACCTTCTTTAGAAAGTCTATCAACAAGGGTACGGCCAACTTTACCGCATCCTACGATGATTATTTTAAGTCCTCGTTTTGAGGATTTACCAAAAGCCATTTTGTTGCCTCCGAATAAACAAAATATTACATATTAAATGTAGTCGAATAGAGGCAAAAATTCAAGTTAAATTCGCACATCGACTCTTCTAGTAATACGCTTTGCAGCGTTATATAAATCAGACAAGTATTGGGAGTCTTTATCAAAGAAGTCTGAGAACTTGCTGACAGAGTAGTTTTTTGAAGCATTTTCATATAGTGACATACTGCCATCTTTATTTACAGTAATACCAATTTTGGCCAAATCAGAAGCATATTGAGTATTAAGGTTTTTAATAGTAGATGCTGCATTTTTTACAGAAGTGCTTCCCTTACCATATTTAACTGCAGATTCAAGGGTATTGTTCATGGTGTCAGTGAAGGCTTTTAGCTTCTCCTGAATCTGGTCTTTGGTTACATCTTCGAACTTATAATCCTGGAGATTTCTGATGGCGTTGCGCAGAGCAGTAGCGTCAGCAAAAGAAAGGGTACCAGTGGTAGAATTCTTTCTAGTAGAGCCACTTGCTACCGATGAATAGTGATTGTAAAACAATCTTATGCTTAATGAATTGGTTACGCTTACACTCATAGAAACTCCTTTTTCTTCATATCTAAATATTGTATCGAATGAAATCCTGTTAATATTAAGTTTTTTTGTTGAAGATTTTGAAAATTTCATCTATACTTTAGAAAAATTTATCTAGTAAGGAGCTGCTATGAATCAAGAGAAAGTCATTGTTATTGATTTCGGCGGACAATACAATCAGCTTGTGGCACGTCGTGTCAGAGAATGTAATGTCTATTGTGAGATTTATTCTTATCGTACCCCTATCGACCAAATTAAAGAGATGAATCCTAAGGGAATAATCCTGACAGGAGGTCCTAATTCATGTTATGAGGAAGGGGCACCTACCTATACTAAGGAACTTTTTGAACTTGGTATACCAGTACTTGGTCTTTGCTATGGCGCACAGCTTATGATGCATGTTCTTGGCGGTAAGGTTGAGAAAGCGCCAGTTCGTGAATATGGCAAAACTGAGACATTTATTGACGGATCAAAGGATACTCTTTTTGCAGGTGTTGAGGACTCAACAGTTGTTTGGATGAGTCACTTTGACTATATTTCTTCAGTGGCACCTGGGTTTGACATTATCGCTCATACAAATGATTGCCCAGTTGCAGCAGCAGCTTGTGAAGATAAAAAGCTTTACGCTATCCAGTTCCATCCAGAGGTACTCCACACTGTTCGTGGAAAGGAAATCCTTCATAACTTTGTAAGAAACATCTGTCAGACAGCTGGCACATGGCGTATGGATTCCTTTGTTGAGCAGACAATCGGAGAAATAAGAGAGCGCGTAGGTTCAGGAAAAGTGCTTCTTGCTCTTTCCGGCGGTGTAGATTCATCTGTTCTAGCAGCTCTTCTTGCAAAGGCAATTGGAAAGCAGCTTACATGTGTTTTCGTTGACCATGGCCTTCTTCGTAAAAACGAGGGTGATGAGGTAGAATCAGTATTTGGTTCAGAAGGCTCATTTGATATTAATTTTGTTCGTGTTAATGCGGCAGAGCGTTATTACGCAAAGCTCGCAGGCGTTGAAGAACCAGAACGCAAGCGTAAAATCATTGGCGAGGAATTCATTCGTGTATTCGAGGAAGAAGCTAAGAAAATCGGCACTGTTGATTTCCTTGCACAGGGAACTATCTATCCAGATGTTGTTGAATCAGGACTTGGCGGTGAGTCAGTAGTTATCAAGTCTCACCATAATGTAGGTGGTCTCCCTGACTATGTTGATTTCAAAGAAATCATCGAGCCACTTCGCAATCTTTTCAAGGACGAAGTACGTAAGGTCGGTTTAGAGCTTGGCTTGCCAGAATACCTTGTATTCCGTCAGCCATTCCCAGGCCCAGGCCTTGGTATTCGTATCATTGGCGAAGTTACAGCAGAAAAGGTTCGCATCGTTCAGGATGCTGATTATATTTATCGTACAGAGCTTGCAGAGGCAGGCCTCGCAAAGCTTCCAGACCAGTACTTTGCAGCACTTTCAAACATGCGCTCAGTAGGCGTTATGGGCGACGAGCGTACATACGACTACGCAGTAGTACTTCGTGCAGTTGAAACAGTAGACTTCATGACAGCAGAAGCTTCTGAGATTCCATTCGAAGTTCTTCAGCGTGTAATGAGCCGCATCATCAACGAAGTTAAGGGCGTTAACCGCGTAATGTACGATCTTACTTCTAAGCCACCAGGAACTGTGGAGATGGAATAGAGTTTATTGCTCTGAGAACATTGAGAATTCAATGTCCTCAGAGCTTTTTTATTGTCTCGTGACAATAAAATGACAATATCTGGTATTTGATTTGTAGATAGATTGGTTTATCGTTCAGATTTTCAGGATTGGGTATTGACAAAGTTGCTTTTGAACGTTATATTATCGTACGAGTTATGAAAAGTGTTCTATTTTTATCACTTATTTGGCAATTCGCCACAGTTTTCACGGTTGGAAAGAGAATGAAATAGCAGAAGTACAGTGATTATACGGTTTTTTATGAAAATAACTGTACGCTAATAAAAGCGAAAAGAGCTTAGATTATGATGATACAGTTTTTTTGATGCTGTCATCTAAAAACACTGTCATGGTTTATTTATATCGACAGTGATTTTTATACTATAGCCAGAAAACACTGTTTAAGTTTAAAATGAGGGGTTTGTTGTACAGTTATTTATCACAAGAGATAAAAAATAACTGTACATTTATGTAAACAGAAAATTTCAATACAGTTTTTTTGGAGGGGATTTCTAAAAAAACTGTATAGGGCAACAACTTATTTGAAATGAGGAGCTTTAGAATAGGCAAGGATGTATTAACAAAATAATTGATGTGGAGGAGTAATGGAAAATCATAAAAAGAAGTTAGAAGAACAGATACAAGAGCTAAATATTCTTATAAAGCGCTCTAATAGAAATGTATCTAAGTACAAGGATTTAGGCAATGGGCAGATTCATGTATCTCGGTGTCGTGGCAATTTTCAATATTATTATGTTGATAAGATGAATGGCATAAGAAAGTATATGGGGGCTGAGGATGAAAAAGCTATTAGAAAATATATTCAAAAAGATTATGAACTTGCATTAAATGAGAAATTAAAGATATTGCATAAACGTATAGATAAGTTTATCAGTCTATATGATATAAAAGAATTAACGGATGTATATGACAATTTGAATGAAGGACGGAAAAGATATGTAACCCCACTAATAGAACCTGATGATATATATATTCAAAACTGGTTAGAAAAACATCCGGGGCAGCAGAATCCATTCCCAGAAGAAGGTCTATATCAGACAAATCGAGGAGAGATGGTACGATCAAAGTCGGAAAAGATTATTGCTGATGCCTTGGATAAGTATAATGTTCCTTATCAATATGAGTCGATGTTAGAACTGGGCTATAGTACGGTATATCCTGACTTTGTCGCATTGAATACAATTACAAGAAAGACTATTTATTGGGAGCATCTAGGGATTCTTTCGGATATGGATTATGCTACAAAGAATTTTAAGAAGATACATAGTTATGAGAAAAATGGTTATATTCAAGGCCGGGATTTAATCACAACTATGGAGTCATCAGATGCACCAATTGATGTTAGGCTTGTAGAAGAGAAAATACGGGAGTTTTTGTTGTAGATATGGACGGCAATACACAATATTGTTATAATGCGGATTAATAACAGGGTAGGAAGGTAGAATTATATTTATGAAAACAGTTGTATTATTATATGAGACTTGTTGTATTTATGAAATCGTAATTACGAATTATTTTCTTCAGTGCACTGGACATGAAATAGTATTTGCTACAGTAGATGGAAAGTCAGTTACGGCACAGGAAAAGTTTTCTTTGAATGCAACTTGTGCGTTAAGAGAGATTGACCCTAAAGATGTGGAGCTTCTCTTGGTGCCAGGTGGCGACATTTCAACCATTGATAATGAAGAAGTATATTCCTTTATCCGTGCAGTTGTGGACAATAAGGGAATTGTTGCAGGAATATGCAATGGTGTAGATGTATTAGACAAGGCAGGAGTATTAAAAGGAATAGAATCAACGCATTCAGTTAAGGATGATTTGGTCGTTGGCGAGTATGTAATTACTGCAAGGGCCAATATGTATGTTGATATGGCCATAGCAATAGGAAAAAAGATGAATCTTTTTGCAGATGAGGCAGATTTGCAGGAGACTATCGATTTTTGGAAATTGCATAAGAGTTTTTAACACGAGAGCCGTAAAGGTGTCAGGAGGCAACAAATGCATTTCGTAAATGCGAAGGGGATATTAACTGCAAATAATGGTCGATGCGGCATGAACATTTATCGTGGTTGCACCCATGGCTGTATTTATTGTGATAGCAGAAGCAAATGCTATCAGTTTACCCATGCCTTTGATGATATTGAGGTGAAGCAGAATGCTCCAGAGCTTTTAGAGGCAGCGCTTAAATCAAAAAGAAAAAAATGTATGATTGGCACAGGTTCTATGTCAGATCCATATATGCACTGCGAAGAGCAGTTAAAGCTCACAAGACAGTGTCTTGAAATCATTTCTAAATATGAATTTGGCATAGCGATTCAGACAAAGTCAGACAGGATTCTTAGGGATATTGATCTTCTAGATGAAATCAATCAGAAGGCAAAGGCAGTAGTGCAGATGACATTGACTACTTATGACGATGACCTGTGCGCTATTATAGAACCAAATGTCTGCAACACGAAACAGAGAATACAGGTGTTAGAGGAGATGCAAAAGCGTGGTATTCCAACAGTGGTTTGGCTCACGCCAATACTGCCTTTTATAAACGATTCAGAAGAAAACGTAAATGCGATACTAGAAGAATGTATTCGCGTGGGTGTGAAGGGCATCATTTGCTTTGATATGGGCGTGACCTTGAGGGAAGGTGACAGGGAATATTTTTATGAGGCATTGGATAAAAATTTTCCAGGATTGAAAGAAAAATACATTAGAACCTATGGCAATTCCTATAATGTACCAAGCCCTAACAACAAAAAACTAATGCAACTTTTCGAGGATACTTGTAAAGCACATAAGATCCTTTATAAACCTGATGATTGCTTTAGCTACTTGAATGATTTGCCTGAGAGATATGAACAGTTGACGCTTAATTTGGTATAATCAATTGCAACACAAGCTCATCGAAAAAAAGACTACTAAGGAGATTTTAAATGATATATATAGGCTGTCACTTATCAGTGACAAACGGATATGAAGCAATGGGACGTCAGATGGTGGATTTTGGAGGAAACACATTTGCATGGTTTACAAGAAATCCACGTGGTGGAAAAGCAAAGGATATAGAGCCAGAAGATGTTGAAAAGCTTCAGCAGATTCTTCAGGAGAAGAAATTTGGTACACTTGTAGCTCATGCCAGCTACACTATGAATCTTTGCTCTGCAAAGCCAGAGACCAGAGCAAATGCTCTCGATATGCTTAAGCAGGATTTGCAAAGGATGGAGCAGGTTCCAAATCAATATTACAATTTCCATCCAGGTTCTCACACGGGCCAAGGGCCAGAAATCGGAATTCAGCAGATTGCTGACGGACTTAATGAGGCATTATTTGAAGATATGCATACTACAGTACTCCTTGAAACAATGGCTGGCAAAGGCTCAGAGGTGGGCAAAACTTTTGAGGAATTAAGAGAAATTATTGACCGCACTACGCTTAGTGACAAACTGGGAGTTTGCCTTGATACATGCCATGTTTGGGATGGTGGCTATGATGTCGTAAATGATCTTGATGGTGTGCTTACACAGTTTGATAAAATCATCGGTTTGGACAGATTGAAGGCAATTCATTTTAATGATAGTAAAAATGAATGCGGAGCAGCAAAAGACCGCCATGAGAAGCTAGGACAGGGCTACATCGGTATGGAAGCCATGAAACGAATTGCAACACATCCTACTCTCCAAAATCTTCCTTTTATTTTGGAAACACCAAATGATGATGCAGGATATATCGAGGAAATAGCAATTGTAAACAGCTGGATGTAAGCTGATTATTGGGGGAGCAAGCTATGACAAATAAATTACTGATTTCTGCACTAATTAAATTTTTTGCTGGAGTAATATTAGTGGGATTGCTGCTATTTCCAGCGGCAGGAAGCTTTGCCTTTTGGCAGGCCTGGTTGCTTATGGGAGTGCTTTTTATCCCTATGTTTGTGGCGGGATTGATTCTGATGAAGAAAAATCCAGAGCTTTTGCGGAAGCGATTAAATGCAAAGGAAGAACAGATGGAGCAAAAGGAAGTGGTCTTGTTCAGCGGTCTAATGTTTTTGTCATCCTTCATAATTGCTGGTTTGAATTTCAGATTTTCATGGCTGGTGCTACCAGCGTGGGTGACGATTGCAGGCACAGTGATTTTTCTATTAGCCTATTTGCTATACGCTGAGGTGCTTAGAGAAAATGAATATCTTTCAAGAACCATAGAAGTGCAGGAAGGCCAGAAGGTGGTTGATACAGGCCTATATGGAATAGTGCGCCATCCAATGTATATGGCAACATTTCTGCTATTTTTAGCTATGCCAATTATCCTAGGCTCTATTTTTTCATTTGTAATAATGCTTGTATATCTTCCAATCATTGCAAAGCGCATTCGTAATGAGGAGAAAGTCTTAGAGGAAGGACTTGATGGATACAAGCAGTACAAAGAGCGGGTAAAATATAGGCTTATTCCATTTGTTTGGTAAAAGGGGGACTATAATGAAAACCAGAGAGGAAGCATTAAGCTACGGGCTTACATTTCCTTATACATATCAGGAGGCGCCATTTCACGATCCTAACTGGCAGCTTATTAGGGTGAAGCCAAGTAAAAAGGCGTTCCTTTGGTCATATGAAAAAGACGGGCAGATTTGTTTGAATTTGAAATGTGACCCTGAATGGAGAGATTTCTGGAGGCGCACTTATGATGCGGTAATTCCGGGGTATCACCAGAACAAGGAGCATTGGAACACTGTGATTTTAGATGGAAGCATTCCAGATGATGATGTTAAGAGAATGATTGCGGAAAGCTATGATTTGGTTACGGATTCTCCTACAAAACGTATATACGAAGCAGTAAAACGAATCCCACGGGGCAAGGTTGCCACCTATGGCCAGGTGGCTGCTATGGCAGGCAATCCTAAAATGAGCAGAGCAGTAGGAAATGCCTTACACAAAAATCCAGATTTTGAAAACATTCCTTGCTATCGAGTGGTAAATTCCAAAGGTGAGCTGGCGGATGAGTACGTATTTGGAGGAGCTGGCGTTCAGCAGAATCTTTTGGAGGCTGATGGAATCGTTGTCCAAAACGGAAAGGTAGATCTTGGTAAATTCGGAATGGATATTAATAATATTTAAATAGGAGGACTAGGATTATGATTAAAGTGTATTGTTATGAAAGATGTTCTACATGTAAAAAGGCTCTGAAGTGGCTTGATGATAACAAAATCAAGTATGATTTAATTGATATCAAAGGCAACAATCCAGACAAAGCTACTCTCAAAGCTGCATATGAAAAAAGTGGTCAGCCTCTTAAAAAATTCTTCAATACAAGCGGCCAGCTTTACAGAGGGATGGAGCTTTCAAAGAAGCTTCCAGATATGAGTGAAGAAGCGCAGCTTGATCTTTTGGCAACAGACGGAATGCTTGTAAAACGCCCGCTTGTTATTACTGATGATACAGTTCTTCTGGGGTTCAAAGAGGCCGAGTGGGTACAGGCGCTTAAGTAACGAAACAACTAATAAAAAGGAGAATAGACATGGTAAAACACATTATTTTATGGACACTTAAAGATGAGCTTTCAGCGGAGGAAAAGGAGCAGGTAAAGCTTGGCATCAAAGAAGGATTAGAGGGATTGTCAGGAAAGATTCCAGGAATGATTGATATCAAGGTCAACATCAATGGTCTTGCCAGCTCAAATGCTGATTTGATGCTTGATTCTACATTTGAAAGTGAAGAGGCTCTCAAGGGCTATGCGGTACATCCTGAGCATGTTGCTGTAGCGGATGGGAAGGTTAGACCATACACTAAAATCAGAAGCTGCCTGGATTTTGAAATTTAGAAATATGTATGACTTCTTGCTGACAATTTCATTTTTCTGTCAGCAAGAAGTCATAATTAAAGATTTGTTAACAAATTCCCTACATGTTAAATGTTATAATTAACCTGTACATTATAAGTTAATTGTGAACTAAGTACAGGGGGATGAGAGTTGAAGAAAAGATATATTGTTATTATCAATATTTTGATAGTAGGTTTGATTCTATGCATTATCGTGAAATATGCTAACGATAGGGCAGAAGAATCGAATCTTTCTTCAATTGCGTCTTTTGAAAAAATGACAACTACTACAGAGCAAATCGTCGCCAATTACTTGGCTGACGAGCAGCATTTGTGCGATATTTGGGCCAACTACATCAACGGGTCAGCCGAGGCTGGGACTCCGATGACAGTTGATGAGGCTATTTCTTATATTCGAAAAGCGAAAATATCTCCTGAAATATCAGGACATCTAATATATATTGACGACGGTTCTATGGCGGGCATATCTACTACCGCCAGGTCTACAGATCCGTCCGATTACTCAGTGAATTATTCCCATATTAATATTTTTGACAACTTTGAGGTAAGCAATGTAGAGGGGGCAGTAAACCTTACACGAGCATATACCAACCCTTTAAATGGCGTTCAGTCAATTGCCTTTTTAAACAACATAAAGGTTCTGGATAACGAAACAGGTGATATGCGTGATGCAATTATCATTCGAGTGGTGCCTGTAAGCCGACTAGAACAGAAGCTGGTTTTTTTGAAGGGTGAATACGAGAACGTTGAAATATCAATTATAGATTGGGATGGGGATTATATGATTCATGGTAAATCCCTGAAAAATAGTAATTTCTTTGAGTATTTCAAGTCATATAATCCTTTGTCGGCCCAGGAATATAGCGATGTAGTGGATAAAATCCATTCAGATAGTGGTTCGATGCATATTTATAATTCAAAGAATGAGGATTGTGTGATTGCATACACTCCTCTAAGTAGTTTAGATTCCTGGTTTCTTGTTGCATATATTCCAGCAGATGAGCTGACGGTGAACAAATCAATCGATTGGCTAATACTTGGAATCGTTGTTGCTGGACTTTTGATTCTTCTGACTTTTAACCTGATAATCCTTCTGAATTTTAATCGCAAACTAACAGTAGCGGCTGAGGCCGCAAATCAGGCAAATGAAGCAAAATCATATTTCTTGTCCACCATGTCTCATGATATAAGGACTCCAATGAATGCCATAGTTGGTATGAATGAAATGATTCTAAGAGATAGTCATGATGAAGAGATTCTAATGTATTCCGAAAATATCAGGGCTGCTGGCAACACTCTTCTTAGAATCATCAATGATATTTTGGATTTCTCTAAGATTGAAGCAGGGAAAATGGAAATCATTAATGTGGACTATAATTGCGCGTCACTCTTGAATGACATTGTAAATATGGTTCAGAGAAAGGCAGATGAGAAGAATCTTACATTCAAGCTAGATGTGGATCCAAATATTCCAAGATGTCTGCATGGCGATGAGATAAGGATTAAACAGGTTATCACAAACATTCTTTCAAATGCTGTGAAATACACAAAGGAAGGCGGCGTTACTTTTTCTATTAAGAGCAGTAAATGTGAAGACAATCCTGATTATGTAATGCTTCACGTGAGTGTGGAGGATACTGGAATTGGAATAAAAAGTGAGGATTTGGGCAAATTATTTGCAGCCTTTGAGCGAATTGATGAAAAGAATAATCGCAACATAGAAGGAACTGGCCTGGGAATGGCCATCGCCCAAAGATTTTTAAATATGATGGGAAGCTCAATTCAGGTAGAAAGTGAGTATGGTAGGGGCTCTGTTTTTTCATTTGATTTAAAACAAAAGGTAGTGAAATGGGAACCACTAGGCGAGTTCGACGCTGCATACAAGAGTTTTCTTAAGGAAAGAGAGCAGTACAAAGTACAGTTTGTTGCACCAGATGCACGAATTCTGGTGGTTGATGACAACGAGATTAATCTAAAGGTATTTGTAAATCTTCTTAGAGAAACAAAAATCCAGATAGATACCGCGGAAAGCGGAGATGCTTGTTTGACTTTGTTTAAACGAAATTTCTATGATGTGATTTTCCTGGATCATATGATGCCTGATAAGGATGGCATTGAAACTATAAAGGAAATGAAAGAGTGCAATGACACGCCGAACGCTAAAACACCTGTCATTTGCCTTACCGCAAATGCGGTATCCGGAATGAGGGAAATGTATATAAATGCAGGTTTTGACGATTACCTAACAAAGCCAATTGATACAGGACGTCTTGAAAATATGCTTCTCACGTATCTATCTTCTGATTTGATTAAAAAGGTGGCTGATGAGCCTGAACAGAAGCATAAAATTCTTTTAGTGGACGAAGATATTCAATTTCTCCGCAGGATTATGGCACTGTTTTCAAATAAATATGAGGTGGCAGTGTCAAAATCCACGGAGCAGGCAGAAGCCTATTTAAAGTCCCATGAAGCGGAGCTGATTCTAATGGATGACAAGCTTTCGGAATTAACTGAATGGGACCAAGAAAGGATTATTCGAGACAATTTTAAGGAGAAGAGTGAAAGGGAAATCACTACTCAGGTAGATGAGTTCTTTGCAAAGATTACTGACACAGAAAGGAGAGAACATGAATAAACAAATTAAATCATTATTAGCTATGACTTTCATATCGCTCCTGACAATTACGTACGTAGGCTGCGGACAGACTCAAAATCAGAGCGAGAATCAAGATGAGACTCAAGTTGAGACTCAGGCTGAACAACAGGAAGAGTCAACAAATGAGTTCTCTCCCAAATACGCGGCAGATACAGAGTACAGGGTTTCAGTGGTGGGATCTTATTCAAACTTTGAATCCTTGGAGAGTACCATCGACAGATTTTACGAGCACTATCCAAATGGTGAGATAGAGTACACATATCTGGATGACTACAGAAATACAATTGGCCCTGCACTTGCCGGACAGGAGCCACCAGATATCTACGTGGTGCAGCCATGGATGTACGGGGATGAGCAATTTGCACCACTGTTTGATGGGGCAGAGATTTTGTCTGACCCGGAGCTTGAAATCAATTTAGACTGTATTCGTCCTAGCATTAAATGGGAGATGGATGATGGAGAAATCCTCACATTACCTGTATTTGCCACATCCTATGGAATGCTTGTAAATATGGACATTTTTGAAAAGGAAGACCTTGAGGTTCCGACCACATTTGAGGAATTGAAGGATGTATGTGGAAAGCTTAAAGAAGCTGGCTATGAATCACCTCTTATGGGAGCAAACACAACAACTACGCCAGGTATCGGCTATGCATTTAGCTATCCTATGTTTGCCAAGACTGTAAAGGATGATAGAAGTATCGAGGAGGGCCTTAATAATTTGGAACCATCAGCAGGTGAGGCAATGAGGCCATCTTTAGAGCGATTACAAGAGCTTGTAGACTCAGGATGTATAGATGTAGCTAAATGTTCAGCGGAAATCGAAGATGACTACAATTCAGTAATCTTGAGATTTTTCGAAGGAGATGTTCCAATGATGCTTTGCTCAGGCGATGTTGTCTCTGGAACAAAAAAGAGAGAAGGACAGTCCGAAGCTTTTTCGTCTAACCCTTTCAACTATGATTTTTACGTAGCACCTTCTGGAGATGAAGGTGGATACTATATGGATTCAGTTTCAATATTATTCTGTGTTAATAAAAACAGTGCAAACCTGGACATGACAAATGAGTTTATCAGATTCCTTACTAGCGAAGAAGAACTTGGTTTGATGGCAGCAGAAAAACGACTCATCACTCCAACCAAGGATTATTCCCTTGATGAAGTGTACGCTTCACTATCAGATTTTCCAGAGGAACGAACTGTAAACTTTAGAGATACAGAAATCCTAGACACAGCAGTAAAGCAATATAGAGCAGCAGCCTACGCAATTGTAAATGGAGAAATGACAGTGGATGAAGCCGTTGAAAACTATGGTTCAATACCGACGGAGTAGGCCTATAAGCTACTAAGAATTTGCAGTGCAAGCTCTTTTGCTTCATCGAAATCTAGATTAGAAACAAGCTTATCCAAGTCTTTGATTTGGGTTGAAAGAGCTTCATCACATTTATAGGAAAGAAGCTGTTTTGCAGCATCTTCGGCGCTTCCTAAATCAAAGTCGTTCACAGCAGTGATGAGCATATTTAGAATATTTGACAGGGCTTCTTTATCAAAACTTTTTTGAGGCACAAGGCTATTTAACGCAAATGGCTCAAGATAAGTTTTGAGTCCTTTAAATGCATCTAAAACACCTGGTGTAAGGGCCTTGATTTGCTCCACGTTATTGTCCTTGCCGAGTTTTTCCAAAGTAAAGAAATCCTCGCCAAGCTTCATGGCACCAATCATGCGGCAGGTAGTTTTTAGGGAATGTACCTCGACCGTATAGTTTGCGATATTACCTGATGCAAGGTTGGATTCTACTGAAGCGACCTTGTCATCCATTAATTTGTATACATCACTGAGAAGCTCTATAAAGAGTTCCTCTGAACCAGCGTTTTTGATAGCTTTTTCTACATCAATACCAGGTATATTAATATTCATAAATCGTACTCCTCCATAAGTAGAGTATACCACTATCAAAATGCGGTATAAACCAGCAGGAGGATTACATTGGGGAGGCAAAAAAATGATTCCACAGATTGTAGTTGTAGACGATGATCCTATTATTTTAAAAAAGGCTTGGAATACTCTTACAAGCTCTGGGCTCAAAGCAGTAGTTTTGAAATCCGGAAAGGCCCTTTTGGATTACACTAAGGATAATCAGGCGGCGGACCTTATCCTTATGGATATTAGTATGCCTGAGATGGATGGCTTTGAAGTTATTAAGGAGCTTAAAAAGTGTGAAGCTGGCTGGAGGGATACGCCTGTGATTTTCCTTACAGGCAACGAAGATGAGGACACAGAGACAAAGGGGCTGTCACTTGGTGCAATGGATTTTATCAGAAAACCATTTGTGGCAAGTGTACTTGTGCTTAGGGTGAAGCATGCTGTGGAGCTTATCCGACTCCAACGAAATCTTGAGGGCATGGTGGAAGAGAAAACAAGGGAGAACGAGAATCTTTTTCTTCACGTAGTAGAGAGCCTTGCAGATGCCATCGACGCAAAAGACAATTACACAAAAGGCCATTCAGGACGAGTAGCGATTTTTTCAAAAGAGATAGCTAGAAGATATGGTTATGATGAGAAGCATCAGGAGCAAATTTTTATGATGGGGCTTCTTCATGATGTTGGAAAAATAGGAGTTCCTGATGAAGTTATAAATAAGCCGGGAAGACTTACAGACGAAGAGTTTGCCAAAATTAAGAAGCATCCAGGTATTGGTGGCAAGATTCTGGGCAATATCAAGGAAATGCCTGAGCTTGCAGCAGGCGCTAAATGGCATCATGAAAGATACGATGGAAAAGGTTATCCAGAGGGGCTCTCAGGTGAGGACATCCCGGAGGAAGCCAGAATCATTGCTGTGGCAGATGCCTATGACGCCATGACAAGCACCAGAAGCTATAGGGGAGCTCTGCCTGTTGAAGTGGTCCGCGGAGAGATAGAAAAAGGCAAAGGCTCCCAGTTTGACCCTAAGTTTGCAGATATTATGATTGAAATGATTGATGAAGGTGCGTTCCCATATGTATAAGCGAATTAGGCTTGTATAGGGCAGTTGATACGGGAATATAGGAGCTAGTTGTTGACAAATCTGAATTCTGACGTTATATTATACAAATATCTTTTTCATTAACTTTTATTTATAACATTTTAAAGAGTCTTATTTTATTTTCAGAGAAAAAATCCCAATTTTACGAAAATACTACGGTTCAAATTAGTATTTCTATTTTTCGACCGTAGTAATAAAGAGCAGTAGTAGTGATTATGAGTTTTACCTACGGCTATTATTGCGTTTATGTGATTACAACCGTAGTGTCGGTTGGTGTCCTACGGTTAAGATTTGCAAGTTCAAATAATAGCCGTAGGTATTTTGTGGATTTGATGAAATCGCTACGGGTGAGATTACAAAAAAACTAATCTCAACCGTAGGAAAATCGAAAATCTAATATTTTTTATAGGAAATAGAGTATATGAAAGATTGTAAAGAATTATTAATAGAAAAACAGACGGCAATAAATGAGTTGTTGCAGAAATCTCAAAAGAATTTAGTCAAGTATAGGGGGCTGCCTAATAAGAGAATTAGGTCATCCACAAGCAATAATTGCGTTCAGTATTATTTCGTTGATCCTGAAACAGGTGAAAGTAAATATGCGAAGAACGATGAATATACACTGGTAAAGAAAATAATACAGCGTGACTACGAGGTGGCAGTAAATAGTAAGCTTAAGAAAATGGAAAAGGAAATAGAAAAGACTATTAAAGGATGTGACTTTGAAGATATTCATTCTATTTATAATAAGCTTCCATTGAGCAAGCGAAATATAGTTGTTCCAATTGTAGAAACAGATGAAATGTATATAGAACGCTGGAAGCTGGAACACGCCGGAAATCAAAACACATTTTTTGAGGATGGTAAAATCCAAACAAATAATGGCGAAAGAGTTAGATCAAAGTCAGAAAAGATAATAGCTGATTTGTTTGAAAAATATAACGTGCCTTACGTATACGAACCGTATTTAGAGCTTTCTATCGGACATATTGTATACCCGGATTTTGCAGTTCTTAATGTAAGAGAGAGAAAGACTATTTATTGGGAGCACTTAGGGCTAATTGACAACGAAGATTATGCCAAAAAGAACATGCTAAAAATCTATGATTACAGCAGAAGTGGCTATCACTTAGGGGATAATTTGATTTTGTCTATGGAAACATTTGATACTCCGCTTAATAGTAAGGATGTTATACACAATATAGTGAATTATTGCATTTAACAAGTGTTGACTTGATAAACAACAAATGCCATAATGCGCCTAGAAATTAAGAGGAGAATACTTAAATGGTCATAGGCGTTAGTGCATGTTTATTAGGTGAGAATTGCAAATATAACGGGGGCAATAATTATAGTGAAAAGACCCTTGAATATGTAAAGGGGCATGAGGTTGTACCTGTTTGTCCTGAAGTTTTAGGAGGGCTTCCTACACCAAGGGAATCAGCAGAAATAGTTGATGGTGTTGTAAAGCACAAGGATGGTAGTTCTGTAGATGCAGAATTTCGAACTGGTGCAATGAAGGCTTTGCAAATACTAATAGATAAAAAAGCAGAGCTTGTGATACTACAATCAAGAAGTCCATCTTGTGGTGTTAATACTATTTATGATGGTACTTTTTCAGGAAATCTAATTCCAGGAAATGGTGTGTTTGTTGAGCTTCTCAAGCAAAATGGAATAAAAGTAGTAGATGTGGCAGACTTATAGAAACGGGGGCAATAATGGTTTTACTGGTTATTGATGTACAAAAAGGAATTACAGACGAGAGATTATACAATTATCAGGAGTTTATAGAAAATACATCAAGGTTGATTCAGACAGCACGAAAGAATGATATAGAGGTCATTTATGTACAGCATGACGATGGCCCAGGTTCAGGTTTCTCTGCAGGTGATGAGGACTATGAAATTGCAGACCAGGTTGCGCCAATAGGCAATGAGAGGATTTTTACCAAGACAGTGAATAGCTGCTTTGGAAATCCAGATTTTGTATCTTATCTTCAGCAGACAGGCACAAAGGAACTTATGATAGTAGGTCTCCAGACAAATTTCTGCATAGATGCCACAGTAAAATCTGCTTTTGATAGAGGCTACCAGGTTATTGTTCCAGCCGGATGCAATTCTACATTTGATAATAACTACATGAATGCTGAGACTACATACAGATATTACAATGAGATGATGTGGCCTGAGAGGTTTGCAGACTGTGTAGCTATCCAAGAAGCAGAGCGACTGTTGAGGGCAAATTGAGTCTAAGCATGATGTATAGTTAGAGTATCTATTGTTCTAAAGATGTGCGAGTGAGAATAGTTATCATTATTGAAGTTATATAGTTATAAATAGTGAATCCGACTTGCTATTTTATAACGAATCAGATTATCTAAACTATATTTGGACTTAAAAATTCAATTATTTTCAAAATCCTACGGTTGAAAATGTAATTTCGAATTCTCGTCCGTAGATATATTACAAAAGATCATTGAAAACAAGCTTTACCTACGGCTAATTTGTGAGATTTTTAAACCCAACCGTAGTAGCACAAGTGGACCTACGGCTAGATTTTAGATTTTCAAAAATTAGCCGTAGGTTTTTTGGTGTTTAAAAGATAATCCTACGGTTGAAAAATCAGAAAAGAAATCCCAACCGTAGGATTTTGAAAATAGAATCAAAATAACAGGATATGAAGACTAATTCTTGCTAGAATAGACACAAAATGCCATAATGTGTCTAGCAAGAAAGGGAGGCCAACATGCGAGTAATCGAAAAAGCTACAGCAAAAGACAAAGACGAAATTTTAAAACTCTATAAATCCCAGCTTGGTAGGGAATATTGCCCTTGGAATGAATACTATCCTACAATGGAAGAGATAGATTTTGATTTATCCAGGGATGCTTTGCTTGTAATGAGAGAAGAGGGCAAGATAATTGCTGCTATTTCAATAGATGACGATGATTCTGTTAACAATTTAGAGTGTTGGACAGATGAATTACAGCCAGGTGGAGAGCTTTCAAGGCTTGCGGTTAGCCCTGATTGCCAAGGTAGAGGCTTAGCTAAAGAAATGATTGAAAAAGGCTTGGAAGAGCTTAAAAATAGAAGTTACAAAAGCCTTCATTTCTTAGTTAATAGACATAACATGAAAGCACTTAAATGTTATTCGGCATTCCCATTTAATAAGGTGGGTGAATGTGAGTTGTATGAGCAGCCAATGCTATGCTACGAGATGGAATTATAATTTGGAAGGATAATATACTATGAACTACACATTAGAAAATGACAAAATAAAGCTTACAGTTGCTGAGCATGGAGCTGAGATTAAATCACTTATTAGAAAAGCTGATGGGAAGGAGCTTATGTGGCAGGCAGATGCTGCATACTGGGGACGTACAGCACCAGTGCTTTTTCCACTTGTAGGAAATTACTATCAGAAAAAGTCAGTATACAAGGGCCAGACATATGAAATGGGGCAGCACGGTTTTGCCAGAGATATGGATTTTATGCTTGGCAGACAGACTGAAAATGAGCTTGTTTTTTTACTTAAGGATAACGAAGAATCGAGAAAGAAATATCCATTTTCATTCCTACTTGTAAGCACTTACAGATTGGAAAATGATACTGTAAATGTTGAATGGAAGGTTGAAAATCCAAACGAAGAAACTATGTACTTCTCAATTGGAGGCCATCCAGCATTCAATTGTGATTTAGACACTTATACACTCCGATTCGAAAAAGACAATCAGCCTAATTCAAAGATTACTGCAAATATTATTGCAGATGATGGCAGTGGCTGCTTAGGAGATGAACAGAAGCAGTTTGTACTTTCTAATGGAGTTCTTGGAATGTCAGATGAGCTTTTTAGCCGAGACGCCCTTATCATTGAGGATAGACAATCAGATAAGGTGACACTCATTGATGACAAAGGTCAGGATGTAATAGCAGTTAAGTTTGATGCACCACTTTTTGGTGTATGGTCTCCAGTAGGAAAGCACGCACCATTTGTATGTATCGAACCATGGTATGGACGATGTGATAGAGTAGGCTTTAATCAAAAGCTTGAAGAACGTGAATACGGAAATACGTTAAGTATCACAGACATATTCCAGGTAAGCTTTGATATTCAGGTTTTCTAATTAGGAAAAGCTGTATTAACAGAAATCTTACTTCTAAAGTAGGTAAGATATCTAATCCATGCAGTAACGCCACTAATGAGCCAAACAACGCCTGAAGAAATCCAAATTCCTGCTTCGCCAAATCCTAGATAACTGCAGAATAATGCAGGAATAGTGAAGCGACCGATGACCTCGACAATTCCGTTGAACAATGAAAAGAAGGCATCGCCGATTCCGGTTAGGACACCGCGAATGACGTAAATCATTCCAAGTGCAAGGTAGAACAGGCTAGTGATTCGAAGGCCCATGGCACCAAGCGAGATGATGGCCTCATCCTCTACAAAAAGCCCAGTGATGGCCTGGCCAAAGAATTGCATAATAAAAATTAAAAATATAGTCAGTATAATCATGATACGAATTCCAGAATAGTATCCTGATAGTACACGATCATTTTTCTTGGCACCGAAATTCTGCCCGCTAAAGGTAGAAATTGAGGTGCCAAGTGTTGTATATGGCTGATGTATTAATTGTTCAATTCTGTTTGTAGCAGTGAAAGCGGCAACCACTATAGTGCCGTAGGAATTTACAATACGCTGAACGGCCATTGATGAGATGGCTATCAATCCAAACTGAATAGACATTGGTACACCAAGGCGAATAACCTTATAACACATCTGACGAGAAAGCTGAATATCATTACATGTAAAACGGAAATACGGATTAGTTCTATATGCATGAAGGCTGCAAAGAATAACTGATGTTAACTGGGAAAGGATAGTAGCAAGTGCTGCACCCTGAATTCCTTTATGAAGAACACACACCATAACGATATCCAGTGTGATATTTAAAACTATAGAAAATATCAGGAAATACAAAGGTGTCTTAGAATCTCCAAGAGCTCTAAGCATAGAGGATAGAAAATTGTATAAAGAAACAAAAAGCAAACCTACGCACATATATCGAGTGTAGGAAATGGCATCAAAAAGAATATTTTCAGGTGTGCTTAGAATTCGTAAAAATTGAGGAACAAAAATAAAGCCCAAAGTACCTATTACAAGTGGCACGATAAGCATAATCAATGCAGTATTAACAATACATTTTTTTACATTGGCATCTTCGTGTGCACCGTAAAATTGGGAAACAACAATTCCGCCGCCTCCGCCTATTCCGTTACACAAGGCAAAAAATAGAAATGTGATAGAACTGGTGGCACCGATAGCAGCGAAAGCGTTTGCACCTACAAATCGGCCAACGATGATAGAATCTGCAAGGTTGTATATTTGCTGAAAGATATTGCCAATAAGGGTTGGAAGGGCAAATAACAGAAGATGTTTAGTTGGGTTTCCTTGGGTCATATCTGTAATATTCTTGCTTGTCATATGTCGTTCTCCTTATGGCACTTTTCCCACATTATATCTGCATTTTTAGGGTATGTCTTAGCAATAATTGCTAACAAAATAATAAGAATAAAAAAATACTTTACTTTAGCTTGGTGAAGCGTTAGAATATATCTAAAATTGTCTTGCGCAGGAGGACAAATGTCCGTACGATACGCAACTAGCCAAATAAGATGTAAAGGGAGATATGCCTGTGGAAAGAGTTTTATCAATCGTAGAAAAGGTTAATAGTGCAGTAAATGGATTCGTATGGGGCTTGCCAATGCTCATTCTTTTAGTGGGTACAGGTATTCTGATGACTTGTCTGACCAAGTTTTTCCAGATTACTCACATCAAGCATTGGATAAAGAATACTATCGGTGGTATTTTCAAGGACTCACATGTTACAGCACACACAGATAAAGAGGATACTCAGATTTCTCAGTTCCAAAGTCTTTGTACAGCACTTGCAGCTACAATCGGAACAGGTAATATTGCCGGTGTTGCAGCAGCTATTGCATCCGGTGGCCCTGGTGCCATCTTCTGGATGTGGATTGTTGCATTCTTTGGAATGATGACAAACTTCTCAGAAAATGTGTTGGGCATTTATTATCGAAGAAGAAACGAGCGAAATGAGTGGTGCGGTGGTGCCATGTATTATCTTAGAGACGGTCTTGGTTCTAAAAAGGGCATGAGACATGTGGGCTCAGGGCTTGCTGTTTTGTTCAGCGTTTTCTGTATCGGAGCATCTTTTGGTATTGGAAACATGGGACAAGTAAATTCAATTGCAGTAAATATCAAATCTGCTTTTGGAATCCCAGCTATTGCAACTGGTATCTTCCTTATGATTCTTGGCGGTCTTGTTATTGTTGGCGGTCTTAAGAGAATCGCATCAGTTACAGAAAAACTAGTGCCTTTCATGGCAGTTATCTATTTAATTGGTGCGTTAATCGTTTGTGTTGTCCATATTGATCAGGCAGGAGCGGTATTCACTTCTATTATAAAGGGAGCCTTTGGTATGCGAGCTGTTGGCGGCGGTATTGTAGGTAGTGGCGTTGCCATGGCTGTTCAGTGGGGAATGAAGCGAGGTGTATTCTCAAACGAAGCAGGTCTTGGTTCATCTGTAATGGTTCATTCCAGCTCGAATGTCAGAGAGCCAGTAGTTCAGGGAATGTGGGGAATCTTCGAAGTATTTGCAGATACAATTATCGTATGTTCGATTACCGCATTTACGGTTCTTTCAAGCGGTCTTGTAGATTTGGAAACAGGAGCCGTTATTTCAGACCAGGTATCAACAGCCCTTGTGGCAGAAGCCTTCTCAACAGTATTTGGCAAGTTTGGATATGCATTTATCGCAATTGCGATTTTACTCTTTGCTTTCTCAACAACACTTGGCTGGAGCCAGTATGGTAGCAAGGGATTTGAATATTTATTTGGTAGAAAGAATGTAAAGATTTATCAGGTGATTTTCGTAGCCTTCATCGTAGTAGGAGCTACTATGGATTTGAGTCTTGCATGGGATATTTCAGATACTCTCAATGGTATGATGGCTATTCCAAACCTTATCGGTGTGCTTGCACTTAGCGGAACAGTTATGAAGATTACTCAAAACTATGTTCAAAGAAAGATTCTTCATAAGGATGTAAAGCCTATGCTTTCAGCATTGGATCATATTCAGACAGTCCATGAAGAAGAGATAAAAAAAATGGCGGTTTAAACCGCCATTTTTTTATGTTTATTTAGATTTAGATGTCGGCAGCGATATCGATGTTTTCACCTGTAATACCAACCCAAGCGCCATCTTTTGCTTCAGAGCTTTCAGCGTGAGCTAGAAGCCATTTGTTTGTGGCTGTCAAAAGAGTATCTTCCTTGTTGTCAGCTGTAAACTCAGGCTTGCCAACATTTGTGCCCTTTGGAAGGCCAACTAAAACCTGGAATCCTGAATCCTTGTGAGCCTGGCATGGAGCATAGTGAAGAGCAGTAGCATAAACTTCAATCATTACGCCCTTTGGACATAAGAAAGCCTTTACCTTGCTAGAATCAAGCTTGTAATCAACGATTTCCTCTCTCTTTGCAAGAAGAAGGATGAAATCTGTAGCTCCCATGTTGATTTCACTTGAACGGTGATACTCAAGGCAGTTGAGCTTTGTGTTGTGACCATTGCACCAACCAAACTGCATTGGAGAGCCACCAAATAGGGAATTAGTAATCTTGTCTGCAGCAGCTAAGCTCTGGAGGGCTGGTTCCTCGGCAACGTATTCTGTGCCTTCTGGAATAGGAGTGTTATCTCTCAAAGCCTCCATGATAGCTTTCTTTTCTGCATCATATCCCTCGATGATTCGACCGTAGCCTATAAACTCTGGATCTGTTACTTTTAAAATTTCCATAATTATCCTCCTAGTACATTATTTACCTTAAATCCTAATAAAATACTATAACGAGCAGATTGTTTTGTCGTAGCAATTATTTAACTATTAGTGGCTAAAAATTGATTTGTTTTTATACTAAAATTATTGGATTAAAAGCCCATCCATGATAAACTTATAGCCATTAAAAGATATATTTCAATCATTTGATTTTATTTAGAAGAAGGAAAATATGAGAAAATTAGGATTCAGTAACGAAAAGTACACAGAGATGCAATCAAAAAGAATTAGAGAGCGCATCGATCAATTTGGTGGAAAGCTTTATCTTGAGTTTGGTGGAAAGCTTTTTGACGATTACCATGCGTCAAGAGTTTTGCCAGGATTTAAGCCAGATGCAAAAATCACTATGCTCAAGGAGCTTGCAGACAAAACAGAAATCGTAATCGCTATCAAGGCTGGCGATATCGAGAAAAACAAGGTTCGTGGGGATATCGGTATCACTTATGATATGGACCTTCTCAGGCTTATCGATGCTTTTACAAGCTATGGCCTTTACGTAGGTTCTGTTGTTCTTACTCAGTTTGCAGAGCAGCCATCAGCAGTAGCATACGAGAAAAAGCTTAAAGCTCTTGGTCTTAAGGTATTCAGACATTACATTATTCCAGGTTACCCATCAAACATTCCATTTATCGTATCGGATGAGGGATTTGGAAAGAATGATTACATCGAAACAACTCGTCCACTTGTAGTTGTTACTGCACCTGGTCCAGGAAGTGGAAAGATGGCAACATGCCTTTCTCAGCTTTACCATGAGTCAAAGCGCGGCGTAAAGGCAGGATATGCTAAGTTCGAAACATTCCCAATCTGGAATTTACCACTAAATCATCCTGTAAACCTTGCATACGAGGCAGCAACAGCAGATTTAAATGATGTCAACATGATTGACCCATTCCATCTTGAGGCATACGGCGAGACTGTTGTTAACTACAACCGTGATGTTGAAGTTTTCCCTGTTCTTAAGGCCATGTTCGAGAAGATTTCTGGCGAATCTCCATACAAGTCACCTACAGACATGGGTGTAAACATGGCAGGAAACGCAATTGTTGATGATGATGTTTGTAGAAATGCATCAAATCAGGAAATCATTCGTCGTTACTATGAGGCCGTAGTTGCTAAGCGCAAGGGCGATGGAAGTGATTCAGCTATTCAGAAGCTTGAGCTTTTAATGGAAAAGGCAGGCATTTCTGTATCAGACAGACCAGTTGTATCTGCTGCAAACATCAAGGCAGATCAGACTGGAGTACCATGTGCAGCTATGGAGCTTCCAGATGGTCAGATTATCACAGGTAAGACATCTCAGATGCTTGGTGCTTCATCAGCTATGATGCTTAATGCACTAAAGCATTTAGCAGGCATCCCTGATGAGATTAAGCTTATTTCACCTGAGATTCTTACACCTATTATGAATCTTAAGACAAAGCACTTAGGTGACCACAATCCACACCTTCATTTGAATGAGCTTCTTATTGCTCTTTCAATGGAATCAATCAGCAACGAAAATGCAAAGAAGGCATATGATTGCATTCCAATGATGGAAGGTGCAGAGGTACATTCATCAGTTATTCTTTCTTCTGTAGACGTAGGTGTATTTAAGCAGCTTGGGGTTCACCTTACATGTGAGCCACGTTACGAAGGCAACAAGCTTTATCACAGCTAATTAAATAGAAAAAAATAGAAGCTCTTTTATTACAAAAGAGCTTCTAATTCTTTAAGGGCAATTTCGTGATTCTTGTCCTTTGCCCATACGGCATTCAAACCGCATTCTCTGGCAGCGATTACGTTTGGTTCGCTGTCATCAATAAATACGCATTCCTCAGGAACTAAATTATATTTTTCGATTATACGATTATAGATGGCATGATCTGGCTTGATAAGCTTTTCTTCATATGAGAATACGCCGCCATCAAGCATTGGAAGAAAATCAAGTTGCTTTAGTGCGCCTTCCCTCATGTGAGAAGACCAGTTTGAAAGGTAAAGCAGCTGATAGCCACGATTTTTTAAATCCCGAATCCAATCCTTTGCAAAGTCGTACTGCCAAAGAGCATCACCAGCAGTCTCCCAAAAGTGAATGATTTCATCCTTTATATCAGGAGCATCCTTGATAAAAGAGGCTACTAATTCGTCATTTGTAAGAACGCCTCTGTCAACCTCAGCCCATTTCTCACCAAAGACATTAGCCTTGATTCGCTCAACTAGCTCAGCATCGTTATTAAATTCCTTCATCATATATGCAGTCCAATCATATCCAATAAGGACTCCGCCAATATCAAAAATAATAGTTTTTATCATGATAATCCCCTTTACATGTAAGCCTAAATTTAAACGTCAGCTAATAGTTTAGCAAAACTGTTGTAGAACTTTCAATCCTATTGATACTGTTTGAGGCCTTATATTATAATTTAATAGATCTGTTAAATAAGAAAAAATTAGAAATATGGAGAAATATGGAAGAGAAAAAGCATAAACGTCGAGTTCATTACTCAGGAAAATATCCAAAGAAATTTGAGGAAAAATATAAAGAGCATAATCCTGAAAAATATGCAGATACAATTGAGCATGTAATCAGCAAGGGCTCAACACCTGCTGGCATGCATATTTCCATTATGGTACAGGAGATTCTTGATTTCTTGCAGATACAGCCAGGGCAGCAGGGTTTGGATTGCACCCTTGGATATGGTGGACACACCAGAAAGATGCTGGAGCAGCTTCAGGGGCAGGGCATTATGTACGGCTTGGATGTTGATCCAATCGAATCGGCCAAAACAGTAGAACGCTTGCGCACCGCCGGTTTCGGAGAGGACAACTTCCAGTTTAGACTTATCAATTTTGCAAACATAGATAAAGTTGCCGAAGAGGCAGGCAAGTTTGATTTTGTTCTTGCGGATTTAGGTGTATCCTCAATGCAGATTGATAATCCTGAGCGTGGCTTTTCATATAAGATAGATGGTCCATTGGATTTAAGACTAGATCCAGATCATGGTGAGAGTGCAGCAGAACGTCTTCACAATATCACAGAGGAAGAATTTGTTGGAATGATGATAGAAAATTCTGATGAGCCATACGCTGAGGAAATCGCACACAAGGTGTTTACACTTATGGCAAAAGGAAATCCTATGGACACCACCACAGCCCTTCGAGAGGCAATTGCAGAGGCACTTTGGAAGGTGCCAAAGGATGAGAAGGACCAGGCTATTAAAAAGAGCTGTGCCAGAGTATTCCAGGCACTTCGTATAGACGTTAATAGCGAGTTTGAAGTGTTATACTCATTCCTTGAAAAGCTACCAGGGATTTTAAAGCCAGGTGGCAGAGTTGCCATCCTTACCTTCCATTCAGGAGAGGACAGACTCGTAAAGAAATCATTTAAGGAATTGAAGAAAGCAGGAGTATATGCTGATGTTTCTTCAGATGTGATACGTCCATCGGCGGAGGAATGCAGAATCAATCCTAGAAGTAAATCTACCAAGATGAGATGGGCAATAAAGCAGTAAGAAAGCGAGGAGAATAATGGTTTTAGGAATAGCAGGAAACGGTGTTATTGTTGGGGAAGTGCTTTCGTTTATTGACGAGATTGAGTTTGAAAAGATTTATATCTGTGGCAGAGAGAAAAGCAAAGATAAGCTGGATGCCATGGCAGCAAAATATCATTTAGATACCGTATTTACGGACTATGATGAAATGCTTAAGTCTGACGTTGACGTAGTATACGTAGGTGTACTTAACGATTTGCATTATGAATACTCAAAGAGAGCTATTTTGGCAAAGAAGCATGTTATTTGCGAGAAGCCTGTTACAAAGAGTCTTGCTGAATTTCAGGAGCTTGTGGAGTTAGCAAAAGCCAATAACGTTATGTATTTTGAGGCTATGAGCATCTATCATATGCCAGCCTACAAGCAGTTACAGCAGGATGTTAAGCTGGTTGGAGATTTAAAGCTATGCGTATTCAACTATAGCCAGATGTCCAGCAGATACAGCAAGTTCCATAGCGGTGAAATGGTGCCAGCGGTATTTGATCCGGCCCATAACGGAGGTGCTCTTCGTGATTTAAATGTTTACAATATATCTGCAATGGTTGGCCTATTTGGAGAGCCTGATTCTGTAAGATATGATGCAAATATGGAAAAGGGCGTAGATACAAGCGGTGTACTAACTGCAGACTATGGCAATTTTAAGGTTCTTTGCATTGGAGCAAAGGATTGTGTGGCACCTGGTCCATCTACAATCCAGGGTGTTGATGCAACAATCTGCATTTACCCTCATGTAAATGGTATGACAGAATATGATGTTCTTTTCAATGATGCTGATACAGAAACAAAAGAGGTTTCACTCTCGGATGGAAGTCATAGACTTTACTTTGAATTTGCAGAATTCAAGCGCATCATTCAGGAGAAGGATTTTGAAGCCAATGAAAAATTGCTTAAATACAGTGCTCAGGTAATGAGCATTATCGATAAAACGAATTAATAATTCACAGTTTTACACAATAAATATGCTAAAATAAACGGAGTGTTTGTTTTAGCATATTTTATCTTTAAAGATTTATTACGAAAGGCTTTTTATGGTTGAGGCAGAGAGCTGGGCTATACTTAATTTTTTTACATCATTTTTATTAATATTGCTGCTGATATTTCAAAATCAGATTTCCAGGTTGCAGAAAGGGCGCAAGTATTCGGCAATCCTTGTATGCACACTGATTTTGTTACTATCTGAAACTATTGGTCGTATAGGTGAGATGTATCCAGACAAGTATTTATTCTTGGGATATATTGGGTACTTTTTAATATTCCTATTGGATCCACTTGATATATTGTATGCCATGTATTATCTGGATTGCTGGATGGATGATGAGGATTTAAAGCATAGACGTCCAATCAGATACTGCTTCGAACTGTTTGCAGTTTTGAATATGGTATTTGTTTCAATATCAGCGTTGTTCGGGCTGAAATGGTTTTTTATTTTGAAAATGGTATTTACTATCGCGGTCAATTCTTCTTTATAAGAGCAGGATTCATGCTGTTGTTTATTTTTATGTTGCTTGTTTATGCGCTGGTATTTAATAAGCACATCATGAGTGAATATAAGGCAGCAGTATTGTTTTTACCGGCGTTATCATTAATCGGAGCGCTGCTACAGATATTCATTGCCAATATCGATTGCACATACGCAGGTATATCCTGGGGATGCTTGATTGTATTTTTCTACTATCAAAGCAGGGATGTAAACATCGACTATCTAACCGGTGTACTAAATCGACGAGGGCTGGATATCAAAATGCAGGACATGGTTAAAAGCTCTATTTCTAGTGGAAAAGACTTTACTGCAATCATGATGGATGTTGATAATTTCAAGGATATCAATGATAGCATGGGCCATGAGGAAGGGGATAAGGCAATCAAAATTATTGCTGATATTCTTGTAGATACCTTTGGAAGGTCGGCAGCCATAGGACGTTTTGGGGGAGATGAGTTCTGCGTAATCACTGATGAATTGGACATGAATCAGATAAACGAAAAGATAGATGAGGTGAGGGATTACGTTGCAAAGCAGAGCGCTCGCAATAATTGGCCTCAGGGAGTGGGCATAAGCTGTGGCTTCCAAAGCTATAAGCACGACAGCAGTCTTACAGCTAAACAGTTCCAAGAACTTATAGACAAGCTGATGTATGTGGAAAAACAGTCACATCACCAGTTGTCTTGAGGATAAAGTTATATTGTGTTATCGTATATACAATAGAGTTATTAACGTGGGATTTTACAGTTATGGAGGGGTATTAGGATGATTATTAGTGAACGTATCTTTAAGTTGATGGATGAAAAGGGTGTTTCTCAGCTTCAGTTAGCTGAAAAGACTGGTATTGCACAAAGTACTATCAGCGATTGGAAGAGAAAGAAAACAAATCCATCGTCAGACAAGATTATGGCAATCTGCGACGTACTAGATGTTTCACCTTTTGAGTTACTTCAGGACACAATTCCTTCGAAAGGGGCAGGAGAGGTAGATTTCCTCATCGCCAGCGAAGGAACTGCTGAATATGCTGTACTCAAAAAGATGGAAAAGCTCAACAAGAAAACAAAAGAAGAGCTTACAAATTATGTTAAGGGATTAAGGAATAAGAAATAAAATGGACAGAAATAAAAAGATCATTCAAACCAGTTTGATTGGCATTGTTGCCAATTGCTTTTTGGCAGGATTTAAAGCGTTTGTTGGTCTTGTTACAGGATCAATTGCAATTGTCCTTGACGCAGTAAACAACTTAAGTGATGCCTTATCATCGGTAATTACCATTGTCGGTACAAGAATTGCCAATAAGGCACCAGATAAAAAGCATCCACTTGGACATGGCAGAGTAGAGTATATTACTGCTGCTATCATTGCAATTATCGTTTCATATGCCGGCATAACATCACTTATTGAATCAATTAAGAAAATAATTGAGCCACAGTATCCAGAATACAACACAGCAAGCCTTGTTATTGTAGCTGTTGCTGTAGTTGTAAAGATTGTACTTGGAACATACGTTAAAAAAGTTGGGGAGAGTGTTAATTCAGGTTCACTTATCGCATCTGGTGAGGATGCAAAGCTGGATTCGGTTATCTCTGCAACAACACTTGTAGCTGCAATCATTTTTATTGTATTTGGTATAAGTCTTGAGGCTTGGCTTGGTGCCATCATCTCAGTTATCATCATCAAATCAGGCTACGATATGATTTCAGAAACAATTTCACAGATTCTGGGAGAGCGTGTTGAAATGCAGCTTTCTCATGATGTAAAGAGAGCTGTTGTCAGCTTTGACGAGGTGCTAGGGGCATATGATCTTAGCTTACACAATTATGGACCAAACCGTTACGTTGGTTCGATACATATAGAGGTTGATGAGGATATGGGAATGGCTCATCTTGATCAGCTTCAAAGACAAATCTTTCATAAGGTATATCAGGAGACAGGTGTTGGCCTTGAAGGAATCGGCATCTACTGCAAAAACAAAAAGGATTCTCCAGCTGATATACTTAGAAAAGAGCTTTCAAAGTTTGTGAAGACATTCGATTATGTTAAGCAGATTCATGGTTTCTACTATGATGAAGCTAATCAGAGTGTCAACTTCGATGTGGTTATCAGATTCGATGACCCAAATAGAAAAAAGACTTTTGAAAGTATTAATAATGCACTTAAGGAAAAATATCCACAATATACATTTAATCTTAACTTGGACATCGACTTAAGTGATTAATTTAGTTTTAGGAGGAATTATGGATTATAAAGCACGTTACAATGAATGGCTTGAAAAGCTTTCAGATACAGATCCATTAAAATCAGAGCTTCAGGGAATCGCTGGAGATGAAAAGGAAATAGAGGATAGATTCTACCAGGATCTTTCTTTTGGTACAGCTGGACTTCGTGGTAAGGTTGGCGCAGGTACTAATAGAATGAACTTCTTTACTGTTGGTAAGGCTACACAGGGTGTTGCTGATTTTATCATTTCAAAGGGTAAAGAAGCCTGCGAAAAGGGTGTTGTTATTGCACACGACCCACGTCTTTTTTCAAAGGAGTTTTCTCAGCTTGCAGCTGGTATTTTTGCAGCAAATGGAATCAAGGTTTATGTATTCCCAGATCTTAGACCTACACCAGAGCTTGCATTTATGATTAGACGTCTTGGTACAGTTTCAGGTATCAACATCACAGCTAGCCACAACCCTAGAGAATACAATGGTTACAAGGCATATTGGGATGATGGATGTCAGGTTTCATCTGAAATTGCAGATGGTATGACAGAGTGTATCAATGCTGTAGATATTTGGACAGGCATCAAGAAATCAGATTTTGAGCAGGGTGTTAAGGATGGCAAAATCATCGTTTTAGGTGCAGAATATGACAGAGAGTACCTTGATAAGATTGAAGCTTTAGCTATTCATGAAGGTGATGAGCTTGATCTTTCTATCCCTCTTGTTTACACACCACTTAACGGATGCGGCTCAATTCCATTCAGACAGATGCTTAACGATAGAGGCTTCTCAAACTGGACAATCGTTCCAGAGCAGGAGAACCCAGACCCTAACTTTACAACAGTTGGATATCCAAACCCAGAGGATCCAAAGGCATTCAAGCTTTCTGAGGAGTATGGACGCAAGTTTGGTGCAGAGCTTCTTATGGCTACTGATCCTGATGCAGATAGATTTGCTATTGAGATTCGTGATAGCGAGGGCAACTATGTGCCTCTTAACGGTAACCAGACAGGATACCTTCTTGTAAATTATGTTCTTGAGGGACACAAGGATGCCGGCACACTTCCAGCAAAGGGAGCTATGGTTAAGTCTATCGTTACATCAACACTTTCTACTATCATGGCAAAGGCTTATGGCGTAGAAATGTTTGAAACACTTACTGGTTTCAAGAACATTTGCGGAAAGATTCCATATCTTCATGAGAATGGATACAAATATCTCTTTGGTTATGAGGAGTCTGTTGGATATGCTATCTGCGAAGATATTCGTGATAAGGATGGTATCTCAGCTGGTATGATGGTTGCAGAGGCAGCTGCATACTACCGCAAGCAGGGCAAGACTCTTTGGGATGTTCTTCAGGAAATCTACGCTAAGTATGGTTACTTCGCAGAGGATGAACCAAACATCATCCTTGAGGGAATTCCTGGTGCACAGCGTATTCAGCGTATGATGAAGTGGTTCCGCGAGAACCTTCCTACAGAAGTAGCTGGTGCAAAGGTTGAAAAGGTTATTGATTACATCAATGGATACGAGGATATCCCACCACAGAATGCAATCCGCCTTTTCTTAGACAATGGCTCATGGTTTGCAATTCGCCCATCAGGTACAGAACCAAAGATTAAGTTCTACTTCTATTCAAACCAGGATAGCAGAGAGAACGCACTTAAAGTAAACGGACAAATCAAGGACGAAATCTTCGCTCTTATTAATTCCGTAGAATAACAGCAATTACATAAGGATTTATAAAGGGAGCTTGGCTTTATGGCTAAGTTCCTTTTTTGTTTCGCTAATAAGACACACTTTTATGGTAGCATGGTTATACTACCCACCAAAGGTGCATTTAGGCGGAGGTATTTTCATGAGTTTTGTAGAGTTTAAGAATGTTGGAAAAATATATAAGACTGGAGAGGTGAAGATAGAGGCTCTCCACGATGTTAATTTTGAAATAGAAGAAGGAGAGTTCTGCATTATTGTAGGGGCTTCCGGCGCAGGTAAGACTACGATTTTGAATATCCTGGGTGGAATGGATACTCTTACTTCGGGAGGCGTTTATCTGGCTGATAGGGACGTGTCTGGATATTCACCTAGGGAGCTCACAAGCTATCGCAGATATGATGTGGGATTTGTTTTTCAGTTTTATAACCTGGTTGGAAATCTTACAGCAAAGGAAAATGTAGAGCTGGCTGCCCAGATTTGTAATGATCCAATTCCAGCAGAGGAAATTCTGACTCAGGTAGGGCTTGCAGATAGAATGAATAACTTCCCGGCTCAGCTTTCAGGTGGTGAACAACAGCGAGTTGCAATAGCAAGAGCCTTGGCAAAGAACCCTAAGCTTTTGCTTTGCGATGAACCAACTGGTGCCTTGGATGACGCTACAGGTAGAGCAGTTCTAAAGCTTTTGCAGGATACTTGCAAGAAGAAGGGCAAAACAGTTGTGGTAATTACTCATAATCATGCCCTTACAGGAATGGCGGATAGAGTTATTTCTGTTAAATCAGGCACGGTTGTGGACATTACTTTGAATGAACATCCTAAGAGTGTGGATGAGATAGTTTACTAGTGGTTATTTTGTTTTGGAGAAGATAAATGCTAGCAAAATCAAGTATTAGAGAAATAAAAGAGACCATAGGTCGATATATCGCTCTTGTTCTTATCATTGCCCTTGGTGTTGGATTCTTTTCGGGACTGAAGGTAACGGATCCTGCTATGCGTCAGGCTATGCAACAGTACTTTAAGGATACCAGCTTTTATGACTATAGATTGATATCAACATTGGGATTTGAAGAGGAAGATGTAGAGTATGTGGCAGAGAATGTCAGTGCAAGGGACGTAGAAGGGTCGATTTCCTTTGACGTTTTGACTGACTATGCAGATTCATCACATGCGATTAAAGCTATTAGCATTCCAACTAACGTAAATACCATAGTATTGGAGTCAGGCAGATTGCCAGAGAGCGATGATGAGTGTCTTGTAGATTCATATTTGTTTGATGAATCCACTATCGGAAATACAATAAAAATATCCAGCAATAATGAAAAAGAGGATAGAGAAAACTTTAAATACAGCCAGTACACAATTGTCGGTACAGTAAAATCCCCATTATACATTCAATATGAACGTGGTAGTACAACCCTTGGAAGTGGTGTGCTAGACGGTTATATCTATATAAATAAAGGTGGATTTGATGTAGAGTATTACACCGATATTTATGTGAAGCTTGATAGCGACTTGGAGATATATTCTGATGAATATAAGGACCTTATTGATGAAAAAGAGAATGAGGTCCAGACTGCTTTGGATGAGGCTGCTGATAATAGATACGACCGAATAATAGCAGATGCTTATAATGAACTGAATGATGCTAAGGAAGAGTTTGAAACCAGCAAAGAGGATGGTGCAACAGAATTGGCTGATGCCAAAGAAGAGCTTGATAGCGCAAAGAAGCAATTAGATTCGGCAAAAGCACAGATTGAAGAATATGAGATTCAGGAAAGTCAGTTGAAATCTATGCTTGATTTACTTTTGATGGATCCAACTCAACAGGAGGCTGCAGGAGAGCTTAGCGTACAGCTTTATACACTTCAGGTGGGGCTTGAAACAGCAAAAACAGAGTATGCAAACGGTCTTGCAGAATATAATGAGGGCCTTGCAGAATATGAAGAAGGCCTGGAGGAATACAATACAAAGATTGCAGATGCGGAGGCCGAGATAGCAGATGCAGAAGCTGAAATTGAGGATATAGAGGAAGCTAATACATATCTTTTGATGCGAGATAGTAATGTGGGATATGTTTGTTTTGAAAGTGATTCTACAATTGTAGGAGCTATAGCTAACGTATTTCCGGTTTTCTTCTTCTTGGTTGCGGCCCTTGTATTCATGACCACCATGAACAGAATGGTTGAGGATCAGCGAACCCAAATTGGTGTTTTAAAGGCTTTAGGATATAGCAACGGAAGCATCATGGGGAAGTTTGTATTTTATTCTGGTTCAGCTGCATTTATAGGAACAGCATTAGGCTTTGTGGCCGGAACAATTGCATTTCCTAAGGCTATTTGGTTTGCCTACAAGATGATGTACAACACATCAGAAATTACATATTTCTTTAGCCCCGCTATGTTGATAATCAGTTTTGTTGTAGCTTTTGTATGTTCTGTTGGAGTTACATTTATATCCTGCAGGTATGAAATGGGAGAGATGGCTGCATCACTTATGCGTCCAAAGGCTCCAAAGGCAGGCAAGCGTATCTTCCTAGAGTATATACCATGGTTCTGGAACAGGCTTAAGTTCTTAAAGAAGGTTAGCCTTCGTAATATTTTCCGTTATAAAGGCAGATTATTCATGATGGTTCTTGGAATTGGCGGATGTACAGCGCTGCTTGTGGCAGGATTTGGTATTTATGATTCTATTGCAGACATTGCTGTAAATCAGTTTACGAATATATCTAAGTACGATATGGATATTACCCTGAAAGATGGTGCCAAAGATACAGTAGCACCACTTGAAAACATGGGATATACGGTAGATGATTATTTGCTTTACTATCACACTTCCGTGGATTTAAAGGCAGGTAAGCACACCAAGAATGTATACTTAAATATATATGATAACGATGCGAATATAGATTACTTCTATGATATGCATGATGGTTCAGAGGAGCATATCGTATTTGCGGATTTAAAGGATGATGAAATCATTGTCAATAAGGGTTTAAGCGAGCGTTATGGAATTAAAATTGGTGATAAAGTAACCATATCATCCGACTCAATGAATGCTACCACTTTTAAGGTGGCAGCCATAAACGAAAACTTCATATACAACTATGTATATCTAACAACAAGCGGATATGAAACAAACATCGGCACACTTCCAGAAAAGAAGAATGTGTACTTGAACATCAAAGAGGATGAGGATGCCCACTCAGTTGGAGCTGAGCTTATGAATAATAAGAGCATTTCTGTGGTTTCCGCTACTATTGATACCTTGGATAGAGTAGACAGTATGATGAAGAGCTTGAACATCATAGTTTATCTTGTAATAGGAAGTGCTATGGCTCTGGCAGCAGTTGTTGTTTACAATTTGACCAACATTAACATTGCGGAGCGTGTAAGAGAAATAGCCACAGTAAAGGTGCTGGGATTCTACAAGGAAGAGACTAGTGCCTATGTATTTAGAGAAAACATACTTCTAGCAATAATGGGAGCTGCAGTGGGACTTGTTTTAGGTAAGATTCTCCATGCTTTTGTTATGAGCGAGATAGTGGTTGATTTGATTACCTTTGATGTTAGAGTCACTGCTTTTAGCTACATATTGGCTTTTGTTTTAACGGTATTATTTACATTTATTATTAATCTTTTAATGGGCAAAAAGCTTGACGAAATAAGCATGACAGAATCTCTTAAAGCAGTAGAGTAATTTACAGAAATCACTAGCATTTAATGCTTTACTGTGCTACAGTATGTTTAACTGTTTGGGACTAGCCCAAAAGTTAAACAAAAATATAGTTAGAGAGGAATAATCATGGGAATCAATTACGTTAGCACAAGAGATGCATCAAAGCAGCAGATTACAGCTTCACAGGCTATTTTAAAGGGTTTGGCTGATGATGGAGGCTTATATGTACCTACATCCATTCCAACTCTAGATGTTTCACTTGAGAAGCTTTCTGAAATGACATATCAGGAGGTTGCTTATGAAGTGTTGAAGCTTTTCCTTACAGATTTTACAGAGGACGAGCTTAAGCATTGTATAAATAGCGCTTATGATAGCAAATTCGATACAGAGGAAATTGCACCACTTGTTTATGCTGATGGAGCATACTATTTGGAGCTTTTCCATGGTTCAACAATTGCATTTAAAGATATGGCACTTTCGATTTTGCCACATCTTATGATTACTTCCGCTCGTAAAAATAATATCAAGAACGATATCGTAATTCTTACAGCTACATCAGGTGATACAGGAAAGGCTGCTCTTGCAGGCTTTGCAGATGTAGAGGGCACTAGAATCGTTGTATTCTATCCAAAGAATGGTGTATCAGCAATCCAGGAGCGCCAGATGGTTACTCAGAAGGGTGCTAACACTCATGTTGTTGGTATCAAGGGTAACTTCGATCAGGCTCAGACTGGTGTTAAGCAGATGTTCAACGACAAGGCTCTTGAGAAAGAGCTTGATGATGCAGGCTTCCAGTTCTCATCTGCAAACTCAATCAACATTGGCCGTTTGGTTCCACAGATTGCTTACTATGTATACGCATACGCAAAACTTCTTTCAGAGGGAAAGATACAGTCAGGTGAGACAATCAATGTAGTTGTTCCTACTGGAAACTTTGGAAATATCCTTGCTGCATATTATGCAAAGAACATGGGACTTCCTATTGATAAGCTTGTTTGCGCATCAAATGAAAACAAGGTCCTTTACGATTTCTTCACTACAGGAGAATATGACAAAAACAGAGAGTTCATTCTTACAAACTCTCCATCAATGGATATCCTTATCTCTAGCAACCTTGAGAGATTAATCTATCACATTGCTGGCGATGATGCTAAAAAGAATTCTGAACTTATGGAGTCTCTTAAGACAACTGGTAAATACGAGATTACTTCAGATATGAAGGCTAAGCTTGAAAGCTTCTATGGAAATTACGCTTCAGAAGAAGAGACAGGCGAGACTATCAAGAATCTTTATGACAAGACAGGCTATATCATTGACACACACACTGGTGTTGCATCATGTGTATATAACAAATTCAAGGCTGACACACAGGATGACAAGGTTACAGTCATTGCTTCAACAGCCAGCCCATTCAAGTTTACACGTGCTGTCATGGGAGCAATCGACTCAGCATATGAAAGCGAGGAAGATTTTGTACTCGTAGACAAGCTCTCAGAGCTTGGAAAGGTTGCAGTACCTAATGCCATCGAAGAGATTCGCTCCGCAGAAGTACGTCATGACACCGTCGTAGAAGTAGCGGACATGTGTGCCGAAGTAAAGAGATTTTTAGGAATTTAAAAAAGAGCTACCCGTTGCTTCAGCGGGTAGCATTTTTATTTTAGAAACATATTATAAGGTGTATGGTTCCGAATGGGTAGGCGACTGGGAAGTCTACGCATTTGTTGGCTCCGTAGAGTACACCGTCGGCGGTGATTTCTGGTGGAGCAAGTGATATGTCTTTTGATAAGGCGTTGGAAATGTTTACTATGAAGAGTCCATTGTGGAGGTTGAGGAAGTCCTCAAGGGCTGCAACAACGTACTCATCAAAGTCTCCAAAGTCTTCTTTTGCGTAGCGGGAAGCAAATGCAATGGCTGTTTCCCTGTCGCAATCAATATGTGTAAGAAACTCTCTGTCACTGGATATTTTCTGCGAGACACCAAATGTGACAGGAAATTCATCAAGTACCATAGGAGTGAGAGGAGAAAAGTCCTCTCCAACAAATCTAATTAAGCTGTTGAACATCAGCTCCAAATACATAACGTTTACTTCACTTACAGGCATTTCTGCAAGAACAAAGAAATTGGAAATGATTGCACGGACAGCTTCTTCATTTTCAACATCTAGACTTAAATCATATATTTCAGTTTCATTTTTATAATCGAAAAGAATACGCTCTAACTCTTCGTAAGAAAATATTCCATCTTCAACAAGATTTTGGCCAAGTAAAATAAAATCAGGAGTCTGTCTTGTAAGTAAATCATTTACCTGATCATCTGTAAGATATCCTCTATTAACAGCTATTTCACCAAAGCGTCTGTCTTCACGAGTTTGCACATATAAGCATTCATCCACTTCTTTTGCGGTCATGAAACCCTCGTGAATGGCAATTGTGCCAAGCTTAATATGTGTTTGCGAAAGACGAGACATTGCATTGAAAAGCTGCTCTTGATTTACAATTCCTTTTTGAAGCAAATAATTCCCCAAGAATTGTGTATACATAGATTATTTTCCTCCAAGTCGAAGCTCGATTATTTCTTGAATTTGATTGTTCTCGAAAGGCTTCTGAATAAAGTCCTTTGCGCCGAGCTGAATTGCTTTTTTGAGCTGGTCCTGAGTACCAACGGAAGATACGATAATGATAATCGCATCATTGTCGTATTCTCTGATTTCAGATAGAGCAGTATTGCCGTCTTTCTCTGGCATTACAATGTCCATAAAAACTAAATCAGGTTTTTCTGATTTGTACAAATTTACAGCCTCTGCTCCGTTTTTCCCCTCAATAAAAGTAGCACCTGTGCTGACTTCTTTAACTGCATCCATGAGTTGTTTTCTAGCAAGGACTGAATCATCGCATATTAAAATCTTTTTGCCTGTAATATCCATATGTCTTATCCCTCCTGCACAGTATAGAATAATAATACAATAAGAATAGCTTTTATTCAAATGAATTTATCTGATATTTTTGTTAATTTTCAAGGAATTGCGGGAAAACTTTTGAGGATAATAAATGGCCTTGTTTTTATAGAAAAGAGAATAAATAATCTATATAATAATAGGCGAGAATAATTTATTGGAGGATTAAAAATGGATTTAGGTTTTATGAAAATATTTGATGTTGTAATCGGGGTATTGGGAGTATACCTGGTATTTGTTAGTATCAAAAGCCTTAAAGCAGGAATTGTTGATCCTATGATGATTACAGCAGAGGAGCTTGCAAAGTGTGCTGATATCAAAGGATTATCAAAGTATTTGATGCCAAAGTCAGCTATTTTTGGAGCACTTTGTATTGTGTTTGGAATTCAGGGATTGCTTAATGACACTGGTTATGTAAAGTTCCCTCATGCAGTAAATGTAGGATTTCTCATTGCTTTTGTTGTTGTATGGTGTGTTTTCTCATACTTTATCCGTAAAGCAAAGAAGACATATATTCAGTAAAAAATTCTAATATCGTCACTTAGAATTCACATTTAGGGGGGATTATATAATAATCTAAGCTGGGTTAGCTATAGGAGGTCAGTATGAAAAAGATTTTGGTGGTAGATGACGAAGAAAAGATTCGTTCACTTATCCGTAAGTACGGTGAGTTTGAAGGCTATGAAATATCAGAAGCATGCGATGGTATGGATGCCATAGAAAAGGTAAAGGCAAACAGTGACTACGATGTTATCATCATGGATGTTATGATGCCAGAGCTTGATGGATTCTCAGCTTGCAGTGAAATCAAAAAGATAAAGGATATTCCAGTTATCATGCTTTCAGCAAGAGGCGAGGAATATGATAGAATCCACGGTTTTGAAGCAGGCGTTGATGATTATGTTGTAAAGCCATTCTCACCAAAGGAACTTATGATGCGTGTGAATGTTGTTACAAGCCGAAGCAAGTCTGATGAAGGTGCGGTAGATATCTTCCGTTATGAAGGCCTGGAAATCAACTTTACTGCCAGAACAGTTTCTATTGATGGCAAGCGTGTAGATATGTCACCAAAGGAATATGAGCTTCTTTTCTACCTGGTTCGAAATAAAAATATAGCACTTGAACGTGAACGTCTTATTACCGAGGTTTGGGGTTATGACTACTATGGTGATGACCGCACACTGGACACACACATAAAGCTACTTAGAAACAGTCTAGGTGAGTATCGTCGCCTGCTTGTTACACTTAGAGGAGTAGGTTACAGATTCGAGGCTTAATTGTGGAGGACCCATTGAAAAAAAGTCAAATTAGTATTAAATGGAAAACCTTTTGTATATTCTTGATTTTTGCCATAGTACTTTTAGGAGTACTATGGTTTTTTCAGATTGTCTATCTGAATGATTTCTACAAAATGATAAAGCAAAAGGAAACGGAAAATGTTCTTGATAAGGTAGAGGTGCTTCTTCATGAATCTGATGATCCTGCGTCTGAAATAGACCAGCTTGCAGCAAGCTACAACCTGGGCGTATTTATTACAGATTCAGATGGCAACTCCCTTTATAATGCGGAATATATTTCAAATTCCCAAATGTCTTCATTGCCACATTTTATGTTCAGTCTCTTTTACGATGAGGCTGTTGCTAATGGTGGCGAGGCTGTCATTGAGTTTAAAGGTAGCGAAATGCAGCGAAGCATCAGGGAAAACCTTAATAAGGAGTTAGAACAACAGCCTGAAATAGACGGAGAATCAGAAGCTACTCCTGAATCGGAATTAGAACAACCTGAAAACATTTTAGAGAATGCTCCTGACAGTGCAGATGAAACTTCAGAAGAATCCTCTGGTCAGGGAGAGGGAAAAATCGAATACACAATCCCTCCGGAAAACGAAATGACGAAGGAGCAGTTCAGACAAAACATTGGTAATGAAATGGCTGAGTCTGTTATTTATGTTCGCATAATTGAAGTGGATGGGCAGGAAGAAGTTGTCATGATTAACTCAGTGTTAACACCTGTCGACGCTACAGTTACTACACTGAAAGCTCAGCTTCGAATTATCACCGTCATCATAATTATCATTGCATTTATTCTTGCAGCAGCCACAGCTAAAAGCACATCTCGCTCTATTATCAAATTGAATGATGGCGCCAAGAAGCTTGCAGCTGGTGACTACAGTGTTAAATTCGATGCAGATGACTATATGGAGGTCGCAGAGTTATCAGCTACTCTAAACTACGCCGCAAAAGAACTTGGAAAGGCAGACAGCCTCCAAAAGGAGCTTATTGCCAATGTATCCCACGACCTTAGAACTCCGCTTACTATGATAAAGGGATATGCTGAGGTTATGAGAGACATCCCTGGCGAGAACACACCAGAAAATGTTCAGGTTATCATCGAAGAGACGGAGCGCTTAACAGGTCTTGTAAACGACATGCTGGACATTTCAAAACTTAAGGCTGGCACAATTTCCATCCAGCCAGAGGAATACAACTTTACAGAAAGTATTCGTCATGTCCTGGAGCGTTACAACAAGCTTCGTGAAGTAGAAGGCTACACTATCGATTTTGTATACGATGACGAAGTCAACGTATATGCAGATGAACAGAAAATGTACCAGGTTCTCTACAATCTGGTAAACAACGCCATAAACTACACCGGCGAGGACAAAAAGGTCACCGTTATCCAAAAGGTCATCGGCAACACACTACGCATCGAAGTAGTGGACACTGGCGATGGCGTAAAACAAGAGGACATCCCATACGTATGGGACCGCTACTACAAAGACAAGACAACCCACAAGCGAGCCCTTCAAGGCACCGGACTTGGCCTCTCCATCGTAAAGAACGTACTGGAACTCCACGGTGCCAAATATGGCGTCTCATCTATCACCGGCCAAGGCGCCACCTTCTGGTTCGAAATCAAAATCGACCCCTTCGCCGAAGAGGAGTAGAGGCCACCATCCACAGGTGCATCGTAAATAAAGTACAGGCCACCGGGTTGGGGGACGGCTTACAACTCCCCGCCAGTACGTCACAGATTTTGGATTATCTAAATGTGTAGTCGCCCATATTTATTAGTAGGTGTTCTTACAAAGTTTTACAATTTTATCAGTAAGGTATGGGTGGAGACGGACAAACACTACACTTAGTAATCATCAGTCTTAAACTAGCTTTGTATTTATTGCTATTTGCTTTGGAGCGAACTTAGAAAAATAAAAAGAGATATTTGATATGAATTGGCAGCTGCCGCTAGGACGGCGGCAGCAGTGGTCACTTGAAACAGGACGTTGAATGTGCCACGGTGCCAATTTATACAAATATCTCTTTTTTAATTTTTCTTAGTAAACGGAGTAGCAAAAGTAATAATACAAAGACTAGTTAAGACTAGATGATTACGTATATTACAATTGTCCGTCCCACCCATACATTACCTTCGAATAGTAAAAGCTTCGTAAGTACACCTACATATGGGCGACTTTACACATTAAGGTAATCCAAAAATCTGCTCCAATGATACTGGCGGGGAGTTGTAAGCCGTCCCCCAGCCCGGTGGCCTGTACTAAGTCTGTGGGCACCTGTGGATGGTGGCCCCTGGGCTTAGCGGAGCTCTGAGTAGCCGAAGGAGTTTACGATGGCGTCGATTGGGGTGCCGGATTTGCAGAGAGGGCACTCGTGGAGTGGGTACGACTGGTAGTTAGGGATGTCCTCGTCGTGGAATACGGCTGTTACTGGGATGTTGTCCACTTCTCGAACGGCTGAGAAGATGGCGCAGGCACCGCTGATGGTTGCCCCGTAGTATTGTACACATTCGGCCAGACTTTCGAGAGTGCGGCCGGTGGTTAGTGATCCGAATAATAATAAAACGTGTTTGTCGCGGATAGTCAGTTGTAGATTATCGCGGAAAATATGCAGGCCGGATGGAGCAAGCTCTGGGGCAGTGACATAGATTGTCTTGTGCTGATTGTAGTTTGCGACACCGGCTTTTGTTAGTTCTTCGGCAAGATATGTTCCAACTACTTCCATGCCATCGGCACATACGATTGTGTCTACTGGTGTGGATACGGAATAGTGCATTGCAAGAAGCTGGGCAACACCGTGAGCCTCATTACATCTGGTCTTTATGGTTCCGATTTCCATATAGTTTGTGATGTGGGAGTGGTTGGTTGCGAAGTGACCAGGAATTATTTTCAAAACAACATCTGAATTTAGTGGAGCAGGAATTTTAGTATAGTCTTTTAACATAATAAACCCCTTTCTTTTATGAACCTCATAGTTCGAATTACCCCTTTGATATTTACATCATAACATACTTTTGTCAGATATCTAGTGAATAAATTTTGTATTACATATAAAAATAGAAAAACACATTAAATTCACAGACAAGATTGAAAATCTTATTAACCAGTTTACCGTATAAACGAAAGAATAATAAAAGAGCTTACTTGACTAAGCGGTCAAATAAGCTCTTATTTTTTCTAGATTTTCTGAGGCAATGCGTCGTCCGATATCGTAAACACGTTGTAATTCGTCAGGGTTCTTTTCTGTGGCACCAATGTTAAGTGGAGCATCTGGCCTGATTACGAAAGCCTTGCCATTGGCAACCTGTTTTTTTACATATGCCTTTTGCGCATTATACATGTTGTGCCTGTTTTCCATGGTGTCAATCATTCGTGGATATTTTCTCAAAATCCATCTTATAATTTTCATGTATTTCTGAGGCTTTTTAATATAGTCAGCAGGCTGGGTCTCGATAACAAGGATTTTGTCACAGCCTTGCTTTTCCATAAAACGAAGTGGAATGGAATCTGACATTCCACCATCTAAATACAAATCATCGTTAATAGGAACAGGCTTTGACACTGCAGGCATTGAAGCCGATGCACGTATCCAGCGAATGTCTATTCCATCTGGAGTGCCGTCATAGTTATCGCATTTATGATATACCGCATTTCCGGTAGATAATTCTGTGGCTACACAGTAGAAATCCATAGGATTCTTGTAAAAGGTATCGTAATCCCATTTATCAAGCTCGTATGGGAGAGTGCCATAGCAGAATGGCACATTATAAATGTCCCCTGTTTTAATCAGGGAGCTGAAGCTAGCATAGCGCTTGTCGTTGCAATATTTTTTATTGTAGCGAATTCCGCGTCCTATCTGTTTTGATTTAATATTAAGTCCAAATGTGGCACCAGCTGAAACACCAACAGCGCTGTCGAAATCAATATTGTTTTCCATGAGAACATCGATTACGCCGCAGGTAAACATGCCTCTCATGGCTCCACCTTCCATTACTAATCCTTTTTTCATAATAATTCCCTCAATTCTCTATAAATAAAAATCTATCATTGTGCACAATTAATTGCAAGTTTTATTGATAAAAAAGCCCAAAAATGAAGATGAATTTTGTATAAATAAATGATGCAAGCCATGAATCTGTAATGTATACTCTTGAAAGAATGTTTTGGAGAAAGGATATTGGAGGAATGTCGGGAAAGTTATTTGACGAGAATAAATTTGCAGCTGTGGCCAGACGCGCAGTTGCAGAAGGTGTGGTACTTTTGAAGAATGATGGTGATGTTTTACCACTTCAGAAAGGTACCACTATTTCATTGTTTGGCCGTAGTCAGTACAACTACTATAAAAGCGGTACAGGCTCAGGCGGTATGGTAAATACCAAGTATGTTATTGGAGTAAAAGAAGCACTTGAGGCTGATGATAGATATAATCTGAACCAGGATTTAAAAGCAATCTATGATGAATGGATAAAGGAAAATCCATTTGATGCCGGAATCGGATGGGCCAGTGAACCATGGTTCCAAAAGGAAATGGTAATCACACCAGAAATAGCAAAGGCTGCAGCAGCAAAGTCTGATGTTGCAATTGTGCTAATTGGTCGTACAGCAGGTGAGGACCAGGATAATAGTGCAACAGAAGGAAGCTATCTTTTAACAGAAGATGAGCATACAATGCTGAAAAATGTTACTGAGGCGTTTGAAAAGACAATCGTTCTTTTGAATGTGGGCAACATTATTGATATGAAGTGGGTTAAAAAGTACAACCCTAGCGCTGTGGCATACATTTGGCAGGGAGGCCAGGAAGGCGGAAATGGTGTTCTTGATGTTTTAGCAGGTGATGTAAATCCAGCAGGTCGTCTTTCTGATACTATTGCCTACGATATTGATGATTACCCATCTACGGCTAATTTTGGTAAAAAGAAGAGAAATATCCAGCAGGAAGATATCTATGTTGGATACAGATATTTTGAAACATTTGCTAAAGACAAAGTTTTATATCCATTTGGATTTGGTTTATCCTACACAAGCTTTGACATCAAGTGTAAGAGCTTAGAGTTTGATATTACAAATGGAGCGACAGTTGTGGCAACTGTTACTAACACGGGCTCACGTAAGGGCCAGCAGGTTGTTCAGCTTTACTTAGAAAAGCCACAGGGCAAGCTAGGAAATCCATCAAGAGTATTGGTTGGATTTGATAAGACTAAGGAAATCGAGCCTGGTGAAACAGTGGAATGTGAAATTCATGTGCCAGCATACTATATGTCTTGCTACGATGACTCTGGCGTTACAGGCCACAAAAGTGCCTATGTGCTAGAGCAGGGAACATATACATTCTACGTGGGCGGTGATGTGCGAGCTGAGGAATCTGCATCAGCAGATATTTCTGAAACTGTTGTGGTGGATCAGAAGTCAGAGCTTATGGCGCCTACCATTGACTTCACAAGATTTAAGCCTGAGGCAAATGCAGATGGAACATTCTCAGTTGTTTACGAAGCTGTTCCAACAGCAACAAAAACTACAGTTGAGCATCGCCTAGAGGAGCTTCCAATTGAAATTCCTCAGACTAAGGACATGGGATACAAGCTTGTGGATGTTGCCAAAGGCAGAGTATCAATGGATGATTTCATTGCTCAGCTTTCTGATGATGATTTGGTAGCCATCGTTAGAGGCGAGGGTATGAGCTCACCAAAGGTTACACCAGGAACAGGTGGCGCATTTGGTGGTGTTACAGATTCACTTTTAGGTTACGGTATTCCTGTTGCCTGCTGTACAGATGGCCCTTCTGGAATCAGAATGGACTCAGGAAAGAAAGCATTTGCTATGCCAAATGGAACACTTCTTGCAAGCACTTGGAACCTTGAGTTAATGGAAGAGCTTTATCAATGGGAAGGTTTGGAGCTTCGTAAAAACAAAGTAGATGTTTTACTTGGACCAGGTATGAATCTTCACAGAAATCCTTTGAATGGTAGAAACTTCGAGTATTTTTCAGAGGACCCATTCTTAACAGGTAAGTGCGCTGCATATCAGCTTAAGGGTATGCATAAATATAATATCACTGGAACAATAAAGCATTTTGCTTTGAATACGCAGGAGACCTCACGTCACTATGCTGAGCATGTGGCATCTGAGCGTGCAATCCGAGAGCTCTATTTAAAGGGATATGAGATTGCTGTTAAAGAAGCTGGCGCTCACGCTGTTATGACAACTTACGGCCCAGTAAACGGAAGATATACATCTTCAAACTTCGATTTGGTTACAAAAATCCTTAGGGATGAATGGGGCTTTGAAGGTATCGTAATGACGGACTGGTGGGCAAAAGGCGGAAATGCTGGAGCAGGAGACGGAGCCGATATGGCAGATATCGTAGCAGCTCAAAACGACCTTTACATGGTTACTACAAGTGCCGCTGACAACACAAACAATGACAACTCATTGGAGGGACTTGCAAATGGTACAGTAACTAGAGCTGACTATCAGCGTTGCGCTGCAAACATTTGCAGATTCATTATTTCAAAGCCAGTGTTCTTTAGACTTATAAATGAAAACAATGAGATAGATAATCAGCTTTTAGACGAGGCAGATGAGGAAGAGCTTTCATATGACAATATGATTGAATGCAACTTCAAAGAAAGTGATGTTTTTGCTGTTGATCCAGCTGAAATTAGAACTGGTCGTGACAGTGCCAATATGCTTTCCGTTGCAATCAAAGAACGCGGCGACTACAGACTTACAATGACTGTACGTGCAAAAAATCTTAGCTCACTTGCACAGATTCCTTTGACAGTTTTCAGAGATAGAGATATCGTAAAGACGATAACCCTCACCGGAGAGGACAGAGAGTGGCAGACAGTTTCCGTTGATTTCGCAGACTGTTTTGCAAGCTTCTATATTAAGCTTTACTTTGCCCAGGACGGTATGGAGATAAAGGATGTTAACGTAGAATTTGTATGCTCAAAGGAGCAGGAGATTCACGATATGTTAGCAAGACTTGGAGAAGATTAATTAAGGAGAATTGATAAATGAGAGAATTTTTGAAAAGAAAAAACATCGAGATTTCTGTTAAAAGATATCTTGTAGATGCTCTTGGGGCAATGGCTCAAGGATTGTTCTGTTCACTTCTTATTGGAACAATCATCAATACCAGTGGTACACAGTTTGGAATTGGATTTTTAACTGTGCCGGTAGCTACCGTTGCCGGTGTGGAATACACAGTTGGTGGTCTTGCCACAGCAATGAGTGGCCCTGCCATGGCAGTTGCAATTGGATATGCTCTCCAGGCACCTCCTCTTGTACTGTTTTCACTTATCACTGTAGGTTTTGCTTCAAATGCTCTTGGTGGAGCAGGTGGTCCACTTGCAGTTTTATTTGTAGCAATCATCTCAGCAGAAATTGGTAAAGCAGTTTCAAAGGAAACAAAAATCGACATATTGGTTACACCTCTTGTAACAATCGGTGTAGGTATTGCCCTTTCAGCATGGTGGGCTCCAGCACTTGGAAAGGCTGCCAGCTCAGTAGGAACACTTATTATGTGGGCAACAACAAAGCAGCCATTTATTATGGGAATCCTTGTATCAGTAATCGTAGGTATTGCACTTACACTTCCTATTTCATCTGCAGCAATTTGTGCAGCACTTTCACTTACAGGACTTGCAGGTGGTGCAGCAGTAGCAGGATGCTGTGCTCAGATGGTAGGTTTTGCATTCATGAGCTTTAAGGAAAACAAGTGGGGCGGTCTTATTTCTCAGGGCATTGGTACATCAATGCTCCAAATGGGAAATATTATCAAGAACCCTCGTATTTGGATTGCACCTATTTTGTGCTCTGCTATCACAGGACCACTTGCAACATGTCTTTTCAAGCTTGAAATGAACGGTCCTGCCGTTTCATCTGGTATGGGTACATGTGGACTTGTAGGTCAGATTGGTGTGTACACAGGATGGGTAAATGATGTGGCAGCTGGCTCAAAAGCTGCAATCACAGCATTTGACTGGATTGGTCTAATTCTTATTTGCTTTATCCTTCCAGCAGTTCTTTGCCCAGTCTTCAACAAGATTGCAATGAAGCTTGGATGGGTAAAAGAAGGGGATATGAAGCTTCAATAATATTTTGGCAGCAGATTTCTGCTGCCTTTTTTATTGTCAAAAAATATTTGTTTATAACATCAATATGAAATAAAATAATAAGAAAAGTAAGGTTTTTACATGAGAGGTTGAAATGCACGAACTAGCAGTGACACAATATGTTTTTGAATTAGTCAATAAACAGGCCGAAAAAAACAATCTTTCAAAAGTAAATAGTATTCATTTACTGATTGGGGATCAGTGTGATTATGTACCTGAGATTATTGAGGAATATCTGCAGGTCATGAGTGAGGGAACACCTCTTGATGGAGTAAAGGTGGATGCCACAGTTAAGGAATCGAAGGTTGTATGCAAGGACTGTGGAGCAGAGTTTACCAGACACGAATTCAAGGATGTTTGCTTAAAATGTGGAAGTGACAATTTAAAACTTAATCGATGCACAGATTTTATAGTGGAAAGAATCGAGGCAGAGTAAAGTTTTAGAAGGGGAGGTCATATGGACAAAGTTTTCAATTCACCAGAAGAGGTGATAGAGGCAAATATTTGTGGAGGGGAGAAGAAGATTAGCCTTCCACTTCCAAAGATGATATTGCTTGGAATTATGGCAGGAGCATTTATTGCTCTTGGAGCTGCCACCAGTTCAACAGCTGCTCATGCAGTAACAAATGTGGGGCTTTCTCGTTTTGTGGCGGGAGCTATTTTCCCAGTAGGACTTATGCTTATCACATTTATTGGTGGAGAGCTTTTCACAGGCAACTGTCTTACATCAATGGGGGCAATGGACCACAGATTTTCTTGGGGAAAGGTGGTCAGAGATCTTTGTATCATTTGGTTATCTAATTTAGTAGGAGCCTTAATCATAGTGGCTCTCACTTATTTCTCAGGAAATCTTGACTATTCAGCAGGTTTGCTAGGTGCATACTCAATAAAGGTTGCTCTTGGCAAAGCTACAATCACTCCTATAAAAGGTATTGCATCGGGAATACTTTGTAATATTCTGGTTTGTGCCGCCATCTTAATGGGAGCAGCATCAAAGGATATTTCTGGTAAGGTTTGGGCTATTTTCTTTCCTATCATGGCATTTGTGGTAGGTGGATTTGAGCACTGTGTGGCAAATATGTTTTATATTCCAATGGGCATGCTTGCCGCTACCAATGATACATACGTTGCAAAGGCAGCAGAGGCATACGGTATCACCGCAGATCAGCTTGCTAATCTTTCTGTGGCTGGATTTTTTGCAAATCAAATTCCAGTTACAATCGGAAATATCTTAGGCGGAATGATTTTTGTTGGTTTGCCATGCTATTTGGCTCACTGCAAAAAGAATTAGCATAATACAGACTAAATAATTGAGGTGTTATATATGGTAAATACGATAATAGATTACTTGCAGGGCATGGATGATTTGGCAGTAGCAATTAGATTGGTGATAGCAACAGCTTGTGGCAGTCTTATTGGCTGGGAGCGTGTAGTTAGAAGACACAGTGCAGGTATTCGTACCTTTGCACTTGTTAGCTTAGGTTCAGCAGTTGCTACAGTTTTAAATATCTATCTGGCACTCATTCCAGAGCTTAATGCCGATGTAAGCCGTATTCCAGCAGGTGTTGTAAGTGGAATTGGCTTCCTTGGTGCAGGAACTATTCTTGTTACAGGTAGAAATCAAATAAAAGGTCTTACAACAGCAGCAACACTTTGGGTTGCTTCATGTATGGGCATGGCCTTTGGTGCAGGATATTTATCAGTGGGGTTTGTATGTTTTGGTCTTGTGCTTATTGCAAATCTGCTGCTCATGCACCTTAGCACACGTGTTGAGGAAAACAGCCGTTATGTAAGCTTGTACATCGAAGTAGAAGAGACAAACGGTATTAAGAAGCTTCGTAAAAGCTTCATGGAAATGGGCTATCAAATCACTAGCATGAACAAGACAAAGGATAAGACCTTATCTGGTACTGATACAGCACTTATGATTGATTTGGACTTCAAGAAGAGACATTCACACTTAAAGCTTATAGATGATCTTAACAATCTTGATTTTGTAAGTTATGTTGAAGAGGTTTAAATAAATATTGGGAGGGCGATTATGATTAGAGAAGGTAAGATTTGGGTTGCAAATACGGAAAAGTCAGAACCGGTATATTTATTACCACAGATGTCAAATAGACATGGGCTTATCGCTGGTGCCACAGGTACAGGAAAGACCATTACGCTGAAGGTTTTGGCAGAATCATTTTCCGACATGGGAGTGCCTGTCTTTCTTGCAGATGTAAAAGGGGACATTGCAGGAATGATTAATCCAGGCCAGGATAGTGCAGATATGCAGGAGCGCATTAAAAGGTTTGGACTTGATAAGGCCGGCTTTGAGTACCATGGATATCCTGTTACTCTTTGGGATATCTACGGCAAAAATGGTATTCAGGCACGTACTACAATTACGGAAATGGGCCCACTTTTACTTTCTAGAATTCTTGGCTTAACTGATAATCAAAGTAGCATACTTTCCATCGTGTTTAAAATTGCAGATGAAAGCAATCTTGCCTTAATAGATACAAAAGATTTAAAGTCCATGCTTAACTATGTGGCTGATAATAACAAGGAATTTGAAGCTGACTATGGAACTCTTAATAAGCAAAGCATCGGTGTTATTCAGAGAGCTGTAGTTTCTCTTGAAATGGCCGGAGGAGATAAGTTCTTTGGTGAGCCTGCTCTTGATATCAGAGATTTCCTTACACTGGGGGAGCAGGGCAGAGGCATGATACATATTTTGGATAGTCAAAGCCTTGTAAACGATGGCAGATTATATTCTACATTCCTTCTTTGGCTTCTTTCAGAACTCTTTGAAACCATGCCAGAGGTAGGTGATTTGGACAAGCCAAAGATGGTATTCTTCTTTGATGAAGCTCATCTTTTATTCAACGATACACCGAAGCCACTGCTTGATAAGATTGAGCAGGTGGTAAAGCTTATTCGTTCAAAGGGAGTAGGAGTATTTTTCGTAACACAGAATCCACGTGATATTCCAGATGGAGTATTGGCTCAGCTGGGCAATAAGGTGCAGCATGCGCTTCACGCATACACTCCAGCAGAGCAAAAGGCTGTAAAGGCAGCGGCAGATTCCTTCAGAGAAAATCCTGCATTCAAGACAGCAGATGTAATCGAAGCCCTTGGAACAGGAGAGGCAGTTGTTTCATTTTTGCAGGAGGATGGCACTCCATCAATTGTAGAAAAGGTTGCTATTTTGCCACCTCAGTCCCAGATGGGTGGAATTGATGATGCTTCTAGAGATAAGGCCATAAAGTCTAGTATGCTCTATTCTAAATATGCAAATGGTGTAGATGCTGAGTCAGCCTACGAACTACTTCTTCGTATGGGTGTAGAAAAGGAACAGGCAGAAGCTCTTGCAAAAGAAGAGGAAGAAGCTGCAAAAGCCAAGGCAAAAGAGGAGGCTGCAGCAGCAAAAGCAGCAGAGCGTGAGAAGGAAAAGGAAGCCAATCGCAAGAAGCGCGCAGCAAAATCAGTAGGTACAACTGTGGCAGGCACTGTAGGACGTGAGCTTGGCAAAAAGGTCGGCAAGCAAATCGGAGGTAAGTTTGGCCAGACACTTGGTGGCAACACTGGCGCTCAGTTGTTTAGAGGTATCCTTAATACCTTAATCAAGTAAAAATCTAGCTAAATTTGACTATAATATCCATGATTGCTAAAATTATCCTTGAGTGTAAACGCTCGGGAGAATATGTATCATGGGAATGACAAAATCGTCAAAAAATAATAAGAAAAAAACTAGAAAGATATATAGGCTTTTCATACCATTAGCAGCTGTTATTGCAGTCTGCTTAGGTGTGGGAGCCTATTTTTATTATGATTACTCAAACAGGGTATATTCCAGCTGTGTTGTAGAGCTTGGTGGGGAAGTTTCTGCAGCAGATTTTCTGAAGAATCCGGATCAGACAGCGGAGTTTACAAGTGACACAGTTATCACCACTGATTTCCCTGGTACCTATGATGTAGGGATTGTATCTGGTAAATATACCTATCAGTGCACTTTGGAAGTGCAGGATACTGTTGCTCCAGAGCTTACTGTAAAGCAGTTGACTCGCACAAAGGAAGAAATTCCAGCAGCCCAGGATTTTGTTGAATCTGTAAGTGATTTATCTGGGGATGTTTCAGTATATTTTGGTGAGGCCATAAGCTTTGATAATTATGGTCAGATTCCTATCACTATTGTTGCTGAGGATGGCTCAGGCAACAAGACAGAAGCAGATACAGTTCTAAATCTCGTTCAGGAATACGATATCGAGCCGCCAGTTATTGAGGGCCAGCTTGATAAAACTGTCTACGCAGGTACATCTGTAAGCTTCAAAACGGACGTGGTTGTTACTGACAATGTGGACACCGATATTGAGGTTCAGGTGGACAGCAGCAAGGTTGATTTGGATACCCCTGGTGAGTACACCGTAGTTTATACCGCCACAGATTCCATGGGCAACATGGATTTAAAGGAAGGCACAGTCACCGTCATTCAGCAGGAATACACAGAGGAAGAAGTATTCGCTTTAGCAGATGAGGTTCTTGCAGAGATAATCACTGATGATATGTCTGCTTATGACAAGGCTCATGCTATTTATGTGTGGGTGCAGGGTAATATCGGTTACAGCGAAAGTGATGATAGCGGAGATTGGTTAAAGGGGGCCTACGATGGCCTTAAAAACAGGCATGGCGACTGCTACAATTATTTCGCAGTTAGCAAGGCTTTGCTTACAAGGGCAGGCATTCCAAATGAGGATATCGAAATCATTCCAACCGCCACAAGACATCATTATTGGAATGTAATTGATTGTGGTGAAGGCTGGCGCCATTTTGACACTACACCACGATTGGACAAAAGCTTCAAAGGCTTCTATCTGACAGACGAGGAATTAATGACATACTCAGATGCTCATTATCATTCCCACAACTACGATAGAGAAATTTACACATATTTTAACGACAGTCAGGAGCAATAAGGGAGAATGAAAAAGTTAGGGATAATAGGTGGCCTAGGACCTATGGCTACAGCATATTTTATGCGCCGCATTATAGAGATGACAGATGCAGCCACCGACCAGGATAATATTGAAATGGTGATTTATAATTCGCCATCTATTCCAGACCGCACAGGCTACATTTTGGACAATACAAAGGAAAGTCCACTGCCAAAGATTATAGATTTGGCAAATCGCCTGGAGTTGCAGGACGTTGATTACATAGCAATTCCATGTATCACTGCACACTATTTCCATCAGCAGATAGCAAAGAGTGTGGATGTGCCAGTTTCCAATGGAATTAGAGAAGCAGCAGATTATTTATCAGAGCATGGTATAAAAAAGGTTGGCATTATGGCCACCGATGGAACAGTTTCAACCAGGCTTTTTGACTCCGTATTTATGGATTATGGCATTCAGTGTGTTTACCCGGATGGGGAATATCAAAAGCTTGTAATGAGCATCATTTATGATGAGGTAAAGGCAGGCAAGCCTGTTTCCATGAAGGAGTTTGAGCTGGTTAAAAATCAGCTTTTAGCTTCCGGTGCAGAAGTAGTTATTTTAGGATGTACAGAGCTTTCTATAGCAAAAAGAGATAATCATATAGAAGGTGTTCTTGACATAATAGATGTTTTGGCAAGGGATTGCGTAATGAAGTGCGCAAAGCTTAGACCAGAATACAAAGAACTAATAAAAGAAGGAAAGTAAGATGCAAAACAATGTTTTAGACTACATAGACGAGAGTCTAGTGAGAGTCCCAGAAAAGGTGGCTTATGCCGATGATGAGGTTCAGCTTACATTTTCCGATGTTAAAAACATCATGGATTCTGTAGGAACAAACCTCCTTGAGATGGGATGCAGCAGAGAGCCAGTAATTGTATTTATGAAGAAGAGCCCAAATACAATTGCTACTTTCTTTGGAGTAATCAATGCAGGATGCTACTACGTACCAATCGATAGCGAAATGCCTGCTACACGTATTCAGCTTATTCTTGAAAACTGCAAGCCAAGGGTTATCATCTGCGATGATTCCACAGTGGATATTGCAGAAGGTTTTGAGTATAAAGCTAAGGTTTTATTGTTCAAAGATATGGTAAATACCAAGCCAGATGTGGATAAGCTTGCTTTAGTTAGAAAGAAGGCCATCGATACAGATCCAATCTATATCGTATTTACATCAGGCTCCACAGGAGTTCCAAAGGGTGTATGTGCTTGCCACCGTTCAGTAATCGATTATATCGAGCAGCTTTCAGAGACTCTTGGATTTAATGAGGATACAGTTTTTGGAAACCAGACACCACTTTATTTTGATGCCTGTCTCAAGGAGCTTTATCCAACGCTGAAGTTTGGGGCAACCACTTATCTGATTCCACATTCATACTTCATGTTCCCAATCAAGCTTGTGGAATACATTAATGAGCATAACATCAATACAGTTTGCTGGGTTGTATCAGCCCTTACAATGATTAGTGCTTTCAAGACCTTTGATACTGTCGTACCACACACATTGAAAACAATCGCTTTCGGTAGCGAGGTTTTCCCAATCAAACAATTTAGATTGTGGAGAGCAGCAGTGCCAGAAGCAAAGTTCTTCAATCTCTACGGACCAACAGAGGGGACCGGAATGTGCTGCTACTATCCAGTGGAAAGGGAGTTTGCTGACGATGAGGTTATTCCTGTAGGCTTCCCATTTAAAAACACAGAAATCATGCTTTTAAAGGAAGACAATACACTGGCTGCTGATGGAGAGCAGGGTGAAATCTGCATCAGAGGAACATCAGTAACCCTTGGATATTACAACAATCCAGAGAAGACTTCTGAGGCTTATGTTCAGAACCCATTGAACACAGCGTACCCAGAAATCATATATAGAACTGGTGACATAGGTCACATCAACGAATACGGTGAGCTTGTGTTCCATTCAAGAAAAGATTTCCAAATCAAGCACATGGGACATCGTATCGAGCTTGGGGAAATCGAAGCAAATGTAAACCTTGTGCCAGAGATAAAGCTTTCGGGCTGCATCTACGCCAAGGAACAAGGCAAAATAGTGCTTTACTATGTGGGAGACATCACAGAAGGTGACCTTATCAAAGCCCTGAAGACCAAGCTTCCACGTTACATGCTACCAAACAAAGTGAATCGCTTAGAAAACATGCCATTCACCGCCAATGGTAAAATAGACCGTGTAAGCTTAACCAAAATGTATCAAAAAGCCTAGTCCGCTGGTTACGCCTACAAGCCTGAGTATTTCTCCGCTCAACGCATGTTTCGCTTGAGAAATCTCAGAGCTTGTTATCTACCAGCTCATAGAAATAATTTATATTTGCAGCCACACAGTCTAGGCATGCACGAGAAAGGAGTACGAAAAAGATGGAAGAGTTATTAGAGATTTTGGAGGATTTACATCCTGAGGTTGATTTTGAGACAGCCACAGATTTAGTTGACGGAGGTATCCTTGATTCATTTGATATTGTTTCTTTGATTTCAGAGATCAACGAGACATTTGATGTTACTATCGGAGCTGCAGAGCTTACACCAGAAAACTTCAATTCCGCAGAAGCAATCTATGCTTTGATTAAGGAAAAGCTAGACGACGAGGACTAAAGAATGCTTTTTACTTCATATGGATTTATAGGATTTTTGCTGGCAGTATTTGTGCTGTATTATCTGATTCCTAAAAAGATGCAGTGGCCATTTTTACTTATTGCCAGCTACATTTTTTATTTTATAGCAGATCCTAGATATTTAATTTTTATTGCTATCACAACTGTTTCTACCTTTTATGGTGCAAAGGTTATTTCAGATAAAAAGGTGGCCTTTGATGGATGGTTTAAGGAGCATAAAAAGGAATATGAAAAGGAAGAACGTAAGGCACTAAAGGCAAAGGAGCATAGTGCTGAAAAGAAAATCTTTTTGGCATGCCTTCTATTTAATTTAGGTATTCTTGCAGTTACAAAATATACCAACTTTACCATTGCCAATATCAATTCATTGTTGGCAGCATTTGGTAGAGCAGACGGGATTTCTTTTGTAGATTTAATCATTCCAATGGGAATTTCTTTCTACACATTCCAGTCTATGGGCTATCTCATTGATGTTTACAATGGCAAGCATGAAGCACAGGACAACCTTTTCAAGTTTGCTTTATTCGTATCATTTTTCCCACAGTTAGTTCAGGGACCTATTAGCAGATACCATGATTTGAGCCAGACTCTTTATGAGGAGCACAGCTTTAATTGGAAGACAGTAAGCTTTGGATTAGAGCGTATTCTATGGGGCTTTTTCAAAAAGCTTGTTATCGCAGATAGAATACTTGTGGCTGTTCAGGCAATCATTGCAGACACAGATACCTACAACGGTTTCTATGCATTTGCTGGCGCAATGTTTTATGCACTTGAGCTTTATGCAGATTTCACAGGTGGAATTGATATTACCATTGGTGTGGCAGAGACTATGGGAATCAAGGTTACAGAAAACTTTATTCGCCCATACTTTTCAAAGAATATCAAGGAATACTGGAATAGATGGCATATCACCATGGGTACATGGTTTACCGATTACATTTTCTATCCAATCAGTGCCAGCCAGTTTATGATGAAGCTTTCAAAAAAGAGTAGAGCTCGCCTTGGAAACAACCTTGGTAAAAGAGTGCCAGTTTATCTTTCAAGCTTTATCGTTTGGTTTACAACCGGTATTTGGCATGGAGCAAGCTGGAACTTTATTGTATGGGGACTTGGCAACTTTGTAGTTATCATGATTTCACAGGAACTTGAGCCATTTTATCGCTGGTTCCACTCAAAGGTGCATGTGCAGGGTACATTTGGCTGGAGACTATTCCAGGTAATCAGAACAGTTCTTATTATGTCCAGCCTTCGTATGTTTGATTGCTACAGAGATGTGCCACTTACATTTAAAATGTTCGGAAGCATTTTCAGCAAGTCAAGCCTTAGCCAGCTAAATGCCCAGGCGTTCATTGGCATGGGGCTTACAGGATTTGATTATCTTGTAGTGTTTGTGGGAATGCTTATCCTTGTAACAGTCAGTCTTATTGGAAGAAGTGGATGTGTGCGTGAAAAGATTTATGGTCTGGCTGCACCATTTCGTTTCATTATTTGGTATGGACTTTTTATGGCTACTTTAGTATTTGGTGCATATGGCATCGGCTATTCAGCTAGCCAATTTATTTACAATCAGTTTTAGTCGGAGGGTATGATGAAAAAGTTTATAGCGATTATATTATCTTTAGTCATTGCTCTCACCGGCATCTTTCTTACCTCCAAGTTGCTTGAGCCTAAATATATGTCAGGCATTTTGGAAGGAGCAATGATTCAGGAATACTACGATGATCCTACAGATCACAATGTTGTATTTATAGGCGATTGTGAATTATACGAAAATATTTCTCCAGTTTACCTTTGGGAAAACTATGGTATCAATTCATATATAAGAGGAAGCGCCCAGCAGCTAATATGGCAGTCATATTATCTTGCTGAGGAGACAGTTAAGATGGAACATCCAGATGTGATTGTTTTCAACGTGCTTTCTATGAAATATAACGAGCCACAGAATGAGGCATACAACAGAATGACTTTGGATGGCATGAAATGGTCATCAAGCAAAGTTAATTCCATTAAGGCCTCAATGACAGATGAGGAAAACTTTATTGACTATGTTTTCCCTATTCTTAGATATCACTCTAGATGGAGTGATTTATCAGCAGAAGATTTTAAATATATGTTCCACAGAGATAAGGTTTCCTTCAACGGATACTACATGCGAGTGGATGTAAAGGCTGCAGAGGATGTGCCAGAGGGAAGACCTCTTGCTGATTATCAGTTTGGCGACAATTCCTACTATTATCTTGATAAGCTTACAAAGCTTTGCAAGGATAATGATGTTAAGCTTGTTCTTGTGAAGGCTCCTACACTTTATCCTTATTGGTACGATGAGTGGGATCAGCAGATTAAGGACTATGCTTCAGCTAACAATCTGGACTATATCAACTTCCTTGAGCTTCAGGACGAGCTGGGTCTTGATTGGAGCCAGGATACATATGATGGAGGTCTTCATCTAAATTTGGCAGGAGCAGAAAAGCTTTCTGATTATGTTGGAAATATGCTTACCACCGAGTACGGCATTCCAGACAGACGAGATGAGAGTGATCTTAATGCATACTGGGATAAGGTAATTGAAAGATACAATGCTGAGATAGAGAGACAAACTACCAACCTTCAGCTTTATGGCACTGTCCATGACCCAGAGGAACAGTAGTACAGAATCATCACATAAAATTCACATGACTTTATGAAAGCGCGGTGTTATAATACGGTTACAAATTGGAATTATATGTAATTATGTAACGTTTTAAGATTGAGGTGAGTTATTATGAAGATTCAATCTAATGTAAACACAGCACAGTATCAGAACACAATTAATAAAAGAAAGGAAACTGAGGAGCAGCAGAAGAAGGCTTCGAAGGAACTTTCTACAGGCAAAAAAGTAAATACAGCGGCAGATGATGCAGTTGCATTATCCATTTCACAGCAAATCATGAAGGAGGCTAAGTCTCTTACAACAGGCAGCAGTAACATTTCTTATGGAATAGATGCTGCAAATATTGCAGACGGAGCTCTTTCTAATATTACTGATACTCTTGGAGATATTGAGCAGAATACAGTTCGTGCAATGAACGGTCTTTATTCAGAAAGCGATAGAGCTATTCTTCAGGAGGCAAATGAACAGTCTGTAGCTACAATCAATCAGACTATTAATCAGGCGCAGTACAATGAAAAGAATCTACTTGATGGTTCAACAGGAGATATTAATATCTACACTGGTACATCAAGCACTACAATCCAGGAAGCAGATGCAAAAGCTGCAATTGCTGATTTAGAAAACTTTGATGTTTCTGGAAATGGAAATAATATCAGCACTGATGCTTTGGATAAAGCATATTCGTCAATTAGTGATATGCGTAGCCAGATAGGTGCCGAGACCAATGGCTTATCAGCTGCATATAATGTAAATAACAATACAGCTGAGAACCTTACAAGTGCACAGGCTCAGAAAGAAGATGCTGATTTTTACAAGTCAGTTACTAAAATGAAGTCAAGTGGAGTGGTTGGAGCTGCTCAGAATATGGCTTTGAAGAACCAGATGGAAAGCCAGGAAAATCTTGTATCAAAGATGTTCCAGTAAACTATGTATTTTAATTGCCCTAGACAATAAAATGTCTAGGGTATTATTTTAAAAAAAATGAGTTGACAAATGCAATTCAATTGAGTACAATTTAATTAACTTAAAAGATTGCACGCAACTATTATAGTTTTAAAAGAGCTACGGAGGTTTTAAAACATGGAAAGATATGATATTGCAGTTATAGGTACAGGCCCTGCTGGATTAGAGGCTGCTATTACAGCAAAGGTTAGAAATAAATCAGTACTTCTTATTGGTGGTAAAGGTTCTTCTGATAAGGTTTCAAAGGCACACACTATTCAGAATTATTTAGGTTTACCTGATGTAGCTGGTGCAGATATGGCAAAGGCATTTCTTGATCATGCAACAGGAATGGGCATTGAAATCACAGAAGATAAAGTAAATGCCGTATATTCAATGGGTCAGTATTTTGCAATTCAGTGCCACAATGGTGATTACGAAGCAAGCTCAGTAATCATTGCAGCTGGTATGACTACAATGAAGCCATTCCCTGGTGAGATGGAAAATCTTGGAAGAGGCGTAAGCTACTGTGCAACATGTGATGCAGCTTTATATAAAGGAAAGACAGCGATCATCCTTGCATACAGCGAAGAGGATGAGCCAGAGGCTGAATTCTTAGCAGAAAGAGCTGACACAGTTTATTATTTGCCACAATACGAGTATAATGGAAATCTAAGTGGTAATATTAAAGTAACTTGCGATGTAAAGCCAGGCACAATCGAGATGAAAGATGGTGCAGCTGTTCTTACAACAGACGGCGATACATTCTCAGCAGATGGAATCTTTATTTTAAGACAGCAGATTGCTCCATCACAGCTTGTCCCAGGATTAAAGATGGATGGAAATCACGTTGAAGTAGACCGTCAGATGAATACAAACATCAAAGGTTTATTTGCATGTGGCGATATTACTGGTACACCATATCAGTACATTAAGGCCGCTGGTGAAGGAAATGTAGCAGCACTTTCAGCTGTTTCATATTTAAATGAATTAAAAAAAGCGCAAAATTAGTTATTGATTTAGAACGAAAGGAGATATACTATGGTAAAGAAAATTAATCAGGATGAATTTAAGTCAATGGACAAGTCAGGTGTTTCTGTTTTAGACTTCAATGCTACATGGTGTGGTCCATGTAAGATGCTTGCTCCAGTTTTGGAGGAGGTTTCTGAAGAGCTTTCTGGTAAGGCTAACTTCTACAGTGTCGATACTGATGAAAATCCAGATTTAGCAAGAGAATATGGTATTATGAATATTCCTGCAATCGTTGTCTTAAAGGATGGCGAAAAGGTAGACATGAACGTTGGTTTCGTTCCAAAGGAAGCACTTTCTGATTTTGTGTCTAAGAACTTATAATTAATAAGAGGTGAGTATTAAATGAGTGATAAATTTGATTGCTTGAAAATTTCAAATCAGCTTTGTTTTCCGCTGTATGCTTGTTCGAAGGAGATTGTAAAGAGATATAAGCCATATCTTGATCCAATCGATCTTACATACACACAGTACATTACAATGATGGTAGTTTGGGAAGAAAAGGAGATTACAGTTAAGGCTCTTGGAGACAAATTGTTCCTTGATTCTGGCACACTTACTCCAGTTCTCAAGAAGCTTGAGCAGAAGGGTTATGTTAAGAGAAGCCGTTCAAAGGATGATGAAAGAAATCTTATCATTACACTTACTGACGAAGGATTGGAATTAAAAAAGCAGGCATGTCAAATACCTGCTAAGATGGGCAAATGTGTAAGTTTATCACAAGAAGAATGTTCACAGCTTTACAGTTTGCTATACAAGATTCTTGGATCTTTCCAAGAAGAAGCTAATTAAAAAGATTAAATAGATCCACATTTTCACGAGCTTTAGAAATGACATCGTCTACGAAAGAGGCGGTGTCATTTTTTATTGTATCCCAGTCGATTACTTCAACATTGGATAAATCAGCGCCAGCATTATCAAAGACATCTCCCATATTTTCTACAGTTTGGAGAGTGCCTTTCATGTATCCTTCTCCTAATACTTCCTCATTTTTTGCGACCTCGATATTGGTAACTTCTGTTTTCATACCAGAATCAATAAAGTTTAATAAAACTCCACAATCGATGGTATATACATCTCCGTTTGATGCATAGTATGTGAGATTATCTGTAAATGAGTTTGTGTATGTAGTGCTTCCGTCTCGTTTGATGGTGACAACAGCAAGCTCATCATCTGGAAGAGGAGCATAAAACTCCATGGTGCTAAGGTTCTTACCATAGATAGCAAGATACTCACCATCGTTCTTATAAGATAAATCAAACACGATTTTCCTAGTGTGATTCCACTTATCTAAATAAAGAGAACATGTTATATCATGGTCAGGAGTTTTCATTCCAAGCAAATCCCAAATGAAATCACCCTCACCGGCAGGAATAATGATTTTGAACTCAGAGGCTTCTGTACCATCTTCATCAGTGTACACCTCACCGGTTTTTTCTATTTCAATGCTGTGAACAAAGTTCCAGATATTTCGTTTATTGTTGTGGAACCATTCACGGGAAATATCGTTGTTTAGATTTGGAGCTTTAAGGAATAAATCTTCTCCGGTATCAAATCCGTAGGAGATGTCTCCTAAAAGAGGTGCAACAAGATAAACGGTATCATCCTGGGCATAGATATCCAATTCACCTACGTTTAAAACTAATACATTAAGATTAGAGTTGCAGGAAAATTTCTTTTGCTCATATGAGCGCTCACCCTTTATGCTACCGCTAATTGAATAAGGAAAACCCTTTACTTTTTTGATGTAGGCATTACCTGAATAGCGAATGTCGGAATTTGTGTAATTTCTGAATAAATCCTTCAGGTCGATATTGTAGGCCAAGTAATCTGGACTGTTGAGTGTTGATTCTGAAAAATTAATAACTGAAGCTAACACTCTTACAGTAGGATTAAAGTCCAATTCTGCCTTAATTAATATAGCTATTGCAAATACGATAATAAATGTTATTCCAATTTTTTTCTTCATAATAAGAAATTATAAAAGTTCTATTGGAGTATCTGCAATAGACAAAGCGATGGCTGTGTCCATCTCAAGTAGATGTTGTGTGGCTTCTGTATTTTCTACTTCAATTGTATCTTCTGCAAAGCGCACACATGCATCATGATATTTTTCAGTGTTGCCACTGTTTTTATAAACAATCATGTAAAGCTTTGATGCCTCCAGCTTCATGTGTATGTTATTGGCGATAGTGGCAGAGGAATCTAAGCTAAGTGCAACTGCTTCAGCACGGTCAAATTCATTCATTCCACAGAAAGTTTCTATAAGAAGCTTTAGGTCCTCAATATAGTCTTGAATAGTGATTTTCGAATTTTTTATAAAGGTTACTAATTCATCGATATGGTCATAGACGTATTGATTATCTCCCATGCGATGATGAAGGTTTGCTTCCAATACTGACAGGCTAAGGTCATGATGATGCATGTCATTTTTGGAGGCAATCTCAGAACCACGTTTTAAAAAGGTTTCAGCCTCAGCATATCTGTGAATATGCAAATAGCAGTAGGCAAGGTTGAGACATGCTACTAAATATGAATGAGGCTCATTTGGAAAATCATCCCCGTGGTCTTCCAAATCCTGAAGAGCCATTTTTCCATAGTTAACAGCACTATCGTAATCGCCTAGTATCATGTAACGATTACAAATAGTTGTATAGAAAAAGTGCTTTGCACCAAGTATATGATGCTTATCAATAATATCAAGAGCGTTTAGACACTTATGAAGCATCTTACTATCATAGCCCATAATTCCATAAGCAATAGCAAGACCTCTGAGAGTAAGAATGTATTGCTTATAATCTTGTAATTCTTCATAGATGCTTGCAGCCATATTTAGATTGTCGATGCCTGGCTCCAAGTTGTTGGAATGAACCAAATACATACCCTTGTCATAATACTCTTTTGCAATTTGTTCTGAACTGGCCATAGTAACCTCCTATGCAAGACCCACAAATACATCAACTTTAGTATATCATTTAATAATAGTACTAATATTTAAAATTCTGTGACGTTTTTCGTAATTTGTTGTTTTGAAAGAAATTAAATATTACAATTACTGTAGTGTTTGAAAGAATTACGGGGATTGAATTATGAAAAGGACTAGTCTATTTATCTATGAAATTGTGCTCGTAGCCGGAGTACTAATATATTTATTTATCATTGGCCTTTTGGTTTGGGGCGAAAATGCTTTAAAAGAGGAGCGAACCTACACCTCATTTGAGCTTGAAAGCTATAATGAGGGATGGTATAGAATCTACTCTGATGGCACCAAAGAAGCCATAGAAATTCCAGGACAATATCAACCTGAATCTTCACATGAGTTTGTAATTGAAAAAGAAATCAATGTAGATGAGCCTTTGTTTGTCAGCTTTGATTCTGCAAAGCAGGATATTAACGCCTTCGTGAATGGTGAATTGAGATACAGCTATTCAACCAAGGATTCACGATTATTTGGTGACAACAGTCCAGGTGCATTAATGTTTATTCCTGTTTATCCAGAGGATAATGGTCAAAACTTGCAAATAGTTTTTATAGGTGACAATAACTATTCGGGAGTTATTGGCGATATTTGCATAGGAACTCAGCTTGGTATTACTAAGAATCTTTTTACTCAAGAGAAGTATGCTCTGATATTGACTTTGATGCTATTAATACTTGGCTTTATTGCTTTTGTAATAGGACTTGTGGTACGGGCTACCTACGGACGAACCATGCCTTTGTTCTACGCAGGCTGGGTAGTTATGTGCGCGGGAATGTGGTCACTTGCCGAGTCTAACATAAGACAGTTCATAGCGCCGAACTTTTCACTTTTATCCTATATGACATACCTAAGTCTTATGATGCTTCCATTTGCCATGGCATTTTATTTTGACAGGCTTCAGGAGGGACGTTATCGCATTTTCTATTTGATTGTTTCTGTGCTGGATGTTTTCTGTGGTTACATAGCAATAATGCTGCAGTTCTTTAATAACACTGATTTAATAAATGTGTTGATATACGCTTTCGTTGCAATAGTTCTTTCGATGTTGATATTCATTATCTCCATGGTGATAGATTTTATCCAAGGTCGTTTAAAAAACAATTGGACAGAATTGGTTGGCGTAGCCGGCGCATTGATAGCTGGATTTGCACAGATTCTTTCCTATAACAGTAGACCAACTACTGTGGATAGAGGAATACTTTTATCCGGTTTACTGTTTTTGATCGTCATGTCGTATATTCGTGCTCTGACAGATGTGCGAACTATGGAAAGAGACATGTATGCAGCAGTTAAGGCTCAGGATGCCAGCACGGCATTCTTAACAAGAATGAGCCATGAAATGCGAACACCTATCAACGCAATCCTTGGAATGAATAAAATGATTCTTAGGGAAAGCAGAGAAGACAATATTTTGGATTACGCCCGTGATGTAAACAGCGCTGGCAACTATCTTCTTGGCATTGTAAATGAGGTTCTAGATCTTGCAAAGGTTAATGCAGGCAAGATTGTGATAGAAGAAGAAGAGTACGAATTAATGGATATGGTCCGCGAATGCTACGCGCTTGTTCGGCCTAGAGCAAAGGCAAGCAGATTATCCTTTGAAGTGGATATGAGCGATGTGCTTCCAGAAAAGCTAAAGGGCGACAAGGAGCATATCATACAGGTCGTAACAAATCTTCTTACTAATGCAGTAAAATATACACCGGAGGGAAGAATAACACTTTCTGTGCAAGGAAAGATATCAGAAGGGAAACTGCTTTTGATAATTACGGTAAGTGACACGGGAATTGGTGTGGCAGAAGAGAGCATTCCATATTTGTTTGATTCATTCAAGCGAGTAGGAGAGTTTGCGCAAAGCAAAATTGAGGGAACCGGTCTTGGTCTTACAATTACTAAGCAGCTTGTAGATTTGATGCATGGACAGATAGCTGTAGAATCAGAATTAGGTAAGGGCACGTCATTTACAGTTGTAATCCCACAGGAGATATGCTCAGTGGAACCATGTGGCACATTCTCTATGGGACCTAATGGCGACAGACGTGTGGCTGACAGACATGAAGTATTTGATGTGATTGGCGCAATACTTGTAGTTGATGATGTGGCTATAAATCTTAGGGTATTCACCATGCTTTTGAACGATACTGATGTCACTGTGGATACAGCAATCAGTGGAGCAGAAGCAATAGAGAAGATAAAAAGAACAAAATATGATATTATATTCATTGATCATTTGATGCCTGGCATGGATGGCCTCCAGCTAAAGGAAATCATGGATACCATAGAGAACAATCCAAACAAGGATACACCTCTTATCATGCAGACAGCAAATGCAGTTGTAGGCGCTAGAGAAGAATACGAAAGCTTTGGCTTCAGCGACTACATCGAAAAACCAATCAAAGAAGAGGAGCTAAAAAAGCTTCTCAGAAAATACATGATATAAGGAGAGTACCATGGCATTTAATCCAGCAGATTTATTTAGAGTTAGAAGTGCAGCAGCCACTTTCAATGCAAATCATCCAAAGCTTCTTCCATTTTTCGGAGCAGCTAAAAACAAAGCAATGACACCAGGTTCAGTTATTGAAATTGCAATCACTGATCCAGCTGGTGAAAAAATCGAAACAAACCTTAGAGTTCAGGAATCAGACATTGAGCTTATCAATCTTTTAATGGAAATTGGTTCTAAGGGAATGTAAAAAATAAACCTTCCTGCATTTGCAGGAAGGTTTTTCATTATCTGTTATTTGAATTCAAAGAACTTTGTATCTAGTTCAGGATAAGCCCTCTTCATGGAAATAGGGATTCCTGATTTATTCATAAAGCAGTGTCTAGTCTTTGCTACGGCACGGTCTTCTCCAGTAGCCTTATCGTAAATACGATAAGCCACTTCCATTTCATGGCCATCGTAGGAAACCAACTTAGTATCTACAACGATTGTTTCATCAAACTTTACCTGACTTCTATATTCAATAGAATGAGAGATTACAGGGGAGGTGATTTCCATATCAAGCATCTGCTTAAAAGAAAGTCCCATCTGCTCCATTAGATTCATTCTGGCATCCTCAATCCAATTCAGATAATTAGATGTATGGATGATTCCCTGCTGATCTGTCTCATGATATTTTGTGTGATGCTCAAAAGGGGTAATCTTTATCTGCCTTTTAGCACCAGCAACTTCAATTTCTTGTTTTGCCATAGTGTTACCTCCTGATGAAATTCTTAACTCAATTATATCACAAAAATTAGATTGATTGTGTAGGATGATAGTGGTAAAATGACCTTAATTGATAAAAATTTAACGAGCGGAGGTTATTATGGATTTTCAGGCTGAGTATAAGAAGAAGCTGACTACAGCAGCTGAGGCTGTAAAGGTAGTAAAAAGTGGGGATTGGGTTGATTATGGCTGGTGTACTGGCACACCAGATGCTTTGGATAAAGCTCTTGCTGCACGTACTGATGAGCTTAGAGATGTAAAGGTACGTGGTGGTATTCTGATGAAGTTGCCTGCAATTTTTGAGCGCGAGGATGCAGGAGAACATTTCTGCTGGAACTCATGGCATATGGGTGGTATCGAGAGAAAGCTTATTGCAAGAGGTTGCTCTTACTATGCACCAATCAGATACTCTGAGCTTCCTAGATACTACAGAGAGCATATTGAGCCAAATGATGTTCTTATGATTCAGACTACTACAATGGATAACCATGGCTATTTCAATTTTGGTCCTAATGCATCACATCTTATGGCTGCAGTTGAAAAGTCAAAGCACATCATCGTAGAGGTTAACAAGAACATGCCACGTTGCCTTGGTGGATTTGAAGAGGGAGTTCATATTTCAAAGGTAGACGCTATCGTAGAGGGAGATAATCCAGCTATCCTTGAAATGGGTGGCGGCGCTGCTCCTACAGATGTAGATAAGGCTGTTGCTAAGCTTATCGTTGAGGAAATTCCAAACGGTGCATGCTTACAGCTTGGCATTGGCGGTATGCCAAATACAGTAGGTGCCATGATTGCTGATTCAGACTTGAAAGACTTGGGTGTTCATACTGAAATGTATGTTGATGCATTTGTTGATATTGCAAAGGCTGGAAAGATTAACGGTTCAAAGAAGAATATTGATAGATTCCGTCAGACTTATGCATTCGGTGCAGGTACAAAGAAGATGTACGATTACATGGATGAGAATCCAGAGCTTATGAGTGCTCCTGTTGATTATACAAATGATATTCGCCAGATTTCAGCACTTGATAACTTCATCTCTATCAACAATGCTGTTGATGTAGATTTATTTGGTCAGATCAATGCTGAGTCAGCTGGAACAAAGCACATTTCAGGTGCGGGCGGACAGCTTGATTTTGTACTTGGTGCTTATCTTTCAAATGGTGGAAAGAGCTTTGTATGTCTTTCATCTACATTTACAACAAAGGATGGTACAGTAAAGAGCCGTATTCGTCCTACACTTGCTGAAGGCTCAATTGTTACAGATACTCGTGCAAACACACACTATCTTGTTACAGAGTATGGCAAGGTTTGCTTGAAGGGACTTTCAGCCTGGGAGCGTGCAGAAAAGATTATCGGCATCGCACATCCTGATTTCAGAGATGAGCTTATTGCTGAGGCTGAGAAGATGCACATCTGGAGACGTTCAAATAAATAATCTCAGATTTTCAGGGACTTCGCTAATTGCGGAGTCCTTTTTTTGTTGAATATTTCACATCTATTCCTATTGAAAGTGGTTTACATTAATGTTATACATAATTATAAAATAGTTTAACGAAAACTAAACGAAAATAACTAGGGGGATAATTACATGAAGAAAAAAGCGATGGCTGCAGTACTAATTGCAGCGACAGCTGTGGGTTTGGTAGCCTGTGGCTCACCCAAGGAAATTGTGCTTGAGAAAGAGGATGGGGGCAATCCTTTAGTATCTTCTAATGAGGATTATGTATACGGCGGTGACCCTTCGGTGCTTGTTGATGGGGATACTGTGTATCTTTACACAGGCCATGATGCTTCTACAGATGAAGAAGTCGGAAAATCTATTTACAATATTCCGGAGTACCTGTGCTATTCATCCACAGATATGGTGAATTGGACCAGCGAAGGAGTTGTAATGTCCATGGAAGATGTTAGCTGGACTAGCAATGACACTTCTGCCTGGGCATCTCAGGTAATGAAGCATACAGACCCTGCAGATGGAAAAGACAAATATTACCTATACTATTGCAGCTGGGACAAGACAGGAAAGCAGTGTATTGGCGTTGCAGTTTCAGATTCGCCAACTGGTACCTTTGTTGATATAGGTGCGCCACTTGTGAAGAGCACTGTTACAAAGCCAAACACTAGCACCTTCAATGATATCGACCCAACAGCTTGGATTGAGACAGATGAGGATGGTGTAGAGCATCGCTATCTTGCATGGGGAAATGGCATGTTTTTTGTGTGCGAGCTTAACGAGGATATGACTTCTGTGACGGATGTAAATGGTGATGGAAAGATTACTAGCGGCAAGGTAGCAGGAGAGGATGATGTGGTAATTCGCACTGATGGCTTGGAGAGCTACACAGAAGCACCTTGGATTTATCGAAGATCTGATGAAAATGGCAACTACTATGGCGATTACTATCTGTTCTTTGCACATCAGTGGAGAGAGTGCATGGCCTACGCAACCACTGATGATTTGCTAAGCGGTGAGTGGAGCGAGACTAAGAAAATTATGAATCCTACTGCTACTTCTAACACAAATCACATGGCGGTATTTGACTTTAAGGGCAAGACTTACTTTGTTTATCACAATGGTTCACTTCCAGCAGGAAGCGGCTTCAGAAGAACTGCCTGTGTTGTGGAGCTTCAGTTTAATGACGATGGAAGTATAGATTTGTTTGAGGAAAGCGCAGCAGGTATTTCAGGTAAAACATCAACCATTTCTACTATGGATGGAGTTTTGATTGCTCATAATCCATTTGTTTGCTCTTCAGCAGATAGCGATTATCCATACAAGGATGTTGCCATTGGAATTAATCTTGTAGAAGGAGACTCTAAGGATTTTGATTGGGTGATTAGAAGTGGAAAAGCAGATTTTACCAATGAATCATATGTTTCAATCGAATCTGAAAATAAGCCAGGTCTTTACATTACAGCAAATTCTGATGGAACTGTAACACTATGTCAGGATACTAAAGCATCAGAGGGTTCAGCAGCTAATCAGACTTTCAAAACAGTTGAAGGACTTGCAGATAAAAATGGAGTAAGTCTGGAGAGTGTGGCACAGCCAGGAAAGTATATAACATTAGTAGATGACGTACTAACACTTACTGATGGTTCAGATAAAGAAAGTGCAACTTTCATGATAGAAGTTGCACAGTAAATGTTATTTAAGTATTCGATTTAATATTTCGGCTACTAGCTGATTTCTTGTGATGGTAATGTTGCTATCAGAGAATAGGCTAGTAGCTTTGTTTTTGATGTCCTCTGGGAAGGCGTTGATATCGGAATTAAAATTGATGCCTATTCCAATAACAATCCACTGGAGAAGGCCTGTTTCAAATTCTGTTCCAGCCTCAGTCAGAATTCCGCAGATTTTTTTATCCCCTACAAAAAGATCATTGATTGGCTTAAGTGTAGGTTTTGTATCGGTGAGAGATGAGATAGCGTCGCAAACAGCATTTCCAATGAAAGCGGTGATTTCATCTGAATCAGTACTTGGCAAATGATCTGGAGTCATTACTACACTCATGTACAAGCCGCCTTTTGGGGAATAAAAGCTGTGGTCTGCTCGACCTCGTCCCTCGCTTTGTTCGTTTGCAATGACAAGTGTGCCATATTTTAAATCGGTGATGGCAAGTTCCTTAGCCTTTCGATTGGTGGATGGAATGGAGTCGTAGATGTGGATCAGACTGTCATTTCCTTTGTAAATGTCAGCTACAACTTCCTTAAGGTATGAGCTAATGCCGGCCGCTGATAAAATATCATTTTGACCGGCAAGGCGATATCCCTTGTTGCTTACAGCTTCTATTTCATATCCATTTTTTCTAAGGTCATTGATGGCTTTCCATATGGCATTTCTTGAAATACCAAGGGATGAAGCCATAGCTTCTCCTGAAAGAAATGTTGATTTATTGGCCTCTAGCAAGGCTAGAATTTTATCTTTTGAACTCATAAAAATCTCCTAAAAGAATTTTATAGTAGAATGTCGTGCTTTAAAGTGGTAAAGTTTACTAAACACTTCATATGTATTTTAGAAGTATTTGGGCTATTTTGTCAAAGATATCAAAATGAGGTTTAATTTAATTGAATTTCACACTTTAGTGTACTAAAATGTAACTATTAATTAGAATGGTAATTAGGAGAAAGCTATGAAATGTAACATTGGCGTTATTAGGGGAGACGGAATTGGTCCAGAGATAGTAACCGAGGCAATAAAGGTTCTTGATGCTATCGGTGCTAAATATGGACACACATTTAACTACACTGAAATCCTCATGGGAGGCTGCTCAATCGATGCAACAGGAGAGCCACTTACAGATGAGGCAGTAGAAAAAGCTCTTGCAAGTGATGCAGTGTTAATGGGTTCAATAGGTGGCAACACATCTACCAGTCCTTGGTACAAGCTACCTGCCGACAAACGTCCAGAGGCCGGCCTTTTAAAGCTTCGTAAAAGTCTTAATCTTTTTGCAAATCTTAGACCAGCATATTTATATGATGAATTGAAAGAGGCATGCCCACTTAGAGACGATATCATCGGCGATGGTTTTGACATGATGATTATGCGTGAGCTTACAGGTGGTCTTTACTTTGGCAAGCGCGAAACAAAGGAAGAAAACGGTCAGCTTGTTGCCAGAGATTCTCTTACTTATTCGGAAAATGAAATTCGCAGAATTGCAAAGCGTGGATTTGATATAGCAATGAAGCGTAGAAAGAAAGTTACATCAGTTGATAAGGCTAATGTACTTGATAGCTCCAGATTATGGAGAAAGATAGTAGAAGAGGTTGCAGCAGATTATCCTGAGGTTTCATACGAGCATATGCTTGTAGATAATTGCGCAATGCAGCTTGTGAAAGACCCAGGTCAGTTTGATGTAATCCTTACAGAGAATATGTTTGGGGATATTCTTTCGGATGAGGCATCCATGGTTACCGGTTCAATTGGAATGCTTTCATCTGCTTCCCTTAACGATACAAAATTTGGATTGTACGAGCCTTCCGGCGGAAGTGCACCTGATATTGCAGGCCAGGGTATCGCAAATCCGATAGCCACAATCCTTTCGGCAGCAATGATGCTTCGCTACAGCTTCGACTTAGATGCAGAGGCAGATGCAATCGAAGCCGCCGTAAAGAAGGTGCTTAAGGCTGGTTACCGAACAATCGACATTATGCCTCGCGACGGCAGCGCCGTAACTCGCGTCGGCACAGTGGAGATGGGTGATTTAATTGTAAAGGAGTTATAAATATGAGAAGTGATAACGCAAGAGCTGGTATGCAGCAGGCGCCAGCCAGATCATTATTTAATGCATTGGGATTTACTCCAGAAGAAATGAAAAAGCCAATGGTTGGTATCGTATCTTCGTATAATGAAATTGTGCCAGGCCATATGAATATCGATAAGATTGTGGACGCCGTAAAGCTCGGAGTTGCTGAGGCAGGCGGTGTTCCAGTTGTTTTCCCTGCTATCGCAGTATGCGATGGTATCGCAATGGGACATATAGGAATGAAATATTCCCTTGTAACTCGTGATTTGATTGCCGACTCAACAGAGTGTATGGCACTTGCTCATCAGTTTGATGCACTTGTTATGGTGCCAAACTGTGATAAAAACGTTCCTGGACTTTTGATGGCAGCAGCTCGTCTTGATTTACCAACTGTATTTGTATCAGGTGGTCCAATGCTTGCAGGACATGTGGGTGGTCAGAAGCGTTCCCTTTCTTCTATGTTTGAGGCAGTTGGCGCACATGCCGCTGGCAACATGACAGAGGAAGAGGTTGAAAACTTCGTTGAGAATGTTTGCCCAACATGCGGAAGCTGCTCTGGTATGTACACAGCCAATTCCATGAACTGCCTTACTGAGGCACTTGGAATGGGACTTAGAGGAAACGGTACAATCCCAGCAGTATATTCAGAGAGAATTCGTCTTGCAAAGCATGCTGGTTACGCTGTTATGGATATGTATAACAAGGGCATTACAGCTCGTCAGATTATGACAAAGGATGCAATCCTTAATGCCCTTACAGTCGATATGGCGCTTGGATGCTCTACAAACTCTATGCTTCATTTGCCAGCAATCGCTCATGAAATCGGATTTGATTTTGATATTGAGTTTGCAAATCCTATTTCTGAAAAGACTCCAAACCTTTGTCACCTTGCACCAGCAGGTCCTACATACATGGAAGACCTTAACGAAGCTGGTGGCGTATGGGCAGTCATGAAGGAGCTTGCAGACATAGGACTTCTCAATACAGATTGCATGACTGTTACAGGAAAGACAGTTGGTGAGAATATCGCAAATGCGGTAAACAGAAATCCAGAGGTTATCAGACCTGTAGACAATCCATATACAAAGACTGGTGGTCTGGCAGTCCTCAAGGGCAATCTTGCACCAGACGGTTCAGTTGTAAAACGAAGTGCAGTAGTGCCAGAGATGCTTGTGCATGAAGGACCAGCCAGAGTATTTGATTCAGAGGAAGATGCTATCGCAGCTATCAAGGGTGGCAAAATCGTAGAGGGAGATGTTGTAGTCATTCGCTACGAAGGACCTAAGGGTGGCCCTGGTATGAGAGAAATGCTTAATCCTACATCAGCTATTGCAGGTATGGGACTTGGCTCATCAGTTGCTCTCATTACAGATGGACGTTTTTCAGGTGCCAGCCGTGGTGCTTCCATCGGACATGTTTCACCAGAGGCAGCTGTTGGCGGACCAATTGCACTTGTAGAAGAAGGCGATATCATCGCCATCGATATACCAAACTACACTATGACTTTAAAGGTTAGCGACGAGGAGCTTGCAGCTCGTAAAGCTAAGTGGCAGCCACGTGAGCCTAAGGTTACTACAGGTTATTTGAGAAGATATGCTGCGCAGGTAACTAGCGGAAATAGAGGGGCAATTTTAAAAACACCGGAGGTTTAAGATGTTATTAAATGGTTCAGAGATTATAATTGAATGTTTGAAAGAGCAGGGAGTTGATACTGTTTTCGGCTATCCGGGCGGAGCAATTCTTAACTTATATGATGAGCTTTATAAGCATAGTGATGAGATTCATCATGTGCTTACAAGCCATGAGCAGGGGGCTGCTCACGCTGCAGATGGCTACGCTCGTTCTACTGGAAAGGTTGGTGTGTGCTTTGCAACAAGCGGTCCTGGAGCAACAAATCTTGTGACAGGTATTGCAACAGCTCATATGGATTCGGTTCCTATTGTTGCAATCACATGTAATGTAAATGTATCTTTGCTTGGTAAAGATTCTTTCCAGGAGATTGATATCACTGGTATCACAATGCCTATCACAAAGCACAATTTCATCGTTAAGGATATCAAGGATTTGGCAGAGACAATCCGCCGTGCATTTACTATTGCAAAGAGCGGTCGCCCAGGTCCAGTTCTTATTGATGTGCCAAAGGATGTTACAGCTCCAAATAATAAATATGAATACATGCCAATGAAACCAATTCCAGTTGGTCGTGTTAAAAAGAGCATCACTGAGGATGCCATCAAAGAGGCTGTAAAGCTTATCAAAAAGTCTAAAAAGCCAGTTATCTTTGTTGGTGGTGGAGCAGTTCTTGCAAATGCTTCAAAGGAATTAAAGAAGTTTGTAGAGCTTGTTGATGCGCCAGTTTGCGATACTCTAATGGGTAAGGGCGCATTCGATGGCAGAGACGAAAGATACACAGGAATGCTTGGTATGCATGGCTGCAAGGCATCAAACCTTAGCGTATCAGAGTGTGACTTACTTATTGCAATTGGTACTAGATTCTCTGATAGAGTTCTTGGTAATCCAGATAAATTTGCTAGCAATGCAAAGATTCTACAGTTTGATGTAGATCCTGCTGAAATTAATAAAAATATTCTTACTGACCATGCTGTTGTTGGAGATGTGAAGGAAATTTTATCTAGATTAAATAAAGTTCTTGAGCAGTTAAGCCATGAAGCTTGGATGAAACATGTAAAAGAGCTATCTGAAAAATATCCTCTTACAATTCCTACAGAAGGCTTGTCAGGTCAGTATATTGTTGCTGAAACTTACAGACAGACAAAGGGCGATGCAATTATCGCTACAGAGGTTGGTCAGCATCAGATGTGGGCTGCACAGTTCTACAAGTTCAAGAAGCCTCATCAGTTGTTGACATCAGGTGGCCTTGGAACAATGGGTTATGGTCTTGGTGCTGCAATCGGTGCAAAGACAGGTAATCCTGATAAAAAGGTTATCAATATTGCCGGCGATGGTTGTTTCCGCATGAACATGAACGAGGTTGCAACAGCTGTAAGAGAAAAGCTTCCAATCATCGAAATTGTTATCAACAATCACGTTCTTGGAATGGTTAGACAGTGGCAGACAATTTTCTATGAGAAGCGCTATTCAGCAACAGTCCTTGATGACGTAGTAGATTACGTTAAGTTAGCTGAGGCAATGGGTGCAACAGGCTACAGAGTTACTTCTCAAGAAGAGTTCCAAAGTGCCTTGAAGGAGGCTCTTGTCTCCGAGAAGCCTGTGCTTATTGACTGTATCCTCGATTCAGATGACAAGGTATGGCCAATGGTAGCACCAGGAGCACCTATTAACGAGTTTTTCAAGGAGGATTAGTGTAATGAGTAGAGTTTACAATTTTAGTGCTGGACCAGCTGTTTTACCAGAGGAGGTTTTGAGAGAAGCCGCTGATGAAATGCTTGATTATAAGGGATGTGGAATGTCTGTTATGGAGATGAGTCATCGTTCAAAGGTATTCGATGATATCATCAAAGAGGCAGAGGCTGATATCCGAACACTTATGAATATACCAGATAACTATAAGGTTCTTTTCCTTCAGGGTGGTGCAAGCCAGCAGTTTGCAGCAATCCCTATGAACCTTATGAAGAACAAAAAGGCTGGATATATCATCACAGGTCAGTGGGCTAAGAAAGCTTATCAGGAAGCTAAGATTTACGGTGAAGCAGTAGAGCTTGCTAGCTCAGCAGATAAGACATTTAGCTACATTCCAGATTGCTCGGATTTACCAATCACAGATGATATGGATTACGTATACATCTGCGAAAACAATACAATCTATGGCACAAAATTTAAGACTCTTCCAAATACAAAGGGGAAGGATTTGGTAGCAGACGTAAGTTCTTGCTTCCTTTCAGAGCCAGTAGATGTTAGCAAGTACGCTATTATCTACGGCGGTGTTCAGAAAAACGTTGGACCTGCAGGTATGGTCATTGTTATCATCCGTGAGGATTTAATCCGTGACGACGTTCTTCCTGGCACACCAACAATGCTTAAGTACAAAACACAGGCAGACAACGACAGCCTTTACAATACACCACCTTGCTACGATATCTACATCTGCGGAAAGGTGTTCAAGTGGCTTCTTAAGAATGGTGGCCTTTCAGCTATGAAGGAGCTCAACGAAAAGAAGGCAAAGATTCTTTATGATTACCTTGACTCTTCAAAGCTTTTCAAGGGAACTGTTAGAAAGGAAGATCGTTCACTTATGAATGTACCTTTCGTTACAGGAAACGAGGAGCTTGATGCGAAGTTTGTAAAGGAAGCAACAGCAGCAGGATTTGTAAACCTTAAGGGCCACAGAACTGTTGGTGGTATGCGCGCTTCTATCTACAACGCTATGCCAATCGAAGGTGTAGAAAAGCTTGTAGAGTTTATGAAGAAGTTTGAGGAGGAGAATGCCTAATGTTTACTTATAATTGTTTAAATCCAATTTCTGATAAGGGGTTAGTTAACTTCTCAACTGACTACAAGAAGGTTGAAAATATTTCTGAGGCTGACGCAGCTTTGGTTCGTTCAGCAGCAATGCATGATTTGGAGCTTGGGGATAAGCTTAAGTGCATCGCTAGAGCAGGAGCAGGTGTAAACAACATTCCTCTTGATAAATGTGCAGAGGAAGGAATCGTTGTTTTTAACACACCAGGTGCAAATGCAAATGGTGTAAAGGAGCTTGTTTTCGCAGGAATGCTTTTAGCTTCACGTGATATCGTAGGCGGTATCGATTGGGTTCTTGAAAACAAGGACGACGAGAATATTGGAAAGACAGCAGAGAAGGCAAAGAAGGCTTTTGCAGGAACTGAGATTGCAGGAAAGAAGCTTGGTGTTATCGGACTTGGCGCTATCGGTGTAAAGGTTGCCAATGACGCTAATCGCCTTGGAATGGAAGTTTTGGGATATGACCCATACATCTCTGTAAACGCTGCATGGAATCTTTCTAGAAATGTAAAGCATGTGACAAACGTAGAGGATATTTATAAGGAATGTGATTTCATCACAGTTCACGTGCCTCTTCTTGATTCTACAAAGGGCATGATTAACAAGGAAGCAGTCCAGATGATGAAGAAGGGAGTTGTTATTCTCAACTTCGCTAGAGACCTTCTTGTTGATGAGAATGCAGTATTAAATGGCATTGAATCAGGTAAGGTTCGTCACTATGTTACAGACTTTGCAAATCCAACTGTTGCTGGAAAAAAGGGTGTTATTTGCACTCCTCATCTTGGAGCTTCAACAGAGGAGGCAGAGGACAACTGTGCAGTTATGGCAGTTAAAGAAGTAATGGACTATATGGAGAATGGTAACATTACTCATTCTGTAAACTATCCAGACTGCGACATGGGAGTTTGTACAGCAGAAAGCCGCGTGGCTATTCTTCACAAGAACAAAGCTGGTCTTATCGCTTCATTTACAACAATCCTTAGTAAGGACAATGTCAATGTAGAGGATATGACAAACAAGAGCCGTGGGGATTTCGCTTACACATTGCTTGATCTTGGCAGCAAGCTTACAGATCAGGTTATTTCAGAAATAGAGAAGGTTGATGGTGTTATAAAAGTTAGGGTGGTAAAATAATGGCGCTAATTGTACCTTTTAAGGCAATCAGACCAAGTAAAGAGGAGGCTGCTACAATAGCAGCCCTTCCTTATGATGTATACAATAGAAGTGAGGCATACCAAAAAGTAAAGGAGCAGCCCGGTTCGTTTTTGGCAATCGATAGGCCAGAAACTCAGTTTGAGCCAGATGTGGACATGTATTCCCACAAGGTTTATAACAAGGCTGCAGAAATGCTTAATGAGTGGATAGCAAAGGGCAGATTCATTCAGGATGATATGCCTTTTTATTATGTCTACGAGCTTACAATGGATGGACGTTCTCAGACAGGAATAGTGGCTTGCGCATCAATAGATGACTATGCAAATGGCATCATTAAAAAGCATGAGAATACTAGGGCAGAAAAGGAGCAGGATAGAATTCGCCATGTGGACACCTGCAGCGCACAGACAGGTCCTATTTTCCTTGCATACAGGGCAGACGCTACGATTGCCAGCATTGTTGCAAAGGCAAAAAGCCGCAAGCCTGTATATGATTTCGTGGCAGATGATGGCATATCACATCGCTGTTGGGTAATTGATGATATGATGACTTGTGCGCTGATAGCTACCACATTCGATAAAATGGATTCAATTTACATTGCAGATGGCCACCACAGAGCTGCATCTGCTGTAAAGGTGGGATTCAAACGCCGTGAGGAGAATCCGGATTATACAGGAAAGGAAGATTTCAATTTCTTCCTGTCAGTTCTATTCCCAGACGATGAGCTGAAAATCTATGATTACAATAGAGTAGTTAAGGATTTGAATGGCATGGCGCCAGAAGAGTTTCTGGAGGAACTGGATAATGTGGCTGATTTGCTATCTACATCAGAAAAAGCCATCAGACCCGAAAAGAAGAGCCAGTGGAGCATGTACTTGGATGGCGTCTGGTATTTGTACCAGGTTAGAGAGGAGCTTTTATCTGACGACCCGGTAGAGGGCCTTGATGTTTCATTGCTACAGAATTTAGTGCTAGAACCATTACTTGGAATCGATGATCCTAAGACTAGCGATAGAATTGATTTCGTAGGAGGCATCAGAGGTTTAGGTGAATTGGAGCGCAGATGTGCTACAGATTGCAGAGTGGCATTTGCCATGTACCCAACCAGTATCTCAGAGCTTTTTGATGTGGCAGACGCAGGACTTTTAATGCCACCAAAATCCACTTGGTTTGAGCCAAAGCTAAGAAGTGGGTTGTTTATACATAGAATATAATCGAACAAATAATAGAACAAAAAACGATTGTTTGTTTGGGTTGGCAGTGATATAATTTAAGTTGTATTAAATAGGAAGAGAGCAGGGGACTGCTCTCTTTAATTGTGTGATACTAGAAGGGGAATACTTAAATGAATAATACGGATGGTTTAATAGCAGCCCAATTGGCTACCGTAAGGATGCTCCAATCTGAAAAGAAGACCGTCATGAGTGGAGGTTCCAGTAGGATTAATATTGATGAATGGGCTAAGTGGCATGATTTAGATGTTGAAGATGTAGTGCAACTTCAGGATTACTGTTATGATCTTGAAGAACATGAACTTATTCTTAAGACTGTAGATAGTGTGGAGCTCAACGTTACATATCGTAAATGCGTATTGAAATACCTTAATCTTTACGGTTCAGTTCTGTGTAAAATCGCTTCTGAGGGAGATTTGAATAAACTCAAAACATTTCTGGGATATTCTTCAGAGGCCTATATCAATAGGTATATGCAGAGTGAACATATAGAATTAAATGCATCCGATATAATAGATATTATACAAAACACTTCGATGAAGTATTTATCGTTGATTGCCGATGAGGTTAATCAATTGTTAAAAACAGGTTATGTATGGGATATTGTTCCAGAAATATGTGCATTCTTTAATAACATCAATCAGTACAAATCTTTTAGAAGTATTGCTTGTGTAGCATAAAAATGGCAGTGGATTTTCCACTGCCATTTTTGTATTTATTATTCTTTTGGTTGATTTCTAAAGTTTTGAATAGTCATTTTGACTATGGTGATTTGCTCTTCTGTAAGACCCGAAAGGGAAATTGTATTTTCATCTTTTGATTCGCAGCCTAGCAAGTAATCTGTAGTCACATTTAGAGTCGTTGCCAGTCTTGTAAGGGCATATAGTGAAGGTTGTCTTGCACCTGATTCATACATGCCAATTGCTGCTTCGGATACACCTATTAAGTCGGCAACTTCTTTTCTACTGAGTCCAGCATTTATACGTGAGTTCTTAAGTCGTTTTGCTAATCCTGAAATCATACAATAGTCTCCTTTTGTTTTATTGTAAATTTCAATACTCTACCTATAAACATGAATACAACTGATAGTTGCAAAACATAACTTAGAGATGTAAAATTTAACTTAGCGTTGCATAGAAATCATTAAAGTTTTTTTGAGGTGAATGAGATATGGATATTCAATTGTTTAAAGCTAAGTACGAAGTGGATGAATGCTTGAATGAAATTCGAGAGTGTCTTGAAGTTGGCTGGACAGGAATGGGCTTTAAGACTGTAAAATTTGAGGAAGCGTGGAAAAAGTATACAGGACTTCCATATGCGCATTATTTGAATTCTTCAACTATGGGCTTATATATGGCCGTAGATATTTTGAAGGAAGAGTATGGATGGGAAGATGGAGATGAGATTATTACTACTCCTATTACATTTATATCTACAAATCATGCTATTGCTAAGTCAAATATGAAAGCAGTATTTGCTGATATCGATGAGACAATGTGTCTCAATCCTAAGTCTGTAAGAGAGCATATTACTAATAAGACTAAAGCTATTATGTATGTAGGTTTAGGCGGTAATGTTGGAAACTATTCTGAAATCGTTGAGATATGCAAAGAGCATAATCTTAAGTTTATTTTGGATGCAGCTCATATGACTGGTACAAGATATAATGGAAAAATTCCTGGTAAGGAAGCTGATGTTGTAGTCTATTCATTCCAGGCGGTAAAGAATCTTCCAACTGCTGATAGTGGAATGATTTGCTTTAAAGAAGGCAAGTTAGATGAAATTGTTCGTAAGAAGGCATGGTTAGGAATTAACAAAGATACTTATGCCCGTACTCAGAACATGGGAAATTATAAATGGAGATATGATGTTGAATATTTGGGAGAAAAAGGACATGGCAATTCTGTAATGGCATCTATTGGTCTTGTTCAGCTCAAGTATGTTGATAGAGATAATTCATATAGAAGAACTATTTGTAATTGGTATCGCGAGAGATTAGAACCATATGCAGATAAGATTAAGTTTGTAAGAATCGAAGACGGCTGTGAAAGCTCTTGTCATTTATTCCAAATATTAGTAGATGATAGAGATGCTTTAATAGTTGCGTTAAACCAGGCAGGTATTTCTCCTGGAGTACATTACATTGCTAATACAAATTACAAGATGTACGACTATGCAAAGGGAACATGTCCTTATGCAGAGTACGTAAGTGAACACACATTATCATTACCTTTAAATTTGTATTTAAGTAGAAGTGATGTTGACTATATTTGCGATGAAGTAATTAAGTTCATAGAGAATTAGATATGAAAAAAATACTAATTGTCTTTTCTGAAAGGATTCCTTCTGTAGAAATAATATGTAATTTGTTACAGAATTTTAAGAAGGACGTTGCAATAGATATAAAAGAGCGGCTTATTGTTGAATGTACAAAAGCTGATATTGAATGGTCTGATACTATTTTGGTCATCAGGCCATTTGATATAAGTATGGTTGGAATATTGAGGGCTGCTAAGAAATCTAATAGAGAGATAATCGTATATCTAGACGACGATTTATTACATTTACCACAGATTTTTTCAAGTGGACTTCGTAAACTCTGCTCAACTGTATTATACAGAATGAATAGATATGCTTTAAAAGAAGCTCTTGAGATTTGTGATGTATTTTGGGGCTCCAGCGAGTATATGGTCAATAAATATAGAGATTATGTTGCAACCACGAGATGTATCTGCACAGATGCATGTGTAAGCATGGTTAACATGAAGCAATATAACGAAACGATGGATGATGAGATAAATATACTATATGCAGCATCCTCGGATCATTTTATAGAAGTGAATAAATATATTATTCCAGCATTGAATAACTTGGGGCCTAAGTATAAAAATTTAAAATTTACTTGTATCGGAATACGAAAAGAAAAAATTTCAGAATGTGCTGTAAATATAGAGGTCTATCCATGGTTTGAGGATTATAACGAGTATTATAAGTTTATTTTACAAAAGAACTTTGATATAGGCTTGGCACCAGTTCAGCAAACGGAATTTTACAGATGCAAGTATTATAACAAATATTTTGAGTATGTATTACAAGGAATAGTAGGTATATATACAAACGATTATCCGTTTAAAGCTGTTGTTGAGGATGGAGTTAATGGGTTATTGAGTGACAATACTGTGGAGGGATGGACTAGTAAGATTGAGTATGCAATTTTGCATAAGGCTCATAATCGACAAATGGTGGAACGAGCTCAAAATGATTGTCGAGAAAAGTTCAATATTCGTAGTATATGCAAGGATTTAAAAGAGAAATTACCAGAACTATATGTTGTAGATAGAAGTGAATATTTAGCTGTGAAATTTAGACCGAATGTTGTTTTTAATAACATACGTAAATATGCGGTATGGCTTGTTGAATCTTATGAGCATGTAAAACGCAAGGAGTAGAAAGTGAATCATAATTTTATCTTAGAATCTAAACGAATAATATTGTCTTCGCTAGAAAGAGAAGATAGTGAAAAATATAGATTATTGCGAAATAGAAGTGACAACTGTAAATATTTCTTTTCAAACAAAGAAATATCGGCAGAGGATCAGGATAAATGGTATCAAAAATATTTAAATGATGAAAGCCAGATTATGTTTGCTATTTGTGAAAAAGCAAATGGTGATTTTGTAGGTGGAATATGTATTTACGATATAGATGGCTCGAAGGCAGAAGTTGGACGAATCATTATTGATCGACAGAAAGCTGGCGGAAAAGGGTATGGTGCAGAAGCTATAAAGTTAATTAACGCATTTGCGAAGGCTGAGTTGGGTTTAAAAATGACATATGCAAATATTTATGCTACGAATATCGCAAGTATAAGGTCTTTTGAAAATGCGGGATATACATTAGTTTCAGAAGAAAATGGAATCAAAAAAATGGAATTAAATTTGGGTGAGAAATGAATTATTTAAAACAGTATTTTAAAGGAATATGGAAGGACAGATATGTTCTAATAAGTCTTGTTAAGCAAGATTTACAAATGAAATATAACAGATCAGTATTAGGAGTAGCGTGGCAAATAATTACTCCATTAGGTTTATCTGTGATTATTGGTTTGATTTACTCAATTATATATGGAGTCAGTCCAGTGGAATTTATACCAGTTTTGTTTTCGGGTTTAAATCCGTGGGTATTTATAAGTGGAAGTGCGGATGGTGGAACAGTTGCGTATATAACTGCTGAAGGATATTTAAAACAGACTCAAGTAAGTCCACAAATTTTTCCAATAAGAACAGCATTAGTAGCCTTTGTAAATTTATTATATAGTATGGCTGCCTTTTTTATAGTTTATTTAATACTTAGACCAGAAATGTTTGGACTAAAAATGCTAGCAATTATTCCAGGGCTAATAATTATATTAATTGCAGGAATGGCATTGGCAAATATTTCTAGCGCAATCACAATTAATTTAAGAGATTGGCAACCTCTTCAAAGTTTGTTATTACAAGGATTATTTTACGCTACTCCAATTATTTACATGACTTCAATGTTGGATGAGAAAGGATATTCAATAGTGTATAAGATTAATCCTTTCTTCTACTTCGTAGATGTAGTAAGAGCGCCAGCATTAGGTGAGAACGTAGGGTCAGCAGTATATTATATGGTCGTTTTAATTTGCGTGAGTATGTTCTTTTTGATTAGTGCAATTGTGACAATGAAAAATAATCACGGGATTGCGATGAAATTGTAGGTGAGTGTATGAGTAGTATAGAGATTAAGAATGCTGACTTGGTTTTCAATGTATGGCATCAAAAGCGCATAAAAGACGTGCTTATACCAGGAAGTAATAAATTTAGTGATTATACAGATGGTAAGGTTCACGCCATAGATAATCTAAGCCTTTCCCTAAAAGATGGAGATCGATTGGCTATTATAGGGCATAACGGGGCTGGTAAAAGTACGTTATTAAAAATGATATCTGGAATCTATCCGCCAACAAGCGGAAGTATAAATGTAGATGGTAACATTTCAAGCATGTTTGAATTATCCACAGGTTTTGAAATGGAACAAAGTGGCTGGAACAACATATATCTGAGAGGGCTTATGTTAGGGTTGACTCCAGAAGAGATAAAAGAAAAAATGAATGAAATTGCTGAGTTCTCAGAGTTGGGAAATTACTTAAATATGCCTGTAAAATACTATTCTTCTGGTATGTTTGTTAGACTTGCATTTTCTATATCAACATCAATAGAGCCAGACATTTTGTTACTAGACGAAATAATAGCAGCAGGCGATGCGGGATTCTTAGAAAAGGCAAATGAACGTTTGCAAAGTATGATAAGTACATCAAAGATTATGGTTTTTGTAACTCACAGTATGGAGTCTGCTGTAAAGATGTGTAATAAATGCATATGGATGCAACAGGGGAAGATTTTGATGAGCGGAACACCTAGTGATGTTACTAAAAGTTATATTGATCAATGTTTATCGTAAGTTAAAAATGAATGAGGAGAAGTTTATGTTATGAAAGTAAATGATATACTTGAGATTTGTGAGCCAGTTTGGATAGATAACGATGTCTGCCTGGAATTCAAACCTAAATTTTCAGTATTATTGCCAACATTTCGCCGTGCAAAATCAGGATTATTTGAAAGATGCATTACATCTGTATTAGGACAGACTTTTAAAGACTTTGAACTAATAATAATAGACGATGCTTCTACTGATGGAACATCTGACATTATAAAAAAGTATATGAAAATAGATAGACGTGTGAAATGTATTCATCATACATACAATGTTGGATTACCGGCAATTAGCGAATATGAAGCTTATCTAAAGGCGAAGGGCGAGCTTATAGCATTTATATTCGATGATTGTGTATGGGAAAAAGATTTCTTGCAACAAATCAACACATTATTTCGGGAAAAAACAATAAGTTGTTGCTATAGTATTGTTAAATCATACTATGGGAAAAACAGGGAGGACTACGTTGTTTTAGGACAGTCAAGCAATTTGGTGGGGACAAATTCTTTATCCATTTTAAACTACATTCCAAATAGTGGTGTAATTTTAACAAGAGAGGTCATAGAAGATTCAAGGTGTGGGCTATATGACCCACATTTGGCGCAAACTAGATTATGTGACTGGTCTTTGTGGAAAAGAATTAATAAATATTATACGTTCTATGAAACGGGCATCTTATGTGGGTGTGAATATGGTGTATCTACTAATGATTCATTAGGAAATACATACGAGATGCATCTAGGGGCAGCTTTGGAAAGAGAAATTGATGCTAAAACTATAGATTTTTCGCCACAAAACTTTGGAGAAATTGATATTGAATATACTAGCAAATTGTCTACTGACTTATATAAAAATGCTGTAAAAACTTTGATGGAGGGGTTTTCTCTAAAAAAGTGGTATGTAGCTAATGTTAGTGATATTACAAGTCGAAAAGTCATATGCATTATTGGCGCAATAGATGCTTCACTTCAAATTAGCTTTGAAGCATATTCTAAAAATAATAGACTAGATGATTTGTTTTTTCGATTTATTGGTGTTCCAAGTAATATTTCAGATGTTATACAAGCGGATGCTGTTGTATGTGTAAGAAATCAAATTCAAGGTGAAATTGATTGGTTAGATGTTTGTAATAGTTATGGTATACCATGCTTTTATTTTACAGATGATAATTTTGAAGTACTGTCGGAAGAGCATGATATCCCATATATTAAAGAAGAAGCAAATTTATGGAAAAAGGAACGTTTCAATCAGTATACAGGATTAATTGTAGCATCTGAAAATTTAAGGAAGTTTTTCATTGAAAAAAAGGATATAGAATCAGAAAGGATTTACTATTTGCCATGTATGCCAGCAGAGAGGATAGTAGAATTAAATGCTGATTCTTCTGATAAAACAATAACATTTGCATATATTGGTGGCATGTGGAGAAACAAATGTTTTATAGATGTTTTTTTGCCACAATTGAGAGAACTTTCAAAGTTAAAAAAAATAAGATTGATTATTTGTGATGATGATAGTTTAGAGTTTGATCAAGAAGGAAAAATAGATGTTGTAAGAGTGGCTAGAAGGTTAAATCTTCCGGAACTATTACGAGATGTACGTCAGTATCATCCTAATTTTTTGATTCATTGTGGATACCAACAACCAAATGATAACTACAAAAATATCAATGCACTCTTTAATGCTCTTAGTATAGGCGCGGTTTTGATAACAAACGACATAATGCCATACAATAGTTCAGAACTAAATAAGGCACTATTACTTCTAAAAGATGCTTCGGATCTTGTTCCCATCATATCAAATAATTCGATTGGAGCAGATTATTGGAAAACGATGTATGGAAATGCTTTGAAGATATGTGATGAGAAATATGACTATGAAGCTAATAAATGTATTTTAGAAGATATATTTAAGGATGTTGTAAATTGCTCAAAATATTCGTTGAGTAGGAGAATTGAAAAATACATAGCCTCAGACTCAAAAGGAGCGTTACAAAAAAATATAGAGGCTCAAATATATCATCGTCCTACTGTATCTCCTGATAAGTTACGTTTATCTAAAACTTTCTATAAGAGTAAAAAATATTCCATTTGTTGTGATAGAGAAAGTATTAAAAGTTTGTCATTTATTTTTACAAGTTTTGATTCATATAATACTGAGGGTTTCATACGACTAAACCTTAGATATAAGGGGAAAATAATCAGATCTGTTTCTAGAAATATTGCGGAAATAACAAATAATAATTGGGTAGACTTTGAGTTTCAGGAGATAAATAATTGTTCAGGTCTAGTTTTCCAAATACAATTTGACTTGATTTTTTCTGGAGAAAAGAAGAAATATGGTATTTATGAATTGACGCCTAATACCACATTTTTATGGAGAATTCTTAACTATTTTAATATTGCTACAAAGGACAACAATGTATTGTTGTTTTGTGCTCAATAGGGGGATTTATGATTAGAATAGAGTTAGGTTGTGGATGTACTAAAACAGAGGGGTACATTGGTGTCGATAGATTTGATTTGCAAGGCGTCGATATCATAGCTGATTTAGATACCAGTTTTCCATTTGAAAATGATTCTGTAGATGAAATATGGGCGTCTCATTCTCTTGAGCACTTGGAAAATATTGAACATGTATTCAAGGAAATATATAGGGTATGCAAGCATGGCGCAATTGTTCAAATATTAGCACCTTATTATTTTACAACACTTAATATTTCCAATTTTTATCACAAATCTGTATGGACAGAAGATACTCCACGACTATTTGATATATATCCAACAGAAATGATAAAAGCTGAAGAGTACAGCATGCCGCATGGCAAAAGTTGGGGTGTTGGATGTAGTGACAACAGTAATATGAATACTGTTTTCCAAGTTGTTAAGGAAGAGTTTTTCTATTTTCCAGAGTACTGTCATTTATCATCGGAGCTAAAGCGTCAAGCTAGAAGATCAATGATAAATGTTTGCGATCAAGTGTTTTATGTGCTGGTGGTAAATAAGAGCGGAATACCCTTTTCTAAGAATGAGTTAATAAGTTATGCGGAAAAAGCGAAGGGCTTAGAGCCTCCAAGAATCGGTGAGATTCGCAAAAGAGACGAAATTAGTGCACAAAAAAAATTACAGTCTATTTTTGATAGGGTTAATAAAATTGAATGTGATTATTTAAAGGCAGAGAAATGCTTAGATGAATTGCACGAAGATGTAAATGGGTTGATTGGGCAAGAAAAAATCTTGTTTGATAGCGTAAACAAAAGAATTGATGCATTCCAAGATAGCAATGACAAACTCAAAAATGATATCGTTCAGAAGATGTATTTTTTGAGTAGTTACAAAGATGTTCCTAAGGAGATTATAAAAAAATGGAACATTACCTTTTATGATGGACTTTTGCTAAATGATGACTATAGAAAAGTTGAAAAATGTTATTTTTCAGAGAATATTCAACTGGAAAAATATTTTGAATATAGTGTTCCAGCTGGATTCTCAAAACTAAGTATTTGCATGTTTACATTAACACCAACATCTATTTTTTTTGAATTAGTTAATGATGGAAAAATAGCTAAACAGATGGTTGAAAATGTAAATGGTATGCAGCTAATAGAGATTTTAAATGATACCATATCTGAAACTTCATATTTACGAATAAGATTATTAGAGCACGGCTTTAATGCGATAGCGAAGGTACTATTAATAAAAGATGGTAAGAAGGAAAAACTTGCCTATTCAGTTAAATATTAAAACAGAAGGGGGAATGTGCGGTGAAAATATTTTTGAGACCAATTACAAAAGATGACAGCGATTTAATTGTTAAATGGCGTAATTCGCCAAACGTATCAAAGCACTGTTTCAATAGAAATGTTATAACAAATGAATCTCATTTAAAGTTTTACCACGATTATGTGGAAGCAGGATTATATAAACAATATATTGTAGAGCGAATCGAAGAAAATATAGGTTTGATAACATATCCAATTGCAACGGTATATCTAAAGGATATTGATGAAGCAAACAAACGCTGTCAGTTATGTATTTTTACAAGTGATGATGAAGAGTGGAATACTGAGAGTCAGGCTATTGCAGTAAAACAGTTATTGGAGATTGCATTTAAAGAGTTGAAAATGCACAAGGTTTATTCATACGTATTTACAAAGTATCCTGAAGAAAAAGAGTTGCTGGAAGCAGCTGGATTTGAAGTAGAGACAAGATTAAATAATGAGATTATAGGAGAACAGGGAGTATTTGAAGATACTTATAGAATGGTTAAATACAATCAGTAAATAAGTGAGGAGAATTAGCAGTGAAAGGAATAATACTTGCAGGTGGATCGGGAACTAGATTGTATCCACTGACCAAATCAATTTCAAAGCAGATTATGCCAATTTATGATAAGCCAATGATTTACTATCCATTGTCTACACTTATGCTTGCAGGCATCCGCGAGGTTCTTATCATCTCTACACCAAGAGATCTTCCTGTATTCAAGGAGCTTCTCGGTGATGGTAGCCAGCTTGGCATGGATATTCAGTATGCCGTTCAGGAGCAGCCAAATGGACTCGCTGAGGCATTTATCATCGGCGCAGATTTCATCGGCAAAGACGCTGTAGCACTTGTACTTGGCGATAACATCTTCTATGGCCAGTCATTCTCAAAGGTGCTTCAGACAGCAGCACATCGTACAGAGACAGAGCCAGGCGCTACAATCTTTGGTTACTATGTTCGTGACCCAAGAGAGTACGGTGTTGTTGAGTTCGATGAGAACGGCGTAGCTATTTCTATCGAGGAAAAGCCAGCTCAGCCAAAGAGCAACTACGCAGTTCCAGGTCTTTACTTCTACGACAACTCAGTTGTAGAAATCGCAAAGACAATCAAGCCATCAGCACGTGGTGAGCTTGAAATTACAGCTGTTAACAACGAATACTTAAACCGTGGAAACCTTCACGTTGAGACACTTGGCCGTGGATTTGCATGGCTTGATACAGGAAACCACGACATGCTTCTTGCAGCTGCTGAGTTCGTCAGCACATTCCAGAAGCGCCAGGGTATGTATGTATCATGCATCGAGGAAATCGCATTCAAGCGTGGCTTCATCAACAAGGAGCAGCTCCTCAAGCTTGCCGAGCCACTTATGAAGACAGAGTATGGTAAGTATTTAGTAGACGTTAGTAACGGTTTATAAAAAAGTAAGCTTGTAGCTATCAAGCTCTAAGTGTTACTGAATGAGACATGTAGTCGAATGAAGTAATACTTAGGCTTGAGAGCGTAACAAGCGTAGAACTTAGAAAGTGTAGAGTAAAAAATGGCAATTACAGTTGAAAAGAACGTAAATGGTATTGAGGGTCTTTGTGTAATAACTCCAAAAGTCTTCGGCGACCAAAGAGGCTATTTCATGGAGACATACAACGAAAATGATATGAAGGCAGAAGGACTTGATTATGTCTTTGTACAGGATAATCAGTCTGCAAGCAAGAAGGGTGTACTTCGTGGCCTTCACTTCCAGAAGAACTTCCCACAGGACAAGCTTGTTCGTGTAATCAAAGGTGAAGTTTATGATGTAGCAGTTGACCTCCGCCAGGGATCAGCTACATTTGGACAGCACTATGGAATTCTTCTTTCAGAGGAGAATAAAAAGCAGTTCATGATTCCAAAGGGATTCGCTCATGGATTCTTAGTAGTCAGCGATTATGCAGAGTTCTGCTACAAGGTTACTGATTTCTATCATCCAAACGATGAGGGCGGTCTTATGTACAACGATCCAGATATCGCTGTTCAGTGGCCAATCCCAGAGGGTATGACTGAGGCAGATTTAATCCTTTCAGACAAAGATAAGGTAAACTCATCTTTCAAGGAGTATTGTGAGGCTTTAGTTGAGAAGTAAAATGACAAATGATTCTATGTCAAATGCAAATATACTGATAGTATTTGCTGGGAAAACTACGACTGCTGATATTATGGTTAGACTAATGACTGAATACAGTAAGGCAAGGCCAGTTAATGTTAGAGCCAAAGAAGTATTAGAACTAACTGGGGATGATATTGGATGGTCTGATACGGTAATTATAGTTAGAGGAGCTGACTATTTTTTATCGAGAATAATATTAAAGGCAAAGAATGCTGGTAAAAAATGCATATTTTACATTGATGATGATTTACTGTCTATATACAAAGACAATATTGAGTTTTATGAATACTTAAAAATATGTCTCAAAGCAGCGGATATTTTATGGACTTCAAATCATAATATTTTAGATAAGTATTCTAGATATGTAGCTGAAGATGTTAAGTGTATCAATACTATTGTAATGGATCCGTGGAATTCTCTTCAGAAATATCAAGAGACTGAAGGTAAAGTAAAAATAGTGTTTGCAGGCTCACCTTCTCACGAAAAAATAATAAGAAAATACATATCTCCAGCAATAAGCGAAGTATATCAAATTTATTCTGATATAGAGATGCTGCTGGTGGGGTACAAAGGAACTTCATTCGATGGTCAAGAACCATATATTAGAACTACAGGATGGTTTAACAATACAGAGGACTATAGGGAGTTCTTAATAAAAGAAAAGGCGCAAATAGGAATAGCAGTAATAGAGGATTCTGAGTTTGGACGATGTAAATTTTATAATAAGTTTTTGGAGTATACAAAACTGGGAATTATGGGCCTCTATTCTAATTGTGAACCATATACATTGATTGTTGAGGATGGTGTTAATGGAATTCTTGTAAATAATACAGTTGAAGATTGGAAAAAGGCTTTAATTACGGCCATTAATTCCCAGAAATTGAGAGAGCAATGTGTCAATAATGCGCAAATACTTTTGAATTCTAAGTATAGTACACAAGCTGTTATTGATGGAATACATTCGTCCATGCCAGAGTTAGAAAGTTTTAAATCTACTAGAAAAGATGTTAATTACAATATTGGGATCTTGTTATTTAAATATAGAATAAGAAGATACTGTAGATGTATTAGGCATCCTTTTATGACAGTCAAAGCTATTCTTAATATTTAAATAGTGTTTCCTTGATGTGTAATTGTTGGACAAAGGTCTTGAAGTGATGGAAGAATTAACAGTATTATTAAATAATGTACCAGATTCATATTTTGACTTTGTATCGGCTATGGTTCATTATGCTCAGAAAAAACAGTCTCGATTAGATGCACTGCTAAACTTTTTAAATTCTAATCCAGATGTTTCGTCTTCAGATATAGTAAAGTTTGTTTCTGAACAGGCAGATTTCTTTGAGGACGCAGCATATATGTCGGCAAGTTAATAATGATTATGATGTAGGGCGGTAGCGTTAGCTACCGCCTTTTATAGTGCGCTATTTTAAGGAGTTTTCATAGTTTCTGCAAATAAAAACGAAAAATCTGTTTTTAATTTTCAAAAATGATGTTATAAGCCGCGAATTTGCGTGAGATTAAAAAATAAAAGCGGGAAATCCGTTTTTATTTTTTATATTTAGAAAGATAGATAGGTGCGCTGTCGATGTGGACCTGTATTTTATTCAAAATAATATGTAACTTGAAAACTAAATAGTGCACTACATCAACAGTTATTTTAAATTGTTTAATAATAAAAAACTTATCTTTACATAACTATGAGGACATGATATAGTATCTTCTGCAAATCAAATATGCAGATTATATCTAGTCGTTTCGACATTATTTCCAGGTTTTATTTGTAGAGTTAGTTTGGATATGGTATTAGTTTTTTGGTTATTGGAAATTTTCTTTAGGCTTTTTGTTCTCTAATGTGCATGTTTGAAATATGCTAAGAAGGGAGTGAGAGTTATAAGAAAAGGTGGATAAATCTTCTTGCGGACAAATAATCTAGAATTTATAATGAAGTTAGATATTATGTTCGCTAGTTATTGTACATTGATAACTAGGAAGGAGGGATGCCGTATGTTAGGAAATATTGCATTGGACAAATCTCAGTATTCTGAAGATGAAAAAGAACTTTTTGATTTGTTGGATAAAGGTATTGATGATATGGAAGCCGGTAGACTAACTCCACACAAGGAGTCTATGAGAATCCTAAAGGAACGGCTAAATAGTTATGCGATACAAAATCCAAGAAACTGATGAGATTCTTGAAGACATTACACAAATAGCAATTAGTCGTTATGATTATACTGGGGATATTGAATCAGCAGAATCTTTTATTGATGAATACTCAAGTACGATTCAAACGTTGGAATACTTTCCAAACGGATACCGTGGGATCAGTATAGAGCACAGAGGATATGAAATTAAACTGATGCCATGGAATGATTACAATATTTTCTTTATAATTCGTGAAATAAAGAAGGAAATCGTTATCCTTAGGCTATTAAATCAAAAGCAGGATTGGGCAACTATTCTTCGATTTAACGATTTTTATCATTTAAATAACAAAGAATTATGATGTAGGGCGGTAGCGAAAGCTACCGCCTTTATCATGCTGTATAATATTTTTCAATTCCACGAACCATAGTTTCGAATAAAATATAGTAATCGCCAATAATATCGTCATAATATCTAAGTGCTACCTGGCCATCATAATCATGGGCTAAGGTATTACGTACTTTCAACATATCCATCCATTTATCGTCGTCAATTAATCCGACAGAAAAGGCCGCTTTTAAACATTCTCTAGGAGAGCCGGAAGCGAAATCGGTCATTCCAAATTCTTGAGTAACAAGTTCTTTTAAAACTTTCCATGATAAATCAAAAGTTAGGTTGAAATTCTGCACAGTAGCAGGTAGTACAAAAGGAGCATCTATGTCGGCCCCTCTAGAGAGTTGAAGATTAGCTAAGCTTTTACATAGACTTTGGTATCTATTAAAATATTTGCTTTCCATATTTGTCCATATCCTCCCGGAGTAAATCACTACATACTTCATCGTAGTTAAAAATGTCAATTCTGCGTAGGGTAGGGATTTCATCAATTTCTTCAATGAATGAATTGAAGTCTTCGCATCCACGTATAATGAAGTCAATATCGCTTCGTTCAGAAGCATTTCCATATGCAAATGAGCCAAATAAATCCAATCGCTTTACATTATACTTTCGAGCGATAGCTGTGACTCTATCAATTATTTCTGATATTGGCATAGTTTTGTGTTGAATCATTACAAATCCCTCCA
>NZ_SVET01000022.1 GCF_015057245.1 Pseudobutyrivibrio ruminis
CCACCGAAAAGTCCGACCTTACCACCCTTAGCATAAGGAGCAAGTAAGTCGATAACCTTGATACCTGTCTCAAGCATTTCAACAACTGGGCTCTGGTCCTCGAATGTAGGTGGCTCTCTATGGATGCACCAGTGCTCTCCATTATCGAGCTTTTCACCATTATCAAGTGTGTCACCTAATACGTTGAAAAGTCTACCAAGTGTCTGCTCACCAACTGGCACAGAAATACCTGTACCTGTAGCAGTAACTTCCATATCTCTACATAGTCCCTCAGAAGGAGCAAGCATGATACATCTAACCACGCCTAAACCGATGTGCTGAGAGACCTCCATTACTCTTTTCTCATCCCCTACCATAACGTATAGGGCATCTCTAATGGCAGGTAGGTCATTATCTTTAAATTCTACATCGACAACAGGTCCTGAAACCTGGACGATTTTTCCTTTTAACTCTGACATGTTTAACCTCTCTTACCTTTTAGCTTTTTTCTTTTTTAGCGCCTTGGCACCACCGATTACCTCAGTGATTTCCTGTGTAATTTGTGCCTGGCGAACTCTATTGTATTCAATAGATAAATCATGAAGAATAGCTTCCGCATTGTCAGTAGCTGACTGCATCGCCATCATTCTTGCATTCTCTTCACTGGCTGAGCACTCAACCAAAGCTCCATAGATGAAAGCTGTGAAATGGTTGTGTACCAAATGCTCCAAAACCGATGAAAGAGATGGATAGAATGGATACCATGAATCTCCGCCTTCTTTGAAAGCTTCAAGCTCGTAGTTATTGATTGAGTGAACGTGCTTTGTACCTTCCTTCATCTCAGTAGCTACTTTACTTGTTCCTTCTGTATCAGATTCAACCTCCTGAACCTGCTCCTTAATAAACTTATGAGTTTTTAAAGGAAGCAGACGTTCTACGCAAGTCTCTTCTGTAACAGAATTGAGCATCTTTGTGTAGATAATATCGATTCTATCAAGCTCTTCTCTGTTGTATAAATCGATAAGATACTCAGAAATGACACGTGCTCTATGCATTGAAGGATTGTTTGCAGAATATCTGAAATTTTCATCTACGTTATATCCATTGTTTATGAAAAACGCTCTACCAGTCTCACCTACAACGAATAACTTATACTCGTCTTTTGATAAGCCGCCGATTCGCTGAAGTGCATATTTGATGGCATTGTGGTTGTAAGCACCAGCCATACCCTTATCACCTGTGAATACTACGAATCCACGCTTTTTGGTAGTTTCCTGATCATCCTCAACACGGTTATCAAAATAGATGTGTCGGATGTTAGGCATTCTAACAAGATTTTCTGCAATGCCCCTTTGGGTTCCTTCAAAGAATGGCAATGTCTCTTCAAGCTTTGATTTTGCCTTGCGCAATTTCATTGAAGACATCATGTACATGGCTCTTGTAATCTTCATTGTATCCTGAATACTGTTTATTCTATTTAGGATTTCCTTTGTACTTGCCATGGTTTACTCCTGATTCTTTTTGAACTCCTCTGCTGCGTCAACAATCGAAGCCTTAATATCCTCTGACAAATCCTTTGATGACTCGAGCTGACTGATGATTGCGCTATGCTCTGTTGCAAAGAACTCAAGCATATCTGCTCTAAACTTCTTAAGCTTTGAAAGCTCAACATCACTAAAGATATGAGCGTTTGCAGCTACAAGAATAATAACCTGCTCTGCCATTGAGAATGGTCTGTTAAGAGGCTGCTTTAATAATTCCATAAGGACACGACCATGAGCCAACTGCTTCTTTGTTGCATCATCAAGATCTGATGAGAACTGTGTGAAGACTTCCATCTCACGGTACTGAGCCAAATCGATACGAATTGAACCAGCGGCTTTCTTCATAGCCTTTGTCTGGGCAGCACCACCAACACGGGATACAGAAAGACCTACGTTTACGGCTGGTCTCTGACCTGCATTGAAAAGCTCTGACTCAAGGAATATCTGACCATCAGTAATAGAAATTACGTTTGTAGGAATGTAAGCTGAAAGGTCACCAGCCTGAGTCTCAATAATTGGAAGAGCTGTAATTGAACCACCACCTGCTTCTGGTGTGATTCTTGCAGAACGCTCCAATAATCTTGAATGTAAGTAGAAAACATCACCAGGATATGCTTCACGTCCAGGTGAACGCTCTAACAACAATGAGATTGCACGGTATGCAACCGCATGCTTTGATAAATCATCATAAACGATAAGTACGTCCTTGCCTGAATACATAAAGTACTCTGCAAGTGCTGTACCAGAATATGGTGCAATATACTGAAGTGGTGCTGGATCAGATGCTGTAGCACTGACAATAATTGTATAATCCATTGCACCGTTTTCTTTTAATGTGTTAACAAGCTTTGCAATTGTAGATGCCTTCTGACCAATAGCTACATATACGCAGATAACATCCTTGCCCTTCTGGTTGATGATTGTATCAGTAGCGATAGATGTCTTACCTGTCTGTCTATCACCGATGATAAGCTCACGCTGTCCTCTACCAATTGGGAACATTGAATCGATTGAAAGAAGACCTGTCTCCATTGGCTGGCTAACAGACTGTCTGTCAACGATACTTGGAGCTGGACACTCAACTGGTCTAAATCCATCTGCCTGGATTTCTCCGTTTCCATCAAGTGGAGTACCAAGAGCATCAACGATACGTCCAAGGAATCCGTTACCAACAGGAAGGCCTGCCATCTTACCAGTACGAACAACCTTAGAACCTTCTTTGATTTCTGTATCACGACCGAAAAGGATAACACCGACTTCATCGCGTCGAACATCCTGTACCATACCTCTTACGCCGCAATCGAAGATAACGATTTCGCCGTAGAATGCATGATCAATACCGTCTACGTTGGCAATTCCATCACCAACCCAGTTAACGATTCCGACTTCTTTTTCCTGAGCTTCAAGAGCGAAGTCTTCAACGTTTGTTCTGAGGATTGAAAGGATGCTTTCATCAACAGCTGAAACACCAACCGCCTTATTAATCTTTGTAGCGAACTGCTCAATACGTCCCTGTTCGCTCCAGTCATATTCTTTTGTACCCACTGAAAGAATGAAACCACTCTTTAGTGAATCGTCCTGTACTAATTCAAGCTCAATGTCTCCATTGCCTGTTTCCTTAGCAAGGAACTTCTTGATACCTGCAAGCTGCTCATCTGAAGGTGCAGTAACATAGCGAAGTTTCGCTCTATCAACCTTTTCAGTCTTTGGCTGAAGAGATTCCTTGTATGCAGCTCTAATATCATTAAATAAATCAAAATCTCCGTTATCACATAGCAATTTGAAGAAATTGCGGATTTCATGAGGGAATATGCTATCAATAACAACATGCTTCTTAGCGATTGCTACTGTAGGATCTGATAATTCCTCTCCAATTGCAGGTACAGCCTCTAGTATAGAAGCGGCAGACTGCAAATGTGCTTCTGCATTATCTATGCTATGTAGGTCACGGGCATAGTTTAAAGATTTCTCTGTCACTTTTATTCACCTGCTTTACCTAAAAATTCATCAAACAGTTTGCTATCGATATCAGCTCCTGTTTTGCTACCAACAACTTTTGTAGTTGCATCAACTACTATATCTGCAATTTCTTTCTTTGCACTTGCGATGATCTGGCTCTTCTCATGATTAGCCTCTGCAACTGCTGCATCATGAATGCTCTTTGCATCAGTCTTAGCATCTTCTAATATCTTCTGATACTGGCCATCAGCGCTCTTTCTTGCTTCAGCAATAATCTGTTTCTTCTCTGTCTCAGCCTCTGCAACCTTCTGCTCGTACTGTGCAGCAAGTTCATTAGCCTCATTTTCCTTTGCTGTAGCCTTTGCATAAACCTCGTCTGCCTCTTCCTGACGCTTAGCAATAATTTTGCCAATAGGCTTAAAGAAGAAGATTTTGAAAGCTACAACCAGGATAAGAAGATTGACTACTGTCCAAAGAATACTCCAAAATTGAATGTTAATCATATCTAATACCTATCCTTTATTATTAATAGAACTTGTTATTACAATACGAACATTATCATAAGAGCGATAACGAAACCGTAAATAGCTGTTGCCTCTGCAAGGGCACAACCTAAGATAAGGTTCTTCTGAATCTTGCTCTCTGCTTCTGGCTGACGTGCAATACCTTCGCAAGCCTTACCTGTTGCGATACCGATACCAATACCAGCACCAAGACCTGTTACTACTGCAATACCTGCTCCAACTGCGATTAAAGTGTTCATAAAATTTTTCCTCCTAAAGCTCGCCGACATTCACTCTGTGTATGCTTGTTACGATTACAAGCCTTATAGATTCTCCGCTCGACTACATGTCTCGCTTGAGAATCATAAGAGCTTGATATCTACAAGCTCATTATCATTTTTTGAGTCGGCTCTTCTACTTGATTAAAAATACCATAAAAATATTCTTTTCGATTCTTTATTCAATAGCTTCCTTTAAATATAAAGAAGTTAGGAATACGAATACGTATGCCTGAAGTAATCCATCAAACAAATCAAAGTATAATGAAAATACAGCAGGGATAACTGGTGGAACGACGATTTTAAGAAGTTCCATGATAACAAAAGCACCAAGTACATTACCAAAAAGTCGCATACATAACGACAATGGTCTTGTGAATACATCAAGAATGTTAAATGGTGTTACTATAGCAACTGGCTCAACAAATGAATGTAACCATTTCTTTACGCCCTTGTGATAAATACCTGCAGCTTCTACCAAAACTATACTCATAAGAGCAAGTGCTGCTGTAACATTTACATCCTTAGTAGGTGACTTGAAACCAAACAAACCAATGATGTTAGATAAACCAATGTACAAAAGTACTGTGACAAGGTAACCGGTATATGCCTTTCCCTCTTCACCTAAGGTTGCACCAACAATGGCATTTAGTTTCTCGTAAATAAGCTCGGCAAATGCCTGCTTTTTACTGATGTTTTGTGTCTTTAGTCCCGTAGTCAAGAATATGGCTATGAGAATAAGCACGGCCATTACGATCCAGGTAACTACGACTGATTCATAAATCGGAATATCAAATCCTCCGATATGGAGCCTGAATACCTCTTCGCAATTTAGCTCTTCTACAAGCTTTTCTGCTAAAGTCAAGAAAACACCTCCTATTCATTTTTTCTCATGCCACTCATTTTATACCATTCGCACAAAAATATAAGATACAAATTGAGCAATGTGTATAAAGAAAATGTTTGACATGCAATTTACCGGACTTTTACTCCGTATGTTCTCACCATACACCTAAAAAAAGTGTCCAGTCAATGCTGGACACTTTTATTTAACACTTTTTTCAAGACTTTTTAGCAATTAGCAATATACCTTTTTGCCTTTGACAAATTTATCCTTAATAATGGCATCGGCATCATTGTAACACATTCTCTCAATACGCTCTCTGATGGACATATCTCTCATTGAATACATCTTGCTGTCATCGATAACAACTGCATCGAATTCGTATCCATCCTTGAATGTACCAACCTTGCCAAAGTACTCTCCGCCACCTGCTGTAGCAAGATAGAAAACCTCTTCAAAAGAAAGTGGCTTAACATCTGTATCAACCAGGCGATAGTACATTTTAGATGCCTGCAATGTAATAAGCATTGTCTTAAGCATATTCATAGATGAGCCGGCAGCCACGTCTGTACCAAGACCCACCTTGATGCCTGCATCCATAAACTTTCTGATTGGAGCGATACCGCTTGTAAGGTTCATATTGGAATCAGCACAATGAGCAATGTAAGCACCATGCTTTTTAAGGATGCTCATTTCCTCTTCTCCTGAGTATACACAGTGAGCCATGATAGTAGGAAGTTCTGCTGAGCCCATGGTATCAAACAGCTCGTACGCATTTGCGTAGGAAGTTGATTCAGGAACCAACTCCTTTACCCAAGCCACCTCCGACTGATTTTCAGAAAGATGCGACTGGATTCTCAAATTTCTTTCAGCTGAAAGCTTTCCCAAGCCTCTCATTAAATCATCTGAGCATGATGGGATGAATCGAGGTGTAAGGATAGGCTTTGTGTTTTTGTAGCGACCATCGATAGCTGAAAGCCAATCCAATGTAGCTTGAAGTGATGCCTCGGCACTTTCCTCCTGAAGACCTTCGCCACCATTTCTATCCATATTTACCTTACCAACGTATGTGATCACACCAGTATCCTCTAGCTGATCCATGAGGTTGATAGTTGCTTCATTATGCATTGTTCCAAAAACAACAGCACGAGTTGTAAAGCAACGTCTTAAATCCTCTGCAAAATACCCATATGCCTTTTTAGCATATTCCATATCAGAGTATTTGGCTTCCTCTGGGAATGTGTAGGTGGTAAGCCACTCCAGTAGCTCCTCATCCATACCAATTCCGCGGAAGGTGTACTGAGGTGCATGAACATGCAAATCAGTCATGCCAGGGATGATTAAACGCTCGCCGTAATCATATAGCTGCAATCCCTTGTACTGCTCAGGGAGCTCTGTGAAGGCACCTTTGCAAATGCCATCCACACAAACAAGATAACCTCTATAATATGTAGTTATTCTCTTTTCTGATTCCGAGAAGGCAATGCCTCCGCGTAATATAAAGCTGTTATTCATGTAAAATCCTTTCGGGAAGACGCAGCCTAGCCTTGTAAACCTCTTGCCTGTCTATCCATATCCTCGACTACGATATCATAAATCTCGCCAAGTGTTCTGCAGTACTCAAGAACCTTCCATGGCTCGTTTGTATGATAGTGAATCTTGATAAGCTCCTCATCACCTACTGCAAGTAAGCTGTCGCCAACAAAATTCTCTGTGATGTAATCGTTGATTGCATCCTCATCAAGATTCTCGCCCTCAATAAGAAGTTGTGTGTCATATCTAAATTCAATTGTCTGTTCTGGTAACATATTTATTTCCTCCAAAATTTTCTTTTCGAAAAACTACAGAATTACTTTACCACATATATAAAAAAAAGGCGAGTCAGTCTGTTAGTTTAGACTGACTCGTTTTTAATTAAAGTTTATCATTACGTTTTACATATGTTGGTGTAACAGATTCTGATACAATCTTCTTGATTTTCTTTGCCTCAACCCATTTATCTACTACCGCATTTTCGATATAAACTCCATCTCCAATATCAGCGTAGGAAAGAATAATTGAGTTTCTAACTACTGCCCCTTTTCCAATATGAACATTACGTCCAATGATAGAATTTTCAACAGTGCCTTCAATCAAGCCGGCATTACATACCATTGAGTTGGTAACATTTGCTCCGTGGAAATATTGTGTTGGGCAGGCGTCTGTTGTCTTAGTGTAAAATGGCCAATCGTTTGTGAAAAAGTCCATCGCCGTTGCGTAATCAAGCATCTCCATGTTTGCCCTGTAGTAATCATCCAAGCTTGTTATCGCTGCAAAGAATCCTTTGTGCTGATAGCCTCTCACATCAAGAGTCTCGCAAGCTAATGCAATCATATCTGCAAGAGAATAAGCAGAAGACTCTTTCTTAGCCTTTTTAATCAAATCAACAAATATCTCTTTAGACATAACATAGGTGTCCATGCTGACAAGCTTCTCCTTGGCTGTGCCCATGTTGCGTTCCAGAGATTGTACACCTTTTTGCTTGTTCAAGGTAACCACATTGCACGCTCTGTAGTATTCCTTAGCCTGATCTACCTTGTGATATAGCAAAGTAATATCTGTTCCAGCTGCCACATGCTCATCCAAAAGCTTTTGATAATCCTGCTTGTAAATCATGTAGCTAGGTGCCACGATTACATAATCCTGAGGCATGCGCTCTATCTGCTCTAGGTTTTCCAGATACGCATTGATATCTGTATTATAGATGGAACTATAACCATTATTCTGTGTAAATAACAGCTGAATATTTCCTCGTTTTGAATTGATATTGTAATGGCGACCATCACCAATGTGCTCAACAATAGAACGAGGTCTACTATTCAAATATACGTGTATACGATTTATGCCGCTATTGCTCATATTCGAAATAGGGAAATCGATAACTCGAAATCTACCCAAGAATGAGAAAGCGCCAATTGGTCTGTAGTCATGAAGTCCTTCGACTCTGATATAGTTTGCGGCGGAATTAATCACGCCAAATGCTTTGTTTGCCATATTAATCCTCCCCCTTTACATTTTTTGCAACAAGAAGGATTTCCTCGCTCTTCTTATTTCCTACCTTGGCGTTCTTTCCTATTCTAATGTTTTCAGCCACAAGGGCTCTTGTGACAGTAGCTCCTTCTTCAACAATAGCTCCTGGCATAAGCACGGAATCTATTACCTTTGCACCAGGTGCTATCTTTACATTTGAAAAGATAACTGACCTGGATACCTCTCCACCTATGTGAGCGCCCTGGTTGATATATGCCCCATCGATTTTTGCCGAAGAAGCAATGTACTGTGGAATGACACCTGTGTCTTCTGTGTAAATCTTCCATGATGTATCATCCAGATTAAGCTCATTGTCGCTATCCAGAAGATCCATATTGGCTTCCCAAAGGGAATCGATTGTTCCAACATCCTTCCAATAACCTGAGAACTCATAGGCATAAAGCTTTTTATCTCCATTTAACATTACCGGAATAATGTCCTTACCAAAATCATGGCTTGAGTCAGGATTCTTCATATCCTCTATCAAAAGCTTTCTCATAGTCTTCCAGGTGAAAATATAAATACCCATAGATGCCAGGTTGCTCTTTGGCTTTTCCGGCTTTTCCTCAAACTCGATGATTCTTCGGTTGTCATCTGTGTTCATTATGCCAAATCGACTTGCTTCCTTCATTGGCACTCCACGAACAGCTATTGTTGCATCTGCTCCCATTTCCTTATGGAAAGAAAGCATCTTATCATAATTCATTTTATAAATATGATCCCCGGATAGTACCAAAATGTACTCTGGATCATAAGCATCAATAAAATCAATGTTCTGTGAAATAGCATCTGCAGTACCTCGATAAACATCAAGACCACTGTCTGCCTTCTCTCTAGGTGTGAGGACAAAAACACCACTATCCTTTGTGTCCAATCCCCATCTTCCACCTGCCGCAACATAACTATTTAGCAAAACCGATTCGTACTGTGTCAAAACACCTACGATATCTATTCCGCTATTAGCACAGTTACTGAGTGGGAAATCGATAATACGATATTTTCCACCATAAGCAACGGCCGGTTTTGCAACTTTCTTGGTTAACTCATGCAGACGGCTACCGCGACCACCTGCTAGAATCATAGCTAGCATACTTGTCTGAGCCATATCATCCCCCCCTATCTTTCTTCTTTTATATCCTTCTGTAAATAAACAACACACTTTATTTATAGATAATATTTTAATAGTTTTGCACAAATAAGGCAACTTTTTTGAGCTTTTTTTATGCATTTTTATCACATTTATTGAGTACAACACAGTCAAAATATTGTTCAGTATTGTCTTAATTTTCAAATAATTCTGAATTTAAAATAATTGTGGGTTTTCTCTTGACTTAGAGGCCAGGCCATAGTATTATATGTCTTGTCGTTAGGACATATGGTTCCTTGGTCAAGCGGTTAAGACGTCGCCCTCTCACGGCGAAAACAGCGGTTCGATTCCGCTAGGAACTGCTAAGAGCATCGCAAAAGCGATGCTCTTTTTTTTGTTATATGTCAATATAAATAGAATGGCGCTAGCATAGGAGCTAGCGCCTTATTTATTAGAATAAACTCTTTACTGTAGGATAAAGCTTCTTGAACTCCTGATATCTCTCTTCGTATTTACGAATTAATTCTGGATTAGGCTCAACTGTAGTCTTTACCTTTACAAGCTTGTCACATGCCTCTTCTACAGTAGCGTACTCACCACAGCCAACAGCTGCAAGAATTGCGCCACCAAGTCCTGGGCCTTCCTCATTCTCCAAGATATCAAGCTTCAGATTCATAACTGATGCAATAATCTGCTGCCATAATGGAGACTTAGCACCACCACCACAAATCTTGCTTCGCTCAATAACGATACCCTGTGAACGAGCAACCTCCAGCGAATCACGAAGGCCAAAAGCTACGCCTTCAAGAACAGCCTGTGTCATATCCTCACGTGTTGTATCCATAGACATGCCGATGAACATAGCACGCGCATCCGGATTGTTGTGAGGGCTACGCTCTCCCATAAGATATGGTAGATAGAATACTCGGTTCTCACCAAGGTTCTTGATACCAGCCTGCTCTGCTGGATAATCCTTTGTCTTGAGGATTTCATCCATCCACCACTTGTTACATGATGCTGCCGAAAGCATACAGCCCATAAGGTGATATCCACCATCTGCATGATCAAATGAATGAAGGGCATTTGCAGGGTCTACTGTAAAGTTTTTGCTAGAGATAAAGATTGTACCAGATGTTCCAATTGAAAGATTGCACTTGCCCTCTCCAACTGTACCTGTACCAACTGCAGCTGCAGCGTTGTCACCAGCGCCTGCAATAATCTTTACATCATTTGTAAATCCAAGCTCTGCTGCAACCTCTGGCTTAATTGTGCCAACTACTTCATAGCTCTCGTAAAGCTTAGGAAGCTGAGACTCAGAAACATGGCAGATATCCATCATTTCCTTGCTCCAGCATCTGTTCTTAACATCAAGAAGAAGCATACCGCTGGCATCAGAATAATCTGTGCAGAAGCTTCCGGAAAGCTTGTAAGCCAAATAGTCCTTTGGAAGCATAATCTTTGCTACCTTAGCCCAAAGATCTGGCTCATTTTCCTGCATCCAAAGAATCTTTGGAGCGGTGAAGCCTGCGAATGCAATATTTGCAGTGTAAGCAGAAAGCTTGTCCTTTCCAATTACATTATTAAGATACTCTGTCTCTTTACCTGTACGTCCATCATTCCAAAGAATTGCAGGACGAATGACATTGTCATCTGCATCAAGTGTTACAAGGCCATGCATCTGACCACCAAAAGAAATACCAGCCACCTTAGTCTTATCAACCTCTGCTGTAAGTTCCTTCAAGCCTGCCATAGACTGAGCCCACCAATCCTCAGGCTTCTGCTCAGACCAGCCTGGATGTGGGAAGCTAAGGTCATATTCCTTTGAAACTATTTTCTTGATATCACCGTTGCCTTCCATGAGAAGGAGTTTCACTGCCGATGTACCAAGATCTACACCTATATAATACATAACTATAATCTCCTATTCTAAAAATGGCTGGCCGAAGCCAGCCATTTTTTAACTAATTATGCGAATGGGTTCTCTGTTGGGTAACGTACGCCTGCAGGCTGGTTGTATCCGATTTCGTCTACCTCTACTCCGATGTACTTGAATACTTCGTAGAGAGCCTTTCCGTAGTGACCGAATGCAACAGCTCCGTGATGTGGGAATCCCTTCTCGATTAACCAGTGACGATAGAAGCGTCCCATTTCTGGAATAGCAAATACACCGATTGAACCGAATGACTTTGTACGTACATCAAGAACCTCGCCCTGTGCGATGTAAGCACGAAGGATGTTGTCTGCTGTAGACTGAAGTCTATAGAATGTGATTTCTCCTGGAGCGATATCTCCTTCAAGTGTTCCATTTGTAACTTCCTCTGGAAGTGTACGAGCCATAATCTTCTGGTTTCTCATCTCACAGAATGCAAGCTTCTTAGAGCATGTATTTCCGCAGTGGAATCCCATAAATGTATCCTGAAGTGTGTAGTTTGTCTTACCCTTGATTTCTTCGTTGTACATATCCTTTGGTACTGAGTTATTGATATCAAGAAGTGTAACGATATCTTCTGAAACAACTGTACCGATGAACTCTGAAAGACATCCGTAGATATCAACCTCGCAAGATACAGGAATGCCTTCACCTGTTAATCTTGAGTTTACATAGCAAGGAACGAAACCAAACTGTGTCTGGAATGCAGGCCAGCACTTGCCAGCGATTGCTACGTATTTACGATATCCCTTGTGATCTCTTACCCAGTCCTTAAGTGTAAGCTCGTACTGAGCAAGCTTTGCAAGAACCTCTGGCTTCTTGTTTCCAGCGCCAAGTTCTTTTTCCATATCTGCAACAACCTCTGGAATACGGCTGTCGCCTTCATGCTTATTGAATGCTTCGAAAAGATCAAGCTCTGAGTTCTCCTCGATTTCAACACCAAGGTTGTAAAGCTGCTTGATTGGTGCATTACAAGCAAGGAAGTTAAGTGGACGTGGTCCAAAGCTGATAATCTTAAGATCTGAAAGTGCAATTACTGCACGAGCGATTGGCTCGAATTCGTGAATCATATCAGCGCAATCCTCAGCATCACCTACTGGATACTCTGGAATATAAGCCTTGATGTTACGAAGCTGTAAGTTGTAGCTAGCGTTGAGCATACCACAGTAAGCATCTCCTCTACCATCAAGAAGGCTATTGCCTGACTCTTCTGCTGCTGCAATAAACATCTTTGGTCCTTCAAAGTGCTTTGCAAGAAGTGTCTCTGAAATTTCTGGACCGAAGTTTCCAAGATATACGCAAAGTGCATTACATCCTGCTTTCTTAATATCCTCGAGAGCCTGTACCATGTGGATCTCGCTCTCTACTATACAAACTGGGCACTCATAGATGTGCTCTGCACCATATTTCTTTGTATAGGCCTCAATAAGTGCCTTTCTTCTGTTTACTGATAAGCTTTCTGGGAAGCAGTCACGAGAAACTGCTACTACACCAATTTTTACATTTGGCATGTTGTTCATTGTAATTACCCTCCTTAAATACCGCGGCTCCTTTTACAAAAAATAAGCCTCCAAAACGTTTTTTGATAATCAAATGATATCAAACAAAACATTTTGGAGACTTTTAAATCTTTACTATGTGATGTCAATTTTTTGACTTTTATTTAGTTGACAAAAACATCGCGTCTGTTGTTGAAGTATGTACGGTTTACAAAAATCATAACGATAGAAACAACAATTTGAGTAATTGTAGTAGCATCACCCGCAAATGTGCCAAGAATAATTGAGGCACCAATTATATAAATAACTGATAATACAGACTGAACACCATACATTAAGCAAACTAAAGTGCCTGCCTGCTTCTTGCGCTTGATGATAGATAGTGCTGTCACAACGCCCAATGCAACAGTAGCAAGTAAGCAAATTCCATAAAGAACATCTAACACTTTAAGACCTGTGAAGAAGCTATAAACAAGATCTGCATCCTCACCATAAAGTAGGCCAGTGATAAGTGAAATACCTGAACCGAGATTAACAAGTGCACCTGCCCACAAAGCAAAATATCCAAGGAAGTTTGCCCATTTCAAACCAAGGACTGGCTGTGGTGTGTAATACTGTGTTGAACCGTCAAACTGTGGTGCTGGATTAACTGGCGCACTAGCCTGTGCTGCGCTGTTAGCCTGAGCTGCATCGTTTGCCTATGCTACAGGATTACCGCAATTTGGACAAAAAAGTGTGCCCTCTTCTAACTGTGTACCGCATGAACTACAAAACATATTATTTCCCTCTTTTCTTTTATTTTAGATTTGAATTCGTCCTTCAAATCTGTTTGATGAAATTATAATATACTATATTACAATAAATATCAATACCCAACTTTAAAAGTATTGTACAAATACCATTAATTTCTATAATCCGCTAATCTATCAGAAACTCCATTCAGGAATTCTGCCATTTCAAAGGATACTTTTGGTATATCCTGAGATTCATATACGGCTTTTCCTTTAGTTGCCTTAGACTTATCTTTATAAGCTGCATGCTCTGATGGCACATAAAGGAAGTTGATTTCCATGCCCTGCTTTAAGTATTGAAGGCTGGCGTTTATAAATATCTGAAGCATGTAGTCGTCCATCTTATGGATTTTCTTGAAGGCTCCGGAGAAATACTTTGCAGGAAGATTGTTATCCTGATAAATATGGATTTGTTTCAATCCCATACGAGCTGCTATGTACATAGCAAACAATGCAGCAAGCTCCTCTCCTGCCACATTTGATGCTCTAAATAGCCAGTCAAAATCTGTGCCCCTTTCAAGGGCATATCTATACAAACTAAACTTTGATTCTTCCGAATTGTAGAAAACTACACCAAAGAGAATTCTTGTGCTTTCGAAATTGGCACCCACTTTGTCGCCGCCACCATCTACGAAGGCAATATTACACTCAGATGTAAGACTATCGAAATCACAGCCATAGCGAGCCATCAAAGTCTTTACATCCTCATTTGCGCTAATGTCATCAATAGAAACTGGCGATGCAAATGCAGTCTTGAAGGCTTTTGTAATAAGTGCCACCTTGTCAATGCACTGCTCCTTTATCTGGGAATCAAGAATGTTGTATTTACCTCCATCCTCTACAGTTACCTTTTGAAGATTCTGGAAAGCATCAGTTGCAGTCACAATATCATTTTTAACAGTTGCAGATTTAGCAGCTCCGCTACTTACAGAGCCTCCTTTCATAAAAGCCTCTGCCTCTGCCATAGATGTAAAACCCTTAAACACGGGCCCCTTGAAGCCATCAACCTGAGCCTTAGCCTCATCCCATGTGTGATAAATTCCAGGTTTTCTACCCACTCTGACTGCATATACTTTCTTTGCCATTATTATTCATTACTCCTTCTGTACTCGCTGGGGAGTACTCCGTATTTATCTCTAAATGCATTTGAAAATGCCTTTGAATTTGGGAATCCATTTCCCAATGCAATATCTACAATCTGGCCATTTGTTTCTTCTAATTCCCGGACTGCATGCTCTAATCTAATTCCGAGCAAATAGTCTTTAAAATTGATTCCAGCATGCTTTTGGAACATTCTAGAAAGATATGATGGAGAATAGTTAAACTGCTCTGCCATTGATTCCAAAGATATACTCTCAGCATAATGGTCCTTCATATATCTTGTGATATTTGAAAGCTTCTTCAACTGCTTACTGTTCTTAAGTATTTCTTCATTAACATTGAACTTACGATATTTTGTAACCAAAATATAAAGAAGCTCATAATACAAGCTAAGAACCTGAAGCTTATTGGCTTCTTCTCCATTTGTATAAATAAGATACATTTCCTGCAAAAGTGTAAACACACGATGATCTGTTTCTCTGTCTCCATGTGAAAACCAGATAAACTGCTCATCTGTAAAATACTCCGCAAATGTATCCTGTGGAATCTGCAATACCACCGTTTTATTAACATCTGGAGCTGCTATACTATGAACCTCGTTGCTATTTACTATAACAAACTCGCCACCGTTAAGAGGAAAGCGCTTTTCTTGGAGAGTAAATTCCAATCTGCCCTCCCAAACAGCAAAAATCTCAATTGAACGGTGCCAGTGTTTTTCCCTTACATAATTTCCATTCTGGCCTTCAAAAGCAAAAAGCTTGAATGGAAGCCCCTCATCAGTCACTACTACTTCATGCTGATAGTTCTTTAAATCCATTACAAAATCTCCCTAAAATACCTACAATCTCCATCAGTTTCGTATCCCACAATAACGAAACCGAGTTTTTCTAATAAATGTCTGCTGGCTAAATTTTCCGGATCACATCTAGCAATCAAGCTTGTGAGCCCATATTCGTCTCTGGCCAACTCTATTATCTTTGAGCAAACCTCATAGGCCAGTCCCTGCTTCCATCTGCTGGATGCAATAGCAAAGCCCATTTCCGCCTGGTTTTCTCTATCGCAGGTTTCCCGCACTTCTAAACCTGCTCTACCTATTAATTTACCCGTGAATCTATCGAAAATCAACCACATTCCAAAACCATACAGCTTGTAAATATATTCTATATAGTTTTCCTGATATTGCTTTTCTTCCTCATACTCAAAAAGTGGTTCCATATAGTCTGTCATGTGTGGTTCCGAATACAATTCAAAGAGTGCATCCAAATCAGCCATCCCAAATTCCCTGATAAGACAGCGCTCCGTATATGCGATATCCCATGGTATGCCGGCACATCGTCTGTAGATGTTTTCAAAATCATCATCTTCTATTTCATCAACATCCATAAGCACCTGCGAACACCGTATAGGCACAGAGCCTTCTTCCTCATAAGCTGCAACCGGAAAATGTCTGCTTTCGCACTCATCAACAACAGCCTGGCTATCAGTCAGCACCAAAGTGCCAGGCTCATAGTCAGGCTGTAAATCTGTCAAATTATTTATAATTATTTTTCTTTTAAGGAATCTTTCCTGTGTCACGCCTCTGCTCCTAGGTCACATCAATACGGCATGTCATGGTATAAGTTTTGCCATTTGATTTCTTCATTCTAACAGTCAGTGTACCTGTTCCCTTTCCAACGGATGTAATCAAGCCATTGGAGTCAACGGTGAACACACTGGCATCTGATGATTTGTATGTCACATTGTATTGCTTATCTGTACTATTCAAATAGTCTAGATTAATCGCTACCTGGGCAGTGCTACCGTTGCTCATAGAATAAGTGGCATCATCTGGCAATGTGATGTTTCCTATATTTGTGCCATTGTTTGCATATTTCTTTGAAGATGTAGCCTTTGCTGTAGATGTGCTACTTGTTGATGCAGTTGTAGTAGCTGTGGTAGTGGTACTAGCTGTACTTGCAGTGCTTGTGGAATCTGTCGAACTGCTAGTTGAACTGCTAGAAGAGCTACTTGTGGTATCTGATGTAGTGATAGTGTCTGTTGAAGCTGTGTCTGTACCTGATTCAGCAGCCTTCTCCTCGTCAGTCTTTCCAAGTTTTACATACATAGCTGGTCTGATTCCATCACCAAGATAATAGTACTTTCTTTCGATGAGCTTCTTTGCATCATTTACAAACAGTCCCTGAGCCGGGTCATCATAAGCGTTTGTTCTAAGAGGCCATGTGTTGCTGGTCTCATATTTCATAGTATCCTTGTACGCTGTGTACTCATCTGAAGAAAGGAAGAATATATAATCAGAAGTTGTACTCTGATTGTTGTAAATATTCATATTGAGAGAGTTCTTAACATTTCCGGCAAGGTAATAAGCATCCAAAGTAGTGTCATGATAGAAATTCATGAGACTTGTCTGGGCTGCTTCCTCTGTAAGAGATGTCTTCTGGATTGTGGCTCTCTCAGCGTCTGTAAAGCACTGCTGATAGAAAATTTGATTGAGCCAACCTCTCCAATAGTTATCCTCCCACTTAACATAGCCAGCAGACGACTTGCTATTTAAATACATCTGATTAATTGAATCTCTGTATGCAAGCACTGAATATGAATGTAGAGTCTTTCTTGAAACAATAAGGGCAACCTTTGTAGTATCGTCATATGTAAGAATTGTCCAGTTGATAATGTTTCCATCCAAGGTTCCAAAGGCAATATCATCACCTTCTGCATATGTTCCTGAGGATTTCTTTTTAGCAGCATCTGCCTGTAGTGACAAGCCAAGGACTGCTACTCCCATAAATACGGCCAGTGAAAAGGCCAATATCTTTTTTGAAACTTTGATTGCTCTTCTCATATATAATCTCCTAACACAAAAATATGTGCATAATTTCCCTTATATCTTTATAGTAATATCGTGCATTTTTAAAGTCAAATTAATATTGGATAATTAACAAATTTATCATTTTTGATAATTGTAAATTTCAATTTCAGTTGCTATACTATCCTTCTGTATAAAGTTATATCGAGTTTTAAGGAGACATAATGACAAAGAAAGAAATGTTTAAAATGTTGCACGATGAAGAACCTGTTCTTCGTGCAGAAATCACTGCATTGTACTCAGTTCTAGATCACAAGCTGGGGCTCCACGGTGCAGAAGTTCCAATCACCTTTGGGATGGATGAAAAGGCCCTTGGATCTTATCTTCCACCTTCATATGATGATGAAGAGCAATTCCAGTTTTCACTATTTTTCATCGGTTTCTGCTTAAATGAGCAGCTTTCAAAGGCCGATCGAATCAATTTATATAAGCATGAATATGCACACTACATGACACGTCACATCAGCATCCCAAGCGAATACACATGGCAGCCAGGAGTTCACGGCAGTGCATGGAAATACTGCTGCAGCCTTATCGGCGCCATCCCTGCAGACTACTACGTAGAAGGCCAGAGCCTCAAAAAGGTGGACTATGATTCAGTTTTAAAGCGTCCTACAGTAGATCACAAGCAGGTTCAGATGCTTGATACTTATCGCACACAGCGCGCTTACAAAAATATGGAAAATTCGAAAATACGATATGAAGTAGGCGATGTTGTTTCTCATCCAAAATTTGGAGAGGGAACAGTCAAAGAAATTGAAAAGCAGCCATCATCTGTACGCCTCCACATCGCATTCGGAGACGAAGTCAAAATTATCGATCAGAAGTGGCTTGTAAAAACTGGCTACAAAAAAGTTTCGGAAACCTAATTATATATAAAACAAAAAGTCCTGTTACACTAACAATCCTATGATACTGTCTCGTCGGCTAACACGCCTCCTTGACAGTACATAGAGATTGATAGTTACAGGACTTTTATACTATCTATTCAGATATTTTTTCTAGCACCGCATCCAAGGTTTCCTCGAGGCCGAGGCCCCCCTCATCTACGGTTACATCTGCATATTTTTCATACAGCGGAATTCTTTCGTCGTAGAGAGACTTAAGATTCTGCCCGTCTTTTAGAACAACCCCGCGGCCCTTTAGACTGCCGAGGCGACTATCAAGTGTTTCATAATCAAGCTTAAGATAAACTACAGTTCCAATTTCCTTTAGGTGCTCCATTGCTTCTGCGCCATAGATAACACTTCCACCAGTTGCTATAACTGTTTTGGTTGAAGAAATGCTGGCATTTACATCATTTTCTATTTTAAGAAAACCATCTACACCTTCCTCAGCAATGATTTCCTTAAGCAAACGTTTTTCCCTCTTTTGGATAAGCAAATCCGCATCTACGAATTCAAACCCAAGTTCCTTCGCCAATACAACACCCAAAGTACTTTTGCCAACACCTGGCATACCAATTAGAACTATGTTTTCTTTCATTTTAATTATGTCTCCTAATCATTCACTATAAATGTTAGGGGTATTGTACATGATTTGCTTTAAAAGAAAAAGCACTATTTATTATAATCTTCCCTTTCTGTAAAATATTGCAAATCCTAATCCTGCTACAAGGACTGCCGCTGAAACTCCAAGTAAAATCCATGTCTGTGAATCTAACTCAGATAATGACTGAGCTGTATCTGTAGAATCTTCTGACTCTGTAGTCTCTTCTGACTCAAATCCAGCTTGGCCTCCTGCCATGCCCATACCGCCTCGGCCTCCTTGTCCCTTGCCCTGTGGCATAGCGCTTTCATCCATGTCCTCAGGTGCCTGGAATTCTTCGCTTGACTCTGAGTCTTCTGGTGCCTGGAATTCTTCATTCATTTCTACGTCTTCCGACTGCATCTGCTGGCCGCGGCCCATGCCACCCATTTGGCCCATGCCACCCATCTGGCCCATGCCACCCATCTGGCCCATGCCACCTGCTGTGGCCTCTCCTGCAGTAGTTACCACATCTTCAAGTGTAACTGTCTCGGATTCATCGCCAGCAGTAATTGTATATGTTTCACCAATTACTAAATCAGGGCTACTTATATTAATTGAAGAGAAGCTATATGGAACTTCCCATGAAATAATTTCATTTCCATCTGCATCTACAACCGAAACTGTAGTTCCAGCTTCCATAGAAGCGCTAGTTGTGTAAAGTATAGATGCCTGTGTGGATGTACTATCAAAGGATTCTGCCATACCGCTACTTCCAGCAGCAATAATTGTTCCTCCTGTGATTACTGCAACACCACCATTTTCACTTGCGTAATCAATTGCGTTGTTAGATCCGCCATCAGTTAGACTTACAAAAATCGTACCACCTGATATACTAATATCACCGTTAGAATCAATGCCATCTGCGTCATTACCACCTTCATTAAAAATTCTAAGAGTGCCGCCACTTATGCTAATGTATGTTTCCTCTGTAGTTTCAGAATCTGTAGTTTCAGAATCCGTTGTTGAGCTTTCCATTTGGCCCATACCAAACTCTTCTGACGATCCTCCATTAGCATTTATGCCATCATCTGTTGAATAGATAGTGATATCTCCATCTTCTATTTCAACAATGACTGCTTCAATTCCTTCGTAAGAATTGCTTATGAGAATTGTGCCTCCGCCAATGTATACACTGGTATCGCAAGTGATGCCATCATCTTCAACATCAATAGTAATATCTGCATCTGTTATATTCAGAGCATCATTTGCTTTCAAGCCATCACCAGGAGCTGTCACTGTGATTGTTCCACCTGTGATAATCAAATCATCCTTTGAAACAATGCCATGTGAATAGCCGGTTGTAACAGTCAAGCTACCGCTTCCATTTATTGTCAAATCATCGTGTGAGAAGATTGCTCCATCTCTATCATCTTCAACAGCCTCCTCTGAATACTCGCTGCCTGTCTCAATTGTGTTTTCAGAGCCATCTGCCAAAGTTAAAAATACCTTATCTGCCTGCTCTACGATAATTCCTGCATCATCTTCGCAGTAAATATCTACCCCATCAAGCATGATCCAAATTTTGGAATTATCCTCTGCAGAAACAACAATGCTTCCATCAGTAAGCTCTCCACTTACCACATAATATCCAGATTGTGCAATGTACACATTTCCATCATTTACATAAGCTCCTGTCCCCGAAACAGTTATGTCATCTCCTTCTAATGTAATAATTGTCGCCTCGGAAGTATCCCAGTCACCATCCATATCATTGTTTGTAAAATATGAAGATGTGGTGGTTGTTTCAGAATCCTCATCAACCACCACTGTAAGTCCAAGCTTCTCGCCATTCATAAATAAAACTGTCAGGATGATGGCCAGTATCAAGACCACTACGCAGATGATGTCAATTTTTTTATTAGTTGACATAATCTGTCCTCCTTATCCCATGTAATCGCCGTTATAACTAACTAGTACTGCGCTTTCTACACCTTCCATATCTGATAACTCGTTAATGAAATCTGTGTTATCTTCCTTAAGTCTGATTTCAAGATTTAATTCAATCTCGCCCTTTCTTGCTGTCTTGCTCTTAACTGCACACTTAGTTGTCTTCTCCTCTAAGTACTGCATTGCCTCTTTTTCTGCAAGATTATCATCACATCTGAGAACTACAATATAAGGATTAACATTTGATTTACGATTCGCAAATACGGTAATCATGATACCAATCAAAACACTACCAAATACTGCAAGTGGAATCATTCCTGCTGCAAGTACGATACCTGCTGCAATTGCCCAGAAAAGAAAAGCTATATCAAGAGGTTCCTTGATGGCTGTTCTAAAACGAACGATTGATAAGGCACCGACCATACCTAACGAAAGAACTACGTTACTGGTTACTGCCAAGATAACGAATGTCGCAATCATTGTAAGAGCTACTAAAGTCACTCCGAAATTTGATGAGTACATAACTCCTGCATATGTCTTTTTGTAAATAAAGAAAATAAACAACCCAATTGCAAATGATAACGCCATAGCAATTACCATATCTAAAACTGTTACGCTTGTTACATTGCTTAAAAAGCTTGATTTAAAAATATCGCTAAATGTCATAATCTTCACTCCTTCTATCTCTTAACCATAAATCCTACACTGTGCATACTTTGAAAATGCCTGCACTCTAGTCCCTGGGATTTGTACTGCATCTCTAATTATTTCTGGCAGATATGCATCCCATTTGACCTCCAATATAATTGGCGCGTCGCCCGCTGGAATTGTTACACATTCTGGATTTAAGAAATCCGTTCTATTCATCCCTGTTCTTATGTCATAATCTAATGTAACTCTTACATTTCCAGGTGCATATACAAATGGCTCTCTGGTGTAATCTACTATGGTCATTGGTCTCATTCCCTGATATCGCATCTTGCAATACAGCTCCTGAAGCAGTGAATGTGGGGAATCAATCATCCAATCAATATCTCCATCCACTATCTTCTGTGCCTCTTCCGCTGTCAATGGAGCATGGTATTTCGTACCAAGACCGTTACATTTACTTTTCTTTTCAAGGTGGATAATTCTAGTATCGAAGTTATAATATCTTATGCGAAATTTCTCTCGCATGTTCACCCCATCCACTTTTTCACGAAGTGCTTTGTCGTTCAGATTATCGAAATAAAGACTTCTTATAAGATATTTTCCGTCGATTGTATGTGGATCAGGTATCGCTATAGCTGACATTCTTTGCCTTATTGTTAGCAAGTCTGCATAGGTTATAGCGTGTTTCCATTCATGCCTATACCTCTTTTCCATAATTCACTCCTATCTGTTGCTATTTCTGTATCATTTAGCGGTATATTAACCCTGTCAAGTGTGCGCAACATGATTGCAATGTGAACAAATCGGTACAGGTTTTGTGTTTTTTAGGTTTTTCTAAGGACTTTTATTGCTATAATAGATTCGTAGAATTTTTCTTATTAATGAAAGGAACACTATGGATAAGAATTTAGCCGTTATATTTCCAGGAGTTGGATATCACTCAGATAAACCACTTTTGTACTATTCAAAGAAGCTTGCCAAGAATCATGGCTATGAAATAAAAGAAGTTAAATACACTTTTTCTAAAGATTTGAATTCTATTAAGACAGATGCCTTGCAGGCTGAAGCTGCAATCAATGAAGCTATGGCACAGGTTGTGGAGCAATTAAAGGATGTCGACTTTTCTTCCTATGATAATGTAATCTTTATTGGAAAAAGTATTGGCACAGCCATCGCTGCCAAATACGCCTTTGACTACGGTATCGAAGCAGAAAGCATTATCTTCACACCAATAGAAATGACTTTCGCCTATATCAATGCTTGTGAAGGCTTTGTCTTCCACGGAAGCAAGGATCCTCTTTGTGATACTGATATGTGCGTCCAGCTTTGTGATGAACTTTCAATCACATATGCCGTCATCCCAGATGCAAACCACTCTTTAGAGACCGGTGATGTGGATACAGATATTCAAAACCTTCATAGAATAATGAAAATAGTAGATGGATTATTTTAACAAAAAAAGAGCTTTGGGCACCCCCAAAGCTCTTTACTATTATTAACATTATGATTTCCATAATCCATGTAAGTTGCAATATGCATAAGCTGCAACCAATGAATCGCCATCTGTAAGAGCGAACTGAGCGCATGGCTTCTGACCTGGCTCGAGAACCTTTCTCTGAGCTCCCTGCTTTGTTTCGATAGCAATCCACTCAATGTAGTGCTCTGGAGCCATAGGATGCTCTACAGAACCAACCTCTACAGTCACCACATTTCCCTCTACCTTACATACAGGAACATGCTTTTCAACTGCACCATCAGAAGTACCAGGAACAAGCTCCTTCATCTTCTGACCACAGCAAGACATTGGAGCACCGGACTCCTTAACCATGCCTACAAAATTACCGCAAACCTCACATACATAAAATTTCATACCTAGCCTCCTTTTACAAGATACTCCCCAACTGTAGCTTCATTGTATCATAGGGGATTAGAATAGTCTTTAACTACACAAAAAACTCACAGATTATTGTGTAAAATATAGTTGTGTTAGCGATATGCCACAACGAAAGGAAATTAAATCACATCAAGTATTCATATATCCTATAAGTCAAGAAGTCTAATGCCTCCTCGGCTACTGAATAGTACATATAGTTTCCTTTTCTTTGTTTAGTGACTAATCCACCTGCGCTTAGCACTTTCAATTGTTTTGAAACTGCCGCCTCTGAGATTCCAAGCTTTATGGCAAGATTTTGGGTGGTGTCTGGACGATGCTTTATAATTCTCAGGATCTGTAATCTGGTACCATCAGCAAGACCATTGTATAGCCGCACTAGTTCCTCTGGAGGACATGTCTGCACATTCTCCGCATAAAAATGCTTCACTGTCTGAATAGATGAATTGTTGTCCCTACCCATAATCAGATGCGGGCTAAGGAATACGCTGCCAGTCACGAAAATTTTATTTATCTCATCATATTTAAAGTGAAACTCTCTATTTTTAACAAATACAATCCCACTCTCGTTTACCTTTAATCTCTCATGAATATCTGATAATGATTTTGCTATCCCCTCTGCCTCCCAGGCCTTAAGCATTTTCTTAAGTGCTGTATTCATAAGGGGCTCTAAAATCATTATTTCCTGATAAAAGTAGGATTCATAAAATCGTCTTGATACATTGATGATTTTTTGTTTTTGTGTAGGTGTTACGTTTGTGCCATTATCACTAAAGACCTTTTTCCAGGTATTGATTGAATATCCTTCTAGCGTGGTTAGCGCTTCCTCAATATTCATATCCCTCACCGGGTACGTGTCGAATGTGACAAAATCCATAGGTGCAAACCACTGATTTGTACACTCAGACAATTCCCTTATATCAGAAATCAGCTGCTCATCTACTATTTCTTTCACACGCTCCCACCAATGAAGTCTCGCCGTATGATGTTCGGGATTGCAAATAACATGCATAGCTGCAAACATTTCAAAAAGTGGAGAAAAAAATATTTCTCCACTTTTCATATAAGTATATGAATCTTTAATTCTATCTGTACAGATGCCTATTTTCATATATATTCCTACTAAAACAGTACAACGTTACCTGTCTTTCTCATATGTTTTTCTACAACAACTATTGTAATCAAAGTTGCTGATAAAAGCACCACTATTATTGCCACACACGCAAATATTGTGTTTGAAATAGACAATATGCTTGCGCCATTTAACAACACCTGTCGCAATGCCTCAAGAACATATGTAAGAGGAAATATTAAGCTTATGATTTTGGCCCATGCCGGGAAAATTGCTATAGGCACCTTCACCCCTGCAAAGATTTCCATAGGCTCTTCTAAAATAGTAAACAGAAAATCTGTATCCCTTGAATATAGAAAACACGCATTTAAGAATACACCCCACAATAATGCCATTATAATAAAAAGCAAAAGTACTATTGATACACCTATCGTATTTACGTTAATAGAAGCGCTATTACTAAATACAATCAAGAGTCCAAATATCAGCATTACTATAGAGCTTTCAAATACAGATGACAGTGCATTCCCCATTAATACTGCCAGTCTATTGGCTGTGGATAAATAAATGTATTCCAAAGTACCACTCTGCCGCTCCCTCGAAAAATTCCAAGCCGACTGAACAACAGATCTAAAAAAGCTCATAGCCATGTAGCCTAACATCAAAAATACTAATATGTTCTTACCATTTATGTACGAAACCAGCGTCCCTTCCACGTTAAAAGCACTATAGCTATAATATGCTGATAAAAAGCTAAATAACGGCCAGATAAAAAGGGAAATGTAAATTGTACGATTATTAAAATAGTTTTTATGTTGTTTAACTGCCTCAGCCCACACAACCTTTAGGAAATATCTCATGCTATTTCCTCCTTTTGCATATCTTTGGAAAGTTTTATGACAGCCTGTTCTAAAGAAGGCTCCATCTTATGCAGCTCATTGATAGTCAGCATTTCTTGTATTGCAAACCCTGCCAGTACAGATGACAGTTCCATTTTTGATTCGATTACTGTTTTTCCATTTTCGAAACTTATTTCTGCCTCGTTATCCACATAGCAAATATGACTTTTCAACTTTTGGTAAATAGCTTCATCCATACCTTTGGTTGAGAACTCATACTGATTACGCAGGAATACAAAATCTGTCAAATCCCTCTTGGTCCCCTCAACCACAAGTTCACCGCTATTTACAAGATAAATATAATCACATAATTCCTCTACCTCAGATAAGTAGTGCGAAGTGAGAAGGATTCCCTTCCCCTGTTCTTTTGCCAAACTCTTTATTTCACGATGTAGCTCCTGAGTAACCACTGCATCAAGACCTATAGTAGGCTCATCCAGAAAAATATACTTAGGATCATTTATGAGACCTCTGGCAATCTGCAATCTTTGTTTCATTCCCTTTGAAAATGTTTCTACTGGAAGATTTGCTTTATACTCTAGGCCTACTAACTTCAAGAGCTTCTCTATACGCTGCTTTAAAACAGCATTATCTATGCCATATAGCTGACCGTAGTACCAAAGATTTTCATATGCTGTAAGCCTCCAATAAATCATTCGCTCTCCGCCAGCAATCATGTTGATTTGCTTCTTAACCTCTGATGGATGTTTGATGGCATCCATTCCATCAAAACTATATGTTCCTGATGTAGGCTCTATAAGTGTTGTAAGCATCTTTATAGTAGTTGTTTTACCGGCTCCGTTTATTCCCAGCAATCCCACAATTTGCCCCGCATCTATTTTCATCGATATATCTTTTACAGCCTCTATTCTCTCTCTATGAGATTTGAAAAGCCCGTCTCTTCTTTTTACATCATATGTCTTTTTTAAATTTCTAACCTCTATCATCCTTTGACCTACCCTTCCATTTTTTCTAACGCTAATCTTTCCGCCTGCTTCATTAGAGGCATTCCGAATGCTATATAAATTGTTCCACTAATCAATGCCATCAAGGCTGTTTGGGTGAATTGACCTTGTCCCATGCCACCAAGCAATGCTGCTCTCATAAGAGAAACGCAATCTGTAACAGGGATCAGCTTTCCTAACAATCTAAGACCGGTTGGTAAATACTCTATTGGAAATGTAATTCCACAAACCAAAAACATGCCTGTGAATAATGTGTTTTGTGTAATATAAGTATTTCTGGTATAAAGCATCACGCATCCCAGCATCAGTGATAACCCAAAGAAGCAATATAGTGACAGGACCACTGCTATCCCAAATTCTACTAAGTTGAACTCATGTATTCTAAGGCCAAAGAATACTCCAATAAGTGTTGCTATTGCTGTTTCTCCAAAAGTGGTGATTGTCTGAAGCAACATATTGCCTAGGAAATATGCCACTCTTCTAAATGGAGCAAGCATCAGGCTTTCCAACGTTCCTTCCCACAGTTCAGTCATCAAGGTTCTGCTAACATTCAGACATGTTCTAACAACAAACAGATACATAAGACTACCCACTATAGCGTAGCTCATATAATCACTTGTGCCTGTCAAGCCACTGAAGCTATCCGACAGCTGTCTTCTGAAAAAATAGTGATACATCAGCCACGCTCCAAAGGTAGTATAAAAAGAAGTCAATATACACCCCACCATAAAGCTGATTGGATAGGCCCGCAGTCTTACCTGAAACTCCTTTTTAATGGTTGCTTTCAATACTTTTAGTTCCATTAATCCTCCTCTTTGCAATTAACCATTTGGTTAATCATATTTTATTTTTCAAAAATATATGGGATTATAATGATGCAGAATTAGAAAGTCAATAAGAATTTGAGATATTAATACGTGTTTTGGATGTTGATTATAATTAGGAAGAGCTAAAATATGGAGGCTGTTTTTGAAATCCTACCGCCAGATTTGCAAAATCCTAGTTTCGCCCGTAGTTTTTGACCCCTGTGTGTATAAACTAGGCCTTATGAGTGTAGTAGTGTGTATTATCTAGATAGATAGCGGGATGCTCTAGCGATTTATAGTCGATTTAGGCATACACTAATCCAGTAGTGGGCATTTCACTACGGTTGAATAATTAAAAATCGCCTCCCAACCGTAGGTTCAAAAAAGATATGCCACAGATGACAAAAAGCCCCACCAGACTGGTGCAGTAGAGGGTCAAGTATATCTACAAGAAAAAAGCCTTCAGACGAATCTGAAGGCTTTTTTGCTGAGGCTGAGGAGGCTCGAACTCATCTCGGTCTCAAAAATATTGAAAGAAAGGCATTTGTTGCCTCTGCATTTTTAAGTTAAACCACAGGTTAGAACATTGGGGTCAGAGGCACCTACTTTTAAAACTAACAATCATTGATGAAGGCGATGATTGCTTCAATAAAATGAGCTGGCTATAATGCCAGCTCAGCTTGCCATTACTTCTTTTTAAAATATAGGCATATAGCATACATATCATCAGGAATGACATATTCCAATCTTCCCGTATTGAAAGATATATTTTCAGTCTGGAAAGAATAACAATCAGCTAAATCATAATCTTTACTTAGGTCTAAACATACTTTTTCACCTTTAGCCTGATTAAAGCCATGTATTACAACGTACGCTTCTTTCATTTCTAGACTCTCTCTAACTATTGCTTGCCAGCCCTTTGGATGACGATAGCTACCTATCTTGCTTCCGTAGAAATATGTTTTACCATCTTTAATGATAGATGCGATTTTCTTGTAGAAGGAAATACCTTCATCTATCACTTTCCACTGTAATTCGTCCAATGAACACACGTCACCTGATAGGCACATTCTTCCTAAAAACGTATTTGCGATAGAATAAGCTACTCTCTTTAGTGAATCATCTTTTCTTATAACAGCCCAGATTTGACTTTGTCTAGGTAAGATTACCCTATGCAAGTTTGCTGCAATAATAGGTATTTCTGGGCACTCGTGTGCATCTGAAAATGAGGCCATACTACAAAGTGACATCATTAAAGGTTCAAGCTTATGTCCACCAGAAGCACAGTTCTCTAAAATGATTCCAGGTATTTCCTTTTTTACTTTCTGTATAAACTTAATAGATTGTTCCTGATTTTGTCTGAGACCTTCGCCTAGGGATTCAGCTCCATCGCATCCAATTCCCACGTTGTCATTACAATCCATTTTCATGTATTCAAATCCATATTGCTTTAAGGTACCAATAACCTTTTGGGTTAAATAATCTTGCACATACTCTTGGCGTAAATCCCAGAATCTTCTCATGGTAGTAGTCAATGGATATCCGTCACGTTTTAATAAGTGAGCTGTATCTTGATAAGCTTTTGACTTCTCTCCTACATTATCTATTTCAAACCAAATTCCTGGTTTCATTCCACCATTTTTAATAGTTTGAACAGTCTTATCTAGTCCATCTTTGAAAAGTTCTTTGGACACATCATAATCGCCCATAGAAACATCCCAAGGAATTCCCTCTTGCTTATACCAGCCACAGTCAATAACGAAGTACTCAAACCCTTTATCTTTAATGGTATTAACTATTTCACATATATTCTCGTGAGATGGATTTCCCCATGTAGTACAATACTCATTAAACATTATTGGCAAAATCTGTTCTGACTCAGGTCCATCATTTACGACCCTATTTAGGGATGAAGTCAGTCGTCTATATATTTCTTCCTCATCATGCTGGCATACAGAAACAATCGCCTCGGGTGATACAAATTCCTCGTTTGGCTCTAATGTCTTTGTCCAATGACCATACTCACGATCAGCTAAACCACCTGAGATTTGAACATAATCTCCTCGTCTATATACCTCCATTTGCCAAGAAGCATTATGCATAAGTTGAGCACCCCAAAAGATTTGGTTCTTAGAATCTTCCAACACCATAATAGGGAAGAACTTATTAACTGGAAGTGATCCTATAGAACCAAATCTTTCGCATCTAACTGCGTGGCCTCCCCATGATGGCTCAAGTTGTAAATCCTCAAGTGATATCGTTTCCTTTCTCCCTTCCATACTCCATACGCTACGGATTCTATGGAGTTTTAAAGTTTCAGCACCATCTTTATCCATCAACGGAGAAAGTTTGCCTAATGAAAAACTTGATAATGTTTCTAAAGTTACCTCTTTGCTGCTATTATTCTTAAAACTAGAATAGGTTCTAATTACATTTTCACCTTCTATATATGTAAGATGATGGCATACTAAGTAACCTCTTTCATCTTCCAACAGAGTTTTAATCTCCGTTGTATCATCTCCAGTTTTTACGCTTTGCTCTTTATATTCAAATCCAGTTACTGTAGGGCTTTGGCGCATCGTAACACCAGGTGCGTAGCCGCCATTATAAGTATCTCCCATTATCTTAACCTGGACTGCCGAATCAATATATGGCTTTTCTTTCATGTCATCCATATTTATATATTCAATAGCAGCAGGAAGTAAAACGAATTCAACATTCTTGGTATCTTCATCAATAAGATATGTTGCCTTCATGTCCCCTAAAACATAAGTGTTTAATAATTTCTGCATGATTATCCTTTCACCGCCCCAACGGTCATTCCTTTAATAAAGTATTTTTGTAAGCTTAAAAACAATATTGCTATTGGCATAACTGAAATAACAATTGCTGCCATCGCAGTTGTGTAATCACTGGCCTGAGCAGAAAAGAGTGACTGAATTACAACAGTAAGTGTTTTCAATTCTTTCTTACTTACATATAAACTAGCTAACATGTAATCATTCCAAATTTGGAAAGCCTGCATGATTATAAGTGTCGCCATAGCTGGCTTTAGAAGCGGTAATACAACGGTAAAGTAGGTTCTAAAAACTGAGCATCCATCAATTCTTGCTGCTTCTTCTAGCTCTATAGGAACTGTAGACATAAAGCTTGTCATTAAAAATACGCCAAATGAAATCGCCGTAGCTATATACATAAATATAATTCCAAATCTTGTATTTGTAAGATTCAAATTGGCACCAATAATATATATTGGTAAAAACAACGCCTGAAATGGAATTAAAATTCCAATGATGAAATATACATAACAGAACTTGAAAAACTTTCCTTTACTTCTAGCAATAGCCCATGCAGTAGCACTACATAATATAGCTAAAACCAATACTGCTATTGCTGTATACAAAAAAGTGTTAGTAAATGTAGTCGCTAAATTAAGCTTCTCAAAAGCCTTCTTATAGTTCTCAAATTGAATGCTTGACGGTAATGTTAGTGCATTTGTTAAATATAATTCTTTCTTTGTCTTAAACGAATAATTAAATACTACAAATATAGGCAAAATAAATATTACTGCTACTATTGTCATCAAAATTTGCGTAATAAATGTACTTTTAGTATAAGGGGTAGATGTAATTTCTGATTTGTCCTTTGTTCTTTTCATTATTGCTGCACCTCCCTTGACTTAAGTGTCTTAACCTGAATTAAGGCTACTAATAATAATGCAAGCACCAATGTTACTGACATAGCAGAGCCATATCCAAACTGTCTTGATCCAATTGCAGTATTGTATATCTGTAATATTACTGATGTTGAAGATCTACCAGGTCCACCACCTGTTGAAGATACTAATAAGTCATATACCTTCAGGGAACCTGTAGTAATTCCAACAACACATATAGTTATTGATGGAGCAAGCATTGGAATTGTGATATTAAAAAATCTAGATACTGCTCCAGCACCATCTACTTTGGCTGCCTCATATAGCTCAGCTGGAATAGATTGAAGTCCAGCAAGATAGATTAGCATCCAATATCCAATCCACTGCCAGTTATTTGCTATTAAGAGACCAGATAAAACTGTCTCACCGCTGCCAAATAGCAAGAAATTGATATTTGTTCCTAACACATCATTAATTTCAGGGAGCACGTTTGAATACATTTTTAACCAAATAAAACCAACGATTACTGAACTGATTAGACAAGGAATAAAAAATACAGTTCGATACAGTTTTTGTGCCTTAATTCCAGAATCGAGTGCCACTGCAAATAAAAGCGCAAATACGTTTTGAATTATCGTATTTCCAATAGTAAATTTTATTGTGAACCACCATGATTGCAAAAAATTAGTATCATGAAATAGATTGATGTAATTTTTTAATCCCACAAATGGCTTGTCTACAGTAAGACCATTCCAACTTGTTAAAGAATACCTGAAAGCAAGAATTGCAGGGATAATAATACCAACTGTAAAAACAATAAAACCTGGTATAACTAGCAAGAAATATTGTCTTTCCAACCTTTTTTGCAATCCACTTGTTTTAATATTTCCCATTTTCACCTCTCCAAACTAGCAGTCATTAAGAAAAATTGCTATAAAAATGGCCGCTGCAGAAGCAGCAGCCATAATTTTTAAAAACTATTCAGCTGAACTTGAACTAACATCAACTCTTGAATCAGAAGCTGCCAAGCAGTCCTCAAATGATTCATCTCCTAACAACCATGCTGCAATATCTGCTGCATTCTCCTCCTGGAAACCGCCCCATACAAGCTGGTTGTTTCCAAGGTTTACATCAACTACCATGCCCTCAGCTGCATATTTATCAATATCCTCTTGGCTAGGATTTGTAAATGTAGGAGTTACTCCTTCTAGCATTGAAGCTGTCTTTGTATAGTCATAAATCTCAACAGCAAGCTCCTCATCACTTGTAAGTAAATCCAGAACACAGTTAACAGCATCCTGATGTTCTGTAGTAGCACTTGTCATAATTGCAATGTTTGGCTCAAAGATAAGCTTTGAATCACCTGTTTGATTAGGGAATGGGAAAATACCAAAGTCAAAGTTCTCATCAATATCAAGGAAGTTTTGGATTGACCATGAACCTGACACCTTCATAGCTGCTTCTCCAAGAACCATCTTTGCATCGCAATCTGTCTGCTCAAGTGAAAATGTTTCTGGGAAAGTATTGTCATAAATTAACTTATTATACTGGTAACATGTCTGTGCTGCCTTATCCTCTGAGAATGAAGTTTTACCTGCTCTAAAATCATCGCCCCAAGTAGGATTATTATTAAATACATCATTCATCATGAACTGCATTGTAACGTTACCAATTGACCATGTATCAACCATATGCGATGCAAATGGTGTAATACCTTTGGCATTACAATCATCTATAATCGCCTGAAGATCTTCCTGAGTCTTTGGAATCTCCCAGCCATTATCCTTAAACATCTGTCTATTGTAATAAACTCCCTGATACAATGCGTTATAAACTAACCCATAAGTTTTTCCATCAAATGTAACATTCTCATTTGCTGCATCGAGAACACGGTCTGTATACTTACTATCAATCTCTCCAAGAAGACCTAAGCTAGAATAAGTAGCAACATCCTGTCCTTTTCCGATAATGATATCTGGGATTCCAGTCTGCATGTACTGTTGCATCTTTGGATGGAACTCTCCATCCCAACCAACGCATTCCCATTCCAATGTGATATTAGGATACTTTTCAGCCAAAGCCTCATCAATCATATCCTCAATACCAGCATCAGTTGTTGATTGTCCCGCTAAAACAGTTAATGTTACTGGCTCATCTGAAGCTACTACGGTGTCCCCCGAACCACTTGTAGCAGATGTTTCAGTTCCCTGACTGCCACAACCAACAAATAAACTAGCCACCATTGTTGATGCCATAAGCATACTCATCAGTTTTCTTTTCATAATTCCTTCTCCTTTTCTATGTGTTATCGATTACTGATGATGTAATTCTAAATCCTAACGTAAGTTCTCTGTTAGGAATAATTTGAAATAAAAAATTGGATTATTTTGAAATTATTCAAATTGCTTTCTATATTCTCTTGGACTCTTTCCAACAATTTTCTTAAATACTCGATTAAAGTAAGTATAATCGTCATAGCCTACTAAAAAAGCAGCCTCATTATTCTTAATACTTGAATCTCGTAAAAATTCCATAGCCTTTTCTATACGTTTATTAGCAATGTATTGGACAAGGTTAGTTCCTGTTTCCTGTTTAAACACTTTAGAAAAGTACGTGCTTTCAACATTAAATTTACTTGCAATTCCTCCAAGAGTTATATCTTCTGCATAGTATTCGTCTATATACTTTACTGCCTTTTTTACCGTGTCTTTAATTGAACCAACATATAGCTCTGATTGGACGCCGATAACCTCATCCAATAAAGACTGCATAGCCACACTTAGTATTTGAGTATCGAGTTTTTCTACACAGGATTCAATATAGTCAGATAGCTCATAATATGTATCCACGTCTTCGGTAGAAGCATTTACCATTGAATATTCAAGAATTATATTACAGAGTTTTCTAACAACCTGTTTTACTTCTAGAAAGGTCCATTCCTTTTCTTCTAAGGATGAAAATCCTATTTCTTCAAATAGTACTTTCTTAAGCCCATTTAAATCCTTACTCTGGAGCAAATACTTTATCTGGTTTTCCTTATCCTGATTTATAATGCTGCGCATTTGCTTATGGGTTGCTTCCTTTTCTTTTGAAGCAAAGAGTATGCAGCTTTCTTTATTAAAGCCTCTAGTCATCATTACAGACACAGCTTGTAAATATGCATCCTTTAATGTATCAATGCTATAACTATGCTCACTTACCGCAACTGTAATCGTACTATTTGACTTCTGTTCCAAATTGCTTATTATGCAAGCTGCCATTCGTCTCAAATCATCGATACCCGCTTCGCTGACAATTATAAATTCATTGTGCCTATAGATATAATTAAAAACGAGAAGATCTTCATCCATTAAGATCTCTGATAAATAGCTTTTTATCTTATATGAAAGCAAATTGATATCATTGCAATTTTCCTCTATAAGGTCATGTAACTGATGTATTTTTACAAGCATAATACTACAGCCAGAAGTCTCTACCGAATTGTTTGTAATAATAGATGGCGCAAACATAACAGGCTCTTTTTTAATTAATGCACTTAATTCTCTATCCTTTAGCGCAGATGAAGCTTTCAATATTTGAATTCTGTTTTGTTCTTCGTTTGCAAGTATTTCTAGTGCTTTAGAAACAGCCGAAACCAAGTCGATTTTACTAATAGGTTTTAGCAAATAATTAATAGCCCCCGCTAAAAGTGAGTCCTTTACATATACAAAATCATCGTATCCACTCACAACAAATACCACTATCTGTGGATATTTTTCTTTTATTATCTTAATAAGCTCCACGCCATTTACATATGGCATGTTGACGTCGGTAATAAGTATATTGCATTGCTCTGTTTCAACTCTTTGTAATACTTCCTCGCCATCACATGCTGGCTCCAAAAATGTAATATTATAAGCCGACCAATCTATTATTGTTCTAAATTTTTCCCTTATCCAATACTCATCATCCGCAACTAGCAGATTATATGATGTCGCCATTATGAAAATACCTCATCTATCTTTTTCCTTGGAATCCACAATTTCACTAATGTGCCCTTATTAAGTTCGCTATAGACTTTTAATCCATATTCCTCACCATATAGCATTTTTAATCTTGCGTTAATGTTGTAAATTCCAATAGAATTTCCTTCTTCAACAAGCATCCTGTCATTTTCTTCAAGACGCTTGTTCATCTCAGTCGCATCAAATCCAGTACCGTTATCCTCAACTTCAATAATTAGGTTTTCATCTTCTATAAAAGCTCTAATACTAATTATCTTATCGCCATGCTTATTTTTGATACCATGATTAATAGCATTTTCTACAAGTGGCTGAAGCGATATTCTCGGAATAGTATCTTGTAATACTTCTTCAGCAATATCAAACCTATACTCAACCACATTTCCCATTCTTACATCCATAACAAAGATGTAGTTTTTCAAATGATTGATTTCTTGAGCAACTGTCGAATATGGATGCTTCATATCTAAACTATATCTAAATATTCCAGACAAAGACTGGCATAGTCGACTTACGATTTCACAATTCTGAATGCTAGCAATGCTACTCATTGTATCTAATGTGTTATAAAGAAAATGAGGATTGATCTGTGCCTGCAATGCCTTATACTCAGCTTTGTTAAGTAAAAGTTTGTTCTCATACTCCTGACCAATTAGATTTTCTATCTCATCAAGCATATGATTAAACTCACTTCCAAGTTGTCCAATTTCATCTGGCCCCGTATAGTCTATTCTTAGATTAGTGTCACCATCACTAATTTGAGAAACTGTGCTGGTAAGCTTTTCAAGTGGCTTGGCTAAAGTTTTTGTTATGTATAGGAATAAAACAATTAAAACAACAGATAACACAAGTACAATTAAGAGCATATTTCTTCTTAGTATTACTTGGTTTTGTTGTAATAAGCTCTTAGGCATAATGGTATAAGCTGTTAAGTTATACTTCTTCTGACTAACAGAAAACAAAACATTATTTCCTTCAACAAGACTATCTGTATTTGTTTCTTCGGAAGCTTCAACTTTGCTGCTGACAGCTTCGAATACATCTTGATTAACGCCTGCTGGATTATCCATAACATACAATACCAAATCACTAAATGGCTGGATCCAGACGTAGGTATTATCGCTAATTACGTATTTTCTCATTATCTTATCAATGGCTTTAGTATCGATATCGCATACGACATACCCCACTTGCTCTTCTAGCTTATTGATATTATGAATCTTAACTACAAACCTTATGATATTTCTATTAAGCGCCTGATTATAATATCCAGAAATGAGCATCTGATTATCATCAGAACCAACATATTCCTTTACCTTGGCTGAATTATATTGTTCTTCATTAACATAAATATCTTTGGGATAATTATGACGAGGAGTAGAAAATTTACGATACACACTAACTGTTTCATTATCATCTGTATACAGATATAGAGCTAGCGTGCCTTTTTCCAGAAGTGATGTACTTGTAACAAGCTCTTTTGCACGAGAATAATACACTTCTCTAAGAGTGTTTATATCCTTATCTTGACTGATATCTCGTAAGAATTCCTTGTCATTATAAATATCTATAATGTCAGACTCGATTCCAAAAAAATAGGTATACAATTCATTTTGCATATTCTGCAACGAATTGTAGCTTTCCATTTCAGCTTGTTTGTAAATAAGGGATTCTGATGCGTTTGCAAACAGAATTGTTTGAACTAAAAGAGCGCCATATGTACAGCATAGGCACATAATTAGAATTTTAGTACGAAGTTTTAGTTTCATCCCCACTATTCCCCCCTTCTCCGTAGCCTTAGTATAGCATACTATCGTTTCTCTTAAACAGCCAAATTCTCAATTAAAAAGAGCTGGCTATCAACCAGCTCTTTCATATTCTCATATTAATAATTGAATGCACTGTGATCATATAATATTCATTAGATATCAATCAATGCTATAGCAACATCATTCACGTTCGTTCCTGTTGCACCAGTTATTATCAGACCATCAACTGCTTTTAATGCATTGTATGCATCATTATCTTTAAGAACATCATGTATGTTGATTCCTTTAGATAGTAATTCTTGATAAGTCTCGTTATCAACATAGCCTCCAGCGGCATCTGTTGGGCCATCTGTTCCATCACTACCAACTGATGCTACTGCAATGCCCCTGTTTCCAGCTATTCCTATAGCTGCGCTGAGTGCAAGTTCCTGATTTCTTCCACCTTTACCGGTACCAGTAAGATGAACTACTGTCTCTCCACCAGCAATAATGGCAAGCCTTTCATTGTCTTTTGCTTTTGTTTTGGCGATGCTAGCAAGAAAACTTCCTGCTTCTCTTGCCTCGCAGCAAAGCTCATCAGTCAAAATAATAGGCTTATAACCTAACTTTCCACTGTTGCTAGCAGCAGCTCTACAAAGTTCTCTAACTGATCCCGTTATGTGAGTTTCTACATTATTTAATTCTTTAGGAGTTTCTTTATCTAATAGCTCTTCAGCTTCCTTAGAAAGCTTGATATTGTATTTACGAACTATTTCTTTTGCTTCATCACATGTAGAAAAATCAGGATATGCAGGGCCACTTGCTATCATATCAAGTGGGTCACCAACTATGTCGCTAAGCACAATACTAAATACTTTGGCTGGAGCACAAGCTAGAGCAAATCTACCGCCTTTTACTTTACTAAGACGCTTGCGAATAGTATTTATCTCTACTATATCAGCACCACTAGCAAGTAACTGTTTTGTAATGTCTTGTAGTTCTTCACCAGAAATTAATGGCAATTCAAACAGGGCACTTCCACCACCGGAAAGTAAAAAGATAACTGTGTCATCTTCTGATAGTCCTTCCACTAATTCAATAGCTTTTTTTGTCGCATCAAAGCTATTTTGATCAGGTACTGGATGTCCTGCTTCAAAGCATTGTATCCCCTCAATGTTGCTTTTCACATGATCATATTTTGTTATTACAATGCCGCCATCTAATCTTTTAAGAACCTTTTTTGCTGCTGCGGCCATTTGCCAAGCCGCCTTTCCAGCGGCTACTAGAATCACTTTACCTTTTCCATAAGAGAAATTGTTAAGGGCTCTAGTAACCGCCTCATCAGGCAGAACTTCTTTTATTGTGTTTTCAACAATATAATCAATATCATTCCTTAATTTCTGATTCATAAAACTTCCTCAATCACATTTTTAATGTATGAATAGGCTAAGTATAGCTATTTCAATTATAGCTGCAATACCCATAACAAGCGATGCTACTGTCCAGGTCTTGTAACCTCTTTCTGGAGTCATCTCACCAAAGTTAGTAACAACCCAGTAATAAGAATCGTTTGCATGTGATACTGTCATAGCACCTGCTCCGATTGCCATACATACAAGTGTTATCTGTGCTGGTGTAGTAAAGCCAAGCACTGGAAGAAGTGGAGCTACGATACCAGCTGTTGTTGTAAGTGCTACTGTAGAAGATCCCTGGGCACTCTTTAAGATAGCTGAAAGTAAGAATGGGAAGAAGATGCCCATTGCTGAAAGTACTGTAGCATGTTCTGAAATGTAGTTAACCATATCAGAAGAAGCGATAACTTTACCAAGTACACCACCTGCAGCTGTAATGAAAAGAATAGGACCAACTGTCTTTAATGTATCGTTTACGATGTCATAGAACTCATCAATCTTTTTAGCTCCGCAAAGCTGAATAACAGCAAAGATTGTACCTACTGCAAGAGCGATAATAGGAGTTCCTAAGAACTTGCAGATGCTAGCACCAGCGCCTGTTACCTTAGCCATTGTAACAATTGAAGATAATGCCATAAGGATGATAGGAACGATAATAGGTGCAAGAGCAGAGAATCCATTTGGAAGCTTACCATACTCAGCAACTAATTCTTCGTATGTTTTGCTAACTGCGTTTGTATCAAATTCATCATCAGCCTTAACCTTCTTGCCAATAAATGTAGCATAGAAATATGCTGCAATAAGTGGACAGATTGAACAAACAATACCAAGTCCAATTACAAGAAGTAAATTGTCACCAATTCCAAGTGTATTTGCTGCAGCAATTGGACCTGGTGTAGGAGGTATAAATACGTGAGATGTAAATAGACCAGCTGCAAGACCAACTGTCATTGCAACAGAAGATGAAGCTGTTCTCTTTACTAAAGCTTTACGGATAGGGTTTAAGATTACAAATCCTGAATCACAGAATACTGGGATTGAAACGACCCAACCCATAAGCTCCATAGCAAGTACAGGATGATTCTTACCTACAATCTTAATTACAATATCTGCAAGCTTAAGAGCTGCTCCTGTTTTCTCCAAGATGCTACCAATTAAAGCACCAAGGATAATAACAATACCAATAGATGTAAATGTGCCAGAGAAGCCCTGACCAATTACAGTAGCAATACCAGCCTTTGTTGTTCCGTCTTCTAATGTGACATCAACAATAGGAATGCCCGCTAATAGACCTAATACTAAAGAGATGCACATAATTGAAATAAATGGGTGAATCTTGAATCTTGAGATCATGACAATCATTAATACGATTGCCAAAATAAAGATGATAATTAACGGAAATCCAGTCATGGAACCGCCCTCCCTTCTTAAAGCATTTATAAGATACTTTTATGATAAGGGAGGGCGTTATAGAATTTAATGTACTATCATTACAAAAAGAGCATTAATTTTTTGTGTTGAGAACACAACACATTATATATTGTATTTGTTCCTCTTCCTATACAAATAGGTGTAGAAACTCTCTAAAAAGCTTCTATCAGAAGCTTTAGCCACTGGGTCGATATCCATTAATTCCTTGTACTTATTGTATCGATAAACCAATGTATTCTTATGTATGAATAACTCCTGGGCTGCTTTATTAAAGTTAAAGTTGTTTCTAATTAAAGCTCCAACTGTCTCTATGAAATCATCAATCTTTCCCTCTGGAAATTTGCTTTCAAAGATATAAAACATGTTTGCCATATCTCTCATTGGAGTAATGAAATGCAAATACTCTCCTACATGATCATAAAAGAAGACAGAGCTTCCCTCTGTTTTTATATATTCCTGTAACCATCTACAATGTCTGTATGCATAGTAATAGCGTGCATAAGAATCTTGGAAACTACCAATGTAAAACTTTGCCTGAGTATCATTTTCTTTCATCCATCTAAGAACTGGACTTAAATACTCTCCAACTATGTATTTGTAATCAGAGAATAATTCGCTAACTGTGTCAGGCATAGTTTTAAATATGATGACTCTCTTTTCATCAAGAGCTAAAGAAACATCTTTTAAAGTATGATAAGGACTCTTTTTCAGATGCACCAAAAAGTCAGATGCATTGACCCCATCCATAATGGCTAAGATAGGAATTCTTATTCTCTCTTCAGGATAGCCAAGCTCCTCAGCCAACTCACGTATTTCCTGCGAATCCGCATACTCAACCTCAGTTAACATATGGATAAAACGTTCTTTTCGATTTTCACGTAGTCTGGCTTTTTCTTGCTGCTTTTCATAGCGAAGCATAGACTGAATTGCCATCTTTACAATCATTGCTACAGGTCTGACTTCCTCTGGCTCTCCAGTAAGACCAACTACTCCCTCTCGCCTTCCATCCATCTCTATTACCATGTTTATGCCTGGAAGAACGTTTGGAAACTGCTCAATGGTTGTAGTATCAACTATGTCCTCTTCCCCATGAACAATTCTGTAAGCAATCTCGTGATACTGTCCCACTCGCTCACTATTTCTGCTTGCTATTATTACACCGTCTTCATCCATAATGTTTACATTATATGAAGTGTATTCTGTTACCTGTTCAATAAACTTTTCCGCTAAAAGCTTACTAATCATGCCCCTTCTCCCTTTCCATCATCATATCCACTATTTTAAATCTTAGGCTATACAAAAGCAAAGTTCGTAGCGAGCTTTCAATCATGTATGCTGGCAGATTAAAAATTATGTCCACAAGGATGTTATGAACATAGGTGATGCATCCTTACTTTTTTCAAAGCCACAGTTATTGTAAAAGTTCATTTCATTGTCATAAGCAATTACAGCTATTCTTAGATAGCTTTTGTACTTTTCTTAAATCATATCAATCAAAGTTCTGCCAATCTTCTGATAAAAATAATTCTTCTAGTTCATTTTTGTTAAAGTTATGCTTATCTGTATATTTGATGTTCATTATTGCCTCCTTAAACTAGTTCCATTTCAGATTCCATTTTTACAAAACCATATTTTTCATACAAAGGACGTCCCATTTCAGTTGCCTCTAATGAAATATTGTTAATCCCACGTTCTTTTGATATTTTAACGAGCATATCTAATGTTTTATATGCGATACCTTGACGTCTATAATCTGGAGCCGTATACATATTCATGATATAAGCCTTCTTGCCACTAGGGTTATGATACGTAGGCATAACACTATAAAAACTAACGCCTCCAGCTCCTATGAATTTATCGTCCTCCATGACGAGAATTGCATAATGGGTATTATCCTCCAATGCTTTTTTGTAATAGTTATAGGATTCTTTTTCTACATTTGCCATATCCGTAGAAGCATCTAGCTTATTTGCTGCTCTTAAGACTTCAATACGTGATGTAGTCAATAAATCAAGATCATTCAATGTTGCAACTCTAAATTCCACTTTTATGTCCTCCTATGATTGTTTATGTTTTCAAAAGCATACACTATGAAGTTTAATAAAACAATTATTTGACTTGTCTTCCAATGAACTGTATAGTCTAAAAAAAGATGTAGCCCAATCTGACTACACCCTTCATAAATCTAAATTATCATAGAAGTTCCATATTTACAGAAAAAATTTCATAGGCTCGACTTTTCATTTGCATTAAAACGATTCCTTATCTATTTCATTATTAATAATCAATCCTCATCTATTTCAGAAACAGCCTCTATCAACTGTGTTACAGCCTCATTCAATTGAATTGCATTCTGACTTGTTATGATTGATTTACCTGTTTCTTGTTCTATCTCACGTCTCGCATTTCCTGCAACACTGCCACCCTTTTGCGCAATCTTTTGATTTTCTTCTAACCCGCTAGGATTATGTACTTTAGTAAGCTCAGTTGTTGTAGCCTCAGCCAGCATATTAAGAGCTAATTCAAGGGTGGACATATTATCTCTTAGATTTTCTTTCTTTAGGCCTTTAAGATTTTTATACTGTCTAGTACTCATTCCAGACCAAGCTCTAGTAACTTCATCTGTCAAAATAGCAAATTCTCTGCCCTGTTCCACACCATGGGCTTTCCACTGATCTGTTAGTTCTTTTCGCGCTCTAATTGTCTGTAACCTTTGATTAATCCAATCAGCATCATATCCCAGTTTAGAATATGTTTCTAAGGCTCTATCAATCGTAAGCTCTGGGTCAATGGTCTCCTCTATTCTCTCTCTACCAACTTGAGCTAACCACATTTTAAATGGCTCTGCTTTCTTTGATGGAATAGATTGAATAATACGGAGTAACTGTTCAGTATTTGCTACGTCAGTTAATCGTTTTTTTCCATCCTGTGCTGTCATTTTCAACTGGTGACAATTTGTCACCAGTTGACTTCCTTCATCCTTAAGCCTCTGTTTAAGCTTATTCCAATATTTCCTACCATCAGCACTTTCTGTTAAAACTTGGCATACATCTACAATCGAAAAATACCATTCTTCCTCTTCTTCAACCCATGCAGTTCGAATTGGTTGATTTTCAAATAATTCTAGCTTATCATCTGCCATATTAAATACTCTCTTTCCCTTTTTCCCTCAAATGAAAAACTCATTGCAAAATAGAAGGTATTTCTAATACATTAAAGATTGTATTTTCAATTTTTGTGGT
>NZ_SVET01000023.1 GCF_015057245.1 Pseudobutyrivibrio ruminis
GGCTACCAGCATGATGAAATGACAGGAAGCTACTTTGCACAGGCTAGATACTATGATGCTGGGGTAGGTAGATTTGTTAGTGAGGATAAAGTAAGGGGATTTATAGATTATCCAGAATCGATAAATCATTATTTGTATTGTTGGAATTCACCCATGTATAAGGAAGATTTGGATGGTAATCTTCCGACAGTAGTTATTGGTGCGGCTATTGGTGGTGTAATAGGTGGTGGTGCTACAATTGCATCTTCGTTGGTTAAAGGTGAAGATATTAGCTGGAAAGAAGTGGGAAAAAATGCTCTAATAGGTGCAGGAGCTGGTGCAGCGATTGGCACCGGTGTTGGAGCTGCAGCCATGTTAGCTGAATATGCAGGTGCTTCTGCGACAGTAGCAACAGGAATTAGTGTTGGTGCTGGAGTAGTCGGAACGGCTAGTGCAACTATTGAAGCAACTAATGAAATAAAAAGTGGCCAAAATATTAATATGAATAGTATAGTAAGTGAGGGAGGCAAGGGTGCTGTAAATGGAATGATAGCTGGTGCCTCGTTGGCATTTAATCCAGCGGGGGCAGCATCGGGATTTATGATTCAAGGAATATCAGATATAGTAACTGGAAAGCAGTCTTCTATGGAATCATATACTGGAGCAATGTTTGCTGGTGCAATAATTCCGGAAATAAACACTAAAGGAATGTCTACTTTAAATATTATTAAGAATATGGTTTATACAGGTTTTTTGGGTGGCGCAACAAGCGTTTTAATGGGTGATGCTTTAGAAGTAGTTAATGAAAGAAAAAATCATTCTATAATTTCGACTGCTACACATAGTATATTTGCAGGAGTTACATCTGGAATACTAGCTCCTATTATAGGGCACTGTTTACCATTTGATGTAAAATTTATAACCGGTAAGAATTACGGTGAAGAAGTATATAAGATAATAGAAGAAGTAGCTAATTTTACACTAGAGCAATTTTATCAGGAATATATTTGTGGAGAAAAATAAAATGGAAAAAGAATTATTTGTCACGTTAGTATTAAATATGATTTTGGTTGGAGTAGCCACGTTGATGTATTTGCTTGATCTCTTTGGGAATAAATTATTATTATCGGAACCCTTTACAAAATCATTGAGAATGGATTCAAGAGATATAGTAATAGTAAAAATTGTTCTTGGGATAATTGTGTCATATTTGTTTTATGTATCTTTTATATTGGGTTTTTTAGACATGAAGTTGTTGAAGGAAGGAGAAATATCTTGCATAGAAGGGTATGCCAATAATAGTGTGCAGGAAAACGAATATTATAGCGATTTAACAATAAAAACAGAAAATGAAAATATAACTATACATTTAAGGAAATCATATAAGGATGTTAGTGAGGGAGATTATGTAACAGTTTATTATCTTAAGAATACAAAGCAAGGAGTAATAAAATAAAAGAAAGCCAGTTGACTTAATTTGTTTTACTACTGTTAAAAGTATGAGCTGGGCTCTTCGATGTACATGACAAATTTTATGATTTTCAAATGATTTCTTATAGCTATGATGAGTTTGGAAGGTTAAGAACAAAAGCTATGCTAATGGCGTAATGCAGGAGTATTCATACCTTCCAGGTGGAAATCTTCACAGCATGGAAAGTCATGATAAAGAAGGTGTTCTTGATAAGTACTTCTATACTTATGACAACACAGGACTTATCAGTGGAATAAATAGAAAGAGAAGAGGCCTTGATGCAGTATCAGGTCAGTATGATTACAAGTATGATGCAATAGGTCGACTTACAGAATCAAGTTTAAATGGTCAGGTTAAATCAGCTTATGAGTATGATGCGTTTGGTAACAGAACAAGCCTGACAGAGAAAGAGGTAAAGACAACATACAACTACGATGTCCTTGATAGACTAGTAGAAGCAAAAGAATTAAACAACAGTCAGGCAATCGTAAAAACATACGACTACGATAAACGTGGTAATCAGACAAAAGAATTTGTAGATGGTCTCTTACAAAAGACCTTTACTTTTGATGCAACAAACATGCTTGCAAAGGTAACAGACGCTACAAAGGGCGAGTTAGAGAATCAGTACAACGGCCTTGGTTTTAGGGTGGCATCTACAAGACCAGAAGAAAAGATAGAATACTTATGTGATCTATCAAGAGACTACTACAATCTTCTTGAAAGAACTGTAAACGGAGAAACAGAAAGCTTCATCTATGACAACAACGTAATTAGCATGTCAAAGTCAGGAAGCAACTACTACTATCTCCAGGATGAGCTAGGCTCACCAATGTACATGACAGGTACAGATGGAGTAGCAGTATCATCATATGCATTCGATGACTTCGGACGAAACATCGACCCAAGAACCGGAAAGCAAAGAAAGCATGAATACACAACAAACGGTAACGTTATTCAGCCATTTGCCTTCACTGGCTACCAAGAAGACGAGGTGTCTGGCCTTAAGTTTGCACAGGCGAGATTTTATAATGCAAGTACAGGTAGATTCCAGAGTGAAGATAATGTAAAGGGATTTATTAATGCTCCATTCACTTTGAATCACTATGGATACTGCTTTAGCAATCCTATTGGAATAGCTGATAATAATGGTAATTGGCCAGAATGGGTAAACAAGGCGGGGCAATTTGTGAGTGATCATAAAGAAATAATTGTTGCTTCTGCTGCGACAGTCGCTGCTGTTGGTATAACTGTTGCCACTTGTGGCGCGGGTGCAGGAGTTGCAGCTGGATTAATAATTGCGGGAACAGGTGCAGCTGAAGGTGTTAAAGCTTATAAGAATGGCGAAAATGTAGAAAAGGCTGTCGCCCGTGGAATGGCAAATTCTTCTGTGATAATAACGTCGGCCGCGGTTAATCCGACTGGAACTATCTTAGGAATGAGTGGGCAAATGATTGCTGATGGAATAAAGGGAGAAATGTCTCCAATGGAATGTTATTCTGGAGCAGCTTTTGGTGGTGCTATAGCTAATTCTGGAATACCTGTTCAGAATCTTATTGGAGGAATGGGAGGTTCATTAATGGCGGATTCATTGAAAAATGGATTTGGAAGTGAAAAAGTACCAGTTGAAAAAGCGCTTATGCATGCAGGATTGTCAGGCTTAATAGGTGTAGTGTTTGACGCAGGAAACTCTGTTTTGGATTCTGCTCAGCCAGGTTTTGTGGAAATGGAGAAAGAATATTTGACTAATCCACTTTGGTTCTTACGCGAGTATGATAAAAGAACTGCGACAGAAATGATTGATGATGTGGGGCGTGCACTTTTGGGATGTAATGGTAGTAAGAATACAATAATGAATTATTTAGATACTTATGTGACAAATAATGTAATAGAATGTACGGATAATTAGGAGGAATAAGATGTATCAAGAGCTTTTTCTTAAGCAGTTTACTAAAATCATACTTTTATTTATTGTTGGTGGTTTATCAATATCATATATTCTGTTTAGTAAAAAATATTGGGATAGATTTGAAAAGTATAAAGATGATATTTTAGCAAAATGTATGATAAAAGGTATAATAGTATTCTGTTTTTGCTGCTTTGTTCGGTTGAGTGCTTGGCCTATGATTAAAGATAAACCATTAATTGATGATAACAAATATGAGTTATTAGATAATGCTACTGTTATTCAAGGTGTTACTAGGGGTGGTATTTTTGGTTTGTGTGAAGACATAATTGTGGAATATGATGATAAAGAATATGATCTAAATGTTGTAAAAGCAGATGATAATATAAACAAAGGAGATATAGTAAAAGTAATCTATTTACCAAATTCCGAGTACGCTGTAATTGAAAAAATCAATTAAATCAAGGTGCCTGACCCCATTACATAGAAATTACAATGTAATAAATTCGTAATGGGGTCAGGCACCAATGTGGTCAACTTAAAATCAAGGTGCCTGACCCCATTACATAGAAATTACAATGTAATAAATTCGTAATGGGGTCAGGCACCAATGTGGTCAACTTAAGCTGAAAAGCCAGTAAAATCAAGGCTTTTCAGCTTATTCTTTATTATAAAATCTCTGCATTTTTCTTGCAAAAATCACTTGACATAGCCTCCAAAAAATGCGGCGCTTCGCGCCTATTGATCAATAAGAGATTCGTTTCCGAGGCGAATTAAATTTGATCATTTTTTGGAGGTTTTCTTATGAAAAGAAACGAGATTTGTAACTCTATTGTCCAAGCTATCAAGCAGTACATTGATTCTCCTGATTGTATGGAGATTCACCGTGCACCGTCTAAGTTTATTAGAAAGCGTAAGCTTTCTTTTCAGCAAGTAATCCTGTATCTCTTATACTCTTCCAAAGCATCTATGAATCAGAATCTTGCTACGATTAGGCAAGAACTATCATCCATTTCTTTTCCTGACATCACCAAACAAGCCCTTTCAAAGGCTAGACAGTTTATCCATCCATATCTATTCCGTGATCTGTTCAACATTTCTGTAGATCTGTTCTACAAGAATCTTAATTCCAGAAAAACCTGGAATGGCTATCATCTCTTCGCTATAGATGGTTCAAAAATAGAACTTCCCAATTCCAAATCTAACTTTGAACATTTTGGCGAAATGTTTGGCTATCCTGATTCTAACAGAAAATTCACCATGGCACTAGCTTCTACAGTTTATGATGTACTTGAAGACTATATTGTTCATGCTTCTATTGATAGATATCTCGCTGGTGAACGTGCCCTAGCCATCGAACACCTTAAAACATTAGAAGCTCTCAAAATCTACAAAAACTCTATAGTTATCTTTGATAGAGGCTACTATTCTGAAGGCATGTTTCGCTACTGTGTAGAGCATAATCATCTTTGTGTTATGCGTCTAAGAGAAAATTTTAAGCTTTCAAAAAACTGTAAAGGTGAAACTCTAACCATTCTTCCGGGTAATCCTAAATATGGTACTCAGGATGTAGATATCCGTGTCATTGAGGTATCTCTCGATGATGGAACTAAAGAATATCTTGCCACTAACATTTTCGATGAATCTATCACGGCGCCTATGTTTAAAGAGCTATATTTCAAAAGATGGCCAATTGAAATAAAATATCATGAGCTTAAAAGCTCTCTTAAACTGGAGGAATTCAATGGCGCAACTCCTGTTGCCATTATGCAAGAGTTTTTCATAAGTCTAATGCTCTCGAATATTGCATCTCTTATCAAAAATCACGTTGATGGACTAATTGATGAGACTGCAAATCCTGCAAATAAATATAGATATCAAGCAAATCGCTCATTTATAATAGGTCAACTGAAATATCGCTTTGCTCGTTATATAGGTTCTCAAATTGACATTAATACTTTTGAAGATTTGATATCCTTGGCTTATAAAAATAGGTCGCAAATTCAGCCTGGTAGATCTTTCAAAAGAAAGAAAAATAAAGCCATTGGGCGAACTCACTTCAGAAATAAAAAGGTCACATTTTAATCCAATTAATAGAGGTTTCATTGCCAGCTTCTATATAGCTGCTGGCTTATTCTCCATGCATTTTTTTTGTTAGATTCTTCTTAATATGAAAAGATAATTCGCAAATACGATATTCTCCGCTAAATATGGTATTATTTATTTAGTTAAAATCCTTATAGATTTTTCTTAAGTTGTTGTGAAGTTGACCCCATTGGTGTCAGACACCAATGGGGTATAAAATGATTAATAAAAAAAGTTCTATTATAAAAAAAGTATTAGGTTCAAAATTAGAGGAAGAAGGATTTGAATACCAAGGTTATAATAATAAAACTTGGATTTTCAGAAAAAAAGGTGAGGTTAATCAAGAAATACTAATTTTAGAATATAGGTATGATAGTTCCTATTATACATTGCTTTTATCAGGTACATCGGCGATTCCGGCATCAAAGTTAGATTCTTCCGAGAAATTTATGGGAGAATATTGGCATATTGAAAATGATGATGATTTTGAAGCATTAATTAAATATTTTCTTGAACTTATAAAAACTAAAGGTTTAGATGAGTTAAAGAAAGTTAATGCTGTTTCTAAAAATTACATTGTATTAAACAATATTTCTAAAGATATTTATGATAAGCGAGAAGAGATTTTTGAAAGATTTATAGAAAAACATCCGCAGTTACCGGTTGATGATTATTCGTTGGAAAATATAAACATATGGTTTGATTTTATAGAAAAAGAATATGACTTTTATAGTCGTGGTGACATTATAAATTTTTCAGAAAAAGATTTAAGAGATTTTGAAGATGTTTCTGTCTTTTTATCTACTATGTTAGAAAAACATTTGTCAGGGGTTTGGGTGAAATATGATTTTGATGACGAATGCTCAGTAGTTATCGATAAAATGTGTTCAGTTAATAAAACGATAAATATTGTTGCTATTTTGAATAGTGTGATTGAGCGAGGAAACCTCCAAATAATAAAGTCAATATTTGAAGATATATATAGAAATAGAATAGTGAGATAAAGAGAAGGTGCCTGACCACACATGTGCAGGCCTAAAATTCAGGGAGTGACATGATATGAGTATATCGTATATGAAAATTATAAAAGAGGTTATGGGAGAAGAGGCTTAAAATAGAGGTTATAAGATTACGAGTCATCCAAAACTTTTAGCTACTAAGCCACTGGCATATTTTAGAAGAAAGATAAATGGTTTTAGTCAAGAGTTTGAAATAACAGAATACCTAATTGGACCTAGAACGATATTTCTGAGAGTAATGGGTAAAGAGATTCATTTAGAATATGATGATGAAGAAACTTTTAGGAATTGTATTAAAAAATTTCATAATTATATGATTACTGAAGGTTATGAATTATTGGAAAAAAATACAGAGGTTCCCGTTTTCAGCACGAATGATATTTTGTTTGTGAAGAACAATTATGAAGCACTAGCCAAAGATTTTTACAAAGAAAGACCTGTATCATTCGAAAAAGGTGTGGAGTTAGTTGTTGAAAATATCAACATAATTATTGATAGTGATTGGGATGAGATAAAAAGTGAGTTGATGGGAATAGCAGGAGCTTTGACATTTATACTACTTAAAGAAAAAGAAAATAGTAAGTTAACTGAATCTACGACTACTGATTCATTTTTCGTAGAATACGACTCCGAAAAACATATGAGAATTGATCCAGTAAGATTAGTATATAATTCATATATAAAAAAGGATCCAGATAAATGGATTATAAAGAAATTAATCAATAATAACTAAAGAGATGTGCAATATAGTCAATAAAAAGGACACGATTTGTGAGAATCGTGTCCAATTAGAAAGATGAAATGATTTTATAAATTAAAAAATATCTTTTGTAAATTCAATTATAAATGCCTTCACATCTTGATATGAAATCTCATCAGATATGAGATTTCTGGTGGTACGCTCGTAATCATTTTCGTAGAAATCTTTATCACAAAACTCTTTGATTGTGGCAGCTATATCTACGCTAGGCTCGGCAGAAGGAGCTACATTATCTTTTATTTCTAATCTATGATTACGAACCTCAGTAACAAGAGATTTGAAATTATCATCTACTGCAACTTGCTGTCCAAGCTTATAAATATCATATAGATGACGTGAGTTTCTTGCAGCTTTGTTTTGAATGTAGTAGTCACATAAAGCAAACAGCTTATCTATCAATGTTCGCTCTAAAGATTGCACCTGCATAGGAAATGGCATAAGATTATACTCTTCAATTAATTCAGGTTCCTCATCTTTTAAAGCTTCATAGATATAGTTTCCTATCATTCTCTCTTCGGTTGGAAAAGCATAAGACATTAGGGCAGTTTCCAGCTTTACATATGTAGTCAAAAAAGGATTATCTACTATGGAGCTATAAGCAAAATCGTAGTGATTGTAATCTTTATTACTTTCAATAGAATCCCAGTTTGCTATTGTAAATCCTAATTTTTCTGCAATGGATTTTAAGATATCGTATTTAAGATTCTTTCTTCTGTTTTTTCCTAAATGCTCAGTGAATGTGATATCAATATCTTCTGAAAAACGATCTATTACTCCAAAGGCCTTCGAAAGAGAAGTGCCGCCTTTAAAGCAGATAGGATAATCACATGAAGAGAGCTCCTTGAGAATAATTGTGACATAGTAATCCTTCTCTATGATATCTTGGGCTTGACCCATCTTTTCTGCAGTAAGGGCGACGATATCGCCAAATAATTCTTTATCATCGTGCAAGTACATTGTCTAACCTCAATTCATAATAAAATTTGAATGCTGTAAGTGGAAACTTCCTTATATATTTATCCACGTCGCTTCTTTTTATGTTATGTGATTCAATAAATTTCAAAAAGCATTGTCTGGCTTCTTCATAATCATAATCTAAATATGAGTCTAAATCCGACAATAGATACAGCATTTGTAATATGTAAACATTTTCATCGGTGATGGCTGTAAGTGGTTTTTTTACATTAAATTTTCTGTTACCAATGATAACATCCCTAGGGGCTGAGTTAGTGTTGTTACTTACTATCTCAACTACATGAGGAACCTGAGTAGAGATGCCAATCTGATTTGCAAAGGTATTTCCAGTATAGAATCCATCAACCTTTCCATTCTTGACTATAAACCTATATTTGGCAACGGTATCTGCTGTTGGTCCAACTGCTGATTTAAGCCTGGTTTTCTTTGGAATATAATAAATGCCATTATCATACTTAACAAGCAAACCCTTTTTGCATAGCGTTGATAGTTGCTGGGTAAGGGCTGGCTTTGAAATGGTGCCATCATATATATCTGAAAAGAAGATTGGCTCACCTTCTTTATATTTATCTTTTATGTAGTTGTATATCATATCATCACCGCCTTAACACATTGAAATATATAATATAATTCGTTAAGTCTATTTTAACATGTTATTAGAATATGTCAAAGAAAAAGTAGTCTCGCATACTTCAATAACAGTAAAGCTGTCTCAATTGAGGCAGCTTTATTTTTTCACTAAAAATTCTAATAATTATCCCTTGAAAGCAATAATGGAGAGTATTACAATACTACTAAATAAGTAAATAGACGGCACGATTGGTATAGAGTCGTCGATTTGTGATGAGGACGGGGCACTATTTTTTGAAGAAAAGGCGGAGGAGATAGATCTATGAAAAGAAGCTTTAATATAATTACAAAAAGAGTAGTGCTTGCGGCAAGCCTTGCATGCGGCATTAGCATTACGGCTTGTTCACAAGATAGTACAGGTGCCGACGCAGATACCAAAGACATTTTGACAAAGTTTGAGCAGGGCGAAGAAGAAAGTTCAGAAGAAACAAAGGAAATAGAATCTTTATGGAGCAAAGAGAGCGCTAGTGAATCAAGGGTCAAACTAGAGTCTAAATTAGTTGATGGTGAAATCGAATTAATCATACCTCAATACAATGGCAGCTCAGATCAGAGAGTAGAATACCTAATTGATGGTGAAAAGAAGTGTGATTTTAATTTTATATTCCCAGAGCAAATAACAGAAATAGAAACATGTGATTATAATTTTGATGGAAACGTTGATATTGTTTTTGTTGGTTACAATCATGGAAAAAAGGATTTCTGGCTCTACAGAAGTTGTGTGCGCGAATACGAAGAGGATACGTGTTATTTTGTAAATGATGATGATATAGAATCATATGTAGAAAAAGAATTATCTGATGATTATTCTGCAGAGGATATTATAAATGCGCTTACAAATGGACTTGTTAATGGTGAAATCAGTTCATATAGTGATGCATACAAGGCAATTGTGGCGTTTAACCAAATAGAATATGAATCATTAGATTTGAAGTATAGTTTGGTTTATATAGATGAAGATGATATACCTGAACTTCTTGTTGATGATACAGGATACTGGATAAGCGTTTATAGCTTTTCTAATAGCACAGTGACAGAGCCTATGGAATTCTGTGGATATGGTGTAGGTGGATGCGTGAATTACGAATATGTACCTTATAAAAATAGTCTTAGATACTTTGGACATGACACGGAAACATACGGCTATACACTCATGAAAATAGAAAACAACAAGCTTGTAACTACATACTTAGAAGATTGTTATTACGAGGAAGAAACTGTAAATTATAATAATTACACTGATGAGCAACTATCACCTGAAGAATTGAAGAACAGAGTTGAGGAATATAATTCTTGCGCTTTTGAAGAATTATATGGAGAATATACAGAGGAAGAGATAATAGAACAATTGCAATAGAATTGTATAATGCGCGGAGGATATTTTATGAAAAAGAAAATGGTAGAGTTAATTGCTCTGTCTATGTCGGCGATGCTTCTTGCAGGTTGTGGCGTGACCACTATCCACGATGAAGCCCTCAAAGCTGCCAAAGAAAATGCAAAAAAGGAAGAAGCGGCTGAAATCGATAAAAAGGAGTTAGTGGATATACCATTAGTGGATGATTCATTTTCAGATTGCACTGAAAGCAATGTGAGTAATGATTTAGTAAGATGGCTGTTGGCAACGACTGCTGTGGAGGTTCAAGGCCAGGGCCTGGATTGGCAGCAGATTGGTGGAACCAAATCAACAGCAGAGGATATAGAAACAGTAAAAAAATACCTCGATGAAAACAATGCAAAGGATGGGGATGCTGCGTTAGAGGTGGCGAGTGCATTGGTGGAGGAAGATTATACAAAAGCATATGAGAGAGCTTACAACCTGGGCACAGCTGAGTCGATTCTGGCGGCCAGCTACTGCGCAGGTGATTTAGAGTTCAATCAGTATTTGATGCATGCAGTCCCTGTTGCCAAAATGATTCAGCAGGAATTCGATAGTTTCGACGATTACGGAGACAACTATGTGACTGGATATATGTGTCATGTTGGACAGGGGGATTGTGGCGATGCATCTCGCGTAGGATACCGAGTTGTGCTGCAGCAGGCCTTCGTTGGAATGGCTGCATATTATGATGGCGCATACGCAATCGATTATGATATGGAACTGACTGGTGAAGCATACTCCACATATTTTGACGAAATGCCGGAGGAGGTAGATACAAAATCCCTGGAGGGCAAAGCTCCTGAATTTGTGCAAGGCTACATTGCGCCAATTGAGCTTGGTGAGAATCCAGCAAGTGGCAACATAGAAATCGATGGTGATTTGTATCATGTCCCATTTACTATCAAGCAGCTTACAGACAACGGATGGGAAATAAAGGATGCTCCTTCTGAGCTGGACGTCAACAGAGATGACACCATCAAGCTTACCCGCAACAGAAAGACCATCAAAGTCACTACCGAAGCTATTTCAGAAGGCTACACTGATGTTCAGTACGGATTTGTAGACTATATTGATACAGCTACATTGGGAGATGTAGAGGTATCACTTCCAGGTGATATAAAGTCCGGAATGGACATGGAAGATGCCAAGGATGTTATTGATAAATTCGAAATAGAAAATGATGACATGACAGATTCAGTCTTGTTATATATCTCAGATGACAGCGATAACAAGAGCAAAATCTGCATCACAGAAGAAGACGGAAAGGTCAGTTCATTCGTGCTATTTGTCTCTGTCTTAAACGGACAGCAAAACATGGACCAATACTACACCACTCTTAAGGAGGATGGCTCAAACTACAGCTACGCCCAGGCAATGACAATCAAGGCGAAGACAGACAAGTATCGTCCTGGTGCAGAATATACAGGCCTCCCTGAGTTGGCCCTCTCAGACAGCCTGGATGATTTCACAATCCAGATTGACAACACAGTTATTCAACTGCCAACAACTTATCAGCAGTTGTTAGAGTTGGGATTCATTTTTGACGATAGCGCCGATACCATTGTTCAACCTGATGAGCAGTACGAATTTTCCGGATACTATTTAGGAAATGAATACAGCAAAATGAACTTTATAGTCATCAATAATGGTGAGGAGGAAGCTAAATTAGGTGACATCCCTGTGCAGTACGTCCGCGCAACAATTTTTGGCTTCAACGAATACCAGGATTATCCATTTAAGATTGCCCAGGGAGTTGAGTTCGAAGCCACACTTGAAGATCTTCAGGAAAAGTACGGCACACTCACAAAGAGCGACAACTCTTTCGACAACGGCTATGTCCAGCTTGATTACTACACCTATGAAACCGAAAAGGGCTGGTACACTTTCTGGGTACAACCAGAAGGCATGTACTCCGGCGTAGAGATTAACGTATATACGAACAAGAAGACGGAGGAGTAATGAAAAGAATCATAAATTTTAAAAAGTTTGGTCATAGCTTTTTCACATTCTATTGTTAAACTAGCTCCCGTAGTAGTTCTTCAGAAAGAAGAAACTACGGGGAGGAAAAAAGACGAGGCATGAAAGTACAAGACTTAAGGGCATTACAATTATTATTAGAGAATGAAATGGATTTTGATTCAATTTGCAAATGCTTTCCAGGTTACAAGAAGACAACCGAGAACACAGGTTATTCAGATTACAGATTAATCAACGTGGAAAACATAATGATAAAAGAAGCTAATTGTTCATAATGTGATTGCCAACAGGCTCCCAGGTAATGGGAGCTTTTTTATTGATTTGGTTATGAAAAATAACATTGTTTTTTCACAAGATATTGTTATACTAATATTCAAGTTAGTGCTAGATATTGTATCTAGATATGTAATGGGAGGTACCGGTATGAAGGAACAGGATTTGAGAGCTGTAGAAGCAATGTGTAGCTGTGGAATGGATTTCGACACACTTTGTGCTTGTTTTCCAGGTTTTTTAGCAGCAGATTTAAAAAATGTTTACGATAATTACAAGGGCGTCAGCCAGCCGGTGCCCAACGTAGCAATGAGTGTAAATTGTTCATAAGATAGATTTGATGCCGAGGAAAAATTCCTCGGCATTAATTTTTTTTACAACTCATCCGAAATAAAGAATGTAAGAAAAATTACCGCGGAGGAACTATATGCAAATTGAAGGACTCAAGGTAACGGATTACATCAAAACAGAAGGTGCTTCAGACCAGGGATTTGGCGTAGGCACCAGCGGTATCAAGGACGATAACAAAGCAAATTTTAATACAGAATTAAGAACACTTTCAGTAGACAACGCATTTTATGATAATAAAGGAAAAATGACTGATGAAGATTTTACCAAGGAGGTAAATGAGGCATCAGCTCTTGGCATGTCTATAGTTGATAAGGTGAAAAATATCGAGCGCGGCTGGGACGAAGAAGCCACAGCAAAAGCTCGCGAGGACGGACACAATCCAATGGACATGGAGCCAGAGGCTCTTGTCACAGTCGTGGATGAAATCAAAATGAATCTTGCGAAAGCTGGAAAAGACATCAGCAAAATGGGAGGCCTTGATCAGGATGAGATTCAGGCAATGACCGGCTCAGTGGCACAGGCAGTTGAAATGACTCGTGGCCTATCTGATACTTTGCCAGTGGAAGCTCAGGCATATCTTGTAAAGAATGAGCTTGAGCCAACCATCACCAATATCTACAACGCTACATATTCGGCGCCAACAGGCCCAAAGGGCACAGCAGAGCCAACCGACGAAGACATAATCAGTCTTCTTGAAGATTTAGGAGATAAACTAGATTCACTTATCGAACAAGTCGAAGGTGAATTAACCGAGTCTGCGCAGAAACCAATGACACCACAGGAATTGAAAGATACTGTGGCAACCATGCTCAAGCAAGATGTTCCAATCACAAAGGAGCATCTTGAGTACATGGTTGAGCTTGGCGAGTACGAAAAGCCATCGGAAGAAAATATCGTAAATGCGATAGACGATATTGTAGCAGAGGGCAAAGAGCCAACAGATGCATATCTTATCCCTGGCTACTCTCTTATGGACCAGGCCAAGAAAACTTTTGAAGAAGTCATGGGAATGGATGCAAGCTCACTTTCATCTATTACTGCTCAGCGCCAGCTTACAGAAATCCAGCTCACAATGACGGTTGAGGCCACATTTACAATGATGAAAAATGGCATAACGGTTAATACAAGTGACCTGTCTGATCTCCTTGATAAGCTGAAATTACAGGAAACAAATCTCCTTCAGATTCTTATGAAGGCAGAAAAGAACGAAGCAACAAATGCAAATGTAAATCTGTTCAAGCAGGTAATGAACGAGATGGCAGACATCCAGTCTGCACCAGCCGCCATGCTTGGAAGATTTTCAAATATCAATGCAGAGACATTCTCTTACGTGCACGAAGTCAGCGTGTCGGTTACAGCAGAATACTCTCGCATGGAAATGACCTATGAATCTGTTGGAACAGAGGTTAGAGCTGACCTTGGTGACAGCATGAACAAGGCATTCCAGAATGTGGACGACATATTGGCAGACCTTGACATCGAGGCAACAGAAGCCAGTCAGAAGGCAGTACGAGTTCTTGCTTACAACAAAATGGAAATTACAGCAGAGTCGGTTACTACAATGAAGGCTTCTACAGAAATGGTGGCTCGCACATTCAAGAGCATGACACCAGCTGTTGTTGCAGAAATGATTAAGCGAGGAGAGAATCCTCTTGATATGACCATGGAAAGTCTTAAGGCAAAAGCAGAAAGCATTAAGGCTGAAATGGGTAGCACCTCTGATGAAGAAAGCTTTTCGAAGTTCCTTTGGAAGGCAGAGCACAATGCAGAAATCTCTGAATCAGAGAGAGACGCATACGTAGGTGTGTACAGACTTCTTCATCAAGTGGAAAAGTCTGATGGTGCAGCCATTGGTGCGTTGATAAGTCAGGGCACTGAGGTAACTTTGCGAAACCTTATGACTGCTGTTCGCTCAAGTAAGCACACAGGCAAAGAGTATGAAATAGACGACAAGTTTGGTCAGCTGGACGAGATGGTTGTGAAGGATCTTTCTATTACAGAACAGATTGAGAAAGTCTTCCTCACAAACCGCTGTCGCGACGCTAAGGAAGCTATGACTCCTGCAAAGATGCATGTCTTCGGCGAAGAGCAAATCATGGAAATGAATGTAGACCAGTTTGCAACTGCCATGGAAGATACTTCTGACGAGCAGGCTGAAGCTGCCTACAACAATTACGTAACAGAACAGCTAAAGACAACTATTGCAGAGGATGCAAAAGTATCTTCTATATTAGATGAATACAACTTACCTCATTCTGCAAACATGATTGCAGCAGTGGAGGCAATGGTTGAAAACAATGGCCAGGTATTCAAGGATTTATTCTCTAAATCTACTGGCAGAGCAGCCACTACTTTTGGAGCCCTTGAAAGCATGGATGTGGATGACATTATTGAATTGGCATACTCGCGTTTTGCTGAGGCTTGCCATACACCAGAGGAAATGGCAGAGGCCCAGGAAGCGCTGGGAACATTGGCTGAAAATGTCATGAAGACCATGATTGAAACGGAGGATGTCCGCACTGTAGATATGGATGGCATGAAGCTTGTTGTGCAGCAGACAAAGGTTATGTCAGAAATGGCTCGCACAGGGGAAACATATCACATCCCTATTATGGTGGCCGACGAAGCCGGAAATATGAATCTGAAAATCGTACGTGGCGACGGTGAATCAGGTCTTATTCAGATGGCCCTCCACCTTCAGACAACTGGCACAATCTCAACATCATTCCGCTACGAAGCAGGCTCAGTCAGCGCATCAGTAGAATGCGAAACTGCTCAAATGCGAGAAATGTTTGCAAGCCAGGCCCCTATGATTGCACAAATCATGCAGGAAGAAACAGGCTTTGCTTTTAGCTTCAGCTTCACACAGTCCTTCGGACTCAGTGCAGCTGACATCTATAATATGGAGCAGGGAAATTATGAGGGACTAGCAACAGCTGGCGCTTCCGGCGAAGCTAGCCAGTCCGAAATCCAGACCCAGGCCCTCTACAGCATCGCCCGTGGCTACATAAATGTAATTGCAGAATTGTTTTAAAAGAAACCATAAAAAATGAATAGTGAGAAACTATAGAATGCAAGGCCTTGAAATACAAGGTCTTGCATTTTTTATAGCTGAAAAGTTGCATATATTGGGTTAAGTTTAAGGGGGCACGTCCGATATTAAATGTGTAAGGACATGGAAGACCTAACAATTTCAAATACACCGCACGGATGCTAGACTTGCTTTATTTACGGCTAATTAGGAGGCAACTATGAGAATTAACAATAACATGTCAGCGGTGATTACCAACAACCAACTTCTTGGTACAGAAAGTTCCCTTGCAGATGTAATGGAAAAGTTAAGTTCAGGCTTTAGCATTAATCATGCATCAGATGATCCATCTGGTATTGCTATTGCGGGCAAAATGCAGGCACAGATTGATGGATTAGGTAAAGCTTCAACAAACAGTAGCGATGGAATTTCAGTACTTCAAACAGCTGAAGGTGCTCTTAATGAAGTAACAGATATGATTCAGCGAATGAGAGAGCTTTCGGTTCAGGCTGCAAATGGCACAAACTCAGATTCAGAGCGTGAGACAATTCAAAAAGAAATTGATTCTCTTTTAGAGGAAATTGATAGAGTAGCAGAAACAACAGAGTTCAACACAATCAACCTATTAAATGGTTCACTTGATAATAGAACTTATGCTGAGCATGCAACTCGTATGCAGACATCAAACACAGTTCCAGCAGGATTATATACATTGACTATAACATCAGCTGCAACTCGTGGAACAGCAGGTGGCGTTAATCCGTTGCTTGGAAATGCAACAGCTACAGCACTTTCAATGGCTGGAACAATGAATATTAACGGATACGGCGTTGAATTTACAGAAGGAATGTCTCGTGAAGCGGTATACGAAGCTATGCGAGATGCTTGTGAAAAAGGTAGTGCTACAATCTCTGACCCAGATGAGAACATTGCAATCTATTCGTTGAAATATGGTGCAAAGGCAGATTTGGAAATCGAATTTTCTTCAAAGGAATTTGCGGTAGCATTAGGATTCCCTGAGGACCAGATTACTGAAGGTGCAATTATCCAGAATGTAGGTGTTGATGCTGTTGTTGAATTGGACAAGACATCACCATCAATGTTTGGCCCACAGGCAACTACAGGATATGATGGAAATCACATTACTGTTACAGATGTAGATGGATTCGAATTATCTTTCCTTGCAGAAGCGGGATTTGATGCTACAACAGATACAGTGACAGGTGGAAAAATAGAATTTAACGTTACAGACATCGGCTCAATGACACTTCATGTTGGTGCAAATAAGAACCAGAACATGGAAGTAAGAATTGCAGCAGTTACAACAGAGTTCATGTACATTGATGACCTTAGTGTAACAAGAGTAAATGGTCCAGAGGATGCACTTGATTCTCTCGACACAGCTCTCAATTATGTGACTTCAGTCAGATCTCAGCTTGGTGCATATGAGAACCGACTTGAGCATACAACAAAATCTCTTGATACAACAGAAGAGAACATGACATCAGCTATCTCTCGTGTAGAGGATGCTGATATGGCAACAACAATGGTTGAGTATACAAAGCTCAACGTATTGGAGCAGGCAGGTACATCTGCACTTGCGCAGGCAAATGAGTTACCACAACTTGCATTACAGTTGCTACAATAAGGTGACACTAAAAGTCGAGTTTGCTTTTTATAGGAGTGAAATAAATGAACAGAGATAAGATTTCAGCTTTTACCTTGAAAATAGCTTCCAGCAATGGATGTGGATTGATTTCAATTCTTTATGATATATATGAAGAATATGAAACAGATGCGCTGGACAATTTTGAAGCTGGCCAAGTGACAGAAGCAATTGCAGCACTTAAAAAGTGCGCAGAAGTTGTAAATCACCTCCAGAAAGATTTAAATTTTGAATACAAGGTAAGTGGAAATCTGTACGCGCTTTACGATTATGTACAGCGAAATGTATCCAAGTCCATATACAAGGCAAACGCTGACGGATTATTAGAAGCAAAAAAGGTGATGGATGAGTTAGGAGATGCTTTTGACCAGTTGGCAAAGGAAGATACGTCCGCACCGATTATGCAAAATACACAACATATTATGGCAGGAATAACTTATGGAAAAAATTCTTTAAATGAAAGTGTTATGGGTAACCAGGCAAGAAGAGGATTTTGGGCATAACAGTAGTAAATAATAAATGAGACTCTAGTTCGCTAGGGTCTCATTTTTTGTGTTTTTGTATAAAGAAAATGTTTGTGAAAAATATACAAGCGAATTTCATAGTGTCAAACGCTATGGAATTATTTCTGGATCCGGAGCATACTGTTGCGTCGACAGGAGGTGAAAAAGACGAGTACGTTTTTGATCTGGAGCATTTTGACGTCGGCATCGCTGTTTGATGCCAGGTCGTACAGGATTCCAAATCAACTAATCATCCTGGGTTACTTAGCAGGAATTTATGTGAACCTGTTGAGCTATGGATGGATAGGAATTGCATACTTCCTTATGAAAGCAATGTGGCCAATAGCATGTTTATCGCTGCTGTATATTTTTGGTAAACAGCTTGGCGCTGGTGACATCAAATTGTTTTCTGTAATGGCAACACTGGTGGGTGCATACATTACCGTAAATACGATGATCACTTCTGTGATTCTTGCTGGGATCGCGATTGTCATTGTGAGTATATATGAAGGGCGATTAATAAGAAGAAAGCTTCATTATTCTTTTTATATAACGGCTGCGTTTTTTTTACTGCAGTATAAATGAACAAGAGAAATAATGGAGGAGTTACCATGAGAAATTTGGAAGTTGCTTTATGTGATTGCTGTGAAGATTACATATTAAAGTTTGCTTCATATCTTATGTCTAATGTGGATGCCAGCATTCATATTTTTACAACAACAGAGAGCTTCTTTTCCGATGAGGGTTGCTACGATGTAGCGATTATGTCTGAGGATTTCAAAGAAGTTTCGGAGTTTAGACCTAAGGGAGAAGTAAAACGCAAATACTTCTTATGTGAAGAATCGGATGTTGAAGATGAGGATTACATATATAAATACCAATCTATCGACAACGTCTTGGGAGAAATAACTGAGTTACGAAAACAAAAAGGTGTAGGCGCTAGTATAAAAAAGTCTAATGGAAATTCAAAGTTTATAGGAGTGTATTCTCCTGTTGATCATGAATTGCAGCTGCCATTTTCAATGGCGCTGGGTCAGGGATACAGAACAGGTGGGAAAGTTCTGTTCTTAGATTTAGAAGAGATATCTATCATGCCAGATTTAATCGGCAGTGAAATGGAAAGAAATCTTCTGGATCTTCTATATGAAATCAATACAAGCGCAAGTGATTTTGACATAACTACATATGTAAGAAACTTTATGGGATTTGATTTTATTCAGCCATTTAGAAATCCAAATGAGCTTGGTGAGATTGAGGCAGAAACATGGAATTTGCTGTTTGATGTTCTTGCCAAATCAGATTATGACGTGATTGTAGTTTTATTTGGAAGAACAATAAACGGATTTATTTCAATCCTCCAAAGATTTGAGCACCTTTATGTTTTGGGAAAACCGGGAGATTACTTCAAAAAGGGCCAGGAAGCATTTATGGAATATCTTGAGCGAATAAATGCAGAAGTAGATAGGGAGAGTGTAATTCTTCCTATGTCTGCAGGAAATCTGACAGATGGTACATACCAGATTCAGGAGCTGATGCAGGGCAATTTAGGAGTATTTGTAAAAAAGCTAATTAGTACGAAGGTCAAAAATGCAATTGAATGTTACAGATGATTTAGAAAAAGAGATACGTCAGGAGGTAATGAATGCACTTGATTTATCGATGGATGTGTCTGATGAAGAAATATTAACTTTAATTAAAAATAGCATAATCGAAAAGGGAAAGAATAGACCAATCTCGCTGGCAGATAGGAAAAAGATTGAAAATCATGTCTTTAATTCGCTACGAAAATTGGATGTTCTGGAGGACTTGCTAAACGACGAAGAGATTACAGAAATAATGATTAATGGCCCGGAGAATATCTTCATAGAAAAGAAGGGCCGAGTGGTTCATTGCAGTGAAAAATTCTCTTCCGAGGAGAAATTGAATGACATTATTCAAAATATCGTAGCTCAAAGTAACAAGATTGTTAACGAGTCAAACCCAATCGTAGACACCAGACTTTCGGATGGATCGCGAGTGAATATCGTGTTGAAACCTGCGGCTGTAGATTACAGTATTTTATCAATTCGAAAGTTTCCAAAAGAGCAAATGAACATGGAAAGATTGAAATCCTTTGGCTCTATTTCTGAAGAGCAAGTGGAACTTCTACGGAAGCTGGTGGCAAGCGGATACAACATATTTGTGTCAGGTGGAACAGGCAGCGGTAAGACATCATTTTTGAATGCTCTAGGTGAATTCATACCTAGTGATGAAAGAGTAATTACTATAGAGGATTCGGCAGAGCTTCAGCTGAAAAATGTAGACAACCTGGTACGTCTAGAGGCGCGAAATGCAAACCTGGAAGGTAAGAATGAGATTACCATCAGAGATTTGCTCAAATCCTCTCTTAGAATGCGCCCGGACAGAATCATTGTTGGTGAGTGCAGAGGAGCAGAAGCCCTTGAAATGCTTCAAGCCTTCAACACCGGTCACGACGGAAGTTGTTCAACTGGTCATAGCAATTCCTGCAAGGATATGTTGTCACGATTGGAGACTATGGTGTTGATGGGGGCGGAGATTCCGTTGCCTGCTATTAGGCAGCAGATTGCATCTGGAATCGATATCATTGTTCAGCTTGGAAGGCTCCGAGATAAAAGCAGAAAGCTGCTTGAAATCACAGAAGTGTTAGGGCTTGAGGACAATGAAATTCAGTTGAATCCACTTTATAGATTCAAGGAGATAGAAGAAGTAAATGGAAGGATAGTGGGCCAATGGGAAAAGGTAGGAAGCCTGGTAAACCAAGACAAGCTAAAAGCAAATGGAATGCAGATTTAAGGCTGACAAAGGATGATTTCATGCCTCTGCTTCAAGGGATAGGGCTGACTTGTGTAATCGCATATCTGTTTTATAAATCCTTCATGGGACTAGTGATTGGTGTAGGTGTAGTGCCTTTTTGGATTCATCTTAATAGAGTGGAGCGAGTGGAAAGAAGAAAGGCGAGAATGCTTGTTGAGTTTAAGGAATTCATGATTTTGATAGTACAAGGACTTCAGACAGGTTATTCCCTGGAACGAGGAATAAAGCAGGCAGAGAACGAGCTAAAAAGACTATATCCAGACGATTCTGTTTTGCTGCCGTATGCTCATGTGATGAATCAGAAAATCTCTATGAATGTGCAGCTGGAAAAGGCCTTTATGGAATTTGCATCATCAGTAGGTTTGGAAGAGGCCATGAGTCTAGCAGAGATTATCGCATTTGCGAAGCGAAGTGGTGGAGATTATGGAAAGAATATCAGGGAGACTGCCATGAAGATAGAAGACAATCTGGCAGTCAAACAGGATATAGAAACAATCACCACAGAAAAGCGACTGGAGCTAAAGGTAATGTGTGTTATGCCAATAGGAATTCTTGCGTATATCACACTTACTTCAAAGGGATTTGTAGCGCCACTTTATGGAAATCTAGCAGGTGTATTTATAATGACAGTATGTCTAATCGCGTATGGATTTTTGATTATGTTAGGTAAAAAGATTATCGATATTAAGGTCTAAAAATAGGGAGGTGGGTGTCTTGCAAAAGAATCATGATTTAACCTCAAAGCAATTGATTGAAATAGTAGTTGTGTGTGTGGCTCTTGGGATAGGCTTACTAATTCATGACTATTTGGAAACAAGAATAAACTTTGATGGAACTATAAAAAGAAGTGCAGCAGGCACAGGGAATACAACAGAAGATTTAGAGCTAAATTTTTTAGATCAGAATAAAGAATTGTCGGTGGAGGTATCCGACAAAAGTCTTTCGGATAAAGAGATATCCTCAAAGATAAATGAGGCTATAGAAGAAATAGAAGCGACATATTTAGGGAAGAATAAATCTGCCAATGAGGTTTGCTATGACTTAAACCTGAAATCAAGCTATTGCGACGGAATGATAGATGCATATTGGACTTTTGATAAGTTCGGGTTGATTTCAAGCGATGGAAAGCTAAGAACGGCAGAAATCCCTGAGGAGGGTGAAGTTGTAAATCTGGTAGCTCAGCTGAGTTATGAGGAGACGACGGAGCTTTATAGCTTCTCGGTATTTGTATGTCATAAAAGCATCAATACACTTGATGGCCAGGTGGAAGCCATCGAGAAAGCTGTAAAAAATATAGATTCCACAACACGTGATAAAGATAAAATGGTCCTTCCAACGGAAGTGGAAGATATGAAGCTTTCCTGGAAGAAAAAGATGGATTACAGAGGATTACAGGTAATAATCCTTGGAATTGTCACAGTGCTGGGAATTCAGCTTGGGAAAAAGAAGGATGAGAAAAAAGCAAAGCAATTAGAAATAGCTGAGAAGGAAAAAGATTATCCAATGATAGTCAGTGAGCTGTCAATTCTGATGGGCGCTGGTATGAGCTTAAGAAAGGCATTGGAGCGAATTATTGCTAGATATAACCAGAAAAAGAAAGCGGGATTACTTCGTCCTGGCTATGAAGATATATCTGTCACTTATCGCAAGATGTGTGACGGTCTAGGGGAGGTAGCAGCTCTCGAAGACCTGGGAATGAATAGCGAAAGCAAGGAGTATAGAAAGCTTGCTATGCTCCTTGCACAGAATCTGAGGAAAGGCTTTGCAGACCTAATAAGTTGTTTAGAAAAAGAAGAGAAATATGCTTTTGAAATGCGAAAGCAAAGAGCAATAAAAGCAGGAGAAGAAGCTTCAACAAAGCTTTTAATACCAATGGCAGGCATGCTTTTTATAGTAATAGTAATTTTGGTAGTGCCGGCAATTATGCAAATGAATATATAGAAAGAGGTAAAGAATGTATTATTTAATGCTTAAACAAAAGATAAAAGATTTTCTTACAGAAGAAGATGGAATTGGAACAGTAGAGATGATTTTGATTTTGGTTGTTTTAATCGGAATCGTGCTTATTTTTAAGGAACAGCTCAATTCATTAGTTGAGAGCATCTTCAAAACAATCAACGAGCAGGCTAAGAAGGTATAGTGAAAAAGGGTTCGTTAACGGTATTTTTTGCTCTGATAATGGTTTCAGTGATGACCCTGATTTTCACCATGGGCGAGTGTATTCGTATATACGAATTACAGGATTTTAGTCAGGAATACACAGACATGGCAGTGGAAAGTGGTTTCTCAGAATACAATCCATATCTCTGGTCAAATTATAGAATCTTGGCTATCGATTTGGGATATGGAAGTGGAAATGTTGGGCCAGCCGCATTGGAGCAAAAGATACTAGAGTATTGTACATACAACGCAAATATGGAATATGGCAGCAATTACGCCAGACTCATACCAGAATCATGTAGTGCTTCCAATTATTCGTTGCTTACAGATAGTAAAGGAGCAGGAGTGGTAATGCTTGGCGTAAAGGCTGCAAAAGATGGCCTGGCTGAGCAGATAATCACTGGAGTGCAGCAGAAAGCAGAAAGTATAAACGGAGTAGAAAAGGTCTCTGTGGAGCAGCAAGCATCAGATGGAAAAGCTGCCTTGGATAATGAGAAGGTGGCTTTACAAGAGAAAAAGCAAGCGGCGGCTACAGACGATAATCCAGATACAAATCCATCAGATTACCCTGAGCCAGAAGAGGTGGAGGATAATCCGTTGGATGCCTTTAGTGTGATGAAAGAATCGATCCAAAAAGGTTTTTTGTCTACAGTAGCAGATCCGGAGAAATTATCAGATGTACAAATCGATTTAAGTGCCACGCCATCACACAGAACGTTAAATACAGGAAATATGGAGATAACCAATGGCAATGTGTTAGTTGATAAGGCATTGTTTGTAGATTATCTGCTGACAAGCTACAGCTATTACGGTAGAGATTTAAAACATGATGGAATGAAATACGAGGTTGAATATCTAATAGCAGGAAAAGAGTCAGACGTGCAGTCATTGGCTACCGTGCTAGAAGAAATCATGCTCATTAGAGAAGCAGCAAACTTTTCTACCATCATGGATCATCCATCTATGGTTGCACAGGCTCAGGCTGTAGCAGATATTTTGGCTGGGTTCACCATGAATCCGGCAATAATCGAAGCAGTAAAGTATGCAGTGATAGCAGCGTGGGCATACATCGAAAGCACGCTGGATGTTCGTCTTCTGATATCAGGAGGTAAGGTGCCGTTGATTAAAAATCTGGATCAGTGGACATCAGATGTGTGGCATCTTTCAAATTTCTTGGATGTAAATTGCAAAGCGAAATCAAGTGAGACAGGAATTAGCTATAAAGACTATCTCATAGGATTTCTTACCTTAAATAGCAACAATACTCTGGCTATGAGAGCCTGCGATGTAATGGAAAATGCATTGAATGCCACTGAGGATTACAAGGATGTAAAGGTAGATAATATGGCATTTGCAGCAGATGTAACCATAACATATGCCGCTGATGAAATGTTCATGTCACTCTTAGATAGCAGCAATACCGTAGGCGAATACAGCTTGAGTAAACATAAATATATTTCTTATTAATTCTAGCGAAAGGAGGTGTAAAAAGGTGTCTCAGTCTTATATCAATTCTGTTTCCCTAATAAAACCATTTGCACTGGTTTTAAAAATGATTGTTTATATAAAAAGTTTAAAGAAAGGTAATATGCCCGTGTTTCTTAACTGCAAAAGAGAAGATATGGAGATACCTTTTTATGCCTCCTTTAAGAAAGCTAGTTACACCATTGAAGCGGCCATAATAATGCCACTTTTCATATCTTTGATGGTGTTTGGAATGTTTATTTTTAGGGTGCTGCAGGTACAGTCTGGCATTCAACAGTCCATAGATTTTGCCAGCAGAACCATGGCAGTAACTCTTGGAAATGTTGCTAATACAGGGGAGTCCAATGAGGATGTAAATCCTAATGAACAGGATCCTTCTGTCAGTGGAGAATTATCAGAGGGCGGTCTAATAGCAGGAACTATAGCGGTGGCCGGCGTAGAAGTAGTAAAAAACAAGGTGCCATTAGAGTTCATAGACGGTGGAGCTTTGGGACTAAACTTTTTAGAAAGTGAAGCGGAAGGCAACTACATAGATTTAAAGGTCAGCTACACCATGACATTTCCTGTAGGCTTGCTGGGCGATTTATCATTTGATGTTGATCAGCGGGCCAGAACCAGAAAATGGGTGGGGTATGACAAGGCAGAATACGAGTCCGATGGTCGTTATGTGTACGTAACAGAACATGGGGCAGTTTATCATGTGAACTATTTTTGCACCTACCTTAATCCATCGGTTCACAGGGTGCCAAAGGCAGAGGTTAAGGATAAAAGAAATAAAAGTGGCGGGATTTATTATGAATGTCACAGATGCAAAAACAAAGATGGCAATGGCTTTTTGTACATTACTGATTATGGAACGTCATACCATAATGATGTAAATTGCACTGAAATAAAACACAACATAAAGAAGGTTCTTTACGAGGAAGTAAAGGATACTATGGCCCCTTGTAGTAAATGCTCTGCAGGGGAAGCCCATGATGAGGAGTAAGAGAATGGAAACAATTGGTTTGGCTTGTTTGTATGGATTAACAGCTATGGATGATTTGAAAACGAAGCAGGTGCGAGTAATAGAAATAATAGTATTTGGAATATTAGGAATAGCTATAAATATAATTTACAGACCTCATTCGTTACTTAGCGTGTTAGGTGGAGTTGGAATAGGTCTTTTGACAATTCTGTTTAGTTACATTTCAAAAGAGAAAATCGGAATGGGAGATGCCTATATTATTACGGTGACAGGCCTGTATTTAGGCTTCATAGATACAGCAGTATTGCTATGGCTCAGTTCGCTAATAGCAGCAGTTACAGGATTGGTTTTAATACGTAAATACGATAATCCTAAAATGGAAATACCATTTGTTCCCTTCCTTTTAATAGCCTATATAATCATGTATTTAATCCATGTTTTAGGAGGAATTGTTTTATGAAGCTGAAGGGAAGCTACACTGTGGAGGCTGCATTCATAATCAGTTTTTGTTTTATATTATTTGGCATGGCTATTGGTGTCGCCTACGAATTATTTCAAATCACCTTGGAGTATGTGAAATACAAAGAAGGAAACTTTGACGCTGTAAACCTATTTAGATTAAAGGAAGGGCTTGTAGGAATATATCATGCTATAAAGGAGTAGAGTATATGGAAATAAGTTATGAACGAAAGCACAATGATAGCTTCATGGTGATAGATGGTAATGGGAAAAGCATTGATTATGAAAACAAAATGATTAACGCCAACCATATATCTTCATTGTTAACTATGAGCAGCTTTGCATTGGATGGAAAAGAAAAGCGTAGTTATACGATTAGTAGAAAAGAAAATCTGGAAGACTTTATCGATGCCCACGATATAACAATAGAAATGTTGGAACGAATCATTATCAATTTGCAGCTGGCCCTCGATGAAGTAGGGAAATACCTTATTGATGAGCAGCATATTTGGCTCAGCAAAGAATCAGTGTTTTTGGAAAAATCCAATGAGAATTATAAGCTTAGCCTTTGCTATTATCCTGGGGAGTTTGGGTCAGTTCAGGAACAGTTTAGACAGCTGATGGAATTCTTTCTTTCAAAGGCATCTCAGGCTGACAGGGAATCAGCAAAGCAATTATACATGGCATATGATTTGTGCCTTAAGGATGATTACACTTTGGAGGAAATAATTGATTGCCTTCAAGATAGAGAATACAAAGAATCATATCAGGATAACGATGAATATGTGCAGGAGCCAGAAATCGAAAGACCAGAGATATATGTAGAAAAGGTCACCTTAGAGGAGGACCCTGATATGGATTACCTGACAAATTACTATGAGGAAGATGAGCCAAAATATTCCTTTGTCGAGAAGCTTTTGTCAGCCACAAAAGATATTATTTCAAAGAGAAAAACTGTAAAAGATGAAGAGGATATATATACAGAGGATTTCCTTGTTGAGCCAGATTATGAGCTGGAAGAAAAAACAGTTCTATTAACTGAAGCCAAGGCTGTTGGGAAGCTTGTATACGATGGCAATAATAACGAGGATGACTTCATCATAAACAAGGATATTTTCAGGATTGGTTCATCGAAGAATAATGATGCCATTTTAAAGGCTCGTACAGTCAGTGGAAATCATGGGAAAATTACTAAGGAAGGAGACGATTTCTTCCTTGTAGACAACAACAGTTTAAATGGAACGTTGTTAAACGGAAATATATTGTCTTACCGTATTCCCTACAAATTAAAACCTATGGATATAATCCAATTTGCATCAGAATCCTACGTGTTTATGTAATTGGTGTAAAGTGCCAACTTTTGTTGTTAACTCCCTTTATTTTTGGTAAAATAATAAAAGTTTGTGGGATTTTCCCTAGTTAGGAGAGTTAACGAAATGAGTATTATCGATAAGGTGTTTGGAACACACTCACAGCGCGAGTTAAGGCGCATCAATCCAATCGTAGATAAAATTGAATCATATAGAGAAGCTATGGGGGCTCTTACTGATGAAGAGCTTCGCCATAAGACAATAGAATACAAGGAGAGACTTGCTAACGGCGAGACACTTGATGACCTTCTTCCAGAGGCATACGCTACAGTTCGTGAAGCTGGTAAGCGTGCACTTGGTATGGAGCACTTTAGAGTGCAGCTCATCGGTGGTGTTATTTTGCATCAGGGTCGTATCGCAGAGATGCGTACTGGTGAAGGTAAGACTCTTGTTTCAACACTTCCAGCATACCTTAATGCACTTGAAGGTAAGGGCGTTCACATCGTTACTGTAAACGATTACCTTGCAAAGCGTGATGCTGAGTGGATGGGTGAGGTTCATCGTTTCCTCGGCCTTACAGTTGGTGTTGTATTAAACGACATGTCAAAGGAAGAGCGTCAGGCAGCTTACAATTGTGATATCACATACATCACAAACAACGAGCTCGGTTTCGATTATCTTCGTGACAACATGTGTGTATATGAAAAGGATTTGGTTCAGCGTGGTCTTCACTACTGTATCATCGATGAGGTTGACTCAGTTCTTATTGATGAGGCACGTACACCACTTATCATTTCCGGTCAGTCAGGAAAGTCTACAAAGCTTTATGAGCTTTGCGATGTTCTTGCTCGCCAGCTTCAGCGAGGCGAGGATCTTCCTGAGTTCTCAAAGATGGATGCCATCATGGGCGTTGAGCGCAACGAAACTGGTGACTTCATCGTAGATGAAAAGGACAAGGTAGTTAACCTTACAGCACAGGGTGTTGCAAAGGTTGAGCAGTTCTTCCACATCGAGAACCTTGCAGACCCAGAGAACCTCGAAATCCAGCACAACATCATCCTTGCACTTCGTGCTCACAACCTTATGTTTAAGGATCAGGATTACGTTGTTTCAGATGGTCAGGTTATGATCGTTGATTCATTCACAGGCCGTATCATGCCAGGTCGTCGTTATTCAGATGGTTTACATCAGGCTATCGAAGCAAAGGAGCGTGTAGAGGTTAAGCGCGAGTCTATGACTCTTGCAAGCATCACATTCCAGAGCTTCTTCAATAAGTATGATAAAAAGGCAGGTATGACAGGTACTGCTCTTACAGAGGAGCAGGAGTTCCGTGATATCTACGGCATGGACGTTGTAGAGGTTCCTACAAACCGTCCAGTACAGCGTATCGATCATGATGATGCTGTTTACAAGACAAAGGCTGAAAAGTACAAGGCAGTTGTTGAGGAAGTTAAAAAGGCTCACGAAAAGGGACAGCCAGTACTTGTTGGTACTATCGATATTGATATTTCAGAGCTCGTTTCAAAGATGCTTCGTCGCGAAGGAATCGAGCACAATGTATTAAATGCAAAGTATCATGAGAAGGAAGCTGAAATCGTAGCAGAGGCTGGTAAGCACGGCGCAGTTACAATCGCTACAAACATGGCTGGTCGTGGTACAGATATTAAGCTTGATGAGGAAGCACGTGCAGCAGGTGGTCTTAAGATCATCGGTACTGAGCGTCATGAATCTCGACGTATTGATAACCAGCTCCGTGGACGTTCAGGTCGTCAGGGAGACGTTGGTGAATCACAGTTCTTCATCTCACTTGAGGATGACCTTATGAGACTCTTCGGTTCAGATCGTCTCATCACAATGTTCAACTCTCTTGGTGTTCCAGAGGGTGAGCAGATTAAGCACAAGATGCTTTCTGATGCCATCGAAAAGGCTCAGAAGAAGATTGAGGAAAACAACTTCTCAGCTCGTAAGAACTTGCTTGATTATGATCAGGTAATGAATGAGCAGAGAGAGCTTATTTATAAGCAGCGTCGTCGCGTACTTATGGGCGAGGATATGCATGAGCAGATCATCGGCATGATTAAGGACAAGGTTGACGAATGTATCGAAAAGACTATTCCAGATGATGTTGAGACAGACCTTTGGGAGCTTCAGGAGCTTAACCACCTCCTTTGCCCAGTCATTCCAGTTCCTGTAATGACAAAGCTTTCACTTGGTAACATCAAGGAAAAGAAGCAGCTCAAAGAAAAGCTTACAGAAATCGCACTTGATATGTACGATAAAAAGGAAAAGGAATTCGAGCAGCCAGAGCAGTTCCGTGAGGTTGAGCGCGTTATTCTTCTTAGAGTTATCGACCGCAAGTGGATGGAAGAGCTTGATGATATGGAACAGCTTCGTCAGGGTATCCGTCTTCAGGCTTATGGTAACCGTAATCCAGTTGATGAATATAAGGCAGCCAGCTACGATATGCTTGATGCAATGAACGCTGCAATCATCAATGATACACTTACAATGCTTTACAGAATCCGTATTGAAAAGAAGGTTGAGCGTGAGGAAGTAGCTAAGGTTACTGGTACAAACAAAGACGACACAGCATCTTCAGGACCAAAGGTTCGTAAGGAAAAGAAAATCTTCCCTAACGATCCATGTCCATGTGGATCAGGATTAAAGTATAAGCAGTGTTGCGGAAGGCATTAATAAAATCAAAACTTGATTTTGATTTTTTAATGCTACGACACGCCCCGCGCGGAGCGCATTTAAATGGGCGTGTCTTCCCGTTAGCTTTAAATAAACTACATGTGATTTAGACAGAACCATCTCATTTTGAGATGGTTCTTACATTTAAAGGATTGAGTATGACAGATTTAGAAGAATACTATAACAAATTCAATGAGGACAAACGCCTGCGAAGCCGCCATGGAATTATGGAGTTTACTGTTACTATGAAGTATGTCCATATATATTTAGATATGGTTGCAGCAGAGACTGGAAAGGACAAATCCAATATCCAGATTCTGGATATTGGAGCCGCCACAGGCGGCTACAGTATCCCTCTTTGGGAAGAAGGCTATGATGTCACTGCGGTGGAATTGGTAAAGCACAACCTTGGTATGCTTAAAGCCAAGGGCACAGGTGTAAAGGCTTTCCAGGGAAATGCACTTAAGCTCAAGAGATTTGAGGATGAGTCTTTCGATTTGACACTTTTATTTGGACCGATGTATCACCTAAAGATTAGAGAAGAGCAGTTGCAGGCTTTGAAAGAAGCAAAGCGTGTTACAAAGACTGGTGGATATATTCTTGTTGCGTATGTAATGAATGAGTACGCCTTCCTGACCTATGGAATCAAGGAGGGACACGTCTTAGAGAATATTGCTGAGGGAAAGTTGGATGAAGCCTTCCACGTACGGCCGGGCGCTGATGATTTGTACGCGTTCATGAGGACCGAGGATATTGAAGGCCTGAATGCAGATGCCGGGCTAGTCCGCGTACAAATCATATCGCCAGACGGCCCTGCAAATCACATGCGCCGCGAAGTAAACGCCCTCACTGAGGAGCAGTTCGCAGCTTTCATACAGTATCAGATGGCCGTCTGCGAGCGCGCCGACTTGCTCGGCGCCAGCGCCCACACTGTAGACATATTAAAAAAGTAAAAATTATATATTATGTAATTGGGTATTTGAAAAAAATAGAAAGGATGATAAAATGTAACTAGAAATTAGTTACACAATTCAAATGCCAAAAAAGAAAGAGTTATTAGAAAAATTATTTAGAAAACCATATCCTAAAAACTTCACAGTTAGAGATTTAGATGCTCTTATGAGTAAATGTAATTGCGATAAATTTCAGGGAGGTAGAGGTTCAAGTATAGGATATATTCATATTAAAACAGGTAGAATAGTTCAATTTGATGGGCCACATCCAGGTAAAGAATTATATAAATATCAGATTGATATGATTAAAAAATATATAAATGATATTGGAGAAAAGGAGTAGTAGCTTATGAAATCAGATATGATGAAATATAAAGGATATCGAGCAACAGTAGGCTATGATAGCCGCGACAATATATTTATTGGAAAGGTCTTTGGGATAAAAGATTCATTGAATTTTCATGGAAGCTCAATTGAAGAATTAGAGAATTCTTTTCATGATTCTATTGATAATTATTTGGAAATATGTGAAAAATATGGAAAGGTTCCAGAAAAAGAGTTTTCAGGAACATTCAATGTAAGAACATCACCAGAGATTCATGAAAAAGCTTCAGTTTATGCAGCAGAAAATGGATGTACTTTAAATCAAGTTGTCACAATGGCAATGGAATTATTCTTAAGAAAAAAGACAATGAAAATATAAAACAAAAGCAGCTAATCGACTTAGTCGATGTAGCTGCTTTTTAAATAATCTATAAATGTCATAACCTTGCCGTTTTCGCTGTCAAATAACTCTCTGAAAATGTTCATGTCAAAACCTCCTATAAACATTTTTATCAATCAACATCTATAGAATACCATGATTTCTGAAAACTTCCATTGAGAAGTTATACAAATTATACAATTCGCACAATCGCAAAATGTATATAATGCACAAAAAATGCGCATGCAACCCGCTATAACATAAATCTATAACACTTTAGATTGATTTAGCGCAATTAAATAGTATAATATAAATTAATTGGAGGTACGGTATATGTTTTTTGATGATGTAAAAAATAGAAGAAGTGTTAGAACTTTTGATGGAGAGGGATTAACTCAAGAAGAATTAAAGGATTTACAGGCTTACTCTACAAGCATTGTAAACCCATACAATATCTCAGTTGAATTTGTATTTTTGAATAAGGAAGATCATGATTTATCGAGCCCAGTTCTATCTGGTGAAAAGCACTATATTTCCGCCAAGGTTAAAAAAGGCGTAAATGCCGATGTTGCCTATGGCTACAGTTTTGAAGAATTATTAATGTATGCGGAAAGTAAAGGAATGGGTTCAGTTTGGATTGGTGGAACAATGCCAAGAGATAAATTTGAAGCAGCTTCAAATCTTCAGGAAGATGAAATTATGCCATGCATGAGCCCTATTGGATATAGGGCAGATAAAATGGGCGTTAAAGAAGTACTCATGAGAAAAGGCGTAAAAGCCGACACAAGATTCGACTTTTCAGAGCTATTCTTTAAAGGTGATTTCAACACTCCGCTTACACAGGATGAGGCAAAGGAATGTGGAATCCTTTTGGCCCTTGAGGCAGTTCGCCTTGCACCATCGGCTGTAAATAAACAGCCATGGAGAGTTGTAGTAACAGAAAGTGGCGTTCATTTCTACGAGAAAAAGGATCGTGGTTACGATAATGGCACATATGATTTGCAGAAAGTAGATTTAGGAATCGCCATGTATCATTTTGAAAACCAGTGTCGCGAAGAAGGAAAGCAGCTTACATTTAAGCTTGCAGATCCAGGAATTGCCATCCCAGAAAAAACAGAATATATTGCAAGCTACCTATTCTAATAGATTAAAATGACAGCGAGGCCTGTGACATAGCCTTTTTCTTAGGGCTAGTGCCATAGGTCTTTTTGTATGCCCTAAGGAATGTGGAGTAGGTGCCAAAACCGGCCTGCTCGGCAGCCTCCACGATAGCAACACCAGAATTAATAAGCGATTGAGCTAATGACAGTCGCTTAATTGAAATATAGTTTCCAATGGTGTAGCCAGTTTCATCTTTGAACGTGTGCATCAAGTAATATCGGGAAAGGAAAAACTGCCCGGCAATTGTATCCACAGATAAATCTTCTGCTAAATGTTCGTTTATATAATGAATAATTTCACCAATCTTTGAGCCGGCATAATTAGTAGAAATATATTCCACCTCATCGCTGATTGCTGCCCTGTTAAGCTCAATCATGAATTCCAAAAACAGCACCTGCATAAAAAGCTCGTTGGCATAATCATCTTTACCAAGATTTGCAGTAAGCTTTCCGACTGCGGCGGCAACCCTTGAATTCTTAAAAGAATGAAGTCTCAAAACATGAGAACCCTTTTCCATAGCATTTCTAAAGCAATAAGACAAATCATTTCCCTCTCGACTATACTCCGCCAAAAACTCCTTCGAAATATAAATGATGATTCTTTCATAAGGAGAATCATCGTGAAAAATAGGGCGATGAACCTCGCCTGCACTGACAAACACAATATCATCAGCCTGCAGATCAAAAGTCTGGCCCTCGATAGAATATGAAGTATTCCCAGATAAATGAATGAGCACTTTATGGAAATCGTGATAGTGAAAATCTATCTCTCCCAAATTGGAATCTACAAGATGAAAAATCTTGAAATTATCGTATAAATAACCTTTTTTAGAGTATCTATCCATGGATGACCTCCTTTGAAATCTTAAATATATTATATAACCATCAGCACTATTTGCAATAATTTAAGCACAAAGCAGCATTATAATATTAAAAAGTGCGGAGTATACTTGTGGTATGATAGAAACAGTACAGTTAACTAGTTTCGAAAGGACATTATATGAAATTCACAAAAATGCATGGCTGCGGTAACGACTACGTTTATGTAAACCTTTTTGAGGAGCAGCTTGATAACCCAGCAGAAGTTTCTATTAAAGTTAGCGACAGACATTTTGGAATCGGTTCAGACGGTCTCATCACAATTGGTCCATCTGACAAGGCAGATTTCAGAATGCACATATATAATGCTGATGGTTCAGAGGCAGAGATGTGTGGCAATGGAATTCGTTGCGTTGCTAAATATGTCTACGACCACAAGCTTACAGACAAAACAGAAATCACTGTCGAAACAGGAGCCGGAGTTCTTACTCTTATCCTTTATCCAGAAAATGGCAAGGTTCAGCAGGTTCGCGTAGATATGGGAGAGCCAATTCTTACACCTGCAGAAATTCCAGTGGTTTCACAAAATGACAAGGTCATCGATGAACCAATCGAAGTTGGCGGAAAGACATGGAACATGACATGTGTTTCTATGGGTAACCCACATGCAGTTGTTTTCGTAGATGACACGGCAAGCTTCCCACTTGAGACATACGGTCCACTTTTTGAAAATCATGAAAGATTTCCAAAGCGTACCAACACAGAGTTTGTTCAAGTTATCAGCCGTACAGAGGCAAATATGCGAGTTTGGGAGCGAGGCAGTGCCGAGACTTGGGCTTGCGGAACAGGTACATGTGCATGTGTTATGGCGTGCATCCTTAATGGAAAGACAGAAGACAAAGTGTTAGTTCACCTGAGAGGTGGCGACCTTACTATAGAATACGACCGCGCAAGCAATCACGTATTCATGACAGGTCCAGCAACCGAGGTATTTTCAGGAGAAATAGAGGTATAAAAATGAAATTAACAACTCTTTTAGAAGAATTAGACTATGAGTTATTCGCAGGAGAATTAGACCGCGAAATATCTACACTTACATACGACTCAAGAAAAGTAGAGAAGGATTCAGTGTTTGTCTGCATCTCAGGTACAGTTAGAGATGCCCACGATTTCATTCCAGATGTAATCGAAAAAGGTGCAGGTACTATCATTATCGAAAAGGATGTTGAGCCAGTTGCAGGCGTTACTTACATCAAGGTGAAGAACAGCCGTCAGGCCCTTGCAATCCTTTCAGCTGCATATTTTGGTCATCCAGCAAAGGAGCTTAAGACAATCGGTATCACCGGAACAAAGGGCAAGACAACTACCACATACATGGTAAAGTCTATCCTTGAAAAGGCTGGTATCAAGACAGGCCTTATTGGCACAATCGAGTCTATTGTTGGTGAGGAGCGTATCCCAGCTGTAAACACAACACCAGAGTCTTACAGAGTTCAGGAGCTTTTCAGACAGATGGTAGATGCAGGTCTTGATGCTGTTGTTATGGAAGTAAGCTCACAGGCGCTAATGCTTCACAGAGTTTCAGGTTTCACTTTTGATATTGGCGTATTTACAAACCTTGAGCCAGATCACATTGGTGAGAATGAGCACAAGGATTTTGAGGATTATATGCACTGCAAGAGCCTTCTTTTCCAGCAGTGTAAGGTTGGTATCTTCAACGGAGATAGCGAGCACATCGATGGAATCCTTAAGGGCCACACTTGCGATGTTGTTAAATATGGCTACGGCAAGGATAACGACCTTATAGCAGAAAATGTTGAGCTTCTCAAGGAACACGGCGCTCTTGGAGTTAAGTACCACATCGCAGGCAAGGAAAACATGGATGTTGAGGTAAATGTGCCAGGAACATTCTCTGTTTACAACTCACTTACAGCAGTTGCAATCTGCAAGCAGTTTGATGTTGCAGAGGATAAAATCAAGGCAGCCCTCAAGGACGTTCATGTAAAGGGACGTATCGAGCTTGTGCCAGTTTCAAAGAAATTTACAGTCATGATTGACTATGCACATAATGCAATGGCTCTTGATAGCCTTCTTACAACTCTCAAGGCTTATGAGCCAGGCAGATTGGTTTGCCTCTTTGGATGCGGAGGAAACCGTGCAAAGAGCCGTCGTTATGAAATGGGAGAGGTAAGCTCAAAGCTTGCTGATCTTACAGTTGTTACATCAGACAACCCACGTAACGAGGAGCCAATGGATATTATCAATGATATTCTCATCGGCGTTAAGAAAGCTGATGGCGAATACGTAACAATCCCTGATCGTAAGGAAGCAATTCGCTATTGCCTTGTAAATGCAAAAGAAGGTGATATTGTGGTACTTGCAGGTAAGGGCCATGAGGATTACCAGGAAATAAAAGGTGTAAAACATCATATGGATGAGCGTGAGCTTATCGCAGATATTATTAAGGAGGATGGACATGACATTATTTAAGGGAGCAGGAGTAGCACTTATTACTCCATTTAACGAAGATGATACCGTAAATTATGACATGCTCGGAACTTTAATTGACAGACAGATTGAAGGCCATACAGATGCAATCGTTGTGTGCGGTACAACAGGCGAGCCAGCCACAATGACTGAGGAAGAAAAGCTTTCGGTTATTGATTTTACAGTAAAACGCGTTAATCACAGAATTCCTGTTATTGCAGGAGCAGGTGCCAATTCTACAAGGCTTGTTATCGATTTTTCAAAGAAGCTTGAAAAGCTTGGGGTAGATGGACTTCTTATTGTTACACCTTTCTACAACAAAGCAACACAGCAGGGCTTGTACGAGCATTACACAGCAATCGCTCATGAAGTAAGCCTTCCAATTATCATGTACAATGTACCAAGCCGTACAGGATGCAACATCCAACCAGAAACAGCTATGAAGTTGGGTCTTGAGAATAAAAACATCGTAGGAATCAAGGAAGCAAGCGGAGATATCTCTCAGATTACCAAGCTTGCCAGCCTTTGCAGAGGATGCCTTGATATCTATTCAGGAAACGATGACCAGGTTATCCCAATCCTTTCCCTCGGAGGAATTGGTGTAATTTCAGTGCTTTCCAATGTTGCACCTCAGGGTACTCACGATATGGTTATGGAATATCTTAATGGCAACGAGGAAAAGGCCAGAAGATTACAGCTCGATTACCTTGAGTTAGTAGATGCATTGTTCTGTGAAGTGAATCCAATCCCTGTTAAATCCACAATGAATATGTTAGGATTTAATGTAGGAAGCCTTAGACTTCCACTTACGGAGATGGAGGAAGAGCACAAAGTGGCAATGAGTAAGCTTTTACACAGAATGCCACAGGAAATGCTCGCATAATTTTGAGGGACGAGTATTTTAATCCAAAGGAAACACCAATAACTTTTATATTGGTTGCTATAAATATCATTACATTCATAGTGTTGGAAATCATGGGAGACACTATGGATGGTTTATTCATGCTGTTAAACGGTGCCATGAACCCAAACAAGGTACTTGCAGATGGGGAGTGGTATCGTCTTCTTACAGCTACATTCATGCATTTTGGAATTGAACATTTGATGAATAACATGCTGCTTTTATTTTTGCTTGGACAGATTTTTGAACGAGCAGTAGGGCCAGTGCGTTATTTGGGAATATATTTAGGGTCAGGTCTTACTGGCTCTTTTTTGTCATTCTTTTTTATGTGTTTGATGGGAAAAAACGATATTGTGGCTGGAGCATCCGGTGGAATTTTTGGAATAGTTGGTGGAATGCTTGTTGTTATTCTTGTACACAAAGGGAAATATAAAGGAATAAGCACCAAGAGGATGCTAATTATGGCAGGACTTACCCTCTATTTCGGGTTTGCTTATGCTGGTACAGACAATGTAGGTCACCTGGGAGGACTTACTGCAGGCATAATCATTACATTCTTTACCTACGGAATTCCTACATTAATAAAGGGGCCACACGTTGATTTTGAGTCCGAAAAAAATTATACTTTAAAACAGGATGATATCAATGAGGAATGATGTATGAAAGTTAATATCTATTACGGCGGAAGAGGCCTTTTGGAGGACCCAACTTTATATGTAATTAATAAAATGGAGCAGGTATTGACTGAGCTTCAGGTTGAGGTTCGCCTTTACAATATTTATGAGCAAAAAAACGCGATTTCAATGCTCCCACAGACACTTAAGGATGCAGATGGAATCATTCTTGCAACCACAGTGGAATGGCTTGGAATTGGTGGCTATATGAACCAGTTTTTGGACGCATGCTGGTTATATGCAGATAAATCAGCCCTTGCGACGACATATATGCAGCCAGTTGTAATGTCTACAACATATGGCGAGCGCGAGGCTATGGTTACCCTTGAAAATGCTTGGGAGATTCTTGGTGGCTTGCCATGTTCTGGCTTCTGCGGATACGTAGAGGATCTTAAAGAATTCAGAGAAAATGCGGAATATGCTCACATCATCGAAAAGAAAGTAGAGACACTTTACCGTACAATTTCACAGCATACAAAGGGATTGCCAACCAGCAATCAGGCTGTCACACGAAGCATTCTTAGAACAGCTCAGCTTGAGCTTTCTCCACAGGAATCAGAGCAGCTTTCAAAGTTTGTATCTGACGATGAGTATGTTCAGACACAGAAGGCAGACATCGCCGATCTTACAAGTATGTTCAGAGATATGATGGGACAGAAGCAGGAAGACAGCACCAATGAATACATAAATGATTTCAAGGTGCACTTTAGAGGAAATCCTGAATTCTATGCAAAATATCTATTTATGGTGGAGGGGAAGAGCCAGCCACTATTTATGAACGTAATGGGAGAGCAGCTTGAATGTCGCTATGGCAAAGAGGACAATATCGATGTTTACATGAAGCTTTCAGGCTCAATCATGGACAATATTGTTGCAGGCCGTGAAACATTCCAGCGAGCATTTTCAGTAGGAGATATGACAGCAAAGGGCAATTTTAGAACCCTTCGCATGCTTGACGAAATATTCACTTTTAGCTAGGAGGATAATGTAATGAAGGACAACAATTGTATTTTCTGTAAGTTGGCAAATGGAGATATTCCAACAAATTCTATTTTTGAGGATAATGATTTTAAGGTGATTTTAGATGCAGATCCAGCCACAAAAGGACATGCACTTATCCTTCCAAAGGATCATTTTGCAAACCTTCTTGAGGCAGATGATGATGTGCTTGAAAAGGCATTACCACTTGCTAAAAAAGTGGCAAATAAAATGAAGGCAGAACTTGGCTGCGCCGGCGTAAATATCGTGCAAAACAATGGTGAGGCAGCAGGCCAGACAGTACATCATTTACACATCCACATTATCCCAAGATATGAGGATGATCCTGACAAAACAATCTGTGGATGGAGCCATCAGTCATTTACTGAAGAAGAGACTGCAGAAGTTGTAAAGAAACTATCATTATAAAAAAATAGTGAAAAGATTTATTTTAAAAAGATTTAACTAATCTCTTGACTCTGGTTGTTAAGAAATTTATAATTTACTGGTATGTTAATTTCATAACAAAAAGGAGAGAAGAGATATGGACAACAATATGAATTTTGACCCAATGACAGGTCAGCCAGTTAATCAGCAGCCTGTATACCAGCAGCCTGTAGTTGATGAGACAGTTGGTGTAGGTGAGTGGATGCTTACAACACTTCTTTGCTGTATTCCAATCGTAAACATCGTTTTGATGTTTGTTTGGTCATTCAGCAACAACACAAAGCCATCAAAGAAGAACTGGGCTAGAGCTGCACTTATCTGGGTAGCTATCGTGTTAGTACTTTACATCATTTTGATCGCTGTTTTCGGAGCTGCAATCGCTTCATCATTGTACTAAGATAAAAATAGGAGCAGGTACTTAATGTACCGGCTCCTTTCTTTTTACTTATTTATATCTGTTATAAGCTTCAAAATAGTGCTATTAGCATCTAGCAAATGGCTGGATGCCATGGTTTCTTTTATAGAATCTCTTCTATCATAAACATCTTTTACAGCATTAATAAGAATCTCTGATGTTAGTTCCTCCTCCTGAAGAACAGTTGAAAATCCTTGTTTTTTATAGCTTTCAGCGTTAAGAATCTGATCTCCACGGCTAGCTGCAGCTGAAAGTGGAATAAGGATGTTTGGAATCTTTAAAGCAAGAATCTCGCAAATTGAGTTTGCACCTGCACGGCTTATCATCAAATCTGTCATGGCGAACACATCGTTTAATTGTTCACTGACAAACTCATACTGTTGATAACCGGCCTTACCTTCCAAATCTTTGTTGATATTTCCCTTACCAACTAAATGAACAATCTGAAAATCTGAAAGCAGTGTATCAAGTGATTCCCAAACAGCATTGTTGATGAATCGGGAGCCAATGCTTCCACCCATAATCAAAATCACAGGCTTGTCCGCAGTAAATCCCGTGAACTCAAGTCCATTTTCCTTTGAGCCAGTGAAAAGCTCTCGGCGAATAGGCGAGCCAGTGTGAACTGCTTTGCCTTCTGGAAGATATTGAAGTGTTTCTGGAAAGTTGCAGCATACTTTTGTAGCAAATGGAATAGCAAGCTTGTTGGCAAGTCCTGGAGTCATATCAGACTCATGAATAATAGAAGGAACATGCTGACGAGCAGCCGCCATAACAACTGGTACAGAAACAAATCCGCCTTTTGAAAATACAACATCTGGCTGAATGTGCTTGAGCAATTGATTTGCTTCAGAAAAGCCCTTGATAACTCTGAAAGGATCGGTGAAATTTTTCCAATCATGATATCTACGAAGCTTGCCAGATGAAATACCATAGTAGGTGATGCCTGCATTTTCTACCAATTTCTTTTCGATTCCAGTATATGAACCGATGTAGTAGATTTCATAGCCCTGCTCCCTGAGAAGTGGAGCCAAAGCCAGGTTTGGAGTGACATGACCAGCAGTACCACCGCCTGTCATTACTATCTTTTTCATATAGAACCTCTTATATAAATATTAAGTATTTTTATTTGAACATTTACATGATAACAATCGTGAATTAAAAGTCAAATAATAGTACAATCCGGCGAAAATACGTGATAGAATTGGTTATGGAGAATAACTATTATGAAAAAAGACTAACTATTAAAGAAAGTCAATAAAAATGTTTTAAAACAGAAATGTTTTGAATATAGCAGCGGTGACTATATCATCGCAATCAGTACATTGAAAATTGCATGGCAAATAGAGCATCAATTAATGGTGCTCTTTCAAGGAGATATGATATTGGAATGATTAGACAGCTTTTGTGTATTGTTGTCTTGAGGTTTCGAGTTTATAAATGACTCGAACAAGCTTCTTTGTAGCGTGTGATAATGCAACATAATAATGTTTGCCCT
>NZ_SVET01000024.1 GCF_015057245.1 Pseudobutyrivibrio ruminis
TTTTCAAAGTATCTATTTTATCTAAAATAAAAAAACTAAGACTTTGAAAAATAGGGCCTTGCCCTAACAATAAAAAAAACCAGGACTAATGTCCTGGTTTAAAAAGCAAATATATATTATACAAGCTCAAGAACTACTTCCATAGCTGCATCGCCCTTACGTGGTCCGATCTTAACGATACGTGTGTAACCACCCTTGCGGTCAACATACTTTGGAGCAATCTCATCAAATACAAAGTTAGCCATATCAACCTTGTGTGTCTCGCTCTTCTTAGCACCCTTAGCTGTAGGTGTGTAAAGAACCTGCATCATCTGACGACGAGCGTGAAGTCTTGAAGGAGAATCCTTCTTAATCTTCTTATCAACTGTATCGTATACAGTTACCTTCTTGCCATCAACAACTTCCTTTACTCTCTTACCATCTTTGTCCTTGCGTGCTACCTTAGCCTGAACTGTAACTTCTTCGAAGTTATCCTTTTCCTTAACACCAAGAGTAATGATGTGCTCAGCAATCTTCTTTACTTCCTTAGCCTTAGCTTCAGTTGTAACGATCTTGCCGTGATAAAGAAGCTCTGTTACCTGGTTTCTTAAAAGAGCTTTTCTCTGTGATGATGTTCTGCTTAATTTTCTGTACTTTGCCATTTCTTTTCTCCTTATAACTGGCGTTACAGGTGCTCATCGGTCTTACCCCGTAACTTGATTAATGGAAAGGCATGCGCGACAGTGCTCATCGGTCTTATCCGTCACGTATTATTTCCTGTTACTATATGCTCTCGAACTAGTCCTCTACCATTCTAAGTGAAAGGCCAAGCTCGCTAAGCTTCTGCTCTACTTCTTCCATTGACTTGCGACCAAGGTTACGAACCTTCATCATGTCATCTGGTGACTTGTCGCAAAGCTCTGCTACTGTGTTGATACCAGCTCTCTTTAAGCAGTTGTATGAACGAACTGAAAGCTCAAGCTCATCAATGCTCATTTCAAGAGTCTTACCTGTTGTATCATCAGGCTTATCAGCGATAACGCTAAGATCCTGAGCAGCATCTGAAAGGTTAACAAAAAGATTTAAATGCTCGCTGAGTACCTTTGCAGCCATAGAAACGGCTTCATCAGGACCCATTGTACCATTTGTATATACATCAAGTGTAAGCTTGTCATAATCTGTAACCTGGCCTACACGAGTGTCCTCAACTGTCATATTTACACGCTCTACTGGTGTGTAAATTGAGTCAACTGCAATCTTACCGATTGGAGTATCTGGAGTTTTGTTCTTATCTGCAGAGATATATCCACGATTCTTTGTAATTGTAAGCTCCATGTAAAGCTTGCAATCATTACCACCATTAAGATGTGCAATAACAAGATCAGGATTGATAATCTCGATATCAGAGTCAACCTGGATATCAGCAGCTGTAACAACTCCCTCTCCCTCGAACTCAATATATGCTGTTTTTGGCTCATCTGAAGAGCTATTATTTCTAATAGCAAGCTCCTTGATGTTCATTACGATTTCAGTAACATCCTCTTTTACACCTGGAATGGCACTGAACTCATGAAGAACGCCTTCAATCTTTATCTGGCTAACTGCAGCTCCTGGCAGAGACGAAAGCATAATTCTGCGAAGTGAATTACCAAGTGTTATACCATAACCTCTCTCAAGGGGTTCAACAACGAATCTGCCGTATTTTTTGTCCTCAGAAATCTCTACGATTTCAATATTTGGGTTTTCAAAATTTAACACTACATTGCCTCCTTATTTCATAAATTATGAAACTTAATGTACTAGACTCTAAAAAAGGAATATTTAATAAATATTCCATCAGATTACTTATTGCCACATAGTAAAATTGTAACAAATCGCACTTATACAAGCAAGCTTGTATAAGTGCTTTTTGTAAACATTTACTAATAATTATTATTTTGAATATAACTCGACGATAAGCATCTCGTCTACTGGTACATCAATCTGCTCTCTATTAGGAAGCTCTTTAACTGTACCCTTAAGGTTCTCAGCATCAACATCAACCCACTCTGGAGTTGTTCTACCAGCTGTAACCTCTGCGATATCCTTAAATCTCTGAAGGCTCTTTGACTTCTCGCGAACTTCGATAACATCGCCTGCCTTTACAAGATATGAAGGAACATTTACTGGCTTGCCGTTTACAAGGAACATCTTGTGATCAACAACCTGACGAGCTTCTTTTCTTGTACGAGCAAATCCCATACGGAATACTACGTTATCAAGACGGCTCTCAAGCATTGTCATAAGGTTTTCACCTGTCATACCCTTCTGACGGTCAGCCTTCTCATAATAATTACGGAAAGGCTTCTCAAGTACGCCATAAATGAACTTAGCCTTCTGCTTCTCCTGAAGCTGAAGAGCGTACTCAGACTTCTTGCCTCTTCCTCTATTCTTCTGTCTACGTGACTTTTTATCATATCCTAAAAATGTAGGATCTAAATCAAGAGATCTACATCTTTTAAGAACTGGTGTCTTATTAACTGCCATTAGATTTCCCTCCTAATTAGACTCTTCTACGCTTTGGTGGACGACATCCGTTATGTGGAACTGGAGTAACATCCTTGATTGTAAGAACCTGAACGCCGTTTGCATCGATTGCTCTGATTGCAGCTTCACGTCCTGAACCTGGTCCCTTTACGAATACATCTACACTCTTTAAACCGTGAACTAAAGCAGCCTTAACTGCTGTCTCTGCTGCCATCTGTGCAGCATAAGGAGTAGATTTCCTTGAACCTCTAAATCCTAGACCACCAGCACTTGCCCATGAAAGAGCGTTACCCTGAGCATCTGTAATAGTAACGATAGTATTATTGAAAGATGCCTGAACATGTACCTGTCCGTGTTCAACGTTTTTCTTTACACGCTTTTTTGTTGTCTTCTTTGCAACTTTAGCCATAATTAAACTAACCTACTTTCTTTCTATGAATATAATTACTTCTTCTTATTTGCTACTGTACGCTTTGGACCCTTACGAGTACGAGCGTTTGTCTTAGTCTTCTGTCCACGAACAGGAAGACCCTTTCTATGACGGATACCTCTGTAGCATCCGATTTCCTGAAGTCTCTTAATATCAAGAGCTACTTCTCTTCTAAGATCACCTTCTACAGTCATAGTTTCGTCAATAACTGTGCTAATCTTCTTAACTTCTTCGTCAGTTAAATCCTTAACACGTGTGCTAGGATCTACACCAGCTGCTTCAAGAATCTTGTTTGAGCTTACTCTACCGATTCCGTAAATGTAAGTTAAACCAATTTCAATTCTCTTGTCTCTTGGTAAATCTACACCTGCAATACGAGCCATGTGTGTTTACACCTCCATAAATATTTCTACAATTAATAAGCGATATAGACAATACAGCTCCGAATAATCGGCCTGAAATGTGTGTATTTCCATATCTTGTCCAATTTGGCCTCGGTATGATAGGCCTATTTATTATGAACAGCCTAAATTAGATACTCTTTAGACTGCAGCCGCACATAATAAAATGCTACATAAACTAATCAGAATTAACCCTGACGCTGCTTATGCTTTGGGTTCTCGCAAATAATACGAATGCTACCCTTTCTTTTGATGACCTTGCACTTCTCGCACATAGGCTTTACAGAAGATCTTACTTTCACGATTTTCCTCCTTTCCATGCCCTTTTATTCAAAGGTTGTGGTCAATCTATATTTGAACATCTTAAAAACGTCCGTTTAATAGTATACCGGGCGTTTTAATGTATGTCAACAAATTTTTAATTATTTTTACTTATCTCTCCAAATAATTCTTCCCTTAGAAAGATCATATGGACTCATTTCGATTGTAACCTTATCACCTGGTAAGATACGAATGTAATTCTGTCTTAACTTACCACTGATATGAGCAAGAATCTGATGACCGTTTTCAAGCTCTACCTTAAACATAGCGTTAGGAAGTTTTTCAACTACCACTCCCTCAACTTCAATAACATCTGCCTTAGACATCTTTGTTCCTCCTATTATAAACTTTAAGAATTCTTTTTATTGATACATCATCTAATGTTTCAATGTCTTTTACTTCTTCTAAAACATCAGACGGAATATTTTTTATTAGCTGTAAATGAATTTTCTTTTTCTTTTTAGGCTTGGCAACAAGTTTAGTTGTTCCATTTACAAGATAACAATACTCATCATCTTCTTTAAGAACTAAGTATATTTGTTTCTTATCATGACCAGCCTTAGATGTTGCAAGCATTAAATCCATTTATTTCCCTCCGGATTTGCAAGTTCTGTAGGTGTCAGTGTAAGAATTTCAGGAGCGCTGTCTGTAATTACAATTGTATTTTCATAATGAGCAGATAATGACTCATCCATTGTAACTACTGTCCATTCATCATCCATCCAAGCCACATCACAGCTACCAGCGTTTATCATTGGCTCTACAGCAAGTGTCATGCCTTTGATTAGTTTTGGACCTCTTCTAAATCTTCGTCTGAAGTTTGGAATTTCAGGTGCTTCATGAAGCGAAGTACCAATACCATGTCCAACCAAGTCTCTAACTACTCCGTATCCAAAGCTCTCTGCATAATCGCCAATTGCGCCTGATATATCATATAAATGATTACCAGCTGTAGCAAATTTCATACCTTGGAAGAAAGATTGACGTGTTCTTTCAATAAGAAGCCTTGCTTCTTCACTGATTTCTCCAACACCAACTGTACGAGCAGCGTCACTATGGTATCCTTTATAAAGAACTCCTGTATCCAAGCTAACAATATCTCCATTAACAAGGATATGGTCGTCAGTAGGAATTCCGTGAACAACTTCATCATTTACGGATACACACACACTTGCTGGATATCCATAAAGACCTTTGAAATTTGGCTCACAGCCATAGCTTCTAATTACTTCTTCACCCAATCGATCTACGTCTAATGTAGACATTCCTTCGTGAATTTCTTTAGCTAACGTTTCATGAACCTGTGCTAAAATCTTTCCAGCTTCACGCATCAATTGAATTTCTTCATCAGTTTTAATAGTTATAACTTCTGACATCTTAAGCTCCTAAAATAGCAGTGATATCCTCAAAAACCTTTTCCATAGGCTGAGTTCCATCAACAGACTTCAAAATGTCCTTACCCTTATAGTATTCAATAAGAGGCTGTGTCTGATCATGATAAACATCAAGTCTCTTCTTTACTGTCTCTGGCTTATCATCATCTCTTAATACTAACTGGCTACCACATGTATCGCATACGCCTTCCTTCTTAGGTGGAATAGAAACGATATGATATGTAGCACCACAATTTAAACAAGCTCTACGACCTGACATTCTATTGATAATATTCTCATCTGGAACATCTACGTCGATAGCATAATCCATTGACTGTCCAATTTTAGTAAGTGCAGCATCAAGTGCTTCTGCCTGAGGAATAGTTCTTGGGAATCCGTCTAATACAAATCCGTTCTTAGCATCATCCTGTGCAATGCGGTCCATGACAAGATCACAAGTAAGTTCATCTGGAACAAGCAAACCCTGATCCATGTATTCCTTCGCCTTTTTTCCAAGTTCAGTACCATTTTTAATGTTGGCACGGAATATATCACCTGTAGAAATGTGAGGAATTGAATACTTAGCAGCAATCTGCTTTGCCTGTGTTCCTTTGCCTGCACCAGGTGCACCTAACATAATAATCTTCATTCAACAAACCCTCCTGCTTAGATGTTTTGTAAAAAATTCTGTAAAAAACACCTTAAGAGATACGCGAAAATCACGTATCTCCCTCAGTGTCAAAATGACAATTAGTCATTTAAAAATCCTTTATAATTACGAACCATCATCTGAGATTCAACCTGCTTTAATGTTTCTACGATAACACCAACAATAATGATGATTGATGTACCACCAAATGAAACACTAGCGCCAACCAAACCATTAAAGACGATAGGAAGTAATGCTACGATTGAAAGACCAATTGCTCCAATGAAAATAACATGCTTTAAGATTGCTGTTAAATAATCTGAAGTAGGTTTTCCTGGTCGTATACCTGGAATAAATCCACCTGAACGCTTAAGGTTCTCTGCAATTTCCAAAGGATTGAAAGTAATCTCTGTATAGAAATATGCAAAACCGATAATAAGCAATACATAAACAAGTGCTCCAATTGTGTAAATCCAATTTGAAGGATTGAACCAATTAGACTGACTCATTCCACTTAAAATCTTGCCCCAAACACCGCTTGGCTGTTTGTTCAATAACTGAACAATCATAACAGGTGTCTGAAGTAATGACTGAGCGAAGATGACAGGGATAACACCTGCTGTGTTAACTCTCATAGGGATGATTGATGAATTGCCACCAACCTGTCTTCTTCCCTGAATCTTATTTGAATATTGTACTGGAATACGTCTCTCTGCGCTCTGGAGTATAACAACGAATACAACAAGAGCAATAATTATTGCAGCAATAATAACTGCAGCTAACACTGCCTTTGGAATCGTTTTTCCAGCCATAAACTGCTCATAGAGCTTTGTTAAATCAGAAGGAATACGGCTAATGATATTAATAGTAAGAACTATTGAAATACCATTACCAATACCCTTTTCTGTAATTCTCTCACCAATCCACATAAGTACTGCAGATCCAGCTGTAAGTGCTACAACAACAAGTACATAGTTGAGGAATGGAACTGAGTATGTTACAAGATAACCACTTCTTCCAAAACCAACTGCCATTGCGATAGACTCACCAAGTGCCAAGGCGATTGTAAGATAACGCGTAATCTGTGTCATCTTCTTTCTACCTTGTTCACCATCACGCTGCATTTCTTCTAACTTAGGAAATGCAATTGTAAGCAACTGCATAATGATAGAAGATGTAATGTATGGAGTGATGTTCAATGCGAAAACTGACATTGATGAGAATGAACCACCAGTGATTGAATCAAAAAAGTTCAATGCACTATCACTATCCGCGAAGAGACTGCTAAAGGCATTGCCATTGATGCCAGGCACTGGAAGCAAGCTTCCAAGCCTAACAACAATAAGCATTAAAAATGTAAAACCAATTCGTCTTCTTAAATCTTTAATTTTAAAAGCATCGCGTAGTGTCTGAAACATTAAATCACCTCTGCAGTTCCGCCCAAGGCTTCAATCTTCTCCTTTGCGCTAGCACTAAATGCGTTTGCCTGAACGTTGAGCTTCTTTGTAAGCTCACCACCGCCAAGAATCTTAACGCCATCGCGAGGGTTCTTGATGATACCGCTCTCAACGAGTGTATCAACTGTTACAGTAGCACCATTATCAAATCTCTCTAAATAAGAAACATTGATACCAACGATTTCCTTTGTATTTCTATTCTTGAAACCACGCTTAGGAAGACGTCTGTATAAAGGCATCTGTCCACCTTCGAATCCAAGTCTAATGCTTCCGCCTGAACGAGCCTTCTGTCCCTTATGACCCTTACCAGCAGTCTTGCCATTACCTGAACCGTGACCACGGCCTCTTCTGAAATTATCACTATGCTTTGAGCCTTCTGCTGGCTGTAAGTTAGATAAATCCATTATGGCACCTCCTTCTATTAAATTTCTTCAACTTTTACTAAGTGATTGACCATTCTAAGCATTCCTCGAACGCTGTCGTTGTCAGGAAGCTCAACAGTCTTGTTGACCTTTCTAAGGCCAAGTGCTTCTACAGTCTTCTTGTTCTTTGGAACAGCACCGATTGTAGACTTTACGAGTGTTACTCTTAACTTCTTCTCTGCCATTTACCTTTCCTCCTTAAGCAAGAATGTCTTCAACTTTCTTGCCACGAGCCTTTGCTACTTCCTCAGGTGACTTAAGAGACTTAAGTCCTTCGATTGTAGCAAGAACAACGTTCTGCTTATTTGATGATCCAAGTGACTTTGTACGGATATTTCCGATACCTGCAAGCTCACATACGGCACGAGCTGGACCACCAGCGATGATACCAGTACCTTCTGGTGCCTTCTTAAGAAGTACAGAAGCGCCTGTGTGCTTACCCTGAATGTCGTGTGTAATACTATGGTTGTCATCAAGCTTAACTGTGATAAGCTTCTTCATAGCATCTTCCTTACCCTTGCGGATAGCTTCTGGAATTTCAGCTGCCTTGCCAAGTCCAGCGCCAACGTGTCCGTTCTTATCGCCTACTACAACAAGAGCTGTGAAACGCATGTTACGTCCACCCTTAACAACCTTTGTTACACGCTTAATTTCTACAACCTGCTCAGTTAACTCTAACTGGCTAGCGTCAATGATTTCACGTTTCATGTGTTCTCCTCCTAGAATTCTAATCCAGCTTCTCTAGCTGCATCTGCTAAAGCTGCAACCTTGCCGGCATAAATGTAACCACCTCTGTCGAATACGACTTCCTTGATTCCCTTTTCCTGTGCCTTCTTAGCAATAACTGTACCGAGCTTTGTAGCTGCTTCTACGTTATTTGTCTTTGCAAGATCTGCCTTAACGTCTGCGTCAAGAGTAGATGCTGAAACAAGTGTATTTCCGCATGTATCATCAATAACCTGAACATACATGTGATTGTTGCTTCTGAACACTGCTAAACGTGGTCTTTCTGCAGTACCGGCTAGAGTGTTACGAAGTCTTCTATGCTTTGTCTGGCGAATTACTGATTTAGATTTCTTACTTACCATTTTACATTCACTCCTTTACTATTTCTTACCGGTCTTACCGACTTTACGTCTAATAACTTCATCAGCGTACTTAATACCCTTACCCTTATATGGCTCAGGTCTTCTCTTATCTCTGATGTTGGCAGCGTACTGACCAACCTTTTCCTTGTCGATACCCTTGATGATAATTTTATTTCCGTCAACTGTTGACTCGATACCCTCTGGATCTTCCATCTCTACTGGGTGTGAGTAACCAAGGTTAAGAGTAAGCTTCTTACCAGCCTTAGATGCTCTGTAACCTACACCGTTAACTTCAAGAGTCTTCTCATAGCCTGTTGTAACACCAACAACCATGTTGTTGATAAGTGTTCTTGTAAGACCATGTAAAGACTTCATTTTCTTTAAATCATTAGGTCTAGTAACAACAACTTCTGCACCCTCAAGCTTAATATCCATCTCTGATGGAAGTGTTCTCTCAAGAGTACCCTTAGGACCTTTTACAGTCACATGATTATTTTCTGCAATCTCAACTGTAACACCAGCTGGAACTGCGATTGGCATTCTTCCTATACGTGACATGCCCGTACCTCCTTAAATTTACTGTATGTCCGGCTTCTGTAACCGGGTTATACTTTAGGTAATTAGTTACTTGTTTGGATATGATTACCAAACATATGCAAGAACTTCGCCACCAACCTGAAGCTTACGAGCTTCCTTATCTGTGATGATGCCCTTGTTTGTTGAAAGGATAGCGATACCAAGTCCACCTAAAACGTATGGGATATCGTCCTTACCAGCATAAATACGAAGACCTGGCTTAGAAATTCTCTTAATACCAGAAATAATCTTCTCGTTCTTGTTTGCACCGTACTTTAATGTAACACGGATATCCTTGAAGTTACCATTATCAACGATGTCGTACTTTGTGATAAATCCTTCATCTACAAGAATGTCTGCAATTGCAACCTTCATCTTTGATGCAGGAACATCTACTGTATCATGTTTTGCAGTATTTGCATTACGGATTCTTGTAAGCATATCTGCTATTGGATCACTCATTGTCATGATGCAATTTCCTCCTAATTATCAATCTGTGCTCGTTATCTTACCATGAAGCTTTCTTTACGCCAGGGATCTGTCCCTTGTAAGCTAACTCACGGAAACATACTCTACAAATACCATACTTTCTAAGGTATGCATGTGGACGACCGCAGATTTTGCAACGACTGTACTCTTGTGTAGAGAACTTTGCTGTGCGCTGCTGCTTTACTTTCATTGACTTCTTTGCCATAACTTTCCTCCTATGCTTCCTTAGCGAAAGGCATATTGAATAAACGAAGTAATTCTCTAGCCTCTTCATCTGTCTTAGCTGTAGTTACGAAGATAATGTCCATACCACGAGTCTTGTCAATCTTATCGTACTCAATCTCAGGGAAGATGATCTGCTCCTTGATACCAAGTGCATAATTTCCTCTACCATCGAATGAATTAGGATTAACACCTCTGAAGTCACGAACACGTGGGAGTGCAAGATTGATAAGACGATCTGCGAACTCATACATCTTCTCTCCACGAAGTGTAGTCTTACAGCCAATTGCCATACCTTCACGAATCTTGAAGTTAGCAACTGAATTCTTTGCCTTTGTTGTAACAGCTTTCTGGCCTGTAATCATTTCCATATCCTTGACTGCAGACTCAAGAAGCTTAGCATTGTCCTTTGCTTCGCCAACACCCATGTTGACAACGATCTTTTCGATCTTAGGAACTTCCATAATATTCTTGTATCCAAACTTCTCAACCATTGCTGGTACGATTTCATTAAGATACTGATCTTTTAATCTACTCAACGAACTGTTCTCCTTTCTTCAATTAGTCAATAACCTCGCCGGTCTTCTTTGCGAAACGGACTTTTTTGTCTCCGTCCATCTTGAAACCAACACGTGTAGGCTGACCGTTATGAAGTAACATAACATTTGAAGCATCGATAGGAGCTTCCTGCTCGATGATACCACCTGCCTGGTTGGCCATGCTAGGCTTAACATGACGCTTTACCATGTTAACACCTTCAACTGTAACGGTGTTATTCTTCTTATCTACTGCGATAACCTTACCTTCGTTGTTTACATCGCCACCTGCGATTACACGAACAGTATCGCCTTTTTTAATTTTCATAGTTGCCATTCTACTCTTCCTCCTACAATACTTCTGGAGCGAGAGAAACAATCTTCATGAACTGCTTCTCACGAAGCTCTCTAGCTACAGGTCCAAAAATACGAGTTCCTCTTGGAGTCTTGTCATCTTTAATGATGACTGCAGCATTTTCATCAAACTTGATATAAGAACCATCTTTACGACGGGCACCTTTAACTGAACGAACAACTACTGCCTTAACAACGTCACCCTTCTTTACAACGCCACCTGGTGTTGCATCTTTAACGGTAGCAGTAATTACGTCGCCAATATTGGCATATCTTCTTGTAGATCCACCCATAACACGGATAACAAGGATTTCCTTTGCTCCTGTATTATCGGCTACCTTTAATCTACTTTCCTGTTGTACCATTATAGTAGCCTCCTTTAATTATTTTGCTCTCTCGATAACTTCAACAAGTCTCCATCTCTTATCTTTAGAAAGTGGTCTTGTCTCCATTACCTTTACTGTATCTCCGATGTGAGCGTCGCCGTTCTCATCGTGAGCCTTAAGCTTATATGTCTTCTTAACGATCTTGTTGTAAAGTGGATGCTTTACATTGTCACGGATTGCAACAACGATTGTCTTATCCATCTTGTCGCTTACAACAACACCTGTACGTGTTTTTCTTAAGTTTCTTTCCACGTCTTTGATCTCCTTTCAAATAGTTAAGATTCTAATCAATTATGCGTTCTTCTCAGCTTCTGTGATAACAGTCTGAATACGAGCGATGTTACGACGAACCTCACGGATTCTTGCTGTATTGTCTAACTGATTTGTAGCATTCTGGAATCTTAAGTTGAAAAGTTCTTTCTTAGCTTCTACGAGCTGAGCATTAAGCTCTGCTACTGAAGTGTTCTTTAAATCTTCTACGTACTTTGTATTCTTCATTATGCTTCACCGCCTTCTAAATCCTCACGGGAAACTATCTTGCACTTGCAAGGAAGTTTATGTGTAGCGAGACGAAGTGCTTCTCTAGCAACTTCCTCAGATACTCCTGAGATCTCGAATAATACACGGCCCGGCTTAACAACAGCTACCCAATATTCAAGTGTTCCCTTACCTGAACCCATTCGAGTTTCAGCAGGTTTTGCAGTAACTGGCTTGTCTGGGAAAATCTTAATCCAAACCTTACCACCACGCTTAATGTAACGTGTCATAGCGATACGAGCTGCTTCGATCTGGTTTGACTTGATCCAAGCTGGCTCTGTTGCAACGATACCATACTCACCGTAAGATATCTTATTTCCTCTTGAAGCTTTTCCAGCCATGTTCCCACGGAACTGCTTTCTATGCTTCGCTCTCTTTGGCATTAACATATTATTGAGCTCCTCCTTCCACATTCTTTCTCTTTGGAAGTACTTCACCCTTATAGATCCAAACCTTTACGCCAACCTTACCATAAGTAGTGTCAGCCTCAGCGAATCCATAATCGATATCAGCACGAAGTGTCTGAAGTGGAATAGTACCTTCATTGTAAGACTCTGAACGAGCCATATCAGCACCACCAAGACGTCCTGAACAGCTTGTCTTGATACCCTTGATACCAGTCTTCATAGCGCGACCCATGCAAGACTTCATTGCTCTACGGAATGATACACGGTTCTCAAGCTGGCCAGCGATGTTCTCAGCAACGAGCTGTGCATCACGATCTGGTCTCTTGATTTCCTTGATATCAACAACAAGCTTATCGCTTGTCTGCTTCTGGAGCTCAGTCTTAATCTTGTCGATTTCAGCGCCGCCCTTACCGATAACAACGCCTGGCTTTGCTGTATAAACAGTAACCTTTACTCTACCAGCAGCGCGCTCGATTTCAATCTTAGAAACGCCTGCAGCGTAAAGCTTCTTCTTAAGAAATTTTCTGATATTATAGTCTTCAACTAAGTAGTCTGAGAAGTTCTCGCCCTCAGCGTACCACTTAGAATCCCAGTCCTTAATAACACCGACTCTTAAGCCATGAGGATTAACTTTCTGTCCCATGTTTTGCCTCCTTAATTTTTCTGATCAAGCACGATTGTGAGGTGGCTCATTCTCTTTTCGATTCTGTAAGCTCTACCCTGTGCTCTTGGTCTGATTCTCTTCATTGTAGGTCCCTTGTTTGCATAGCACTCAGCTACTACGAGGTCCTTACGATCTAAGCCGTTATTGTTCTCAGCGTTTGCAATAGCAGACTTAAGTAATTTTTCTATAACGCTTGAAGCGTATCTTGGATTGTACATTACGATAGCAAGTGCTGTATCAACATCCTTACCACGAATGGCATCAAGTACGAAACAAGCCTTCTGAACTGACATTCTAGCATAAGATAACTTTGCTGAAGGTCTTGTATCCTTTACATCGTTTCTCTCACGTTTAATTTGAGATCTATGTCCCTTAGCCATGATAAAAACTCCTTTCTGTTAATTAGCGTACCTTTGACTTCTTTTCGTCTTTGCCATGACCTCTGTAGGTTCTAGTAGCAACGAATTCACCAAGCTTGTGTCCAACCATGTCTTCTGTAACATATACTGGAACATGCTTTCTACCGTCATGTACTGCAATTGTATGTCCAACCATCTGTGGGAAGATTGTAGAACGACGTGACCATGTCTTGATAACTGACTTGTCGCCGCTTGCGTTCATAGCATCAACCTTCTTTAATAAGCTTGCATCAGCAAATGGTCCTTTTTTTAATGAACGTGCCATGTGTATCCTCCTTACTTGATTGCTCTACCATCGCGTCTTCTTACGATGAGCTTGTTAGACTGCTTGTGCTTCTTTCTTGTCTTGAGACCAAGAGCTGGCTTGCCCCAAGGTGTGCATGGACCTGGACGTCCGATAGGAGCGCGGCCCTCACCACCACCATGTGGATGGTCATTAGGGTTCATAACAGAACCACGAACTGTAGGTCTGATACCCATGTGTCTCTTACGACCAGCTTTACCGATCTTAACAAGGTTGTGATCACCGTTACCGATTACACCGATTGATGCACGGCAGTTAAGAGGTACCATTCTCATTTCGCCTGAAGGAAGACGAAGTGTAGCGTACTTACCTTCTTTAGCCATGAGCTGAGCTGAGTTACCAGCTGAACGAACAAGCTGTCCGCCACGTCCTGGATAAAGCTCGATATTGTGAATAAGTGTACCAACTGGAATCTTCTCGAGTGGTAAGCAGTTACCAACTCTAACTTCAGCGTCAGCACCGTTCATAACTGTCATGCCGTCTGTAAGACCAGCTGGAGCAAGGATGTAAGCCTTCTCGCCGTCTGCGTAGCAGATAAGAGCGATGTTAGCTGTTCTGTTTGGATCGTACTCGATACCAATAACCTTTGCAGGAATTCCATCCTTATTTCTCTTGAAATCAATAAGTCTATATTTCTGTCTGTTACCGCCACCGTGATGTCTAACGGTAATCTTACCCTGATTGTTACGACCAGCGTGCTTCTTTAATGAAACAACAAGTGACTTCTCTGGAGATGTCTTTGTGATCTCAGCGAAATCTGAACCAGTCATATTTCTTCTAGAAGGTGTATATGGGTTATATGTCTTAATTCCCATTTTGTTTCTCCTTTCGTTTACTCGTTTATTATCGCGCTCGACTGCGCATAAAATTAATTAACTCTTGCCTTAAGCTATATCTTAAAGACCTGAGAAAATCTCGATATCTTTGCTATCAGCTGTAAGCTGAACGATAGCTTTCTTTGTCTTTGCTGTCTTACCGAATGTCATTCCACGTCTCTTTGTCTTGCCATCAGCGTTCATTGTGTTAACTGAAGCAACCTTTACTCCGTCGAACATCTTCTCAACAGCTTCCTTAATCATTGTCTTGTTAGCTTCTGGATGAACTAAGAATGTGTACTTCTTCTCAGCCATAGCGTTCATTGACTTTTCTGTGATTACAGGTTTAAGGATTACGTCATAATACTGTACATTTGCCATTATGCATATACCTCCTGAATCTGATCTACAGCAGCCTTTGTTACAACTACTGTGTTGTACTTAAGGATGTCATAAACGTTGATTGTGTTTGTAAGAGCTGTCTTAACTGTAGGAATGTTCTTTGCAGACATAACTACGTTCTTGTCATTTGTATCAAGAACAACAAGTGCCTTCTCAACGTTAAGGTTTGTTAATACCTTTGCAAAATCCTTTGTCTTAATAGCGTCAAACTTAAGCTCGTCAACAACGATGAACTTGTTCTCGTTAACTGCAGAAGTGAGTACAGACTTAAGAGCTGCTCTCTTCTCCTTCTTGTTGAGCTTAAATGAATAATCTCTTGGTGTTGGAGCGAATACTACGCCACCACCTGTCCACTGTGGAGATCTTGTAGAACCCTGTCTTGCATGACCTGTTCCCTTCTGTCTCCAAGGTTTTCTACCACCACCAGAAACCTCAGAACGAGTCTTAGCCTTCTGTGTTCCCTGACGGTTATTTGCAAGCTGCTGGACAACTGCCATGTGAACTAAGTGCTCATTAATCTCAACTGCGAAGATGCTGTCGTTAAGATCCATGGTGCCAACTTCTTTGCCTTCCATATTATATACGGATACTTTAGCCATCGCTAAGTTCCTCCTTTCCTATCGTAAGATTACTTTCCTGCTTTAACTGACTCTTTAATTGTTACAAGAGACTTCTTAGGTCCTGGAACAGCACCCTTTACTAAAAGCAGATTATTTTCAACATCAACACGTACAATCTCAAGGTTCTGGATTGTTACTTTGTTTCCGCCCATCTGACCTGGCATACCCTTGCCCTTGAATACACGGCTAGGTGAAGAACAAGCACCATTTGAACCCTGGTGTCTGTGGAACTTAGAACCGTGAGCCATAGGGCCTCTGTGCTGGCCTAATCTCTTGATAGCGCCCTGGAATCCCTTACCCTTTGAAGTAGCTGTTGCATCAACCTTGTCGCCAGCTTCAAAGATATCAGCCTTGATTTCCTGAGCAAGTGCATAATCTGCACAATTATCAAATCTGAACTCTCTAACAAATCTCTTTGGCTCAACACCAGCCTTATCGAAGTGACCCTTCTCTGGCTTGTTTACGCCATTGCGATGAATAATTTCTTTGCGTCCGTTTGCATCCTTATTAACAAGCTTTACTTTCTTGTCAACAAAGCCAACCTGAACAGCATCGTAACCATCATTTTCTACTGTCTTAATCTGTGTAACAACACATGGACCTGCAGAAAGTACAGTTACAGGAATAAGCTCGCCGCCTTCATTGAAGACCTGAGTCATTCCGACCTTTGTAGCTAAAATAGCTTTCTTCATGTTTTCTTACCTCCATTTTCTACAGCGGAACGCTTCTTGCCCAAAACTATGGGGTAGCGGAACCGTTCATCCTAGAACAGTGTCATATAAGTGGAATAAGATAATGACGCTCGCCATTATAATTCGCCATGCGAATGAGGCTCGCGGATGTTCATGATTTTAAGTTAAAATCATGAAAAAGCTTATTACTTCTATATAAAACCATCTTGGATGTTTTCTTAATTAAATGAACTCAACTACTTGTTCTTGATGCTGATCTCAACACCTGCAGGCATCTCTAACTTTGAAAGAGCCTCAACAGTCTTCTGTGTTGGGTCGATGACATCAATCAATCTCTTATGAGTTCTCTGCTCGAACTGCTCACGAGAGTCTTTGTACTTATGTACAGCTCTAAGAATTGTAACAACTTCCTTCTTTGTTGGAAGAGGTACTGGACCACTAACCTGTGCTCCGTTCTTCTTAACAGTCTCGATGATTTTCTTGGCAGATGAATCTACTAACTCATGATCATAAGCCTTGAGTGTGATTCTCATAACTTGATTTGCCATAAAAAAAGTCTCCTCCTTTTTCGTTTTTCTAATTTCTGAAAAATCGAACAAGTGGCGACTGTACACTTACCCGTGTGTATCATGGTTTAAAACTCAAAGTTCGAACCAAGTTCTCACACGTCGTCTCCGCAAATGCGGACGGTTTTCTGTTGTACAGTGACTTGTCGTCAGTTTCCTAACTTGACATTCGCTCCACGGAAAACCAACCTCAGCAAGCTGGGTTGCAACCTCACGCTTCATAGCTATCATGTCACAGCAAGTAATAATATACACGAGAAATGGGAAGTCTGCAATAAAAAGAAGAAAAATATTGTTTTTTATTTAGTACAATCCTGTTTTCTACTAAATATTGTGTTTTTTATACAGTGTTTGCACTATTAGACATTGAACATTGACAATCTTCAAGTATAATATTCAAGGTATAAGAAATTATTACCTATAATATAGGAAGTAATTATTATTGTAAATAATATACTTAATATAGAAAGGATTGTTACTTCCATAAGTAACTTGGTGAAATATGAATACAGCATCAAATTGGAAAGATTACGAAATAATCGATTGCTCTTCGGGTGAGAAGCTTGAACGTTGGGGCGACTATATTCTACTTAGACCAGACCCACAAGTCATTTGGAACACCCCAAAGAAATCATCTTATTATAAGAAGTTAAACGCACATTATCATCGTTCAAATAAGGGTGGTGGCGAATGGGAATTTTTTGATTTACCAGAACAGTGGACCATCAGCTATCCCATTTGCGGACATGATTTAAAATTCAATCTCAAGCCTTTCGCTTTCAAGCACACAGGTCTTTTCCCGGAGCAAGCTGTTAACTGGGATTGGTTTTCTTCTATTATAAATAAGGAAGTAACTGAAAAGAAACGTCCTGTTAAAGTCCTTAATCTTTTTGCATATACAGGAGGTGCAACTCTTGCTGCCGCAGCAGCCGGTGCCCAGGTAACTCACGTTGATGCATCAAAGGGCATGGTACAGTGGGCAAAGGAAAATGCTGCCTCATCTGGTCTTTCTGAAGCTCCAATCAGATGGCTTGTAGATGATTGCCGTAAGTTTGTAGAACGCGAAATTCGTCGTGGCAACAAATACGACGGAATCATCATGGATCCACCTTCATACGGAAGAGGATCAAAGAACGAGATTTGGAAAATTGAAGATGATATTTTCCCATTCATACAGCTTTGCGAGCAAATCCTTTCAGATGACGCTCTTTTCTTCTTAGTAAACTCTTACACAACAGGTTTACAGCCAGCTGTATTAAATTATATGATAAGCACAGCTTTATTGGATAAACATCCAGGGGAGGTTAACGCTGACGAAATTGGTCTTCCAGTTACAGAATCAGGATTAGTATTACCATGCGGAGCCAGCGGACGTTGGGTTAGAAAATAACATATTATAATATAGAAGGAACTCAATTATATGACTGAAACAAACGTTATTAATCCTCTTGGTGTACAGCCAGTAGGAAAGCTACTAAAAAAATTTGCTATCCCTAGTATAATAGCCATGCTTGTAGGTTCTCTTTACAACATGGTTGATCAATTATTCATCGGAAACTTTGTAGGACCACTTGGTAACGGTGCCACAAATATCCAGTTTCCACTTTCAATTTTAAACGTATCGATTGCACTTTTGTGCGGCATTGGTGCTGCTTCAACATTTAACTTGGCGATGGGCCGCGGCGAAACAGAAAAGGCCGGCCATTACATTGGTAATGCTGTAACTGTAATGTTAATAGGCGGTTTAATCCTGACAGTTATAACCGAGCTTTTCCTTGAGCCAATTTTGTTGGCATGTGGAGCAACAGAAAACATTCTCCCATACGCAATGGAATATTCAAAAATATGTGCGCTTGGATTTCCATTCTTTATCTTATCAGGTGGCGGAAGTCATCTTGTACGAGCTGATGGCAGCCCAAATATGACTATGGCAATCAACCTCGTAGGTGCTATCGTAAATACGATACTTGATTATTTATTCGTAGCAGTCTTCGGATGGGGAATGTCAGGTGCAGCTATTGCAACAATCATCGGGCAATATATCGCTGGATTTATGGTTTTATTCTATTTGACTAGATTCAAAACAGTAAAACTTAACAAGGAACATTTCGTTCCACAGCTTTCAATTATCATAGCAATTGCCTCTTTAGGTACAGCTCCATTTATTAATCAAATCGCTATGATGCTTGTACAAATTGTGATGAATCATATAATGGGTCACTATGGAGCTCAATCTATTTATGGTTCAGATATTCCTATTACTTGCGCCGGCATTATTTCAAAAGTTAATGGTATATGCTTCTCTTTTGTAATCGGTATTTCTCAAGGCTTACAGCCAATCATTAGTTTCAACTATGGTGCTAAAAACTACCAGAGAGTAAAAGATGCTTATCACCTTGCCATTAAATTAGCTGCAATCATTACAACAATAAGTTGGTTATGTTTCCAGCTTTTCCCTCGCCAAATAGTTTCAATTTTTGGTTCAGGTTCAGAGTTGTATTTTGATTTCTGTACTAGGTATTTCAGAATATTCTTATTTGGTATTTGTACTGCATTCTTGCAGCCTCTTACTTCCAATTTCTTTACAGCAATTGGAAAACCTTACAAAGGAATTTTCATGTCACTCACAAGGCAAGTATTATTCCTTACACCATTAATTATTCTTTTACCATTTTTCTTTGGTTTTGATGGTGTTTTATATGCCGGACCAGTTGCAGATGTACTTTCGTTTACAATCTGTTTCATACTTATTCGACGAGAATTCTCACGTCCAGAATTCAAAAACATTTAATAAAAGAGCCAATCAGTTACGTGCTGATTGGCTCTTTATTATTTCAATTATTCTGTTTTCACATCCACATTAGCGCCTGTGATATTAACATTTTTGTTAACCTTAGCATCGTATGTGTTAGCTTTCATAATCTCTGCAAGATCCACGCCGGTAGCCTCACTCATAGTGTCAAATACCTGTTTTAATACTACAGGCATATTACCTGAAATTTTTGCAGCTCCGCCTTCGCTTCCATCTCCAGTTTCGTAAATGTTAATCTTATCAATTGCAGCAAGTGGCTTAGCAATTTCAGCGGCGATTTCAGGCATTACCTTAATCATCATCTCTGCCATAGCTGCACCGTTGTACTTACGATATGCTTCAGCTTTCTTTTCCATAGCTTCTGCTTCCGCAAGACCTTTTGCCTTTATAGCTTCAGCCTCAGCTTTACCTTTTGCAGCAATACCGGCTGCCTCTGCATCATACTTAGCCTTAATACCAGCTGCTTCCTGCTCTGCAGCATACTTCTGAGCTTCTGCCTGAGCTTTCTTTGCATCAGCTTCACGCTCCTGCTCATACTTAGCAGCCTCAGCTTTCTTCTGTCTCTGAACTAATTCAGCTTCTGCTTTCTTTTCTGCCTGATACTTTTCAGCATCTGCCTGCTTTTCAATCTGAGCTGCAAGTTCCTGCTGCTTAACAAGAACTTCCTTCTGCTTGAGTTCTGCTTCACGCTCGGCCTTTGCAATCTGCGCGTTTACAGTAGCAGTTTCAATTGTCTTTTGCTGTTCCTGTTCCTGAATTGAATAAGCTGCATCAGCTGCAGCATTTGCTGTATCTGCCTGCTGTTTTAACTCTGCCTGCCTGATTGCGAGTGCATTGTTCTTCTCAGCGATTTCTGTCTGAGCTATAACTCTTGCATCATTTGCTGCCTTGTCAGCCTCAGCCTGAGCAATAGCTACATCTCTATCAGCCTGTGCCTTGGCGATAGCTGCATCCTTTTTAATCTTAGCTGTGTTATCCATACCAAGATCATTGATAAGACCATTCTCATCAGTTACGTTCTGAATATTGCAAGAAAGGATTTCGATACCTAGCTTGTTCATATCCTTTGACGCTTTTTCCATAACCTGATCCGAGAAACTATCTCTATCAGTATTAATAGTCTTTAATGACAGTGTGCCGATGATTTCACGCATGTTACCCTGTAAAGAATCCTGTAAATCCTGTGTAATCTGCTCTGGATTCTTATTAAGGAAGTTCTTTGCTGCAAGCTGAATTGAAGAAGCATCTGTACCAATTCTTACCTTTGCTACAGCATCGACATTTACGTTAATAAAATCATTAGTAGGTACTGACTGCTCAGTTTTGATATCAACAGTCATCTGCCCCAAATAAAGCTTATCAACTCTCTCGAAAAATGGAATCTTGATTCCAGCTCTTCCCACAAGAATACGTGGTGTCTTACGAAGACCTGAAATGATGTAAGCTCTGTCTGGTGGTGCCTTTACATAACCTGCAACAATTACTAACAGAACTACAATGATTAGTGCAATAATAGGTATTAGTTCCATAACATTTCCCTCTCTTTCAAAAAAATAACTGCCCAAACCTATAAGTTTGGACAGTTATATTAAAGCATATTTAAAGTAGTATGTAAATACTTTTTTAGAATTTATTACATCTTTAAGTATTCCATTCCCTTTTTAACCTCATCGGGTACAACTCCATCATTTTTCTCAACCTTATCAATGATTGTTTTCAAATGATGTAAAGCCTGCGACTGTTTAATCTCATGGCGCGAAATACCTTGCTCGAACATTGGATGAGATTTAACCTTTGCTCTGTAAGCCTTTGAGAAAGTACAGTGTTTGTTTAGAATATTTCTTTCAGCCTTATTCAGACGAATACTTCCCTGGGCCTCAAAATTAATCCAAATTGTATACTGCTTTGTAAAGGCTTCACGCATATTGTTTCGAGAAGATTTAAGAAGCGTCTTTACTTTTTCTTTATTTTCTGCAGAAAGGTCTTTATTCTTTCTATAGAATGTAAAGTAATCATAAAAGTCTGATGTAAGACATTCAGAGCCAATATCATTCCATCTTGATCCCTGCTCTTTTCTACAGATTTCCCATCTGAATGCTCCACAGCAGTAAATCATCATCTTGTCGATATCATCCAGAGTAAACATAGGGAATACAAAGCGACCAGGTGAATCCACCTTTATTCCACCGCATTCCTGCCACATCATAGCACGCATTCCCACATTGGGAAGAAGGATAATGTCTGGCTCAACTCGCTTCAAATAAGCCTCGCTCTTTACCCCTGCATCCATATCTGTAAAGTAGCCCTCACGCAAGAAAATGCCATAATCGACTTCTTCGATTTTGTTCATAGCTTCCATGAGCTTTGCCTGAGTCAATAATAATCTCATAGGCTCTGCGCCAAAGTCTTCCTTAGTAAGAACTGGACAGAACGCCGTCATCTTTCCTGATGTTGTTCTATTAGCTGACTTGAAGAAATTATCAATTTCAAAAATGACTTTCTGTTCCTGGTCATTCATCCATGTCTGCATTTCAGACTCAGGAATATTTCCAGATTTTCTTTCTTCAAGAACAAAACCTCTATAGTCCAAATCAAGCTCATTCTTGCTTGGCTCTCTGTCTGCCTGATAAACCATGCGAAGCCATTTGTATATAGTGAAGAGATGGTCGCTTTCACATAAAGTTTCTAAGCGTTCTACCAAATCAGCAAGCTGATAAGTAAGCTCCTCACCCACAGCCTCATAATCTATATAGCCGAAATTCAAAAACATAAGGATGATGGTATCTAGCTCTCCACCCATAGCTTCGAATTCCAACGCTCTAAAGAATGTTTTACGATAAATATCATAAAACAAATCTACAGCTTTCTTTCTTATACGGCGCTCGTTGTCCTCTTTACCCTCTCTATCAGAAAGAGCCAAATAATCATCAAGCTGTTTTCTGTACTCATTCTGCTTATCCTCATCCACCTCAGCAAATTCACAAATATGCTCGAAGGTCTGAGTAAATTCAGCTTGCTTTTGCACCTTTGCTTCATCAAACGCCGCTGCAGAAGCTGCAAAATCGTGTGAATCGTATTCAGCCCATCTTTCTTTGATAAGCTGTTTATCGTAGATTCCACAGGTAGAGAGATACTTATAAAGCATCTTCATTAGCTTAATAATGCCATCCTGCTCCATGCCACGTTCTGCCATATATATTCGAAGATTAAAGAGTGACTCAAACATATCTCCTCTTTCTTGAGAAAGAAGAATTGGCGAAAACTCTTCAATATAAAAGCCCATCGTCTCCGCGCACTCGATAGCTCTAGCCATATAGCCACAGCTAATACCGATAACACCATTAACAATTTCAGTGCGCTTGCCATAAATATTTTCAATTTCTTTATTGTCAACAGAATTTAAGCTATCAATGTAATCATGTTCCCACTTAAGAATTTCATTCTTCAGCTCAAGTGGTTCCATCTCCTCCAACAAAGGAATCTCTACAGGTGTCATAGAGGCTGCGCGACATAATTTGCGATACTCAGTGTTTATTCCTCTGCAGTAATCTGTAAAATCATCTACCTTCTTTTTGTAGGCATCATAAATTTTGAATACATCCCTACACTGTCTGAATGCACCTTTTGCAAAGCCAAAAATGTATACTGGTTGCTCTTTAAAGATAACATCAAAATCAGCCATCGTCTTATAATTACATTTAATGACGGTGGCTGTTTCTTTTACAGTATAATCTGCTTCATACTGATGGTTTAAAGCATCAGAAAGCCCAACAACAGTACCAGGGCCTAGACTTAAAGTCTGGCCCCTCCATTGTTGTACTATCTCTCCGGCTATAACAACATACATGCTATCAACCGGGTCGTTCTCATTTATTAACTTTTTACCTGCCTCAATAGTGATAGGTTCCAAAGTCGACTCCTTTACTTGGTTCCGAAGATTCTATCGCCAGCATCTCCTAAACCAGGACAAATGTATGCATCAGAATTAAGCTCACGATCGATGTGACCAATGTAAATCTGAACATCAGGATGAGCCTCATGAAGAGCTCTAACTCCCTCTGGAGCAGCAATAATCGCCATGAACTTGATTCTCTTTCCACCATGCTGCTTGATAAGTGTGATAGCATCGATTGCTGAACCACCTGTAGCAAGCATAGGGTCTGTTACAACGATAAGACGCTCCTCGATTGGGCTTGGGAGCTTGCAGTAATACTCGTGTGGAATATGTGTTTCCTCATCGCGATACATACCAATGTGACCAATCTTTGCTGTTGGTACAAGCTTCTGAATGCCATTTACCATACCAAGACCTGCACGAAGGATAGGCACGATTGCCATCTTACGACCAGCAATAACTGGTGCCATGCACTTTTCGATTGGTGTCTCGCACTCGATATCTACTGTCTGTAAATCGTTGAGTGCTTCAAAAGCCTCAAGCATAGCTATTTCTTCTACAAGAGCACGGAACTCTGCTGTTCCTGTGTTCTTATCTCTAAGCATTGTAATTTTGTGCTGAAGTAGAGGATGTGTAAGCTCTACTACGTTATCTAATTTCTCCATTAAATTAGCCTCCAAAAAATTTATCTATATCCCTATTCATAATAATGAAAGGGTCGATATCTATATTTATATTCTAACAGCTACAGTGATATTTTTAAATAGAATTAGATACCTTCTTTATCAAATCTGTATCTTTCAGGATCACCGTATTCGTAATCTCTACCAGGAATGATAGCATTGAGAACTACACCTGCGATTGCTGCAATTGCAAGACTTGTAAGTGTAATATCAGTGCTTCCTACTGTGAATGTAAGACCATCTGAAAAACCAAGACCACATACAAGAATAACTGCTGCAATGATAAGGTTTCTTGAGTTTGTAAAATCAACATGATTCTCTACAACATTTCTTATTCCTATTGCACTTATCATACCATAAAGCATGAAGCTTATTCCACCTACGATTGCGCTTGGCATTGTACCAATAATATCAGCCATCTTAGGGATGAATGAAAGAACGATTGCATAGCAAGCTGCAATTCTGATTACCTTAGGATCGTGAACCTTTGAAAGCTCAAGTACGCCAGTGTTCTCTCCATATGTTGTATTAGCAGGACCACCGAACAAAGCTGAAATACTTGTAGCAAGACCGTCGCCTACAAGTGTTCTATGTAAACCTGGATCTGTAACAAAATCCTCTCCTACTGTTGCTGAAATAGCAGACATATCTCCGATATGTTCCATCATTGTAGCAATGGCGATTGGTGCCATAACAAGGATTGCAGAAAGATTAAACTTGCAAACGAAGAAATCTGGCAAGCCAACCCATGCTGCTTCATGAACTGCTGCAAAATCGAGAATTGCACTTCCATCTGCGTTTGTCATTCCAAGTGCATTGAAAATAAGTGCGCAAGCATATGAAATTACTACACCCATAAGGATTGGAAGAATTCTAAAGATTCCCTTACCCCAAATATTGAAAATAATAACAACAGCAAGTGCAATGATTGCAAGCAACCAATTCTGAGATGCATTGCTTATTGCAGAAGGTGCTAATGACAATCCAATACAGATAATGATTGGTCCAGTAACAACTGGTGGAAGGTACTTCATAACCTTTTTGATACCAACAAGTCTTATTACAAGTGCAAGTACCAAATATAATAAACCAGCCACAACAATACCGCCGCATGCGTATGGAAGCTTTTCGCCCATTGTCATGTTTTTGAAAATACCTGTATTTAAATTAGCAACTGTGTGAAATCCGCCTAAAAAAGCAAATGATGAACCAAGAAATGCGGGAACTTTGAATTTAGAACATAAATGGAAAAATAAGGTACCGAAACCTGCGAAAAATAAAGTAACTTGAATTGAAAGACCTTCGCCTTCGAAATAGTTGTTGACGAGAATTGGAACTAGAATAGTCGCTCCAAACATTGCGAATAAATGCTGAAGTCCCAAAACTAACATTTTCGGAATACCAAGCTGAGTGGCATCTTTAATTGGTGCATGAGTGTTCATACATATCCTCCTTTTTTGTTTAACCTAAACTGAAAGTTTAAATTAACTTAAACTTTCAGTATTCTATCATTTTGATATAGGTTTGACAATAGTTTTTATTACTATTTATAACTATTATATTTTTAGCACAAATGCTACTAGCCCTAATAGAATTATGTGGGCTGGATAAAAGAGGTAGAAAAATCTGCGCAAAGCCACACTATCAGCTCCACGTTTTCCGTAATAGCTTGAAACAGGAATAAGCATCAAGAATGCAAACACTTCTAAAACACTAGACATAAGCGTAAGCATCAACACACCCATTCCAAAGGACAATAATCTTTGTTTTTTAGTTGGCCCATTCAAATAATACATTACTGATATGCAGGTCACACCGGCCATCTTATAATCAAGATGAGCATAGTAGGCTATTCCCATACCCGCAAACATTACAAGAATCCTACAAGCATATATCGCATATACGTTAATATCTAATCCATCAATAAGCGAATAAGCATAAAGAACGCCTAGGCCTAATAATAAAGTCCAAAGAACATTGTTGTAGTTTAAATCAAAGAAACTTCTTCTGAAAAGATAATCAAATGGTACTTCTGAAATCACCGCTATAGTAAGCAAACGAATGGCATATTTTTTTAGATTTCTAGTGTGTATAAAGCCTTCCACAAGCAGATAGCAATATATAGGAAATGCCATACGACCGATGCTTCGCAAAACAGCATCAACAAGAAATACTTTGTCATAAAGTTCTTGTGATATAACACCGGCATTATTAGTAAGCCATACCTCGAGCAGGCCTGCTCCAATATGATCTATAAACATAGTAATAACCGCGATCAGCTTAAGACCTGTTCCTGTTATTTCAAAAGATTTTTTCCCCATTATTCTACCAACCATTCTATAAATTCTCTAACTGCACCTCTACCACCATCTTTGCTTGCAACGTAATCTGCAAGCTCTATTACTTCCTTTGCTGCATCCGCCGGACAGCCAACAAGACCACCAGCATCTTTGATGTGTTTCATGCAATCATAATCATTTAAATCATCACCACAGTATGCACATTGTTCCAAAGAATCGCCGTTTTTTTCAAGAATCTCCATAAGCTTTGGCAGCTTATCTGCAACTCCCTGATGTATCTCTGTGATGCTAAGCTCCTTTGCGCGATTCTCTACTATCTTACTAACACGGCCTGTAATAATAACAGGTGTGATTCCATTTGGTTTTGCTATATGACAGATGCCGTATCCATCTTTGGCTGAAAAGGCTTTCATTATTTCCCCTTCCTGCCCCATATAAATATGGCCATCCGTAAGTGTGCCATCAACATCTAATACTAAATACTTTATATTCTTCATTAAAAAATCTCCTTAGAAAATCTAAGGAGATTATACAATATTCTTATGCAGTTTTCTTTACAAAAATATTTTTAATAACAAATAATGTGCCAATCATAAGAGCGACGCCTATTATCAAGCATATTGCCCAATTTCTAACAAAGCCTGAAATAATATATGAAACAAATGATACCGCAGCAACTGTCATCGCATATGGAAGCTGAGTACTAACATGGCTAATGTGATTACATTCTGCACCAGCGGATGCCATAATTGTAGTATCTGAAATAGGCGAACAATGATCGCCGCAAACAGCGCCTGCCATACAAGCAGAGATTGCAATAATCATAAGTTCATTATTTACATCTCCACCAAATACATTTACAACGATAGGAATAAGAATACCAAATGTTCCCCATGATGTGCCAGTAGCAAATGCCAGGAAAACACCCACTACAAATACAAGAGCTGGTAAGAGACTCATTAGAGCTCTGTTATCTGCAATTACTGCAACAAGACCACCAACATATTCTGCTGCACCAAGAGAATCTGTCATTGATTTTAATGTCCATGCAAAAGTAAGAACCAAGATGGCTGGAACCATACTCTTGAATCCCTCTGGAATAGCATTCATACATTCGTTGAAGCTAAGCACTTTTGTTGCAAGATAAAAGATAATAGTAATAATAAGAGCTACAACTGAGCCATATACAAGTCCAACTGATGCATCTGAATTAGAAAAAGCATCAATGAAGTTCTCACCTGAGAAGAATCCACCTGTATAAATCATACCAATTACACAACAAATGATAAGCGATATAATTGGAAGTACAAGGTGAATAACTTTACCCTTTTGTGAAACAGGTGGATGAGGCTGATCCTCAGCTCCTGTAAGTGCCGCGCCATCTTTTTTCACCTTAATCTTATTCTGAGCCATATGATTAAGCTCTGCTAAATTCATTGAACCATAATCAAAGTTCATATATGTGATTGTAAACATCATAACAAGTGTTAATAATGCGTAGAAGTTGTATGGGATAGCTTTAATAAATAATGAAAGGCCATTAGCACCATCTACAAATCCTGTTACAGCTGCTGCCCATGATGAAATAGGAGCAATGATACAAACTGGAGCGGCAGTTGCATCTATTAAATATGCAAGCTTTTCTCTAGAAATACCGTGCTTATCTGTAACTGGTCTCATAACTGAACCTACTGTTAAGCAGTTGAAATAATCATCGATGAATATCAACATACCAAGAACGATAGTAGCAACCTGCGCACCAGCCTTTGTTTTTACATGAGTAACAGCCCATTTACCAAAAGCAGCTGAACCGCCAGCTCTGTTCATAAGCATAACCATGCTTCCAAGTACAACTAAGAAAATCAGAATACCAACATTCCAACTATCTGAAAGCTGTCCTATCATTCCATCTACAAAGATATGTTCCATTGCAGCTGTAAGGTTGAATCCAGCATACAATAATCCGCCTGCAAAAATTCCTATAAATAATGAAGAATAAACTTCTTTTGTTATTAACGCCAAAGCGATAGCAATAATTGGTGGCAATAGCGACCATATTGTATTAGTAAATTCCATATGTCTTCATGTTCTCCTTTAATATATTTGTATGCCCCTCTTCCATTTCTGTAAGAGGTTTTCTGAGAGGTCCTACTTCAAATCCCATAAGATTAAGAGCTTTCTTTACAGGAATTGGGTTAACCTCTGAGAATAGCGAATCAATAAGAGGTAATGCATCTAACTGCATCTTTGATGCCTTTTTGTAATCTCCGTCCAAGCATGCTTGGCACAAATCATGAGTCTGCTGAGGTGCAACATTTGAAAGAACTGAAATAACTCCAATTCCACCAAGTGACATAATTGGAACGATTTGGTCATCGTTGCCAGAATATACATCAATACATCCATCAGCTAGCTGAAGAAGCTTTGCAATTTGACTTATGTTTCCTGATGCTTCTTTTATTGCGACAATATTTTTTACATCCTTTGCCAAACGTACTGCTGTCTCAGGAAGAATATTGCATCCTGTACGGCTTGGTACATTGTAAAGAATACATGGGATATTGATGGCATCGGCTGTATCTTTAAAATGAACATAAAGTCCATTTTGAGTTGCCTTATTGTAATAAGGAGTAACTAAAAGTACTGCATCAGCCCCAGCAGCTTCTGCTTCCTTAGACAAATATATAGCTGTCTCTGTAGAGTTAGAGCCTGTACCTGCAATAACTGGCACACGATGATTAACTGTCTTTATACAATGACGAACCACATCTAAGTGTTCCTCATGAGAAAGAGTTGAAGCTTCGCCTGTTGTTCCACAAATTACAATGGCATCTGTACTATTTTTAATTTGATACTCAATCAAATTATCAAGTTTCTCATAGTTAACTGAACAGTCCTCGTTAAATGGTGTGACAATTGCTACTGCTGCACCTGTAAAAATACTCATTACAATTCCTCCTTTTAGCTAAATAATCCCAATTGATGCAATAAAAAAGCCGACCAATAAATGGTCGGCAACATAAATCAAAATACATCTTATGATAGCTCCCCATCTATTACTGCAAACATTGCATTAGATGACAGTCATGTGGCTATTAACCATATGCCCAGGACAAGAAGCATCAGGTGCTACTCTCCTTCGGCGAAATCCCCTTTCATCCTGTATCACATGGGCCTGTCCCATCAACAAGATTACTTTTGTCATTCGCAACCTCTATCTCTTATTAAATTTGTGTATATACTACATCGCTATGTTTTACATGTCAACTATAAATTGCTAATAAATGTAAATCTATGTTAAAATTAAACCAAATTTATGGAGGAATAATAAGATGAAATCGTTTTTAAAAAAAGGCATTAGTCTTGTTCTTGGACTTGCCCTTGTATCTTTGCTTTTCACAAGCAATTCATTCTATTCTGAAGCAAAATCAAAATCTTCAGCTAAAAAGAATATTGTTGTAGTCCTTGACCCTGGTCACGACTCTACTCATACAGGATGTCATTATGAAAACTTTGAAGAAGGTATTGCAAATCTTTATATTGCATACTATTGCAAAGCAGAATTAGAAAAATATTCTGGCGTCACAGTATATATGACTCGTTATGGTTTCGAATGTCCATACGGAGCGGATCCCGATTCAAAATCATCTTGCTTATCAGCACGTGTCAACTATGCAAAGTCAGTTAAGGCAGACGTGCTTGTTAGCTTGCACAACGACTATGATCCAGATTTAGATGTATCTCAGAATGGTTCTAAAGTAATTGTTCCAAATGCTAACTACAAGCCAGATATATGCGTAGCCGGCACTACACTTGGTCAGTCAATATTGACTCAGCTTACAGCCACAGGCCTTAATGTAAACAACTGGAAGCTTTGTCCAAATGGAACTGGAATCGTCACAAGAGATTCTGAATCTAGTAAATATCCTGACGGTTCAGCAAAAGATTTTTATGCTCTTATTAATCAGTCTAAAACAGCAGGTTTTCCATGCGTCATTGTTGAGCATGCATTCTGCACAAACTACTCTGATAGAGTTAATCATCTTTCAACACCTGAGCAGTATCAACAGCTTGGCATTGCAGATGCTACTGGCATCGCAAACTACTACGGACTTACATTAAAGTAATTTATATGTATTGGGGAGAATTTTGTTTTGAGCAAACAAAGAATATTTAATATTATTCAAATTGGAAATAAGGATGATATTCCAAGTAGGCTTTTTGATATCTTTATCACTATCATCATCAGTATCAACATACTGGTGATGATTTTGGAAACCTACAGCGAATTGTCTCCTTATTTTTCTTTTTTAGACAAAGTCGCCTACATCACAATTATTATTTTCTGCATAGAATATGCCCTTAGGATCTGGACTGCAGATTTACTTTACCCACAACTTCCCAAATACAAAGCTGTATTGAAGTTTTTAATATCCTTTGATGGCATTGTGGATTTGTTTACAATACTGCCATTTTTCTATTTATCAGGTTTTGTTGCATTTAGAATTCTTAGAATCGTACGAATCTTCCACCTGTTTCGAATTAACGGACAGTATGATTCTTTCGCCGTAATCATTTCAGTATTACAAGAAAAAAAGAATCAGATTATGTCCTCTGTTATGATAGTGCTGATTCTTATGCTTGCCAGTTCAATCGGAATTTATTATGCAGAGCATGATGCCCAACCCGAAGTTTTCAGAAATGCCTTTTCCGGAATTTGGTGGTCCGTATCCACACTATTAACCGTTGGCTATGGAGACATATATCCCATCACCGTAGCAGGCAGAATCATGGCAATTGTGACAGCATTTTTAGGGGTAGGAGTAGTCGCTATTCCAACAGGTATCATTAGTGCCGGCTTCGTTGAGCATTATTCTAGGGTTAAGCTTCTTGCAAGCTTTGCAAAAGATGAACACATTGATTTAATTACCGTAAACATCAACGATGCTCATTGCTGGAATGGTTTACATATATCTGAAATAAGCGTTCCCGACCATTTTCTACCTGCCATTGTTATGAGGGATGATGAAGCTCTCATTCCTATACAAGAGCTCAAATTAAAAACCGGCGACAAAGTTATCCTTGCCGCCGATATGTATTTCCTACATACGTACTAATCTATTAATTGTTTGCTGTTTCAATTCATCTGATGAATCTGTCATCACCACTTCATCAGCACCTAATTCTTTTGCTTGGAAGCTCTCCTCCGGGGAGCTTGCCACAGCTAGAATTGGTATATGCATAAAGCCTTCTCGTTTCTTTAAATATCTAATAATTATTCCGCTTTCATTTACAAGTAACATATCCACTACTACAAGCTGAAGCTTCTCATGATATTGACTGATGCATCTAAGAGCTTCATCCTCATTATGCGTCTTCACTATTTCAAATCTCTTAATTGTATCTTCAACTATTCCAAATATTATATTAATGTCGCCATCTGTTAATGCAATCACTACCGGCTTTGAAGGATATTCAAAGTTGCTAATTTTCCATGCTGTACACTTGCTTTTACCAAAAAGCTTAGATTTATACAAAGCATCATCGGCCATTCTGAAAATCTCACTGCAGGTGTGATTTCCATCATCGATTATTGCTCCAATGCTAGCTGTAAATGGTTGTCCGTTTCCAAGATTTATATCTGTCATAAACATTTGGAGCGTTCGACATCTCATCTCCAAAATGGTCATGTCATTCATCTTAGGCATTAGAACGACAAACTCATCTCCTCCGTATCTACCTATTATATCGTAAGCTCTAAAATTATCGATAAGAAGCTGTCCTACACGTTCCAATAACCTGTCTCCAGCATCATGCCCCAGATTATCGTTTACATCTTTGAAGTTATCTATATCAACCATAATCATTGCACATGCTTCCTCTGGTTTCTTTTGCATATACTGGTACTCCATTCGCTGCATAAGAGTATCTTTATTAAGAACATGTGTAAGCTTGTCCAATGAACTTAATTGCTTTAGTTCAATCATAGCCAGCCCTTCTCTGCTACGCATTACCAATATAATGTGGGCTGACAACATAGACATAACATATGCTGCCATTAGCATATATAATTCTCTTGTATATAATTCGGGCTCCTTATAAAAATATGCGATTATAGCATATATAATAATAGCAATAAGCTCTTCACAACCATATTTATACATTTTATCAATGTAAACCATAGGAAACAGTGCAATCACAAGAGGCGTCCACACTGCAGGGCGCTCCGAAACCGCCACCGCATCAAACAACATTATGATTGTTACTAGTGAAAAATAGAAGATACCACATATTATTCCAGTCATATGAGTACTTATATGAACCCATGGCTTTCTAAGGTGCAGATTAATTATATAATAGACAACCATCAACGGAATTATTAAGAAGTGCACTCCATGGATTTTAAAACTAGGCACAACAAAATGAGCCAAGATCAAAAGAAGTGAATAAATAATAGAAGTATACATGCAGACCTTGCGCATCATGTAAAGATTGCTCTTATTAATATTTTCAATGCATTCCTTAAAGTAAGTTCTAATCTGAGCATTCTCTTTATGTTGAGTTTCTCGAAAAGTGTCTACAAACTTAAACATATTTTAACATTAGCATATTAATCCAATAATAATTTGCCTACACTGTGAAATTACTGTGAATTATTAATTCATAATGCCTCTATTTTTGCAAACTCATCAATAATGTGTCTAGCCAACACTCCTCTTACTCCATGCATCTCAGATGCCGCCGTACCAGCTCTTCCATGCAAATAAGTGGCAGCACAAACCTCCACTCTTATTAATGGATTAACCTTTTGAGCTATAAGTGATGCTATAGCCCCTGCCAGCACATCGCCTGAACCTGGGGTTGCCAGGCCTTCATTACCGCTATTTACAAAATTGACTATCTCACCGTCTGTTATGACCGTAGTAAAATTCTTAAGCACAATTATGCAACCATATCCTACCGCAAAGTCGTTAGCTACCCTCTCAATATTGTAGTTAATGTCAGCCACTTTAATACCAGTCAAACGCTCCATCTCTTTTAAATGTGGAGTAATAACAACTGGTACTCTTGCTGAAGCGGCCTTTAGTAGCTCTTTCATATCGTCTTCAGCCAATAGGTTTATTCCATCTGCATCAATTACCAATGGCACTTTAACGTCAGATAATACCTGCTTAAGAATGCTTTTTGACATATCCGTCGTTCCAAAGCCCGGTCCAATCAATATTGTTGAAGCCCACTCCATTTCCTTAGCCAGACTTTTTTCATTGTATTCATCATATCCTGTATACATTGCCTCAGGTAAATTTTGCTGAATGCTTGCAATATTATTTTTATGAGTGTATATTTTCACCAGCCCTGTACCTGTTGCAAGCGCCGATTTTGCCGAAAGATAGCAAGCCCCGTATATGCTTTCACTTCCTGCAATGACAAGAAGCTTTCCGCAGCTACCTTTATTTGCATCTACAGCCCGTGGCTTTACAAATTTAAAAATATCATCATCTATTAGAGTTGCATATTGATCCGTTACATTTTCTAGATAAATTCCAACATCTACAACTACTATTTTTCCTGCAACGGCTTTACAATCGCCTAACAATAGTCCCTTTTTCATATATGCAAAGGTTACTGTCGTATCTGCTTTGACACCGTTTTCACCTAAAAGTTTTCCACTGTCAGTATCGTACCCTGAAGGAATATCCACAGCTAAAACTTTATTTGCACATTGGTTAATTATTTGCGCCGCATAATCAAACTCGCCTGACAAGCCTCGTGACAGACCTATACCAAACATGGCATCTATTGTTAAATCTGCCCGTTCTATGGATTCCTCGATTAGCTTATTGTGAATTGTCATACCATAGCTTTCCGCTATTTTTATCTCCTGTTTTAACTGCTCCGAAAACTTTTCAGAGTTTCCCAACACCATGCAGTCTACCATTTTGCCCTTTATTTTTAATAGCCTAGCAATAGCTACACCATCACCACCATTGTTACCAGGACCACAAACCACCGAAAAACTATTGGCATTCCCATATTCTTTTTCTATAGTTTCAACTACTTTAAGAGCCGCTCTTTCCATTAAAACCAAAGATGGTATTTCATGCTTTTCAATTGTTCTATTGTCGCACTCCTGCATCTGTTTTGCCGATAATAATTCTGTCATGTTATCCCCCAATAATAATGCGTTCATTTGGATAGTTAACTCAAAAATCTAACAACAGTATACTACATTGCTTAAAATCTATGTTGATTTTGGAACCAGTTTATAGCTCTTTATCAAATTTTATAAAGTGTTCGATTGACACGAATACATGTTCGGATATAACATATAAGATGCATTATTACGAAAGGAGGTCAGCCATATGGAAAAGAACCGTGCTTTTATTGCCATCGATTTAAAATCCTTTTATGCTTCTTGCGAGCTCACGGATAGAGGTTTGGATCCACTTACAACTAATCTGGTTGTGGCTGATGCTTCCCGTACTGAAAAAACAATCTGCCTCGCTGTTAGTCCTTCTCTGAAGGCCTATGGCATTCCCGGCAGAGCGCGTTTATTTGAAGTAATACAACGCGTTAAAGAAGTTAATGCCGAGCGTTTTAATCGAGCCCTTGCATTAGGATTACTCCCAAAGAATCCAGAAACCGGAGAATACCACTTTACTGGTTCCTCTTCCAATGCAGATGAGCTAGAAAAAGACCCTTCTCTAGAACTTGCTTATATTGCAGCTCCCCCTAGAATGAAACGATATGAAGAAATATCCACTTATATTTTTTCTATTTATCTTCGTTATGTTTCAGATGATGATATTCATGTTTATTCCATTGATGAGTGTTTTATAGATGTCACTGGATATTTGAATACCTATTCTTGTACTGCTCACGAGCTTGCAATGCGTATGATTCGCGATGTTCTTAAAGAGACAGGCATCACTGCGACAGCAGGCATCGGAACCAATATGTACCTTGCAAAAATTGCAATGGATATTGTAGCAAAACACGTTCCTGCCGATGAACAGGGCGTTCGAATCGCTGAATTAAACGAAAAAACATATCGTGAGCTCCTCTGGTGCCATCAGCCTATTACAGATTTTTGGCGAGTTGGAGGTGGAATAGCCAGACGCCTTGCAAAGCTTGGAATTTTCACAATGGGCGATATCGCTCGTACTAGCGTGTATAGCGAAGATGTTCTATATAAAGCTTTAGGTATAAATGCAGAACTTTTAATTGACCATGCTTGGGGCTGGGAGCCCACAGAAATAGCTACCATCAAAAGATATAGGCCACAAACAAACAGTCTTTCCAGTGGTCAAGTTCTTATGGAGCCTTACACTACTGACAAAGCTAGACTCATAGTCAAAGAAATGACAGAGCTTTTGGTTCTTGATTTAGTTAGAAAGGATTTGGTCACCAAAAAAATCGAATTAACCATCGGATATGATAGAACAAGCTTAGAAGTTGAAAAAGAAGGTTCAAGTATAGGACGATCTACTTTTAAAATAGCTGGCACAAATAAATACTATACCGGAAAAGTTTCTGTTGACCACTTTGGTCGCCCCATCCCTTATCATGCTCATGGAACAGGCAACTTAGACCGTTGGACCAGCTCCACTCAAAGAATTATGGAGGTAATGGTTGAGCTATACGATCGTATTGTCGATTCTGACCTATTAGTTCGCAGAATCAATGTTGTAGCATGTGATTTGATTCCAATTAATAAAATACCTAATGACGAGCCGTACCAAATGGATCTTTTCACTGACTATAATGCTTTGGAAAAGGAAAAAGAAGCAGCTGATAAAGCTGATGAAAAAGAACGTAAGCTTCAAAAAGCCACCCTGGCAATGCATGATAAATTTGGAAAAAATTCTGTACTAAAAGGTATAAATCTTCAAGATGGTGCCATGACTATGAAGCGCAATAAACAAGTTGGTGGCCATTCTTCTGGTGAATAAAAGGAGTAAAGCTTTGGCAAATAGATATAGAGAAAACGAACCCGACCCACGAATTGTATACAAAGATATAATCGATATGCCTCATCATCAATCTCTCACTCATCCACATATGAGCTTGTATGATCGTGCTGCTCAATTTGCACCCTTTGCAGCTCTTACCGGTTACGAAGATATGATTAACGAAGAGGCCCAAAAATCTCATGAATAAAAACGCTGGAGCTTATTTGCTCCAGCGTTTATTATTTATTAATAATTCTCTGCTCTTACTTCAAAATATGCCTTTGGATGATTGCATACTGGACAAACATCAGGCGCTTCTACTCCAACAACTATATGTCCACAATTGCGGCATTCCCACATTGTTACACCACTCTTTTTGAAGACCTCCATAGCTTCCACGTTATTCAAAAGCTTACGGTATCTTTCCTCATGCTCCTTTTCAATAGCCCCCACACCTCTAAACTGTGCTGCAAGCTCTGGGAATCCCTCTTCCTCGGCTTCTCTAGCCATTCTGTCATACATATCTGTCCATTCAGCATTTTCGCCTTCTGCAGCATGTAAAAGATTGGCTGGTGTATCTCCTATTTCACCAAGAGCTTTAAACCAAAGTTTTGCATGCTCCTTCTCATTATCAGCTGTCTTTAAGAATAACGCTGCAATCTGCTCATAACCAGCTTTCTTAGCAACTGATGCAAAATATGTATATTTGTTTCTTGCCATTGATTCGCCAGCGAAAGCTTCCCACAAGTTTTTCTCTGTTTTTGTACCTGCATATTTATTTTCTGCCATTAGAACTCCTCCTTATACTTTAATAGTACCCTTAGGAAGATTGTAACATATCTAATGTTTATGTTGTGTAAAATTAATTAGTGCAATTTAGTGCATTTTTAATATGCATACTCAACATGTGTTGTAACCTCAACAAATGGGACTACCGTCTCCTTCATAGCAGCACTCCACATTTCATTATTTTCTCTTTGCTTCAATGATGATTCATCTTCAAATTCTGCCACCATAATAACATCACCATTAGATGAACTCATGCATTCACTATGTACCTCAATTCTATTGAGTCCTGGAACCTGTCCATTTAACTCTTCGAATCTCGTTTTAATATTGCCTTTAATAGCACTAAGGTTTGGGCCAAAACATTTATCCTGCAATGTCCAAATTACTACCTGTTTTAACATTCTCTTTCTCTCTCTAACATTATATCTTTTGAGTAAAAAACAAACTCGAAGCCTATTATAGCGCTTTTACTCCAAAATTCAAAATAAAATAAGGATTGTATTTTGACTATAAGCATTTTTATTTAATATTAAATATAGCAGGTATTCCCTATTGGAATATCTGCCATATTTTTTTGAATATACAAATTATAGAAATTTCCTATAATAGTTGTATTTTCGCTGTTATAATTATTTGAGATTCATTACAAAATTGAATCAATCAATATATTTAAGGAGGGGAATTATGGCTTGCTTTACTGTTCCAGCTGGAGAAGCTATCGTAACAACAATCATTAAGAAAAAAATGGAAAAACAAGGTACTGAAAAACATGAAGAAAACACTTCAGTTCCTATGACAAGAAAGTTAAAATGGCTTTCAAATCTTTTATGGGGAGGCTCTGCTTTACTTGCATTTGAGCATGTATGGCATGGCGAAGTACAACCTTTCTTCCCATTTTTAACAGCAATGTCAAATCCAGAAGATACTCAGGAAATGCTACATGAAATTGCTACTGTAGGTGTTTCTATGGCAGTTCTCGTAACAGTTATTTGGATTGGCATGTGCGTTACAGCTGATATGATTGTAAAAAGACCTGTTTCTACAATGAAAACAACTAATTAAGGGGGATAATATGACATTACTGATTACAGTTATCGCTGCGGTTATTAGTACAGTATTATGGTATAATCGCAAAAATAATGATATGCAGCTTCATGTGTTAATGTTTATGTTTTGGGGTGCATCAATAATGTGGTTCGTAGATGCAATCTTTGAATATGTTGAATTACGTGCCGAGTACTTCACTCCAGCCTTGGAAGATATGATCAATGATACATTCCTCGGTTTTTCTGTTATTGCATTAGCACTTGTTATTTGGATTATCTTTATCTTAATTAAAGATCCAAAGGGTGTAATTAAACATTCATTATCAAACTAAAAGATTAAAAGCCTCGTGCTCAGCACGAGGCTTTTCTTATACCCAATTTATCATCATATATTCAATTAACATGATGATCAAAAAGACGATATTAAATATAGAAAATACTTTTATATACTTTTTACTATCAGCTCCATCAATATAGCTATATTGTTTAAATGAAATAAGGCTTGCCATTGAGGCAATAAGCGTTCCTAATCCACCTAAATTTGTACCTATAATAAGTTTTGGAATAGCATCAGTAAAACCTGAACATAGTATAGCTGCCGGCACATTGCTTATAAACTGACTCAAAACAACTGAAACGACCACTTCATTATTCTTAATCAAATCTTCTAAAAAGGTACTAATAAAAGATATATTCTTAATGTTACCAATGAAAACAAATAGAAAAACAAAAGTAAACAATAATGAATAATCTGGCTTTCTAAGCACTTTTCTATCAAATATCACAACCAACAAAATCACTATTATTAAAGAAACATAATATGGAATTATCCGTGCCACTACTAATAATGATGCTAAAAAGGCAAATATGTATAATCCAATCAATTTTTTTTCGTATGTCGTTCTGTTATATACCTTTTTTGAATCCCCTGAAACAGATACCGGTGCATCTTTCACAAAGATATATGTACTTAAAACTAAAAGAATTAATGCACATATACTATAAGGTAACATTATGGAAATAAAGCTTATCAGATTCATGTTTGACAATGAATATAAATATAAATTCTGAGGATTTCCCAAAGGAATTAGCATACTTCCAAGATTTGCCGCAATAGTCTCAAGCACGATAACAACAATAAACAAATCTTTTCTATTTGAAATAGATAGCGTAATTATAGAAAAAGGTACAAATGTTAATAGAGCTACATCATTTGTTATAAACATGCTTGAAAAGAAGCACAATCCTAATAAGATTAGGACTATCCCTCTTATCGAATTCATCTTACCAACTAATAATTCACCGATTTGTCTGAATACTGATAGTCGCTGAAAGCCAGCCATTGTTATCATCAAAGATAAAAGAATGCTAAGAGTACGATAATCAATATAGTTAAAATAATCCCTACTTGGATGAACAAAAAAACAAGAAACAATAGCTAAAACCAAGGCTACACACAATACAATTTCATTTTTAATAAAATGTTTTATAGCTTCCACAATACAATCCCCACATATAATAAAAAATTATAAAAAAAAATCGCAAGCTATTAAGCATGCGATTTAAAGTCAAAGCCGATGATCGGACTCGAACCGATAACCTGCTGATTACAAATCAGCTGCTCTGCCAATTGAGCCACATCGGCTTGTTATAAATAACAACCTCAAAACTTCACACAGTATTCCGAATCTACATATCTTCTTTTTAGAATAAACCTTCGATCTATTAGTATTCATCAGCTGAATGCGTTACCGCACTTACACCTT
>NZ_SVET01000005.1 GCF_015057245.1 Pseudobutyrivibrio ruminis
CCACAGTATCTTAAAATAGCATAGTCAAACCTATAGAAAAGGTAAAGAAAGACTATGACTTTATATAATAGTAGGGGAATAGTTAATGAAAGTATTAATAGTTGATGACGAACTTTTTGCAAGACGCACTTTGGAAAGAATTCTTTCTGATGATGCAGAAATTATCGAGGCACAGGATTGTTACGACGCATACACAATGTATGAAGTATTTCATCCTGATGTAGTAATCACAGATATTATGATGAAGGGTGGCATCGGCGGAGACTGGCTGATAGATAAATTACTCCAGCTTGATGAGCATGCCAAAATCATAGTTTGCTCAGGCAGACAGAAGACAGATTTGCTTAAATATAAGCTTATGGGAGCTAAGTATTGCATCCAAAAACCAATCAAATATCAAGAGCTTTGGGACTGTATTGATGCCGTAATTTGACAAAAAAATGTAATAATGTTATATTAGCCTTTGTAACAAAGTTGTAATAAATAGAATTTTTTTGTAAAAAACAACGGAGGCTTATGGTTAAATTTAGCAATTATCTTGCTGCAGCGTACGATAAGAATCGAAAGTATATCAATAAACGTACTATGCAGTCAGGAGCTCTTGCAGTAGCATTGATGCTCTTATTTACAGGCGCATACACAGGCGCACCTGAGGAAGAGGTTTCTACTACAGCTGTAGAAGTTCAGCCAACTAGCACAGCAGGTGTATTCTCAGCAGTATCATCAATGGAGCTCACAGCAGGAGATTCAAGTCTGGTTTATGCATCAGCGGATGTTACAGTGGTTGCGTCTACAACAGATCAGGTTGAGCCTGATTTAGAAGATGAATACGATGAGTGGGCAGACAAGGTTATGGCACAGGTTGAAGATTATCTTTCTATTCGTTCAGAAGCCAGCTCAGATTCAGAAGTTATTGGAAAGCTTCGTTCTGGCGATGTTGCTACACTCGTAGATGTTTTTGACGGATGGTACGAAATCGAGTCAGGTAATGCACACGGCTTTGTATCAGCAGATTTCTGCGTCACAGGCATCGAAGCTTATGAGCTTGCAATGGATGTATGTGATACATACGCTACAACAGATGTAGCAGGCCTTCGCATTCGTAGCGAAGCATCAGAGGATTCTAGCATCCTCAAGGTTGTTTCTGAGGGAACAAAGCTTACAGTTAATTCTGATGCAGAGGAAGTTGACGGCTGGGTAGCAGTTACATCAGCAGACGTATCAGGATATGTTAAGGCAGAGTATGTCCAGGTGGACATGGTTACTGGCGAAGCCATCACTCTTGAAGAAGAGGCAGAGGCTAAGGCTGCAGCAGAGGAAGCAGCACGTCAGGCAAAGGAGGCAGCAGCTGCTGCCGCTGCAGCAAATCAAAGCATTATTGATTCTGCAGATGATGTTACTCTTCTTGCAGCAATCATTCAGATTGAAGCAGGTAATGAGATTTACGAGGGACAGGTTGCAGTTGGTTCTGTTGTTATGAACAGAGTTCGCAGCGGTTCTTATGCAAACACTATCAGCGGAGTTATTTTCGCAAAGGGACAGTTTGCAACTTCACGTATGTCATCAGTTATCTCTAAGGGACCAAAGGCTTCTTGTATCCAGGCAGCTTATGATGCCCTTGCAGGTGTTGATACAACAGGTGGCGCAACACACTTTAGACGTGCAGGTTCAAAAGATGGACTTATCATTGGTAACCACGTTTTCTATTAGTTTTGATATATTGATGCAAAAATCCGAGCTCTTGGGCTTTACCCAAGAGCTCTTTTATTGTATAATGCATAATTAATTACAATAAATGCATAAATATACATCACTAAGGAGGTACGTTATGAGCTTAAAGGGAAAGAACTATTTAAAGATGTTGGATTTAACTACTGAGGAAATCAATTATCTTATTGATTTATCTATTCAGCTTAAGGCTGAAAAGAAGCAGGGTAAGTCTCAAAAAGATTACATGGCCGGAAAGAATATTGCATTGATTTTTGAGAAGACATCAACACGTACCAGATGTTCATTTGAAGTTGCAGCTTACGACATGGGAGCTAATGTAACTTATCTTGATCCATCAGGTTCTCAGATTGGCAAAAAAGAATCTATCGCCGATACAGCTCGCGTCCTTGGTCGCATGTATGATGGAATAGAGTATCGTGGATTTGAGCAGACTATTGTTGAAGATTTGGCAAAATATGCAGGTGTTCCTGTATGGAATGGTCTAACAAATGAATCACATCCAACTCAGATGATTGCAGATATGATGACAATCAAAGAACATTTTGGCAAACTTGAGGGAATAAAGTTTGTATATATGGGCGATGCCCGTTATAATATGGGTAATTCCCTTATGGTCACTTGTGCAAAGTTGGGTATGGATTTCGTAGCTTGCACAAACAAAAAATATTTCCCAGAGGAGTCACTTGTAAAGCAGTGCCAGGACATTGCAAGCAAGACAGGAGCTACAATCACACTTACAGAGGATGTAGCAGAGGGCTGCAAGGATGCTGATGTTATCTACACAGATGTGTGGGTATCAATGGGCGAGCCTGATGAGGTTTGGGCAGAGCGTATTAATGATCTTAGCCCATATCAGGTTAATGCAAAGGCATTTTCTTATGCAAAGCCAGATGCAAAATTTATGCACTGCCTTCCTGCTTTCCACGACTTGAATACTACAATCGGCAAGCAGATTCACGACAAATTTGGAATAGACTGTATGGAAGTTACAGACGAAATTTTTGAAGGCGAGCATTCAATAGTATTTGATGAGGCAGAAAACCGCATGCATTCCATCAAGGCTATTATGTATGCAACATTAGGTTCATGTTAGAGGAAATACGATACGAATATTACGAATCAGTAGATTCAACAAACGACAGAATTAAAGAACGTGCTCATGAAAATGAGGCACAGGGGCTAGTTATTTCAGCAGGCACACAAACAGCTGGCAAGGGGCGCATCGGAAGAAAGTGGGAATCACCTACAAAGGATTCAGTTTCCACTTCACTCTTGCTTACACCGGATGATATTTCATTAGAGGCCATTCCAACAATCACTGTAGTTGCAGCAATGGCAGTGAGAGATGCATTATCAAATCTATATGGCTTAGAAGGCAAAATAAAATGGCCAAATGATATCGTGTTGGGCGGCAAGAAAATCTGTGGAATCCTGACAGAGATGGAAATGAAGGACAACAAGGTTTGGTATGTTGTAGTAGGTATTGGTGTCAATGTTCACAACACTCAGTTCCCAGAGGAGATTGCATTCAAGGCCACATCTGTGGATATTGAGCTTAAAAAGCAATCCGGGGAAAAAGGACATCGTTCCGAAATCACAAAGGCAATCTGGGAGAGCTTTCAGAAGTACTACAACATCTTCATAAAGACTCAGGATATGTCCGGCCTTAAGGAAGAATACGAAAGATATCTTGCTAATCTGAACGAACGTGTTAGAATAGAGGCTCAGGAGAATTCCTACGAAGCGATTGCTAGAGGAATCGATGACCGCGGCCAGCTCATCATAGAAGTTGACGGTCAGCAACAAATAATTAGTACAGGAGAGGTTTCTGTTAGAGGAATCTATGGATACATTTGATATGGAAGAAGAAGTAGTATTATGCGGCGCCAGCTGCTACACTAAAAAATTTTATTTGAATCCGGACTTCGAGGGACTCCCTCCAATGATTAAGGATGAATTAAAAATCATGTGCGTTATGTACACTGAAGAAGTTAGTGGAACAATTCAGTTCATCTACGAAGAGGATGGCAGTCTCAGAATTGACGTAGATCACAACGAGGATGATTTACTCTATGACGAGATTGGCTCTGCACTTGAAGTAAAAAGAATGCAGAGAGAACGTACAGAGTTATTCGAAGCACTTGAGACATACTATAAAGTAGTTTTCCTTGGGGAGGGCATGTAATGTTACTTACAATCGACGTTGGAAATACAAATATCACTATGGGAGTTTTTGATGGAGATACTCTTCTTGGCAACTTCCGTATCACTACAAAGATAAACAGAACATCAGATGAGTTCGGTATCGTAATCAAGGATATCCTTCGTTCAAACGATTTGGATGCATCAAAGGTAAACGATGTTATCATCGCATCTGTAGTTCCAAATGTAATGCACTCTCTTACAAGTGCAATCATTAAGTACTTCGATATTCAGCCTATCATCGTTGAGGCTGGTATCAAGACAGGCATCCGCATCGCTACAGAGAATCCAAAGCAGATTGGTGCAGATAGAATTGTTGATGCAGCAGGCGCATATGAGCTCTACGGTGGTCCAGTTCTCGTAATTGATTACGGCACAGCTACCACATACGATTTGGTAGATGGAAATGGAGCATTTGTTTCAGGTGTAACAGCACCTGGTATCCGCATCAGCGCAAGGGCTCTTTGGGAGGATGCAGCAAAGCTTCCTGAAATCGAAATCAAGAAGCCTGAAAAGATTCTTGCAAAGGAAACAATCTCATCTATGCAGGCAGGTCTTGTATACGGTCAGATTGGTCAGACAGAATACATCGTAAAACACATGATAGAAGAGAGTGGCTATGATAATGTGAAGGTTGTAGCAACAGGTGGACTTGGAAATCTTATCGCAAGCGAAACAAAGTGCATCGACATCTACAATCCAAATCTTACACTCTATGGAATGAAGTTTATTTATAACAAGCAAAAGAGATAATGATTAATAAATTAAAAATTGGAAATGTAACTCTAGACAATAATTTAATTTTGGCACCAATGGCAGGCGTAACAGACCTGCCATTTCGTCTGTTATGCAAGGAACAGGGAGCGGCTCTTTGCTGCATGGAAATGGTCAGCGCCAAAGGCATTTACTACAACAACAAGAACACCGAAAGTCTTCTTACTGTTGATGAAAGAGAACGCCCAGTTAGCCTTCAGCTTTTTGGCTCGGACCCAGATATCATGGCAGCCATGGCAGCAAAAATCGAGCATCGTAATTTCGATATCCTTGATATCAATATGGGATGCCCTGTTCCAAAGGTAGTTAATAACGGCGACGGTTCTGCTCTTATGAAGAATCCTAAATTGGCGGGCGAAATCATCGAAAAGATGGTAAAGGCAATCGACAAGCCTGTCACAGTTAAGATTCGTAAGGGATTTGACGATGAACATGTTAACGCGGTGGAGATGGCTCACATTGCACAGGAGTCAGGTGCAGCTGCCGTTGCAGTCCACGGAAGAACCCGTGAGCAATACTATTCTGGAAAGGCTGATTGGAGTATTATTGCTGATGTAAAAAATGCAGTATCAATTCCTGTAATTGGCAACGGCGATATTCTTGATGCAAAGGATGTGATTGCCATGAAGGAGCAGACAAACTGCGATGGTTTTATGATTGGTCGTGGAGCCCAAGGTAACCCTTGGATTTTCCATCAGATTCTTCACTACTTTGAGACAGGAGAGCTGATTGGCAAACCACCTATCGAGGAAATGATAGACACAATGCTTCGTCATGCCAGACTTCAAATCGAGTTTAAGGGAGATTATCTTGGAATTAGAGAAATGCGAAAGCATGCAGCTTGGTACACAGCAGGATACAAGGGTGCAAGCAAGCTGAGAGGCATGATAAATGACGTAGAATCATACGAAGAATTAGAAGCTCTTTTCTACAACTTTTTGGCAAATTTTAAATAATTTATGAATTAATTTGGAATTCTTGACATCAATATGTGGGTGGCTTATAATTCACTAAGTTATTGAAGTTAGTAGGGTCTTGCTTAGCAAGGCTCTTTTGAAAATGATAGACCCTGGAGGAAATAATATGGAAGCAAAGAAGAATTTACTTACTGCTGAAGGACTTAGAATATTAGAGGACGAACTTGAGGATCTCAAGGTCAATAAACGTAAAGAAGTATCACAGAAGATTAAGGAAGCTCGTGAGCAGGGCGACCTTTCTGAGAACGCTGAATACGATGCAGCTAAGGATGAGCAGAGAGATATCGAAGCTCGTATCGAAGAAATCGAAAAGATTCTTAAAAACGCTGAGGTCGTTACAGAAGAACACGATACAAAGAACATTAACATTGGATGGACCGTTACACTTCTTGATGTAGAGTTTGACGAGGAAGTTGAGTACAAAATCGTAGGTTCTACAGAGGCAAACAGCCTTAAGGGCAAGATTTCTAACGAGTCTCCTGTAGGTAAGGCTATTCTTGGACACAAGAAGGGCGATACAGTTACAGTAGAGACAGAAGCTGGAGAATTCCAGTACAAGATTCTTGCTGCAAAGAAGAACAAGTAATATCGCACATTAAAGCGGCCTATTCAGGGCCGCTTTTTTTGTACCTATAAATTAATCACATAACAAAAGGAGGAAAATATGCTAGCTAGACTTAAGAAAAAATACATCGGTGACAAGGCGTTTTACAGACGATATATTTTCCTGGCAACACCTATGATTATCCAGAATGCAATTACAAACTTTGTAAGTTTCCTGGATAATATCATGGTTGGACAATTGGGACAGGAAGCAATATCTGCTGTCGCAACAGTCAATCAGTTAAACTTTGTTTTTTCACTGGCAGTTTTTGGTGCAGCTTCCGCAGGAAGTATCTACGGAGCTCAGTACTTCGGTAAGGGCGACCACAAGGGTCATATGTACACTTTTCGATTTAAGCTCTACACCACATTGCTTGTAACTATACTAGGTATTTTGATGTTTAAGGTTTGGGGAAGCCAGCTTATTTCCCTTTTCCTTACAGAAAGCGAAGGCGCATCTCCAGAGCTTGCACTTTCACTTGGACTTCAATACTTAAGTATTATTTTGATTGGTTTGATACCTTTCGCTGTAAACCAAGCATACGCTACCAATATCAAAGAAACTGGTCAGACGGTAGTGCCAATGGTTGCAGGTATGGTTGCAGTTGCTACAAACGCTATTTTGGACTACTGCTTGATTTTCGGATTTGGACCATTCCCTCAGCTTGGTGTAGAAGGCGCCGCAATCGCAACAGTTATTGCAAGATATATCGAAGCAGCCATCGTAATCATTTGGGCTCACACTCACGCAGACAAAAACAAATATCTTGCAGGAGCTTACCTTGGTTTTGGAATCCCAAGAAAGATATTCAACCAGATTCTTATCAAAGGTGCGCCACTTATGCTTAACGAGGTACTTTGGGCAGCAGGTGTCAGCGCAGTAACACAGAGTTACTCAATACGTGGAATGAATGTACTTACTGCACTTAGTATTTCAAATACAGTAGGAAACCTGTTTAATATTGTATTCATCCAGCTTGGTGCATGTATCAGCATTATTGTTGGACAATACCTTGGTGCAGGTGAGCTTGAGGAAGCAAAGGATGCTGATAACAAGATGATTGCCTTTAGCGTATTCTGCTGTACTATCATGGCGGTTATCATGTTTGCGTTTGGAGGATTGTTCCCTCACATTTACAATGTAACACCTGAAATCAGAGCACTTGCTACAAAGTTCATTGCAGTAGCTGCACTATGGATGCCATTCTGTTCATTTAGCCATTGCTCATACTTTACGCTTCGTTCAGGCGGCAAGACTCTTGTAACATTCCTGTTCGACTCAGTGTTTACATGGGTTGTTATGGCTCCACTAGCATTTGTGTTGGCTCATTTTACAGGCCTTGGAATTGTTTGGGTGTACTTCTTTGTTCAGGGAACAGAAATCATCAAAAACATCATGGGATATTTCATGGTAAAGAGCGATGTATGGCTCCAGCAGATAGTATAGTTCCTTGACACAATTGAGGAAACTAGACTATAATTAAGTAGTTTGACAATAATTAAAATGTTTTTAAATAGATAAGGAGAAATTATGGCAGAGCAGGATATTAATCAGTTACTTCAGGTTCGCCGTGAAAAGCTTTCTGCACTTCAGGAAGCTGGCAAGGATCCATTCCAAATCACAAAATTCGATCAGACTCATCACAGCGATGAAGTTCGCGCTCTTTACGAGGAGCATGAGGCAAAGCTTTTAGCAGGTCGTCCAGCTGTTAACACAGATGGAATGGATGAGGAGGCTGCAAAGCAGGCCATTAATGATGATTACAACGAGCGTCGTGCTATCATGGATGCAGATCCAATCCACGTTAGCATTGCAGGTCGTATGATGTTTAAGCGTGTTATGGGTAAGGCAAGCTTCTGCAATATCCAGGATTTACAGAACAGCATTCAGGTTTATGTAGCACGTGACGCAATCGGCGAAGATTCATATGCAGATTTCAAGAAGTCAGATATCGGTGATATCTACGGTGTTAAGGGATATGCATTCAGAACAAAGACAGGTGAGATTTCTATCCATGCTGAGGAAATGACTCTTCTTTCAAAGTCACTTCAGATTCTTCCAGAGAAGTTCCATGGTCTTACAGATACAGACACACGTTATCGTCAGCGTTATGTTGACCTTATCATGAACAAGGATTCAAAGGATGTATTTATTAAGCGTTCACTTATGATGCGTGAAATCCGTAACTTCCTTGCAAACCGTGATTTCATGGAAGTTGAGACACCTATGCTTGTTGAGAACGCAGGTGGTGCAGCAGCTCGTCCATTCTTCACACACTACAATGCACTTGGCGAGGAGCGTAAGCTTCGTATCTCTCTTGAGCTTTACCTTAAGAGACTTATCGTTGGTGGCCTTGAGCGTGTATTTGAGATTGGCCGTGTATTCCGTAACGAGGGTGTTGATGCTCGTCACAACCCAGAGTTCACTCTTATGGAGCTTTACCAGGCATACACAGATTACGAAGGTATGATGGAGCTCACAGAGAGCATGTTCAGATATCTTGCTGAAAAGGTTGTTGGTTCTACAAAGATTTCTTACAACGGAGTAGAAATCGACCTTGGCAAGCCATTCGAAAGACTTACAATGACAGATGCTGTTAAGAAGTACGCAGGCATCGATTTTGATACAGTTGCAGACGATGAGGCTGCAAAGGCACTTGCTCGTGAGAAGGGTATCGAGTTTGAGGATCGTCACAAGAAGGGCGATATCCTTAACCTCTTCTTCGAGGAGTTCTGTGAGGAGAATCTTATCCAGCCTACATTTATTATGGATCATCCAATCGAGATTTCTCCACTTACAAAGAAGAAGCCATCTGACCCTACAAAGGTAGAGCGTTTCGAGCTCTTCATCAACGGATGGGAGATGTGTAACGCATACTCAGAGCTTAACGATCCAATCGATCAGCGTGAGCGTTTCGCAGCACAGGATGCAAATGCAGAAGCTGGTGATGACGAAGCTGAGCACACAGATGAGGACTTCCTTAACGCACTTGAAATTGGTATGCCACCTACAGGCGGTATCGGATACGGTCTCGACAGACTTTGCATGCTTCTTACAGATAGCGCTGCAATCCGTGACGTATTATTATTCCCAACTATGAAGTCACTTAACCCTGCAAAGCCACAGGCAGCAGGTGCTGATAATGGATTCTTTGCTCCAAATTCTAGCATCGATTTCTCAAATGTTAAGATCGAGCCACTTTTCGAGGAGCAGGTTGATTTCGAGACATTCTCAAAGAGTGATTTCAGAGCAGTAAAGGTAAAGGCTTGCCAGGCAGTACCAAAGTCAAAGAAGCTTCTTCAGTTCACACTTGATGACGGTACAGGCATAGACCGCACAATCCTTTCGGGAATTCATGCATTCTATGAGCCAGAGGAGCTTGTTGGTAAGACACTTGTAGCTATTACAAACCTTCCACCTAGAGCAATGATGGGAATTGAATCATGCGGTATGCTTCTTAGCGCTGTTAACAACCTTAAGGACAGCGAGGATGAAGAGCTTCATCTTCTCATGATTGACAACCACATCCCAGCTGGTGCAAAGTTATACTAAAATAAGTTTTTAAAACCTTCTTGGATAGAAATATCCAGGGAGGTTTTTTTGTTGCATGAAATTTTAGTGTTTAAAGTTCTAAAGTTTAAAGTGCTAATGTATTGTATTTTCTGTGTTTAAGAGCCCTAAAAACATTGAGAATCATGGTATAATCGAGGACGCTGCGTGTATAGGAAAATTAAATAAAGAATATATTTTATAAAGGAAGTAGTAATGAAAGAAGAAAAGAAATTAGGGCTAATGGCCCTCATACTGATGATCTTTACATCAGTATACGGATTTAACAATATCCCACGTTCATATTACTTAATGGGATATGCAGCAATTCCTTGGTTTGTAATTGCTGGTATTTTATTCTTTATACCATTTGCATTTATGGTAGCAGAGTTTGGTTCTGCATTTAAGGATGAGACAGGTGGTATGTATTCTTGGATGTGCAAGTCAGTAGGTCCTAAGTATGCATTCATTGGAACATTCATGTGGTACACATCATATGTACTTTGGATGGTAAATGTTTCATCAGGTATCTGGGTACCTGTATCAAACCTTATTTTCGGTGAAGATTGTACATCAAGCTGGTCTTTCTTTGGTTCAGAAATTCTTTCTGGCTCAAGACTTCTTGGTATCATGGCAATCATCTTCTTTATCTTTATCACATACTTTGATTCAAAGGGTATTGATAAGATTAGCAAGGTTACATCAATCGGTGGTACAGCAGTTCTTGTAATCAACATCATGGTAGTAGTTGGTTCAATCGTTATGATTATCGCTCGTCACGGACAGCTTGAGCAGCCATTCCTTGGCACAGAGTCATTGATGGTTCCTCTTAACGCAGCTTACCAGGGCAGCCCTATCATGATTTTATCATTTATTGTATATGCACTTTTCGCTTACGGCGGAATCGAAGCAGTTGGTGGTCTTGTTGATAAGACAGAGAACCCAAAGAAGAACTTCCCTAAGGGAATCGTAACAGCAGCTATGGTAATCGTAGTTGGTTATGCACTTCTTATCATGCTTGTAGGTTCATTTACAAACTACAGCGAAATCCTTGGCTCAGACAATATTACACTTGGAAATGTTTCATACGTAATCATGTCAAACTTTGCAGCAGCATTTGGTAAGGCATTTGGCGCTTCAGCAGCTACACAGGTAGCTCTTGCTCATGGATTCGCTCGAGTATACGCACTTATCATGCTTCTTGCACTTATGGGTGCTATGTTTACACTTGTATATTCACCACTTAAGCAGATTATCGACGGAACTCCAAAGGAGCTTTGGCCAGGTAAGATGGGTGAAATTGCAGAGGACGGTATGCCAAAGAACGCTATGTGGATTCAGTGTGCAATCGTTTGTATCATGATTCTTTTAGTTTCATTTGGTGGAGACACAATGCAGCAGTTCTTCGTTATCCTTACAGCAATGGTAAACGTTGGTATGACAGTACCATACATGTTTATTTCATTTGCATTCCCTAAGTTTAAGAAGATGAAGAACATCGACAGAAGCTTCGAAGTATTCAAGACACAGAAGTCTGCAAATATCTGGGGCTATGTTGTAACTCTTACATTGTTCTTTGCAAACGCATTTGCTATTATTCAGCCAGCTCTTGATGGCGATTTTAAGACTACATTCTGGTCATTAAGTGGTCCTGTAATCTTTGGATTAGCAGCCTGGATCATTTACACACGTTATGAAAAGAAATTAGCAGCAGGCGAATTCAATAAAGAAAATGCTGATGATGTTAATGAAAACGTTGTAACAGAATAATTAATTTAAGTTATAATACCTTCTTGGAATGATATTTCAGGAAGGTATTTTTTATTGTTACAAAAGACTATTAATGAACATTTATGCTAAAAAAGCGTAACAAACTGTGAACCTTGTTGAAAATAAATGAAAATCAATATATTCTCTTAATTATAAGGGATAGGAGGACTATTTATGGATTTGAAGGAAAGACACATATATGAAAGTAACAAGCTAGGATTTAAGTTGGCATGTATTATTCAAGTGTTCGAATTGGCTGCCACCATTCTCTATAGTGATCAGCGAGTGGGATTTTCATTTGTAAATACCACAACTATGTCTATCATACAGATTATAATGTTTATTTGCTCAATCTATGCATACTTACGATATAGTCATAGAACCAGAGGCAGATATTTGATGTTAGGCTCAATGCTCATTGGATACGCTGTAATGATGGCAGGATCTGTTCATGTCACATACATGTGGGCATTCGGACCATCATTTATTATTCTTTCCCTTTTGTTTAACGATGTGAAACTGACTATAGCTACATCAATAATTACAGCAGTAATTAATTTGTTATATATCCCATTGTTTTATATGTTTTCTGTGGAAGTGGCAGACAGACATTTTGCAGTCATGACAGATACTATATTCATGGTATTACTTTCTCTTATGGGTATATTCTATGTGCGCCTTAATTCACTTCAGAACAAAGAAACAATGGATGAAATCGAAGAGAATGTAAGACTTCAAGAAGAAAGTTCTGAGGTTATTAAAAATACAGGTATTACTATTGCTAAGAAGCTTGAGGATGCAAATGATGCAATGGAATCCTTGGCTTCAAAGGTTAGCTCAAGTGCAGAAGCAGCACAGCAGATTAGCGAGTCTGTAAACCTTACAGCAGAGGCCATTCAGACTCAAACAGAAATGAACTCTAATATCACAGATTCATTGGAAGAGATTGCACATCAGGCTAGAGCGATGAGACGAAATTCAGACGAGGTATCAGAAAACATCAGTGATGGTAATGCTCTTATTGAAGAGCTTCGTGCAAAATCTGATGAGGCATCTACAATTAACGCAGAGACAGCCACAATGACAAGTGAACTTCAGGAATCTGCAGTGACAGTAAAGGATATCGTAGGTACAATTCTTGATATCTCTGGCCAGACAAATCTTCTTGCACTTAACGCTTCTATAGAGGCCGCCAGAGCAGGTGAAGCTGGTAAAGGCTTTGCAGTAGTAGCAGACGAAATCCGTGCCCTTTCAGAGCATACAAAAGAATCAGCAGAGCAGATTTCAGCAACAATAGACGAATTAATCCAGCGTGTAAATACAGCATCTACAAACATGCAAAAGAGTGTGGACTCAGCAAATCAGCAGGGCGAAATGATTGCAGAAACTGGAGAAAAATTTGAAATTATCCTTGAGAAAATCACAGATCTTGCTCGCCGCGTAGCGATGATTTCCGACAACGTAGATGGCTGTGTAGATGCTAACAGTAAAGTAATGGATGCTATCAGCAACCTATCTGCAACATCACAGGAAGTTGCTGCATCTTCAGAATCTAGCATCACTCTTAATCAAGATTGTGAAGCTGACATGGAAAGCACCAAAGAAATCCTCCATGACATCCTCACAATCTCTCGAAGCAGCATGAATTAACTATTCTCACCTCCACTAATGGGATGAGGACAGGCCACCCTACCGGGACCCACAGCACCGCCCTGCTTAGCGTGTATCATTTGAGCAGATTTATAGATTTCCTTAATGTGTAAAGTCTCCCATATGTAGGTGTACTTACGAGGCTTTTACTATTCGAAGGTAATGTGTGGGTGGGACGGACAATGTTGTTTATATAATCATCTTGTCTTAACTAGTCTTTGTATTATTACTTTTGCTACTCCGTTCACCAAGAAAAATTAAAAAAGAGATATTTGTATGTATTGGCACCGTGGCACATTCAACATCGTGTTTCAAGTGACCACTGCTGCTGCCGTCCTAGCAGCAGCTGCCAATTCATATCAAATATCTCTTTTTATTTTTCTAAGTTCACTCCAAAGCAAATAGTAATAAATACAAAGCTAGTTTAAGACTGATGATTACTAAGTGTAGTGTATGTCCGTCTCCACCCATACTTTACCGATAGAATTGTAAAACTTCGTAAGAACACCTACTAATGAATATGGGAGACTACACATTTAGGAAATCATAAATCTGTGATTGTACACGCTAAGCAGGGCGGTGCTGTGGGCCCCGATAGGGTGGCCTGTCCTCATAGAAAATTCCTGGCAGAATAGTTATTTTTTTGCATGGACATTGGTTGAAAATAGGCATATAATACAAAGTAATTTAACGATTTAAAGTGACAGAGAGGGTGAGAAGAATGGTTATTTCGAAGAACATGGAAGCACTTGTAGCGGGAAGTTCCACAATCAGAAAATTATTTGAGGAGGGCTTGCAGCTTGCGGCTGAAGTTGGTGCAGAGAATGTGTACGATTTCAGCTTGGGAAATCCAGCTGCACCTGTGCCTGAGAAGGTTACTCAGTCTATTAAGGATATATTAGCTGAGAATCCTGGTGCGTATGTTCATGGTTATATGAAGAATGCGGGATTTGACGAAGTAAGAGTAAACGTTGCAAACAGCTTAAATAAAAAGTTTGATATGGGATATGGACCAGAGGATGTTGTTATGACTGTAGGGGCTGCTGGTGCCATGAATTGCGTGTTCAGAGCCCTTTTAGGATATGAGGATGAAGTAATTGCATTCGCTCCTTATTTTGGTGAATATAGAAGCTATGTGGCAAACTACGGTGGTATCTTGAAGGTTGTACCAGCAAAGCTTGACGATTTCGATTTGAATTTGGATGAGCTTGATGCGCTTATCAACGAGAAGACAAAGTGTGTCATTGTAAACAATCCTAATAATCCATCCGGAAAGGTTTATCCTGCAGCTACACTTCAGAAGCTAGCAGATATTTTGGAGAAGGCTGAAAAGAGAGTGGGTCATCCTATTTATGTAATCGCAGACGAGCCATATAGAGAGCTTGTATACGATGGAGATGAAGTGCCTTACATTCCTTCTATCATCAAGAATAGCATTTACATGTACTCATTCAGCAAGACTCTTTCCCTTCCAGGAGAGCGAATTGGCTACATGGCTCTTTCCAAGAGAATGGATTACTACGAGGAAATGATTGGTGCCATGGTTGTTGCAAATAGATGCTTAGGCTATATTAACGCCCCATCTCTATTCCAGCTTGTAGTATCAAGATGCCTTGATGTAGATGTAGATTTGGAATTCTACGATAAGAATAGAAAGCTTTTATACAGCAAGCTTACAGATCTTGGCTTTGAAGTGGTAAAGCCTCAGGGAGCATTTTATTTACTTGTAAAATCTCCATATGAAAACGAGGAAGAATTTGTAAAAGCAGCAAAGAAAAACCACATAATCTTAGTTTCTACTAAGACATTTGGTTGTCCTGGATATGTACGTATTGCATATTGTGTGGATTACAAAATGATAGAACGCTCTTTGCCAGCCTTTGAACAACTGGCAAAGGATTGCGGTCTTTAATCGTTAGATTTGAAATGCTCGTTTATCTTTTTATAGAGCATATCAATTGAAGACGAAATAGTATTACGTTTCCAAGCGATAGAGATTGGAAGATGATCATTGAGATTGAAATAATGGATTCCTGGGTGGTGGATTCCCTGGTACCAACCATCCAGGACTGCCACTCCAAGTCCATTTTCTACAGAGGCAAACACTGTATTGATGTTTGGAACTGCAGTAAATCTTGGAACAAAACCATAAGGTCTAAATAATAATTCAATGTCCTGACACAGCTCGCCAACACGTGGGTCGTCAATCATATAGAAAGTATATGAGGCGAAATCGGCAGCTGTTTTTATTTTGTCAAAATCTGGTAAAAGTTCAGAGTATACCACGATACGAGGTATGCTTGTGAACTTGTATCTAACCAAATCAGCTCTTCCCTCAACATAATCAGACGAAGTAATAATAGCATCTAAATGCTTGTCCTCAAGGGCCTGGAGAAGGTCTCTAAAGCCAAGACATTCAAATGAAATCATAAAGTCTGGATCCTCACTACGGCATTCGTTAACAACCTTTGGAAGAAAGCTTGAAACATTCCAACCGATGTTGTATCCCAAGCGGATATGGTTGGTGGTGTTGGCAAGCATCTTGCGGATGTTGTGTAGCTCAGCAAAATAGCGCTGGAAGAAATTGAAATAAAGAGTTCCTTCATCAGAAAGAGAGATGTGTCTGCTGTTTTCTCTGATGAAAAGATCTACTCCAAGTTCTTCTTCCAAGGCAGAAATATATCTGCTGACAGCTGGCTGAGGAAGATATAAATTTTGAGCAGCTTTTGTAAAGCTTAAATGTTTTGCTGTTTCTAAAAAACATTCTATCTGTTTATCATTCATGCCACCTATTATAGCAAAAAAATAACAGCTGTCACGTGGGCAACTGTTATTTATATATGGAGAATTTAAAATTAGTAGAAATAACCTATACTAAACATTTAAGGATATAAACACCATCATGCATTGCGTTCATGTAGATGTATCCTCTGTCATCAACAACCAAATCCTCAGCTGTGCCAAGAGGCTTGTTAGGCATCTTTACATCGAAGCAAAGCTTCTCTGGGTTTGGTGGGATGAAGTAAGCGATTTCCTTTGGTACGTATGGATCAGAAATATCGTATACACGAAGTCCTGCATGGAAGTAGCAGTCATAAGCTCTGTCACTTCTGTCCTCAAGCCAAGGCTTACCAGTCATTGGCTCGTGAAGGTTGTGTGGACCAAAGGAAGTAGGATAACCATATCCTAAATCATTAAAGTTTTTATATGGGAAGTCCTCTGGCACCTCAGGATAAGGAAGTACTGAAATAAGTACTGGATCCTCAGGATTAGAGATATCAAACATCTCAATACCGCACATAGCCTGTACGCCGAACTTATCAAAATCATTTTTGTTATAAGTCCACTGACGCTCGCCTTCCTGCATACCAATAGCATACTTTGTGCCGTGGATAGGCATGAATGTATGGCAAAGTGCGCCTCCAAACTTTGTAGCGAAAGGTGGAGTCATTTTAGCTTCACCGATTACCTGTGGCCACTCTGGATTTGAAACATCAAGAATCTTGAATCCGGCACCAGCGCAACTAAGGTAAGCTGTATCGCCATCAACATATGGGAAATGTACGAAACCAGGGTAAGTGTTGTAGCCCTGCCATCCATTCCATTCTTTTTCTCTAGTCTTCTTGGTCTGATTACCGAAGAACTGACCAGGATTCCACCAACGACCAACTTCATGTGGGTTTGTTGGGTCTGAAATATCTACGATTCTGTAGATGAAATCCTTAAATCCAACTGCTGTAGCAGAAAGATGTAAATATTTGCCACCGTTATATGTAAAACGATGAACGCCGGCACCTGGGTTACCCTCATCACCTGTTGACCAGAATGAAAGCTTCTTAGGATGCTCAGGGTCTTCCTTAAGAGAGAAGATATGTACTCCGCCTGGAGCAGGAGTGTACTTCTCTGGAGCAGGTCCATGAAGAAACTCAAGACAGTTACCATTTGAAACAATCATGAGATCATCTGCAATCTGAACCTTTGGTGTAGACATGTAAGGGTAAACCTCTGGATCCATAACAGGCATGTACTGTACATGACGTGGATTTGCAGGGTCTGTTACATCGATAATTTCAACACCATATCCGTAGAAGCAGCCGCCGTAAAGATAATACTTGCCGTCAGCTGTTTTATATAACTGTGACTGGAATAAGTAATGATTGTCAGCATCGTGATATGCGACAACTTCCATATTCTTTATGTAGCCTTCGTTTCCTGGGCTTTTAGCATAAAACTTTTCGCTCATAAAAACCTCCTTATAAGTGATTGCCTTAATTATAGGTCTCAAATTTTGGCTAAGTCCAATATTAAAAAGTGGTCATCAATAATATCAATTTTGTTATTGAAAATTTTTTCTCATTTAGATCCAAATCTGGATAAAAAAATTCTTTCATTATATAGGTTAAAAATTTAACAGACTTATATCATTTTTGTTATCAATATCCAACAATATTGATATTTTTTATCAAGAATCTGCGGTGTTATTATCTCAAATAGTTAAATATGCACAATAAATGTGCCTAAAAGAGAAGTTCAGTTGGTTAGTTTTATCTAACCGATGTAGAAGGAGGATCGTTATGGCTTACGAGTTTAACTTAATGAGAAGCTTAATCTATGTGGGGTTAGCAAAGGAAGAATACAGACCTAAGCTTGAGCACTGGCTTTACTATCATCATGTGCCAGAAAGTATCAGCAAGTTTTCCCCATATGTAACAAAGTATGCGTTTTACCAGGCATACCCAACACCACCAGAGGGAGATAGATTTGGTGCAAGAGCAATGCAGCTTACAGAGCATTACTGGTTAGTAAATGAGCATCTTCCAGAGATGGCAAACAACATCTTCTGTGAATATATGCCAATGGATGTACTTCGCTGGCAGGGATGCATTCCTGATGTAGAAAGCGCAACAGTACATGATAATTCAGAGTCTGGCGACGCAGGTCGCGCAGCAGGTGGCGGAGATTTCCCACCATTTATTTTCTCATTCGTTCCAATCAACTGGGAAGAAGATTTCAAGGGAAAAGATAGAACAATGGAAGATGGACCAAACTTCCGTTGGCAGTTCCTTATCAAGTATCCAGAGGAGTGCGGTAAGGAAGAAGGAGAAAGATGGTTCCATGAAGAAGTGGTTCCATTCCTTACAGGATCTGTTCGAGTAAACAGAGTAGTAAGTAGCAAGGTAATCGTAAACTACGGTGCTCCAGAAGCACAGTTTGATAGAGTTGTTGAGGTTTGGTTTGAAGGACCAGAAGAATGGCATGAGCTTTGTGTAAACCTTGCAAAGACACATCTTACAAAGCCAGCTTGGGCACAGCAGGATGAGTTCCCATTCTTAAAGCCACAGCACAATATAGCTTCAGTATTCCTTGGTGACAGATGTACATCTGACAACCTAAGACAGTACCAGGGCTATATCACACTTAGATAAATTCACTTATAGGTTTTAGCGAGGTAGGAAAATGCAACTAATCAAAAATGCATTAGCAATGAAAAAAACAAATTTCATTCTCATTGGCGAGGCAGGCTGTGGTAAGAGTGAGATAGCTCTCAATCTTGCTGAATACCTTGCTAAAAATACTGATAAGCATGTCCATCTGATTGATATGGACATGACAAAACCTCTATTTAGATCCAGGGATTTGCTAAACAGCGGGAAGCTCTCTGATGTAAATATCCACTATGAAGAACAGTTCTTTGACGCACCAACAGTTGTAGGCGGAGTCAGAGAGCTTTTAGCAGATCCGGAAAGCATTGTTGTTATGGATGTAGGAGGAGATGATATCGGCGCCAGATCTATTGGAGGATTTATGCTTGGGGTAGATAAAAAATCTATGTGCGTCATGTATGTACTAAATTACTACAGACCATTCTGCCAAGACATTGAACATATTGATCGATTTCTTTCGGAAATTCTCGCAGTTTCCCACTTAACTTTAGAGGATATTCACTTTGTGGATAATCCAAATGCAGGCCTGACAACAACTATTGATGAAGTTGTTGAAGGTGCAAACAAGATGAATGAAATCATTTCTGAATACAGAGAAATAGAGATGAATGTAATTCATGAAGGATTTTATGAATCCGTAAAAAACAAGCTCCAAAAAGAAAAGATTATGCCTATACACTTGTTCCTAACCTATGAATGGTTAAGAGACTAAGTTTATGGATATAGATATTAGATAAAGGAGGTCTAATAATGGCAAAGTTTAGAGTTAATGTAGTTGCCGAACGTTGCAAAAGCTGTGGCTATTGCATGAAGTTCTGTCCAAAGAATGTTCTAGAAGTTGGAACAGAAGTAAATGCAAAAGGCTATGAATATGTAGTGGCTGCACGACCAGATGACTGTGTAGGTTGTCTAACATGTGGTCGCATTTGTCCTGATGGGGCAATTGAGATTTATAAGGAGGATTAAAAATGGCTAGAACATTTATGAAGGGCAGCGAGGCTGTAGCTGAAGCAGCAGTACGTGCCGGTTGCCGTTTTTTTGCAGGTTATCCTATCACACCTCAGAACGAAGTCCCAGAGTATTTCTCAAGAAGACTTCCAGAAGTTGGTGGAACATTTATACAGGGTGAGTCTGAAGTAGCATCAATCAACATGGTTTACGGTGCTGCATCAGCAGGTGTCAGAGCAATGACATCTTCATCTTCACCAGGAATCGCACTTAAGAGTGAGGGAATATCATATTGTGCATCAGCACGTATTCCAATTGTGTATACAAACTTCGCAAGAGGGGGCCCTGGAGTAGGTTCAATCCAGCCAGCACAGATGGATTACTTTGAGGCTACAAAGGCAGCTGGTAACGGTGGTTTCCAGATGATGGTACTTGCTCCTTCAACAGTACAGGAAGCTGTAGACCTTACAGTTAAGGCTTTCGAGCTTGCTGATAGAGATAGAAACCCAGTTCACATCCTTGCTGATGGTGTTATCGCAACAATGATGGAGCCAGTTGAGCTTCCAGAGATGATGTCTGAGGAAAAGGTTGCTGAAATCAGAGAGTCAAAGAAGAAGTGGGCTTGCATAGGTCATGAGCTTGATTATGCAAATCGTGCTTGGATCCAGCCAGGTCAGTGGCAGACAACTGTTATGCAGAAGTGTAACGAGGAAGCTGCAGCACTTTATGAGTCATGGAAGAAGAATGACGTAATGGTTGAGGAATACATGGTAGAGGATGCTGAAATCATCCTTACAGCTTATGGTATTTCAGGACGTATTGCTAAGTCTTCTGTAGATATTCTCAGAAAGCAGGGAATCAAGGTTGGACTTATTCGTCCTATCACTCTTAATCCATTCCCAACAGAAGCTTTTGAGAAGTTAGATTACTCAAAGGTAAAGGCAATTCTTGATGTTGAGATGTCAATCCCAGCTCAGTATGCAACAGATGTTGAAGCAGTTGTTAGACGTCGTTGCCCAGTTGAGAAGTGCTTATGCTCTGGTGGTAACGTAATGTCAAGAGAGGCCGTGCTTGAGGCTGTAATGAAATTAGCAGGACAGGAGGCTTAACATGGCAGAATTATTATATAGCAGAACTAAAACAATTCAGGAGGACAAGGTTTCAGGATTTTGTCCAGGATGTATGCACTCTTCAGTTATGAAGTTAATCGGTGAAGTTATCGATGAGCTTGGTATCGTTGATAAGACAGCAGCTGTACTTGGTATTGGTTGCTGTGGTCTTCAGATGGACTACATGGCATACGACAACATTACAGCTCCACACGGTAGAGCATGTGCTGTTGCAACAGGTATGAAGAGAGCAAATCCAGATACTATTTACTACACATATCAGGGTGATGGTGACCTTGCTTCAATCGGTCTTGCAGAGACAATGTCTGCAGCAAACCGTGGCGAGAACTTCACAGTTATCTTCGTTAACAACGGAATTTATGGTATGACAGGTGGTCAGCTTGCTCCTACTACACTTTTCGGAATGAAGGCATCAACTGCGCCTAAGGGACGTATCGCTGAAGAGCATGGTTATCCAATGCATGTTTGCGAGACACTTAACCAGCTTACTGCACCATATTATTTAGCACGTACAAGCTGCAACACTCCAGCAAATGTAATGAAGACAAAGCAGGCTATCAAGAAGGCATTCCAGTATCAGATGGAAGGCAAGGGATTCTCACTTGTTGAAATCGTTACAAGCTGCCCAACAAACTGGGGACTTGATTCACTTAAGGCACTTGATTTCCTTGAGGAGAACATGCTTAAGGAATACCCACTTGGTGTAATTAGAGACAAGGGAATGGAGGAGAAATAATGGAAACAAATTTATGTGTAGCCGGATTCGGCGGACAGGGCGTTATGACCCTCGGAAAATTCCTTGCTTCTGCAACATGTGATTCAACAGATAAGAATGTAACATTCTTCCCTTCATACGGCGCAGAGCAGCGTGGTGGTACAGCAAACTGCTACGTAGTTATTTCAGATGAAATGATCGGTGCACCACTTGGTGACACAATGGACGACCTTATCGTTATGAACGGTCCTTCATTAAACAAGTTCATCGGAACACTTAAGCCAGGCGGACGCCTTTTCATCAACAGCTCAATCGTAAAGGACAAGATTGAAAGAACAGATGTTGAAATCGTAGAAGCACCTGTAACAGAGCTTGCACTTGAAATGGGTAATGCAAAGGTTCTTAACGTAATCATGCTTGGTGTTTACGTTGGTTATACAGAGGTTATCGCTCCAGAAATCGTTTGGGGCACAGTAGAGCACAAGCTTTCAAGCAAGCCAAAGCTTTTACCTCTCAACAAGGCTGCTTTTGATAAAGGTCTTGAAATCGGTCGTGAGTTCAAGGTTAAGAACGGCAAAAACTAATTTGATTTGAAAGGTAAAGCATATGGTATTTCATAATTTTGATGAGCTTATCGCAAAGGTAAAGGGCAACCCTTCAAGAAAGATTATGGCAGTTGCATGTGCAAACGATGATCACACACTTGAGGCTGTTGTTCACGCTCGACGCGAAGGCATTGTTGAGCCAATTCTTGTTGGTGAGAAGGCAATCATTACAGAAATCTTAGCAAAGCTTGAGGAAGAAATTCCTGAGGAGAACATCATCGATGTTCCTGCTGATGATTTACAGAAGGCCTGCGAAACAGCTGTAAAGCTTGTTAGCTCAGGTAAGGCAGATTTCCTTATGAAGGGTAAGGTTGATACAAAAATTATCCTTAAGGAAGTTGTTAATAAGGAATATGGACTTGGACAGGGAAGACTTATGTCTCACTTCACAATGTTTGAAGTTCCTTCATATCACAAATTAATTCTTCCAGTAGATGGCGGTATGGTTACATATCCTGACCTTCAGCAGAAGAAGGAGATTATCCAAAACACAGTAGACACACTTGTTGCTATGGGATATGACTGCCCAAAGGTTGGTGTCCTTGCATGTGTTGAGAAGGTTAATCCAAAGATGCCAGAGTCTGTTGATGCAGCAGAGCTCCAGGCAATGAATGAAAGAGGCGAGATTACAAATTGTATCGTAGAAGGACCTATCCAGTACGATTGCGTTATGAGAAAAGATCTTGCTGATTTCAAGGGACTTGAGTCTAGAATCGCTGGCGACCCAGATGTACTTGTTGCTCCAAACATCCATGCTGGAAACATCATGGGAAAGATGTACGCAATAAGCTGCGGTGCAAAGATGGCCGGATTTATCGTAGGTGCAAAGTGCCCAATCGTTATGGTTTCAAGAGGTTCATCGGCTGAGGAGAAATATCTTTCAATAGTTGTTTCTGCAGCAGCTGTTAAATAAGGAGAAAAACATGGCAAATGAAAAAATTCTTGTCATCAATCCAGGTTCTACTTCAACAAAAATTGCTGTTTATCAGGCTGATGAACAGCAATGGGTTGAAAGTATTGCTCACTCGATGGATGACTTAAAGAACTACCCAACAATCTATGATCAGCTTGATATGAGAAAAGAACTAATCATGGCATGCCTTGCAAAGCATGGCGACAAGCTTGATTCTCTTGGAGCAATCGTAGGTCGTGGTGGAGCACTTCCTCCAGTAAAGACTGGCGCCTATGAAGTAAATGAGAAGATGGTTGATACATTAAGATATCATCCAGTTGATCAGCATGCTTCAAATCTTGGTGCTGGTATTGCATACAGCCTTGCCCAGGAAATAGGGGTAAAGGCATACATCTACGATGCTATCACAGTTGACGAGATGACTGAGGTAAACAAAATTACAGGACTTAAGGGTGTTAGAGTTCCTGCAAAGGGACACAACTTGAACACTAGAGCAGCAGCCCTCAAGCTTTGTGCAGATAAGGGGATTGATTATAACAAGGTAAACATCATAGTTGCTCACCTTGGTGGAGGTATTACAGTAAACCTTCATTCTAATGGACAGATTATTGATTTCTTCAATGATGAAATTGGAACATTTGCTCCAGAGAGAGCAGGCGGACTTCCTACATACGCACTTGTAGATTTGTGCTACAGCGGCGAGTACACAAAGGAAGAGATGATGAAGAAGCTTCAGCGTAAGGGCGGAATTGCTTCTTATCTTGGAACAGCAGATATGCGTGAAGTAGAGCAGATGGTTGTTGATGGAAATGAGGAGGCAGCTCTTCTTTTCGAAGCAATGGCACTTAATACAGCAAAGACAATTGCTCGTATTGCACCATCAGTTGACGGAAAGGTTGACTACATTGTACTTACAGGCGGTCTTGCTTATTCAGATATGTTCGTAGACTCAATCAAAAAGCATGTAGGTTTCGTTGGACCAATTGAAGTAATTCCTGGTGAAAACGAAATGAAGGCACTTGCTGAAGGTACTCTTAGAGTTATGAGAGGCCAGGAAAAGGCAAGAATCTACGAATAATCTTATTGGAAATTTGGAGTTTATAAATGAATAAAACAAATAGATGGATTTATGCAATCGCAGGAGTAATCGTGCTTCTGTTTGCAGGACTAATCTACGCTTGGAGTGTACTTTCCAGCCCTATCGCTGCAGAGTTTACATCCTGGAGTAAGGGAGCTCTTTCCCTTACTTTCACTCTGGCAATGAGCTTCTTTTGTATAGGAGGTCTTGTTGCAGGACTTGTGGCAGACAAGGTTAAGGAGAGATACATCTTCATTGTATCTGCGGTGCTTTTCTTGATTGGCTTTGAGTTAGTCAGCATGATTTCTTCTATTGGAATGCTTTATTTAGGTTTCGGAGTGTTAGCCGGTCTTGGAGCTGGCTGTTCCTATAACGCAGTAATGGGAAGTGTTACAAAATGGTTCCCAGATAAGAAGGGACTGATTTCTGGAATTCTTTTAATGGGATTTGGAATTGGTGCATTCATTATAGGAAAAGTTTATGCCGGGCTATTAGGTACTTATGGCTGGAGAACAGAATTCAAGGCACTTGGAATTATCGTATTTGCGGTAATTTTTATCGGCGCATTTATCGTTAGAAAGCCTACTGCTGAAGAGCAGAAAGTATATGCAGTAGAAGATAAAAAATCTGAGAAGAACACTTCAGAGGATTTCACCACAATAGAAATGGTGTCGAAGGTAAGCTTCTGGCTTTACTTCGTATATGCGATATTGCTTAGTGCAGCAGCATTGGCACTTATCGCACAGGCAAGTGGAATTGTTACAGAGACAGCACCTGCACTTGCAGCAGGCTCTATCGCAACAATCGTAGGACTTATTTCTGTGTTCAACGGAATTGGACGAGTAATATTCGGTGGTTTGTACGACAAGCTTGGACAGAAGAAAACAATGCTTTTAAATTGTGGACTTTTCTTAGTTTCAGTACTTATCAATATCGTAGCAATCAACTCAGTTAGTCTACCACTTGTTGTAATTGGATTTATATTCTTTGGCCTCTCTTACGGAGGTGTAACACCAACAAACTCTGCATACATAATGGATTTTTACGGTGTTAAGAATTATCCTGTTAACTTTTCAATTATCAATTTGAATTTGCTATTGGCATCATTCGGAGGGACTCTTGCAGGTATGATTTACGACATGCAAGGCACATATCTTAGCATTTTCATGATTATGATTGGCGCAATTGTACTTGCTACAATCTGTACTTTATTAATTAAACGACCTGCGAAAGGAAAATAGAAATGGATGATATAATTCGCTTTTTCAGATGGAATGTAATCATCAATGTATGTATGGCGCTTTCTATCAATACTACAGCAACCATACTAGCAGGTGGAGATTCATTGGCCGGCTGGGTGAGAGGATGCTGCTGTGCTTTTACTATCAACACAGTTGCAGCAATTATTCTTCCGATGGGGTTAATTGGAAGCTGGTTTGCAGAAAAGATATGCAATCAGAAACCTGGTACCTTCCTTGAAATGCTGGCAAGGAATTTCATTGTAAATGCAATATACGTGACCATAGTAAGCTTCTGTATGGCCATTATTAATGTTGGAGTTGGGGATTTGCTTATAGCAACTTGGTTTTCTACCTATCCTATTCTTCATATTGTAGGCCTTATCACAAGTCTTGTTATAGAGAAGCCAGTAACTAAATTAGCGTATGGCAAATAACTAGATAAAAATGTTCAGCGGAGCAATTTTATAAAAAGGAACTAATAACAATTTAGGAGGTTTATGGTATGAAAATTTTAGGACTTTCATGCGGAACAAGAAACGGCAACAACGATACAATGTGCCGTGTTGCTCTTGAAGCAGCAAAAGAAATGGGGGCAGAAATCGAGTTTATCCACGTATTTGATTGGGACATCAAGTACTGTACAGGCTGTGTTGCTTGCTCTAGAAGTTTAGTAATGGGTAAGGGCATGGTTTGTTCTCAGAAGGACGATTTTGCAAAGCTTTTCGATAAGATGGCTGAGGCAGATGGCGTTCTTGTAGTTGACCCTATTTATGAGTCAGGTGGATCTGGATTATTCCACGTATTATGTGACCGTATGGGCCCTGGACATGACATCGGAATGATGTACATGCTTGATGGAAAGCTCAAGGAGCAGGGTAAGGAAGGTCTTGATCCTAAGTACTTAAAGAAGAAGGCAATTTCTTTTGTAGGTATCGGTGGATCTGACTGGGCATGTCGTGTTGAGACAGATCACGCTATGCTTGCAATGAGCCCAGCTTGGACTGTAGTAAATAATGAGTTCTTCTCATGGTCAAAGGATGTAATCATGCAGGATGAGAAGGTTGAGCGTATGAGACAGATCGGACGTAATCTTGTTGAAGCTGCAAAGGATGTTGACAATGCTAAGTGGATGGGCGAGCCAGGTGCATGTCCTCACTGCAATGGTAACAACTTCTACATCTTCCCAGGCACAACTCATTGTGTATGCGAGCTTTGCGGTCTTGAGGGAACACTTGAGGTTGTAGACGGTGCATTCAAGTTCAAGTTTGCTCCAGAAGATGAGCACAAGGCTCATGACACAATTTCTGGTAAGAAGCTTCACGGTGATGATATTTTCCAGAACGAGGGACGTCTTATGAACCTCTTCAAGGATCCAGAGTTTAAGGCTCGTAAGGAGCACTACACAAATGTAGTTGCACCTACACCTTCACCATCGAAGGCAGTTTAATTAAAAATTGGGGGCTATGGGCAATTGGTTGCTAATAGCCAATTGTTCATTTTCCTTGAGGTAGAACAAGGGCTTTAAAGCCTGTTTGTCATATGTAAAGGAGAATAAAATAATGGGAAAACCAAGTTTAAAATTTTTTGTTGTATTTAATTTAGTAATGAATATTCCTCTTGCAACAGCAATGTCAATTGGTGGAATGATTTTTTCAGGAAATGCTGCAAATTTAGCTACTCCGGCACTTCCAATTAATATACTGCTAGGATTTATTTTGGCGTGTATCGTAAATGCGATATTCCCAATTCCACTTATTGCAATGAAGTTCCCAGGATTGTTTAAAATTAATCCTGAGAGCACTCCGGGAAGATTCTTAGGAAATGTTCCAGTTGTATTTATATTTGTTGTAATCATTGGACTTGCAATGAACTTTGTGAATGTACAACTATTTGCAGGAGCACCTGCTCCAGCATTCTTGTTTGCATTCTTTGGAACTTTCATTCCTATGTATGTACTATGCTACATCATTGCTATGATTTTTATTCCAATTGCTCAGGGAGCAGCTGCTAAGGCAGATGGAAAGAAAATTGCATAAATAAACTTGTTAGCCATAATGAGGGCCATCTTTCTTGATTTTATCAGGAAAGGTGGCCCTTATTATACAATACATGGAATGTATAAAATTTATTCACAAATGAATGATAGAATGTATTATCAGATTATAATGAAGGATTCATGTAATGGGAAAAAAGGAGTTTTTAAAGGAAAATCGAGACGATTTAACAGGCCTTCTGGATAAACACGCTTTTATAGAGTGGGGCCAGGAGCTTATTGACACGCAAGACAAACAGGTTGAGTATGGGTTTGTCTTTTTTGACATGGAAAACTTTAAGCTCTACAACATTAACTACGGGTATGAAAAGGGAGACGAATTATTAGTAGAAATAGGAAAAATATTAGAAGAAATATTTAAAAACCAGCTTGTTGCCAGGTTTTCTGGGGACCATTTTGTAGTGTGTACTAATAGTATTCGGATAGTGCCTGCAATAGTTGAAGCGAGAAAGCGAGTAAAAGCGCTACAAAGAAATATAAATGTGGAGCTGAAGGCCGGTGTTTACATATTAGACAATGATAAAATTGATGTTACGAGATGCGTTGATAGAGCAAGGATGGCTTGTGTCAGCATCAAGAAAAAATATGATATCGACTATAAGTTTTACGACGAAGAACTAGCTGGAACAATACAACGAAAACAATTAATTATAGATACTGTAGACGAAGCTTTAGAAAAAGGATATATAAAGGTATATTATCAGCCAATTATACGAAGCCTTACAGGTTATATTTGTGGATGGGAAGCATTAGTTCGTTGGATTGATCCTAAAAGAGGAGTATTTTATCCGGATGAGTTCATATCTGTATTGGAAGAATACAGATTGATTCATAAGGTTGATTGCTATGTAATCGAAAAAGTTATAGCGAAATTTTCTGAAATGAAAAGAGCTGGACTAAAAGCTGCTGTCCCAGTATCTGTGAATTTATCGCGAATTGATTTTGAAACAATAGATTTAATCTCTTATGTTGGTAGTCTGATAGAAAAATATGATACAGATAAAAGCATTATCAGACTAGAAGTAACTGAAAGCGTTATGATGGACAATCCTAGATTTATTCAGGAAGAAATATCCAAATTAAGAGAAAATGGCTACAAAGTGTGGATGGATGACTTTGGTAGTGGTTATTCTTCCCTTAATTTGCTGAGAGCATTTCAGTTTGACCTAGCCAAAATAGATATGGAATTTTTGCAGGATTTTGATACATCAGACAATGGAAAGATTGTATTAAAGCATACTGTATCTATGCTGAAAAATATGGGTATTCATACTCTTGCGGAAGGTGTGGAAACAAAGGAACAGTACGATTTTTTGAAGCTGTTAGGCTGCGAACTGCTACAGGGATATTATATCGGACGACCACTGCCTCTTGATGAAAGTATGCGGGAAGTGGAGAAAGCGGGATATAAGTTTGAAAACCTGAATTATAGAGCATTTTTGGATTTAGTTGGGGAAACAGATCTGCTTAGACAAAATCCGTTGGAAGGAAAGCAGGATACTGTTACAGAAAATGATCTTCCTTTAGCAATGGGCCTTGTACGCAAAAATAAGTGGAGATTTGCCTATTTCAATGAAGGGTATGAAAAGGCAATAAAAATCTATGGTAATGAAAATATGGAAATTGCCGAGGCGATGATAAATGGAGATGAAAAATGGCCTTGGATTCAAAAAAATGATTTTTGGAATATGTGCCTTTTAGCTAAGAAATCGGGAGAAGCAGAAAGTATCGAATTTGTAGAAAATGGGCATATTGTGAATATGAGAGCTCGTCATATTGCATATGATGAAGAAACACAGACGGATGCGTATCTGGTTTCAATCAGATTATTATCAAACTATTTAAATGAAAGCTATGAAAGCAAGGTCAAAATTGTAAGTAGTTATATATTCTCATTTTACGAATGTATTGACGTCTTTGGATTAGATGGAGTTTATTATGAAAATATATACCTTTCAAATGGCAGTGTACATGTGCGGGATAAAAATTTAAAAGCAAAAGAAATGATAGAAAGCTTATGTAAAAACAAGATACATGAAGACGACAGGGAATTATTCTATAAGCTGATGGATTTGGAGCATGCCAAGGAGAATCACATGTATGAACCAGGAGGAGTTAAGTTCGATTTACTTAGAATATCTGACGCTAATGGTGAGTACGTATGGAAGTCTGTCACTACAAGGATTATTTCTATATTCGGAAGAGAAGCGTTGATGAGTTGTGTTGCTGAGGCTACGCAAGGCATGTCTAATCATATGAGTGAATTCATGTCATATGATAACAGTTTAATTAACAAAATAAACGATAATGATTATGCCTTTGAAAATATCCTAAGACTTGTGCCGGTTGGTGTTTTTTGGAAGGATCGAGATCGTAGATTTTTAGGGGCAAATCAGATGTTCCTGGATTATTATGGTTTGGAAACGGTCGATAGCATAAGGGGAAAAAACGATGAGGATATGGGATGGCATATTAATCCCGAACCATTTAAGCAGGATGAACTGGCGGTCATAAAAGAAGGAAAGGTAATTAGAAATGTTCCAGGCGAGTGTATTGTAAAAGGCGAGCTCAGGCGCATATCAGCAAGCAAGCAGCCATTTGTTATTGATGGCAAAATTGTTGGATTATTGGGATATTTTGTGGATATAACCGATGATGAAAAGGTAAAGGCAAATCTAGAGGCATTATCAAATACAGACGAATTAACAGGTATGTTAAATCGACGCGCTTTTGATGAAATCGTGGAGAAATACATAAATCAATATAATACAGATAAAACCGATTTTGCGATGATGGTATTTGATATTGATAAGTTTAAGCAGGTAAATGATCATTATGGTCATATGTTTGGAGATTTGGTTCTCAAAGCTGTAAGCAAAAGATTAAAAGAAGTAACTAACAATAATAGTGTTGCATTTAGAATTGGAGGGGATGAGTTTGCCCTTTTGCATCAGTATGCTAGCAAAACAGAGTTGGATAGTATAGTTCAGGACTTTAATTACAAAATTGCAAAGATAAAGAGAATAGGTAAGGAGGATATAAAAGTAAGAGTATCAGTTGGAGTATCAACTTATAAAGAGACAGAGGACAAGGATCGTATGTATGAATTATCAGATAAACGTATGTATGAAGATAAGATGTCGAAGAAAGGATAAAGATTTGGAAGGCACTACTACTGTGCCTTCCTTTTTCATTTATCAAATTGTTACAAAATATACCACATTGAAATAGTAAAAGTGACAGAATTTGACCAGGTATGATTATTTGTGAGCGTTTATGATTGCAAAGCCCGAAATATGGTGTTATATTTTCCTTAGAACAATCAAATTCAATCGAATTTGTTCAAGGGGTGGAAAATGCTAACAGAAGAACGAAGGGCAAAAATAATTGAAATAGTCAATGAAAAAAAGGCGGTTTCAGTAAATGAGTTGGTGGAGTTGCTTGATACATCAGCAGCTACCATTCGAAGAGACATCAATGCACTCAATCGTTCTAAGCAACTGGTGAAGGTATTTGGAGGTGCTACTGCAATCTCTACTTTGGATGTAAACACCAAAGAAGATGCAGTAAAGGCAAAGGCTAGCAAAAATGTAGCTGAAAAAGATTGCATCAGCAAATATGCAGCAGGGCTTATACAGGACAATGATTTTGTGTACATCGATGCGGGAACTACAACACTTACCATGATTGATTACATTGATAATCGCAAGGCTAAGTACATTACAAATGGTGTAGTACATGCAAAGAAGCTTATGGACAAAGGGCTTGAAGCCATCATGATTGGCGGCAGGCTCAAAGCCCCAACAGAGGCAGTAGTTGGTCCAGATTGTGTTGAGTTTATTCGAAAATATCATTTTACTAAAGCCTTCATGGGAACCAATGGCATTTCAATTCATGCGGGGTTTACCACACCAGATGTGGACGAGGCCATGATAAAGACAGAAGCAATCAGACATGCTTATATGTCATACGTTTTGGCGGACCACACCAAATTTGATCAGATTAATTCGGTCACATTTGCGCAGATTGGTGATTGCTGCATCATCACAGATAAGCTACAGGCTAGAGATTATATTAATCACACAGTAGTAAAAGTATGTGCAGAATAAACTAGGAGGAAACGTAATGATTTATACTGTTACATTCAATCCAGCATTGGATTATGTTGTGCGTATGGATGGAGATTTACTTCCAGGCATGACAAACCGTTCTTCAAGTGAGGAATATTATTTCGGAGGTAAGGGAATCAACGTATCAATGGTTCTCTCAGAGCTTGGATTAAAGAGTACAGCACTAGGATTTATCGCAGGCTTCACAGGTCATGCAATTGACGCAGGTGTTAAGGCTGCAGGAATTGACACAGACTTCATCGAATTAAAAGAAGGCATTTCACGAATCAATGTAAAGCTTAAGGCAACAGAGGAAACAGAGATTAACGCTCAGGGACCAAAGATTGACGAAGCAGCACAGATGGAACTTTTCAATAAGCTTTCAAAGCTGGTAGAGGGCGACGTACTTATTCTCGCTGGATCAATTCCAAATTCTTTACCAGATGATGTATATGAAAGAATTCTTTCTGCTTTAGACGGCAAGGGAATCGAGTTTGTAGTTGATGCTACAAAGGATCTTCTTACAAACGTATTAAAGTATCATCCATTCTTAATCAAGCCAAACAACTTTGAGCTTGGCGAAATCGTAGGCAAAGAGCTTAAGACAGACGACGAGATTTACGAGGGAGCATTAAAGCTTCAGGAAATGGGCGCAAGAAACGTTCTTATCTCAATGGCTGGGGACGGCGCAATGCTTGTTGATGAAAATGGAAACAGATATCGCATCGGCGTACCTAAGGGAAAGGTTCGCAACTCAGTAGGAGCTGGCGATTCAATGGTTGCTGGTTTCGTTGCAGGATACATGAAGACAAAGGACTACGATGTAGCGTTAAAGATGGGAACAGCTGCAGGTTCTGCAACGGCATTTTCTGACGGTCTTGCACAGGCTGCAGATATTGATGCACTTTATAAAACATTGTAATTAGCTGCTTACTCGGAGAAGGCAGTTAATATATATTAATTTTTAAACACATGTAGGAGGGAATATGAAAATTTCAGAGTTTATCGATCCTAGAGGGATCAAGCTTCAAGAGGCGATAGCTTCTCAGGACGAAGCAATCGACAAGCTTATTGCTCTTCATAACGAAGTAGGCAACTTAAACGATGTAGCAGGATTTAAAGAGGCAATCCTTGCACGTGAGGCAAAGGGCACAACAGCTATTGGAAATGGTATTGCAGTACCACACGGAAAGTCAGCAGCAGTTAAGAAGGCTGGTCTTGTTGCAATCACATGTCCAGCAGGTGTTGATTACAAGGCTCTTGATGGTAAGCCAAGTAATTTATTATTCATGATTGCAGCTCCAGAGGGTGGCGCTGATACACATCTTGAGGTTCTTTCAAAGCTTATGCAGATGCTTATGGACCCTGCATTCTGCAAGACTCTTGTTGAGTCAAAGTCAGTTGACGAGTTCCTTGCACACATCGATGCAAAGGAAGCTGAGAAGGACGCAGCAAACGCAAACAAGACAGATCTTTCAAAGGCTGCTTCAGGCACAAAGAAGATCGTTGCAGTTACAGCATGCCCAACAGGTATTGCACATACATTTATGGCAGCTGAGTCTCTTGAGCAGAAGGCTAAAGAGCTTGGTATTGCATTTAGAGTAGAAAAAGATGGTTCTGGCGGAGCTAAGGATCCTCTTACAGCTAAGGAAATCGAAGAAGCAGATGCAGTTATTATCGCTGCAGATAAGAACGTAGATATGAGCGTATTCGATGGTAAGAAGGTTGTACTTGCATCTACAAAGGATGCTATCCACACACCAGAGAAGCTTTTCGACAAGGCTGAGACAGCTTCTGTATATCATCACACAGGCGCAGTTTCAAAGAAGTCTGACGACAGCAACGAGTCTATCGGACGTCAGCTTTACAAGCACCTTATGAATGGTGTATCACACATGCTTCCATTCGTTATCGGTGGTGGTATCCTTATCGCTATCGCATTCTTACTTGATGATTATTCAATTGATCCAAGCAACTTTGGTATGAACACTCCAGTAGCAGCTTGGTTCAAGACAGTTGGTGGTGCAGCATTTGGATTCATGCTTCCAATTCTTGCTGGTTTCATCGCTCAGTCAATCGCAGACAGACCAGGTCTTGCAGTTGGTTTCGTTGGTGGTGCTCTTGCAGCTTCTGGTGCTACATTTGCAGCTCCAGGTGGAAACATTCCATCAGCATTCCTTGGCGCTTTAGTAGCAGGTTTTGCAGCTGGTTACTTCATGAAGTGGCTCGAAAAGCTTTGCGACAAGCTTCCACAGTCTCTTGAAGGTATCAAGCCAGTTCTTATTTACCCACTTTGCGGTATTACAGTAATCGGTGTTATCATGTGCGCTGTTAACCCAATCGTTGGTGCACTTAACGCTTGGATTTCTGGTGTTCTTTCAAGCATGGGAACAACATCACTTGTACCACTTGGAATTATCCTTGGTGCAATGATGGCAACAGATATGGGTGGCCCACTTAACAAGGCAGCATATGTATTCGGTACAGCAGCTCTTGCAGAGCAGAACGAAGTAGGCTGGATGATCATGGCAGCAGTTATGGTTGGTGGTATGGTTCCTCCAATCGCAATCGCTCTTGCAACACTTATCTTCCCTAAGAAGTTTACAGTTGCTGAGAGAAAGGCTGGCCCAGTTAACTTCATCATGGGCTTCTGCTTCATCACAGAGGGTGCTATCCCTTATGCAGCAGCAGATCCACTTCACGTAATCCCATCTCTTATGGTTGGTTCTGGTGTAGCTGGTGCACTTTCAATGGTATTTAGATGTACACTTATGGCTCCACACGGTGGAATCTTCGTATTCCCTGTAGTTGGCCACTGGGCACTTTACCTTGTAGCTCTTGCAGTTGGTTCAGTTGTAAGCTGTGTACTTCTTGGCTTATTGAAAAAAAATGTAGAAGAATAGTTCAGAATCTGTTAATATATTGAACGATAAAAAACCATTCTGGGGGACTATGCTCCCCTGGAATGGATTTTATGTTTTTGTACTTTATAGACTTCCCGTTTATTCTATAAAGTATAGACACATAAAATAGATAATTGTATTTTGCGAAACGAAAGGAGTTTTATTTATGGTTTCACAGAAGGTAAAGGTAACTAACGAACAGGGTATGCACATGCGCCCAGCTACAGTATTCAGCGCAGCTGTTACACCATTCGATTCAGATGTTAAGATTTTATTCAACGGCAACGCATACGACGGAAAGAGCGTTATGATGCTTATGGCAGCTTGCATTAAGTGTGGTGCTGAAATCGAGATCCAGTGTGATGGTTCTGATGAGGAAGCTGCACTTGCAAAGGCAGTAGAGTTAGTAGAGAGCGGTCTCGGAGACTAATACAGGAGGATACTTATGTACAAAGGCATTGAAGCGTCTAGAGGTATTGGTATCGGAAGCATTTGTCTTATTGTTGAGCACGATTTAAGCTTTGAATCTAAGCACATCGATGATACTGAGGCAGAGAAGGCTAGATTCAATAACGCAATCGAAGCATTCAAGACAGAGACATCAGCTATGGCTGAAAACATCAGAAAGAACATCGGTCCTAAGGAAGCAGAAATCATGGAAGGTCACCTTGCTATGATCGCTGATCCTACAATGGCTGGCGAGATGACAAAGATGATCGAAGCTGGTCAGTGCGCAGAAGCTGCAGTTACAGCTGTTTGCGATATGTTCATTGGCATGTTCTCAAAGATGGAAGATGATATGATGCGTCAGCGTGCATCAGATATTTCTGATATCAAGATCAGCTTACTTAAGCTTTTACTTGGCATTGAGGATGTTGATATTAGTAAGGTAGCACCAGGTACAGTACTTGTTGCTCATGATCTTACACCTTCTATGTGTTCTCAGATTGTTAAGGAGAACGTTGTAGGTATCATTACAGAAGTTGGTGGTAAGACATCTCACTCTGCAATTCTTGCTAGAGCACTTGAGATCCCAGCTGTACTTTCAGTTCCTAACATCACAGAAATCGTTAAGGACAAGGATACAGCAATCGTAGACGGTACTGAGGGTGATGTTTACATCAACCCAGACGGAGAAGTTATTTCTCAGTACGTAATTAAGCGTGAAGAGTTCGTTAAGGCTCAGGCAGAGCTTAAGAAGTTCATTGGACAGAAGACAGTTACAGCTGATGGAACAGAGCTTGAATTATTCTGTAACATCGGTACTCCAAAGGATGCTAGAAAAGCTGTTGAATGCGACGGCGAGGGCATCGGTCTTTTCCGTTCAGAGTTCTTATTTATGGATAGACCACATCTTCCTACAGAGGAAGAGCAGTTCGAGGCTTACAAAGAAGCTGTAGAAATCATGGGTGGTCGCACAGTTATCATCCGTACACTTGATATCGGTGGTGACAAGGATATTCCATATCTCGGACTTGAAAAAGAGGAAAACCCATTCCTCGGATATAGAGCAGTTAGATATTGCTTAGCAAATTCTGATATGTACAAGATTCAGCTTAGAGGTATCCTCAGAGCTAGTGCATTCGGAAATGTTAAGATCATGGTTCCACTTGTTACTTGTGTAGACGAGGTTCGCGCCGTTAAGGCTCTCGTTGAGGAGTGCAAGAATGAGCTTAGAGCAGAAGGCGTTAAGTTCGATGAGAACATCGAGGTTGGTTGCATGGTAGAGACAGCAGCTGCTTCACTTATCGCTGATATCCTTGCAAAGGAAGCTGATTTCTTCTCAATTGGAACAAACGACTTAACACAGTACACAATGAGTGTTGATAGAGGAAATGCAGAAGTTGCATATCTTTACTCAGCATTCCAGCCAGCTGTACTTCGTTCTATCAAGAACATTATCGAGGCAGGTAATGCTGCTGGTATCACTGTTGGTATGTGTGGCGAGGCCGCTGCAGATCCACTTATGATTCCACTCCTTATCTCATTCGGATTAAAGGAATACAGTGTTAACCCTGTACTTGTGCTTACAGCACGTTCAATTATTTCTAAGTGGTCAAAGGCTGAGGCTGACGCTCTTGCAGAGAAGGTTCTTGCTCTTACTACAGAAAAGGAAATTGTTGAGCTACTTAAAGCATCAGCTAAATAAATCTGTATATACAGGCAGTCTATGTAGCTATCTTGTTACAGCTACAAGCCTGATGATTTCTCCGCTCGACGACATGTCTCGCTTGAGAAATATCAGAGCTTGTTGCTTACAAGATAGCTTTTTTACTGTAATTAAATTATAATGATTTAGAAATACGGTTTTAAGGAGATACACATGAGCGATTTTACTGAGAATATTGACATACATGATTGCCCAATCTGCGGAGGAGCAGGTTTGATTGAGGCAGAGGATCACGGATACTATGTGGCATGCCTTGACTGCGGAAGCTACACAGGTACTGTTGGCTTCAAGACAGAAGAAGGCAGACAGGAAGCTGCCGAGAAAGCAGCAATGCTTTGGAATACTGGCAAAGTAATTAACAGTGCACCAGGAGAGTAAACTGGGAGAAAGAAGGAAATGATGAAGCAGACACAGGATAAAGCTCGTAATCTTACCATGATGATGGATGAGTACGAACTTACTATGGCAAATGCGTACTTTAACGACCCTACTATTGATAACAATACCAGGGTTAGCTTTGATGTGTTTTACAGAGTAAATCCAGATGGAGGCGGTTTTGCAATTTTTGCAGGACTTCAGCAGGTTAAGGACTATCTTCTTAACATGCACTTCACTGATGAGGATATTGAGTATTTGAGAAGTGTGGGACACTTCACTGAGAACTTCCTTGAGTATCTTAAGGATTTCAAGTTTACAGGTGATGTGGATGCATTCCCAGAGGGAACTATCATGTATCCTAACGAGCCAATTATCACAGTTACTGCCCCTATCATTGAGGCACAGCTTGTGGAGACAGAGATTTTGGCTCAGGTTAACCACCAGTCATTGATTGCAACAAAGGCTAGCCGTATTGTTCGTGCAGCAGCAGGTCGTGCAGTTTCAGATTTTGGAGCAAGACGTGCTCACAACAACGACGCAGCTATTTACGGTGCTAGAGCAGCATATATCGGTGGCGCCAGCGGTACAGCAACAGTTTCTGCAGGCCAGTACTTTGATATTCCAATCGGTGGAACTATGGCCCACAGCTATGTAATGTACTTCACATCAGATGATAACGATTACCGTACTTCTGAGCTTGCAGCCTTCAGAAGTTTTGCAAAGAGCTATCCTAACAACTGTATCCTTTTGGTAGATACATACAACGTTTTAAAATCAGGCGTGCCAAACGCTATTAAGGTATTCCAGGAAATGAAGGATGCCGGCATTGAATCAAAGAGCTTTGGTATCAGGATCGACTCTGGCGACTTGGCATATCTTACAAAGAAAGCTAGAAAGATGCTTGATGATGCTGGCTTTACAGATGCCAAAATCATCGTAAGCAATTCTTTGGATGAGTACACTATCACATCTATCCTTCAGCAGGGTGGACAGGTAAATTCATTTGGTGTAGGTGAGCGACTTATCACTGCAAAGTCAGAGCCTGTATTTGGTGCTGTTTACAAGCTTTGTGCAGTTACAGATCCAAAGACTGGCCAGGTGATTCCAAAGATCAAGATTTCAGAAACTGTTGAAAAGATTACAAATCCTGGATTAAAGGATGTATATAGAATTAAGGATGAGCACGGTAGAGCAGTTGCAGATTTGCTTGCCATTAAGGGCGAGGAAGTGGATATAACTGCAGAGGGTGGATACAAATTTGTAGACCCAGAGCAGCCATGGAAGAGCACACACATCTTTGAAAACTGCACAGCAGAGTTGTTGCAGCAACCTCTTATCCGCGGCGGAAAGCCAGTAGTTGAGGATGAGGATATGGAGACAATCCGCAACCGTGTTAAAACTCAATTGGAGACAAGTGTATGGCCTGAGGAGCAGCGTTTCGAGAATCCTCACAAGCACTACCTAGATATGACTCCAAACTACTACAACATGAAGATGGATCTTCTTCGCAAAGAGGACAAATAGTTCATGACAAATGAAGAATTATTAAGATTTAATACAAAGCTTGCCGCAGTTAATTTGAGCCTTCAGCAAAATGCTGAGGGCCTCACTTTGACTGACGGTGAGCTTTCTATAATGGTTGATTTTAGGGAAATGCTTCCAAGATTAAAGCAGAGCAATCTTCAACGAGAGATGCTTGTGAAGGCCGCCAGAATAAAGGGGCAGCCAATGCCGCAGACTCTTATCGATGCAACTGCAGGATTTGGGGAGGATTCCCTTATTTTAGCGGCAGCAGGTTTTCAGGTGCAGCTTTATGAATTTGATGAAGTAATAGCTGTCCTTTTGAAGGATGGTATGGAACGAGCATTGGAAATTCCAGAGCTGAAAGAAGCGGTAGGGCGAATGAAGTTGGTTTGCGGAGATAGCACGGAAGGCATGAGAAAACTGGATTTTAAGCCAGATATCGTGCTGCTTGATCCAATGTTTCCGGCAAGACAAAAGAGTGCGCTGATAAAGAAAAAATTCCAGCTGATACAAAGGCTGGAAAGCCCATGTTCTACAGAAGAACAACTTTTAGATGCAGCAGTGGCGGCGAATCCAAAACGAATTGTAATCAAGCGTCCACTTAAGGGACCATACTTGGCAGATAGAAAGCCAAGCTACAGTTTGGAGGGCAAAGCGATTCGCTACGATTGCTTTGTTTTTGCGAGAAATTAAATAGTTTTTTCACAGAATTCTCTTATTTATATACTAAGATACTCGTATAGTACCTTAGTGACATTGTGAATTTGAGAGGATTCAGAATGAAAAATAGGAAGCGTTCATCTATCAGAAGAAAGATAACAAGACATGTGATTGCAGCGTTGGTAATTACTATTACAGTTATGACAGTTATCAACCTGGTTTATTTGTCTAGAAGAATAATAGAACAGCAGGAGACTAAGCTTGAATTGGCTACTCAGATGAGTGCTAATGAGGTTCAAAGCTGGTTGAATGATATGGCCACAGTAACCGAGGATATGGCAACCAGCCTTACGGCAATCGGAGATTTAAATGAGGCTACAGTAAGGGCGGTTGTAGATAGAGTGGCTCTTAATCATCCTGAGTTTTTCTATGTATACTTCTCTGACTATCATGGAAACATGACAATGGCTAGGGGAATCGATTTTAAATCAACTGGTGTGGATCCAAGAAGGAGAGGCTGGTATCAAAAAGCTGCAAAATACGGTCACACAGTTGTGATTGACCCATATGCAAGTGCAACCAGGCCAGATGTAATGATGGTTACGGTGGCAACGCCAGTATATTGGGGAACCACAATGGTTGGCGTAGTGGCAGTGGATGCAGATATTGAGAGTATTCAGGAATTTATGAATACAATCGATTTCGAGGAAGGCTCTTACGGATTTCTGCTTGATAGTCAGGAAAATATAATCGTCCATCCAAATTCTCAGTACAATCCAACATCAGAGGCGATTGTATCCGCAGTGGAGGTAATGCCAGAGCTTGAGGAAGTGCTGGATTCCAAGGGTGAATATATTACGGCAAAGGATTACACTGGCACAGAGATGGTATATTCGGTGACAAAGCTCCATGACAGTGGCTGGACGGTGGCAGTGGCATATCCAGAAAAAGGATTCCTGTCGCATGTTGATAGAGGAATAAGAATCAGTATAATTGTGGCAATTATCTGTGCTCTTCTTGCAGTTGGGGATATTACCTATACAGTTAGAAAAGTGCTTAAGCCTTTGGATAAAATCAATCCAGCAATGGATAGAATCATGGAGGGGGATTTCTCAACACCTATCGATTTTGCCGTGGCAGATGATGAAATAGGTGATTTGCAGAACAAGCTGGCTATGACTTTGGCGGAGCTTTCAGATATTATCCATATTCAGCAGCATGTTCTGTCCGAGATGGAGCAGGGAAATTTGGCCGTGGCTGATATGGATGAGTTTCCAGGTGAGATGAATGATATCAGTATGTCGGTTAATTCTATCAAAGCTAGATTTAACGATATGATTGCCGATATTCAGTTTTCTGCTATCAATTTGCAGAGCTTTGCTATGGGAATAAATGAGACAGACGATATAGAGGAAATTAAAGCAATATTTGAAGAGTTGTCGGCAGAGGCAAATGCGTTGATGGAGAAGACATCTAGGTTCACAACGCTTCCATTAACTTATGAGGTTCCTAATGAGGACGACAATTGGGGATAGAATGTGAAATGCGCCTCGCATTCACCGGATATTCGCTTTTAATTCATAAATTTTGCTAAACTTATACACAAATCTATTGTACAATATTTCCTATAGTCGGGGAGAGCTATGAATCCTAGAAGGAGGTTCCCAACGATGGATAATGAATTCAAAGAGTACATCACATTTGTGGTTAACACTAAAGATGGCGATGAGGTTGAGATGGCTGTAATAGACCAGTTCGAGTTTGAGAATAAGGGCTATGTTGCAGCAGCTTTGGTGGATGGAGACACAGTTAGCGATGAGGGCTGCTTCATCTACAGAGTAAAGGTTGGAGAGGAAGATTTCAAAGTAGAAAAGATCACCAACCAGATTGACTATAAGAGAATCGCAGAAGCTTATATGGAAATGATGTAAACGATAATGTAGGGGTAGCAATGCTACCCCCGTTTTATTTTTATTGCATTTCCATTATAATGGAGGTATCTAGGAGGATTCTGAATGGAATTTGCAAACTTGGACTTTGATCGAAAGAATCGGACAGGATTCCCAGAAGTGATTTTTTGCCAGGGCAAAATGGATGACTTTCTGGTAGATATCTATCAAAAGATGTACGAAAGAGATGGCTGCGTGTTTGGCACCAGAGCAACGGAGCATCAATACGAAATCGTAAAGGCGGTATTGCCAACAGCCACTTATGATAAAGTGAGCAGGATTCTCAAGGCAAAAAAGCCTGATTTTAAAGAGCAGGAGCTTATCGGAAATGTGGCAGTGCTTACAGCTGGCACAGCAGATATTCCTGTAGCAGAGGAAGCAGCACAAACAATCGAGTATTTTGGAAGTAAGGCAACTAGGGTTTTCGATGTGGGAGTAAGCGGAATTCATAGATTGCTTGAAAACGTAGATACTTTAAATGAAGCCAACTGCGTGGTGGCAGTGGCAGGCATGGAAGGCGCACTGGCGTCAGTGGTAGGCGGACTGGTTAAGGTTCCGGTTATTGCTGTGCCAACTAGCGTAGGCTATGGGGCCAACATGGGCGGAATATCTGCACTTCTTACCATGATTAATTCATGTGCCAATGGAATTTCGGTGGTAAACATCGACAATGGTTACGGAGCAGGTTATATAGCAACCCAGATTAACAGACTGGCGGTACATTGAGGGGCATTCTAGAAAAGGGTTAATAAGGGTATAAATGAAAAGTAATAAGGGAAAAAAGTTAAGAATTACAGGGATTATTGTCCTTGTGTTAATCGTTGCAATCGTAGTTAAGTTCTATAGCTATGTAAATAATTATTATCAGGCTGCAGATAGAGCCATGGAGTACATCAACAATCCAGCAGAGGGAGTAACTGTGGAGTATGTTGATAATACAATCGTATTTGAGCCGGAAAATCCAGTGGCTGGATTTATTTTTTATCCAGGCGGGCTGGTAGAGTCGGAAGCATATGCTCCTTTGATGGAACAGCTGGCAGAGCAGGATATCATGTGCATCATTGTTGAAATGCCATACTATCTGGCCATGTTTGATGCAAATGGGGCCAGAGGCATCCAGGCTAAGTATCCCCAAATCGATGAGTGGTACTTAGGCGGCCACAGTTTGGGCGGAGCCATGGCATCGCTTTATGCCGACAGACATCAGAGCGAATACGAAGGACTGATTCTTCTTGCCGCATACTCTACCAAGGATTTGACAGATGAACCAGCTATGAATGTTTTATCAATCCGCGGTTCTGAAGACGGCGTATTAAATATGGAGAAATATAATGAAAACTTGGCAAATCTGCCTGCAGATTATGAAGAGGTGATTATCCAGGGTGGCTGCCACGGATACTTTGGGGACTATGGCATGCAGTCTGGGGATGGCGAGCCTACAATCACCGTGGAAGAGCAGACAGAGGCTACGGTAGAGGCGATTGGGGAGTTTGTAGAAAAATAGGAGACTAATTGATGCGACAGTCTAAGGCTAAACAAATTACTAATTACATTGCATTATTTAGGAAGATTGTAGAAGGAATCTACACAAGTTTATCCGCAAAAAATGTGGATGTTGAAGGGGCATGTTCATATCTGGAAATGTGCCAACAGCGCGCGATTGATTTCGGCACTTTTATCGAGGGTGAAGAGGGGGAAGGTCATCCAACAGTAAAATTGCTGGAAGAATTTTGCGAAGTTCTATATGAAATTCACGAGGAGATTCAGTCTGAAAGGGGCTTGTCGGCAGATTCTGCCAAGGCCCGCCTCGATACCATGGTTAATAGAATTGAAGAAAGTGCAAACAGGGATATCACCATCACTACGGTGAAAGTGTTTTTGCCATATAAGGCGAGCATGTGGGATTCACTTGAGAGCGTTTGGATGAAGGCAAATGAGGATCCAAACTGTACAGCTATCGTAATTCCGATACCTTATTTCGACAAAAATCCGGATGGTTCAGTGAAAGAAATGCACTATGAAGGAAATGACTATCCTGATAATGTGCCAGTAGTTTCATTTGAAAACTTCGATTTTATGGGCGTTCATCCAGATGAGGTGTACATCCACAATCCATATGATGATTGGAATTACGTAACATCGGTACATCCATATTTCTATACGGATAACATCAAAAAGTTTACAGACAAGCTTATTTACATACCATACTTCGTATTGGCGGAGCCAGACGTGGACAATCCTGATGTGCTTGAGAGCTTGAAGGGATATGTGCTATCTAAGGGTGTGGTAAACGCAGATGAGGTTATTGTTCAGTCGGAACAGATGCGTGAGGCCTATATCAGAGTGCTTACTGCTCAGTTTGGAGAAGATACCAGACCTAGCTGGGAGGCCAAAATAAAAGGTACAGGCTCGCCAAAGGTAGAAAAGCTGCTTCGTATGTCGAAAGAAGAGCAGGATATTCCAGAAGATTGGAAGAAGATTATCACTAAGCCAGATGGCAGTAGAAAGAAAATCATTTTTTACAATACAAGCGTAGTTGCTATGCTCAATCAGAAGCAAAAAATGATTGATAAGATAAAGGATGCCTTGGAAGTATTCAAGGAGTGCAAGGATGATGTAGCCCTTTTGTGGCGTCCACATCCACTTACTATGGCAACCATCGAAAGTATGGTTCCTGAAATCAGAGACCAGTATAAAAAGATAATTGAGGATTATCGTTCGGAAGGCTGGGGCATCTATGATGATACTCCAGATATGGATAGGGCAATTATTATCAGCGACGCTTATTACGGGGACCCAAGTAGTCTTGTGCAGTTGTATGAGAAATTAGAAAAACCAATCATGATCCAAAATGTGGATGTGCTTGAAAAGGAGAGCGTATGAGCTTTGAATTAAATGCATCAATGATGTGTGCCAACTATGGACATTTGGCCAGAGAAGTAAATGATTTGGAAAACGCAGGAATCGATTCTTTCCATATCGATATTATGGATGGTCGATATGTGCCAAATTTTGCCATGTCTTTGAATGATATGACATATATTTCCAGGGTTACTTTTAAGCCAATGGATGTTCATTTGATGGTTGAGCACCCTAGCAACACAATCGATTTGTTTATCAGGAATTTGAGAAAGGGCGATACCATCTACATCCATCCTGAGGCAGAATATCATCCATCCACAACATTGCAGAAGATTATCGATGCAGGGATGATTCCTGGAATTGCTATCAACCCAGGTACAAGTATTGAAACGGTAATGGAGATGCTTCGCATTGTTGATAAGGTTTTAGTAATGTCTGTAAATCCTGGAAACGCTGGTCAGATGTATCTGCCTTACGTTGGTCAGAAGGTGGAACGTCTTTTGGAGTTGAAGGAAGAAATGGACTTCAAGCTATACTGGGATGGCGCCTGCGCAAAGGACAAGATTATGAAATACGCGCCAATGGGACTTGATGGATTTGTTCTTGGAACTACACTGCTGTTTGGCCAGGGACGTCCATATGATGAGATTATCAAGGATATTAGAAACATGAACTTGTAGGTAAGCGTATGAATATAGCGATTTTACTTTCAGGGGGAACCGGCAGCAGGCTTGGTTCGCAGAAGCCAAAGCAGTATCTGGATGTGGAAGGGAAACCAATCATCATGTATTGCATGGAGACCCTAGAGAAAAGCGAATTAATTGATAAGATTCAAATTGTAGCTCATGATGAATGGGCAGATTTGATTAAATATTGGGCTGCGCAGTACGGTGTGGAGAAAAAGATTTGTGGTTTCTCAAAGCCAGGAGAGAATAGACAGCTGTCTATCTACAATGGGCTGAAGGATATCAGAGATTTTGCCAGCGACGATGATAACGTGTTTATCCACGATGCAGCCAGACCGAATCTTAGGTTATCAACAATCCAGGATTCGTTTGAAGCTATAAGTGGATACGACGGAGTCATTCCAGTCCTTCCAATGAAGGATACAGTTTATTTGAGCAAGGACGGTTTGGAGATTGATTCACTTTTGAATCGTCAGGAGATTTTTGCTGGGCAGGCACCAGAAACTTTTGTGTACGGTAAATATTTGGAGGCGAACGAGAAGCTAGTTAGTTCGGGAGAGATTATGCGAATCAACGGCTCTACAGAACCTGCAGTGATGGCAGGCATGAAGATGCATATGATTGCAGGGGACGAGGGCAATTTTAAAATCACTACAAGTGATGATTTAGAACGATTTACTGAACAGATAAAGGCGATGAAATGAAGGCATTAGTTTTAGAAGATGTTGGAAAAATCAAAATAGATGATATAGCAAAACCTTCCCCTAAACAGGGGGAGGTTTTAGTGCATGTAAAGGCCTGCGGAATCTGCGGATCGGACATACCAAGAGCTTATAAAGACGGCGCCCACAACATGCCACTTGTGATAGGTCACGAATTTGCAGGCGAGGTCTGTGAAGTTGGTGAAGGCGTGTCTGGTGACTGGGCCGGTAAGGCTGTTGGAATCTTTCCACTTATTCCATGCAAGAAGTGCCCTTGCTGTGTGGAAAAGAAATACGAAATGTGCAAAAACTACTCTTATTTGGGCTCCCGTGTGGATGGCGGCTTCGCCGAATATGTGGCAGTGCCAGAATGGAATCTTATGGAGCTGGGCAGCAGCGTTGCCATGGAGCAGGCTGCAATGATGGAGCCAATGGCTGTGGCAGTGCATGCCATTAGGCAGGGGTTGAGAACCTGCGGTAAGGACTTGCAGGATTTGGGCCAGCTTCGCAAAGCTAAGGTGGCTGTAATAGGTCTTGGTACTATCGGCTTGCTAGTGACCATGTTTTTGAAGGACATGGGATTTGAAAATGTGTATACCATCGGAAAAAAAGAGATACAAAGGCAGAAAGCCTTTGAGTTTGGCGTGGACGAAGCTCACTATGTAAAAGAGATTTCAGATGTGGATCTTTTCTTCGAGTGCGTGGGCTCCATAGAAAGCCTCATCACCGGAATCAACGCAGCTGCACCTGGCGGCGTGGTATGCACAGTGGGCAACCCATCCAGTGATATGAACATAGACCGTCACGCATACTGGCAAATCCTACGCAACCAGCTAACCCTGGTGGGCACCTGGAACTCATCCTTCACCCACGACACCACCGACGACTGGCACTACGTGCTTAGCAGATTGCAGCTGGGCACAGTGAAGCCTGAGAAGCTGATCACTCATAAGTTCGGGCTGGAGGAGATTCTGGAAGGCTTTGAGATTATGAGGGATAAGAAGGAAGAGTATGTGAAGGTGATGGGGGAGGTTTAAAATCCATGAAGCAAGATATATGACACCTATTGCATAAATTTGTGATAGGTGTTATATTATGCGTTGAGATACGACATATCGGATTATACAAATATAATACGGAGGATGAGATAAATGAAAGTTATTAGCACAGGTGAGAAATATAGCATTTTTCCAGATGATCTAAAAACATATGATAGAATTCCAGCTGGATATTATGTTGTTAGGTTTGTTAAAGGAGAGGGCTTCTTTTTAGAGAAATACTATAAATTTGATATAAAAGAACAAGTCATATATGGGGTTCACGATGAAAAAGTACACAAAGTAATTGATTCATTTAAAGAGTTTAATCGCAATTTAGGCGTGATTTTAAGTGGTGATAAAGGGATAGGAAAATCGCTATTTGCTAGAATGCTTGGTGTGGAGATGGTCAATGACAATAAGCCTGTAATAATTGTTGATAAATATATTGAAGGCATTGGGGCATTTCTCGATAAGATAGACCAAGAAGTGATGGTTCTTCTAGATGAATTTGATAAAACCTTTTCGTCAAGTAGAGATGATGAATGTAATCCTCAAACAAGTATGCTGTCATTATTTGATGGTGTATCACAGGGGAAGAAATTGTTTGTGGTTACATGTAATGAAATAAGAGGACTAAATAGTTTTTTGGTCAATAGACCAGGAAGATTTCATTATCATTTTAGATTTGATTATCCAACTGCTGGTGAGATTAGAAAGTATTTGGAAGACAAACTGAAAGCTGAATATTATGGAGAAATAGATAATGTTATTTGCTTTTCGACAAGAGTTTCTCTTAATTATGATTGCCTAAGGGCAATAGCTTACGAAGTGAACAAAGGATTATGTTTCGCAGAAGCAATTAAAGATTTGAATATTGTAAATATTGATAGAGAACAGTATAAACTACAGGTGCTTTTTGATGATGGAGAAATACTGACTAATAAAAGATTCTTAATGGATTCATTTAGTGAGTCGGAAATATCAGTTGATATTAGAAATAAAAATAATCATTATTCCGGCGAGATAAGTTTTTCACCAGCAGATATAAAATATAATTATAGTTTAGGTACTATGTACATTTCGCCAGAAGATATAGAGCTAGGTTATGAAACATATGATGACGATGATAATATAAAATTAAAAGCTTTAAAAAGTAGGAAGATAAATACAATTGTGATTAATAGAATAAATGAAAAGCAACTACATTACGTAGTATAATGGCGCATCCTAAAAAATGAATTGTAGCTAGAATGTCTTTGTGTATTTAGGTATACTTAATGCAGATATCTAAAAGGACTAGGGCTATATTATGGGAAAACAAGTATATGAGAAAATATTTGAATTAATTAAAGCAAAAGGAATGACCCAGAAAGATTTTTCAAAAGCTACAGGAATACCAGAAAGTACTGTTAGCGATTGGAAAAAGAAAAAGTACAATCCAGGAGTAGACAAAATACCTGTTATTTGCAAGGCACTTGGAATTACCACAGCTGAATTGTTGGATTATGAAGAAAAGGATGAGATAGGCTGTAGATATTATCTTTCAAGTGATGAAATGGTAGTTATTGAAGCTTATCGTGCTGTTGATGATAATGAAAAGAAACATATCAAAACCTATGTTAATTATATACTTGAAATGTACAGGAAAAATGAATAATGTCTATAAAAATTGACAAAACATCTTCTTATGTTTAAAATTATTTACATAAGGAGATGTTTTATTATGGCTAAAAAATCTATTGTATTATTACCAGAAACAGAAGAGATTCTATCAGAGATGGGAATGCAGATTAAATATGCTAGATTACGAAGAAAGCTTACGTCTGAGCTTGTGGCAGAGAGAGCAGGAATTAGCAGAGCGACGTTGGTTGCAATAGAAAAGGGAGCGCCATCTGTAGCGATGGGATGCTATGCAGCAGTATTACATGCGCTTAATTATATGGATAAAGATTTGTTATTAGTCGCAAAGGATGATGAATTGGGCCGTAAACTGCAGGATTTGGATTTGCCTGTTCGTAAACGAATCAAAAAATGAGGAATGTCATGAGTGAAGAAAAAGTAATATATGTATATGCAGACTTTGCGCCGTATGAAAATGAATTGGTTGGCCGAATAAATGTAACTCAATCCAGAGGAAAGGAATTCTATAGTTTTGAGTATGAGGATTCATGGTTGGATTATCAGCAGATGGCCTTAGACCCTGATTTGCAGTTATATAAAGGGCGTCATTATTTAAATGATGATAAGAATATTTTTGGCGTCTTTGCAGATTCGTGCCCTGATAGATGGGGCAGGAGGCTAATGAACAGAAGGGCAGAAATTTGCGCCAAGGAACTACAAGAAAAACCAAAAAAACTTATGGAGAGCGACTATCTACTAGGTGTATATGACGAAGCTAGAATGGGTGGACTCAGATTTAAACTGGATAAAGATGGTGAGTATCTGTCAAATGATAAGGATTTTGCTACTCCACCATGGACGTCTTTGCGAGAATTGGAACAGGCATCATTAGCTTATGAAAAAGAAGAAAATGTCTTAGACGATAAATGGCTAAAACAGTTAATTGCACCAGGCTCATCGCTTGGCGGTGCAAGACCAAAAGCATCAGTTATGGCACCTGATGGTAGTCTTTGGATTGCAAAGTTTCCATCTAAACATGATGATATAGATTCTGGAGCATGGGAAATGGTTGTACACGAGTTAGCTCAGCTATGTGGACTAAATGTCCCAGAAGCGAAGGTGGAAAGATTTTCAAAATTGGGAACAACGTTTTTGGTAAAGCGTTTTGATAGAAATGGAACAGAGCGAATACATTTTTCGTCTGCTATGACAATGCTGGGAAAAACAGATGGAGCAAATGCGAGTGATGGAAGTAGTTATTTAGAGATAGTTTCATTTCTGAAGGCAAACGGTAGTAAGCCTAAAGAAGATTTAGAAGAATTATGGAAGCGCATAGTGTTTAGTATGGCAGTTTCTAATACGGATGACCATTTCAGAAATCATGGTTTTATTTTGGAGAAATCGGGTTGGAAATTATCTCCATTGTACGATGTAAACCCAGATATCTATGGAAATTATTTATCTCTTAATGTAAATAGCGAAGAATCTGACTTAGATTTTGAATTAGCAATTAGAACGTCTGCATATTACGGATTAGATGAAAAGAAAGCTAAAGAAATTGTTAATGAAATCGCTGAAAATGTAAGAGATAATTGGAAAAATATTGCCCAAAAGTATGGTATTAATAGGTCAGAAATAGAGCGTATGAGGCCAGCGTTTATGATATGTGGCGAGTAGGAGGATTAATATATTAGCTATATTTGCCAATTTTGGCGAAAAAGACTAATATATTAGCATGATTAGTTTATATCAAAAGACATGGAAAGAAATAAATAATGAAGTAGCATCCAATGTTCAAAAGCTTCGCAAGAGAAAGAAGATATCACAAAAAGAGCTTGCTGAAAGATCAGGGGTAAGCTTAGGTTCTATAAAAAGATTTGAACAGACAGGTGAGATATCGTTGCAATCTCTGACTAAGATTGCAATAGCGCTACGCGCCGAAAATGAGATGGAGGCTCTATTTACACAACCTAATTTTGAATCTATAGAGGAAATATTAAATGGACAGAATTAAGAAGTTAGATGTTTTCTATCACGATAGATTAGTTGGAACAATGGCACTCTATAATGGGACATTGTGTGCATTTGAATATAGCAAGGAATGGCTGACAGAGGGATTCTCTATCAGCCCTTTTTCACTTCCATTAGAAAAAGGCGTATTTATGCCAAAGATAGATCCTTTTGAAGGCTTGTTCGGAGTATTTGCCGACAGTTTGCCTGATGGCTGGGGACGTCTATTAGTAGATCGTCTAATGAGAAAGAAGGGAATAGATCCTTTTTCTTATGGAAATATGGAGCGTCTTGCAATAGTTGGCGAGACTGGAATGGGTGCGCTTACTTATCGTCCTGTGATAGATATGGAAGAAGAATATGACGACTATTCGTTGGACGAAATTGCTAAGGAATGTGAAAAAATCTTATTGTCCGGGTCTAGTGATAAATTGGACTATTTATTTGCAAAGGGCGGCTCATCAGGCGGTGCACGTCCAAAGATTTTAACAAAGGTGGATGGAGATGATTGGATAATTAAATTCCCTGCAACCTTTGATGATAAAAATATTGGAAAGCAAGAATATGAATATGCTTTGTGTGCAAGGGAGTGTGGAATAAATCTAGAGGAAGTACGACTTTTTGATTCTGAAGATACAGAAGGGTATTTCGGAATGAAAAGATTCGATAGAGTTGGGAATCGTATTTGCGATAGAGTGCACATGGTTTCCGCCGCAGGCTTGTTGGAGACATCCAATAGAACACCAAATCTTGATTACAATATACTCATGCGGTTGACTCTACAGCTCACAGGTTCAATGGAAGAGTGTGAACAGTTATTCAGACGGATGTGTTTTAATGTGTATGCTCATAATAGGGATGATCATGCTAAGAATTTTAGCTATTTGTATATAGAAAATGAAAATCGCTGGATTCTTTCACCGGCATACGATATGACATACAGCAACTCAATTGGAGGCGAGCACGCAACTACAGTCAATGGAAATGGAACTAATCCAGGGGAGAACGACTTGTTGGCTGTGGCAGAGAATATAGGATTGAGCTTGCCGAAGGCGAAGAGGATTGTGGTAGAAGTTGAGGAATGCGTGAGGGAATATTTGGGATAGGAAAAGTAAAATGAAAATGGCTTCACGACTGATGCTGCGAAGCCATTTGTGTCTTATGGGCACTTGAAATAATAGTTACAGATATGGATTAATTGATAAATGAGTATTTGAAACGAAAATGCAACGATTTTGAAATCGTTGCATTTTCGTTTCAGCGATGATAATATAGACATATATGAAAGGGGCAACTATGAAGGAATCAAAATATTTGGAATGGAAAGAAGATGTTACAAACACATTTCTAAAGACTGTTTCAGCATACGCAAACTATGAAGGTGGTACAATTGAGTTTGGAAGGAATGACAAAGGAGAAATTGTAGGCTTAGACGATATAAGACAAGCATGCTTAAATATAGAAAATAAGATTAATGATTCAATAGCACCAATGCCAGATTATTCAATTCAAATTAAAGGAAGAATCATCGTATTAGAAGTATCTGCTGGAATAGCTAAACCATATTTTTATAAGGGTAAAGCATATAAGAGAAGTGATACAGCTACAATTGAAGTTGATAATATAGAGTTAAAAAGATTAGCTCTTGAGGGAGCTAATAAATACTATGAACAGTTAAAATCAGAAAAACAAGATTTGAGATTCACATATTTGGAAAGCTGTTTAAAAGAAATACTTAAAATAGATAGATTATCAGAGGATATATTAAAAACATTGAACTTTTATGTGGATGGAAATAGTTACAATAATGCAGCCGCATTATTTGCTGATGAAAATGACTTTTCTGGAATAGATATGGCAAGATTCGGTGACAGTATAAATATTTTCCTTGATAGAAAATCCTTCGTGAATGTATCTGTTTTAGCGCAGTTTGCTGAAGCTATAAAAATATTTGAGCTATATTATCAATATGAACAAATAGAAGGACAAGTAAGAGAAAAAAAATATCTTATTCCTTCGGATGCATATAGAGAGGCTGTAGCAAATGCATTGATACATAGAACATGGGATATCAATTCGAATATTCGTATTTTAATGTATAAAGATAAAATTGAGATATCATCCCCTGGTGGACTTCCTAGTGGGATTTCAAAAGACGAATATCTAAATGGAAGAGTTTCAGTGTTGAGAAATCCAACATTAGCAAATATTTTTTACAGATTAAAATATGTAGAAATATTTGGAACTGGGGTAAGAAGAATAATTGAAGCATATAGAGACTACATTGTAAAACCAGATTTTTTGATTAATGAAAATACTATAACGATAGTGTTACCGGTAATTAATACATCCGGCAAAATGACGACTGATGAACAAAAGTTAGTAGATGTGTTTACAAAAACAAGTGTTTTATCATCAAGTGAGATGGTAGAACTAGCTGGATTTAATAAGGCAAAAACACTGAGATTGGCGCAGTCTCTTATAGACAAAGGCATATTGAAAAGAGAGGGAGAAGGCAGAGCGACGGGATATAGCTTAAATTGATTAAATGCATATTAGGTATTTTAAGTCGTGAAGATTGCGTTTCAAAAAGTAACAAAAGCGGGTAGATATGTTTAATACTCCTGATATAAATAAAGATGACTAGATTAAGAGGAAAAAATCTGTAGAGGTGAAAGGTTTGGTATACAAAAATTTTAAAGATTATGAAGATTATTACGAAGAGCGTAAACTATATGAATTTGATAAATGTACTAAGTGCGATGGAATAAGAGAACTGATAGAGACAGAAGTGTATTATACGATTGGAGATAAATCACTTTATTTTCCAAGTATTTTAGTAATGCGATGTGAAAAGTGCGGGGATGAGGTTTTACCAGAATATACTAAAGAAATTATAGATGGGGCATATAGAAATATGCTTGCAGAAAATCAAACCAGAGGTATGTTTACACCAAAAGAGTATGCGAAAAAATTTAAGTACTGTGAAAATGAAAACTATATTTACGATCATAGAGATTACTACAATATTCCTGGTTTAAGATATGATGAAGAGCATGGTACGGAAGGGTTTTTAACTCCGGTATATTTTGAAAAGAGGGCGTTGGTCCATTTCATTAATGTGCCGGAGTATAATGTTGATATTTTTTCAGAATCTTATGGACAAATTGCAAAAGCTAACCTTGAAGGAGTCTATGAATATGATTGGGTGATTCCGTTTGGCTTTAATAAAAACGGTAAAATGGTTATGTGGTTAGGCGATATTGATTCTATGGATCCTATAAGTAGGGGGATTATTAAACCATTCAATATTGAATCGGATCATAAATTAATGAGTTCCGAATTCTATCAAGCGCAGATGAATTGTATTTTCAGTGATCCTATAACTGAAAAGCAGATAGTTTTATGTAAAAAACAGTTTATTGAAAATGTAAAGAAGAAACACGGTATAGACTTGTCTCATTTGGTCGAAGAGTGTGAAGAACATGAGGCAAAGATAAATCGACCAGTTGTATTCTCTGAACAAAGTGTAAATGGTGTGATTAATGCATTCGATAAAGTACTGGTAGAAGGATTCAATGTTAAAGCGTTAAAAGAGTTGTATGAGAAGTTGTATTCTGAAGATGAACGAACGGCAGGATATAAAGACTGGGCGTCAATTAAGTTCTTAGAATCATTGATAGATAAATGGTGTATGGGAATGGCGGTTGATGTTAAAACTTTGATATCACCATTATATGTTTTACACGATTATAGAATTTATTTGGATCATTTGCTTTCTAACGATAAGAGAAAGGCACGTGTAGATAATATAGTTAAGACGCTAGGAGTCACAGATTTTTCAGACCAAGAAAAAATATACTATGAAGAAATCTCGAGACTTAAAAGTCTATTTCAAACGTTGGTTGTATTATCCGAATAGCTACGTGTGCCGGAATAGATGTCAGTGAAGCTTGAAGTAGTTATGTATGATAATATTTTTGATTTCGCAGGAGGGAACTTAACATGGGATATAGGAGGCAATGCTGATACATGGAGCATACAATATAAATTTTTCAAAAGATAACGTAGCACGTGTTGAGGCGATGATTCATCATAACTCTGGCTATGATTGGATTTTAATACTACGAATCCAGAAAAAAGTTGCATACAAATTTCAGCACCTAAAAAACGCTCTTATAGGAAACAAGAATATCTATGCAGGTGAATATAGGATTCAAATTGAAGAACTGGTGACTGCAATAGATAAGTAAAAGAAAACTCATTTGAGTACTGACGGTAGAGATATAAAAGTGATTTCAAAACGTATTGCAGATATTGAACAGGATGAACTGGTGTACCTGCTGAAAAATCCTAAAGAAACAGATTACAAATTAATTGAAATTATTGCAAAAGAAACAAAACCAGTAGGACAAAGTGATAAAGGAAATCCGCATAGAGGCAGAAGAAATCTATCTTTCGCCAGCAAGTTCTGCCGCTATGCTTGTTTCTATTTGTTTGATGGGAAACACAGAGACAACTATTCCATATACGATAGTATCGTGAACAAGGCGCTTCCATCATATATGGAGCGATATGGAATTGAGAAAAAGAGAATTACTACCTATGCCGAATATCAGGAGGCTATCGATGAGGTTATAAAGAAATCAAAGTCGGGTATCAGTAGGAATGGATTTGATCATTTATTATGGTATTGCTATAAGTAGCACATTGCCAGTTCGAAGAACAACGAATACCTTGTGACAATTCTGTGTCCACACCCCATATTTATTGAATAACCCTACCATATTCAATATAATTAATACATAATGATTAATCCGTGGAGTAAATCGGACCACGGATGGGGAAGCTAGGCTAATTTAAAACTGAATGCTTGGTGGGGAGTAATGGTAATATGGTAATAATTTAAGGGCTTCGCACCTAGTGGTGCGAGGCCCTTTTTTCTAAAGAAATGGGGCATAATTGCCGAAATATACTTAAGTGATACAAAAAATGTGCGAGGTAAATATGGAATACATAATAGTACAAGCTGGTGGTAAAGGGACCAGACTAGAATACTTAACAGAAAATAAACCTAAGGCATTGGTTCCAGTGGATAATCTTCCAATGCTTTTTCATCTATTTAGAAAATATCCTGACAAAAGATTTGTTATTATCGCTGATTACAAGAAGGAGGTATTGAGGAAGTACTTAGCTGCATTTGCGGATGTTAAATATCAGGTAGTAGATGCTGAAGGAACAGGAACTTGTTCTGGAGTAGGACAAGCACTTGAACTAATACCTGAAGATGAAGCGTTTATGCTTGTTTGGTCTGATTTAGTTTTACCAAAAGATTTGGAACTTCCAGAAGAATACACTAGTAACAAGGCTGAAAGCAATTACGTTGGCTTATCTCAGACATTTCCATGTAGATGGAAATATGAAAATGGAGTATTCGAGGAAGAACGTTCTGAGGAATATGGTGTTGCAGGCTTCTTCTTATTCAAAAACAAAGAACAAATAGCTGATGTTCCAGAAAGCGGGGAGCTAGTAAGATGGTTCAGCAGTAAAGAGTTGAATTTTAAAACGGTGGGACTTGCTGGCACAAAAGAATTCGGGCTTATAGAAGAATACAAGAAGTTTGCTGTCCCCAAATATAGACCGTTCAATAGAATTACAGTCGATGGAGATGTTCTCACAAAAGAGCCAGTTGACGACCAGGGACTAAAATTGGCAAAACGTGAGACTGCTTGGTATGAAAAAGCAAAACTGTTAAATATTCCTGAACTGCCTAAGATATATAAAACAAAGCCTCTACAGATGGAATACATAAAAGGCAGAAACATATATGATTGTGATTTTGAGTACGAACGCAAGAAAAAGATTCTAGAATCTCTTGTAACAATGCTGAAGAAATTACATGCAAGTGGAAGCATTCCAACGGATACGTTTAGTATTCAAGATGCATATTTTGATAAGACTCTAGCTAGATTGCAGGAGGTGCAAAATCTTGTACCATTTGCAAAAGAGCGAGTAATAACAATTAATGGTAGAAAGTGCAGAAACGTTTTCTATCATTTAGAGGAGCTTGAGCATAGACTGGATAAATTGAAAACAAATTGTAAGGATTTTAGATTTATCCATGGCGATTGTACCTTCTCGAACCTAATGATTAGAGAAGATAACTCACCAGTGTTGATAGACCCAAGAGGTTATTTTGGATTCACAGAGCTATACGGTGATGTTAGGTATGATTGGGCAAAGCTTTATTACTCAATTGTAGGTAACTATGATCAGTTCAATTTAAAGAGATTTAGGTTACATATTTCGGATGATGTTAATGAGGGAGTAAAGCTCGAAATTGAATCCAATAATTGGGAAGAGATGGAGCAAGATTTCTTTGACTTAACAGGTGCAGATGAATATGAAATAAAGCTATTACATGCAGTTATTTGGCTTTCGCTTACTACATACGCATGGCAAGACTACGATTCAATTTGCGGAGCATTTTATAATGGATTGTTATATTTAGAGGATGTCCTTTAATTGAAGAAAGGTTATAAAAGATGATTGATTATTATAAAAGAGTATTGGAAGTGCTGACTGATTCTATGGAGTCTATACCAACTGAGATTTACCAACAAATGGTTGATGAATGTGTCACGACATTGAATAAGGGCGGAAAAATAATTGCGAGCGGATTGGGAAAAAATGTGCCTATTTGCGAGAAATTTGTAGGTACATTAAATTCTTTTGGATTGGATGCACGATTTCTCCATACTAATACAGCTGTTCACGGAGACCTTGGTATGGTTGGAAAGGATGATATTGTATTTTTGCTTTCTAAAGGCGGAAACACATATGAGACTGTTGCACTTGCAGAGTATTTAAAACAACGAGGGACCAACACATGGCTTTTAACTTTTTATGATGATTGTAAGACGGCAGAAGTTGTTGATAAACTTTTAGTTTTAAATTTACTTGAAGAAGGCGACGAATGGGATATTGTTCCAAATAACTCTACGACTGTTTATTTAATTCTGCTTCAAGGGATAGCTCTGGAATTGAGTAAAAGACTTGGAGTGACTTTGGATGATTTCAAAGTGAATCATCCAGGCGGAGGTATTGGTGCAAGGCTTAGTGGAAAAGACTTATGGTGAGAATGTAAGATGATTAATTATCGTATACAGTGCAACAAAGATTGTGTGAGAATAGAACAAGTATGATTGAATTAAATGGACACTCTGGGTGCAAAATATATGTTGTTGATGATTACTCTAGAAAAGTGGTTAGAAAAGTCTCATCTAGCGAAGATTATAATGAACGACTAATTGCTCAGATGAGAAAACAGGAGTATCTCGTCCTACCAGGCTTTAAAACATGTGAGGTTTTGGGGAATGGTAAGATTAACAATTTGTTTTACTTTGAAATGGAGTACCTTAATGGAAAAACATTAGCAGAGAGTATTGAAACATTAAGTTTAAACAATGTAATTAAAATTTCAAATATATTAGGGGGGAATATAGTTGATTATGAATCGCCAAATAAAGAGGCGGATTATGTTTTTAAAGAAAAAATAAAATCCTTAAAACTAGACGAACGTGTTAAAAATAAACCGATAGTTCAAGCTAGTTTACGATATGTAAATAATTATTCTTGGAAATATGTAATGAACTCTAGCTGTCATGGAGATTTGACATTAGAGAATATTATTGTTCAGGATAACGAATTTTATCTTATTGATTGTTTAGATTCTTTTTACGATTCATGGTTGATTGATATAGCTAAAATATTTCAGGACGTAGATTTATTCTGGTCATATAGAAATCAGAATAATATAAGTGAAAATCTCTTAATCCGACTAACTGTAATTAGAGATTTGTTGATGGAAAAAATATTAGGAATGCCAATGGGAAAGGAAATATTGGATACGATTTACCATATATTAATAGTAAATCTATTAAGGATATATCCATATGTATCGGATAATAAAACTGAATTATTTTTAGACGAAAAATTAAAATATGTGATTAATAAAATTGAGCAGTAAAGGAGCATATATATATGAATACATTAATAATACCATGTGCTGGAAGATCAAGTCGTTTTCCAAATATGCGCCCTAAATGGATGTTATTATATCCAGACGGAAATATGATGGTAAAAAAGGCAATAGAAGGCGTTGAATTGGGTATATTTGACAGGATAATTATCACTATCTTGCAAGAGCATATTGATAAATTTAATGCAAAGGAGATATTGAATAATATATTTGACTTCGAAAACTCTAATTGCTATGAGTTATGCGTGTTAGAGGAGCCTACAAGCTGCCAGGCTGAAACTGTATATGAAACATTAATTAGATGTAATGTTGAAGGACAGTTTTCAGTAAAAGATTCAGATAATTATATTAAAGTAGATTCAAGTAATCATGGAGAATACATTGCATCTCTTAATATTAATAGTTTTCATAAAGAAATAGGTAGATTAGGTGGAAAAAGTTTCTTGGTAGTAAACGAACAAGGAATAATAACAGATATTATTGAAAAAAGAATAGTATCAGAAAATATTTGTGTGGGAATGTATGGTTTTGAAGATGCGAAAAAATTTGAAGATGCTTATAACCACATGAGAGAAGTAAGTGATAAGAGATATGAAATCTATTTAAGCCATATAATAGCTTATTTAATAGGAACAAAAAAATCTGTTTATAGAAATATTGAAGTAGCTGACTATGAAGATTGGGGAACAATAAAAGATTGGAATATTGTATTAAATGAAAAGAAAACAGTAATACTCAATATTGATGGTCTATTATTTGAAAAGAATGAAAAATTCTTCTCAAATGTTGACTGGAATGAATCGCTAATACCAATTAAAGAGAACATAGATAAAGTAAAGGAGATAGTAAAAGAGGGGGCACAACTAATACTTTTAACATCGATGCCAGAATCATATAAAGATATGGTCGTAAAATCGTTAAGTGATATCGAAATAGAATATTATAAAATTATTTTTGGATGTTATATTTCACATGAAATACTAATAAAGAAAGCGGAGAAGACAATACCATATCCAGGAGGAGAAGTTGTTAATGTTAGTGCCAACTCTTATATAGGAGACTATATATAAATGAAGAAAAAAATGGCAGTATTTGATATGGATGGAACTTTGTTTGATACTTGTGAGTCTAACTATCGTGCTTATGAATTTGCAATCAAAGAAAGTGGTTTTGACAAAACAATATCTCTTGGCGATTTTCAAAAAAAATGTTTTGGTAAGAATTACAAAGATTTTTTACCGGAGATATATGGAATAGCCGATGCAGAGGCAATAAAAAGAATTCATGATATCAAGAAGAAAACATACAAATCAGTACTAGAAAAACATGGGAAGACATTTGATGGTCTATTAGACTTGTTGAAATGTATTAAGCCAGAGTACGTAATTGTTCTTTGGACAACTGCGTCCAAAGAAAATACATATGAATTACTTGATGTTTTTCAATGCACAAATCTATTTGATGAGATAATTACAGCTGAAGATGTAAAGGTTCTTAAGCCAGATTTAGAAGGGCTAAATAAGGTCATGGATAAATATGGTATAGCAAAAGAAAAAATAGTATATTTTGATGATTCGGAAGCATCTGTGCTAAGAGCGCGTGAACAAGGAATTACTTCGTTCAAGGTATTAAACTAGGAATTAGAAAAAGAAAAATAAAATGGGAAGAGATATAAACAAATATTACTTTATAATTCCATATGGTTTTGGAGATGCAATGTTTTGTTGCTCATTTTATGAATGCCTGAAGACAAAATTTCAAAGCGAGATTGTTTTCGTCATAAGGCCACAACATGCAATATTGATGTGGATGTATGACATTGATAGCTACGTGGTAAAAAATTTCAGCGAAAATGAATTATTTGAAATAGCAGAATCAAATAGAAATCCCATTAAAGGCGAATATTATGTAGCGCATCCTCATTTTGGGAATAAAAAAAGGATAGAAGAGGATTTTCTAAATATTAAGATTTCCTTTGTAGAAATGTTTAAGAGGTTTTGGGAAATTAAAGAGAAGGAACTATTATCTTCACCTAAAAGATGGCCATCAATGACAGAGGATTTAAAGTCAAAAATAAAAGGGATTGAATTAGAAAAAACGATATTGATTGCGCCAGAAATGAATAGTGCGTCTAGAACAGAGAAAATTCCTTATGAATGGTATTTTAAACTGATAGAACAATATGAGTTAGATGGATACACAGTTTTAGTAAATGCTTATAAAGATAAGGAGCTTTTCGCTAAAAATTATATAGAATTAGAAATAAATGAGTTAATAGCATTAGCGATTAATGTGAAAAAGGTGGTTACATCACGATCTGGTTTTTCTGACATTATATATCCAAAAGTAAAAAACATGGAGATTATATATCCAAATTTGGCTTTTTTTAGAATGTATAGAATGACAGATATTTTTGAAATGAATAATACGAATGTTTATGAAAAGATAGTGTCAATTTCAGCAAAATTAGAATTGTTAAATGTTAAGTCTGTAGCAATATATGGATTTGGACAAGTGGGACACAGATTATTATATTCCCTACAAAACGAAGGAATTGATGTGGATTATGTTTTGGACAACAGGAGAATAGAAGAATATAGATATTATGGATTAAATGAAGAACTGCCACGAGTTGATGCTGTTATCATAACTATTATTGATAATGAAAACAATATTAAAAAAATGATAAATAAAAAAGGCTTAAGCGCAATAAATCTTTCGGAAATAATGAAAACGATATAACACATAGAGTATAACAATAAAAAATGATTGGAGTACATTTTTTATGGAAAAAATTGATATGAAAAAAATGAAGAGAGGGTATTTTATAGGTGATTTCGAACCCTCAGCATTTAAGACAGACGCTGTTGAAATCTGTTCTAAAGGAGCAAGCAAATATACACTTGATGCGGGATACTATAGAAAGAAAGATGTTCAATTTATTTTTTTAAATCGTGGTTCTGCTGAAATTAATGGTGTTAAATTTAAAAAATATGATTTGATTAAATTTGAGCCAGGAGAAGTAATTAATATTTTTGCATTAACAAATATTGAAATGACTATTATTAGATTCCCTGGCACAAAGGGCGATTTAAATAAAGTTGTTTGGAACGATTTTGATGAAATGAACTCGTTCTACCATTCATATTTGGATAGATTAATAAAATTACATGAAGAGCCTGACAACTGTAAAAAAGGGAAAAGTATTTCATCCAAAGATGTGTCTGTAGTAATTCAAGGATACGCAGATTCAGTTATAACCAAAAACACAATTGAAAGCGTTAGAAAATATCTTCCAGATTCAAAAGTAATTCTGTCTACGTGGAAGGAATGTGATTGTAGTCAACTCGATTACGATGAGGTGATATTAAATGAGGATCCCGGTGCTTGCGAGTGTGGTTTATATGCAATGGAACCTATAGCTAATAATGGGAATAGGCAAATTCTTTCGACAAAAAAAGGGCTTGAGAAGGTAAAGACCAAATATGCACTAAAGCTGAGAAGTGATTTAGTTTTATTGGGAAATGATTTTCTTAGATATACAAATGTATTTCCGGAATATAAAAAGGATGTACGTATTTTTAAAGAAAGAATAGTTATAGGAGAATTGTTTACGCGAAATGATTTCGTATACTATGACCCTAATGGATATAAACATAAAGTTCCTAAGCCGTTCCATCCATCAGATTGGTTTTTCTTTGGTTTAACAGAAGACTTAAACACATTATATGATGCGGTAACTCTTATTCCAGAAAATGAGATGGCAAACTATGAATGTAATAATAAAAATCGAGTTGAAAATAATAAATATAAATATTCATGGAGATACACTACCGAACAACATATAATGCTTGGTTGCGTTCGAAATAAATTAGGATTTTCAAAATTTGCTGATTGGACAGATTGGGATGATGAGATTATTGAGTATTCAAAAGAAGTAATGCTTAATAACTTCACAATATTAGATTTTTGCCAACACAAAATATTGAACCAAAAATATATACCGGCAAGTTTTGCAAACAGTGGAGTATGTTATAAAGAATGGAATCTTATGACAAACAAGCAATTGTCAGATTACTATAAAACAAACTTTCAGTAGAGGACGAGTCTAAAAGATGGTAAGTCAGAAATTATATTTTTTATGTCCATATGGAATAGGCGATACATTTATAGTCTGTAGTTATAAGAAGTTTATTGAAGCAAAATATAATACGGAAATAGTTTTTATTATTAAAAAATCTCACGAAGTAGTGCTTAGACTTTTTGATATTAAAGAATATATTATTTATAATTTTTCGGAACAAGAAATAGAAGCAATATCTCAGAAGACAAATCAAGGAGATATAAAAAAAGGAGAAATATTTCTAACTAGACCGGGGTATGAAGATGAAAATAGTGTTTTTAGATACTTTATAGAAAGGAAAATATCCTTTGTTGAAATGTATACAAAATCATTGGGAATACCATGTATCAAAATACCAAATTCTGTGTTGCCTATGGAGTATCCAAAGGTTACTAAGCAATTAATTGAAAAACTTCCTGGGGAAATAGAGAATATTACACTTGTATTGCCCGAGATGAATGCACCAGCGATTGATACTGTTTCTTTACAATATTTTGAAAAAGTTATTCAAAATATTAATGGTCCGGTTGTGGTGAATATGTTGAGACCTAATGAAAAATTATCAAAATATTGTATCGATTTATCGTTGGAAGAATTAGTTGCATTAGCAATAAATTGCAAGAAGGTTATTTCTGCACGGTCAGGCTTTTGCGATTTGATATATGCTAAAGTAAAAGAATTAGAAGTTATATATCCAAATTATTTTTTTTATGATTTATATAAATTCGAAGATATTTTTGAGGAAAAAAATAGCCATATAACAGAAACAGTATTTAGCTATAGTGAAAAAATAAAACAATTGAATTGTAAGAGTGTGGCTATATATGGAATGGGGTTTATAGGAAAAAGAATAGTCAAATGTTTGGAAATCGAAAAATTTAAGGTTAATTATGTTATCGATAGAAGAAAGGATATTGAAGGTGTAGAATTACCAATTTATCAGTTAGAGGATGATTTACCAGATGTTGATTTGATTATTGTTACACCCGAACAAGACAAGAATGAACTGATAAAAGCATTGAATGTGTGTAAAGGGAACGCAGAGGTTGTTTTTTACAAAGATCTAATCAAATAAGAAGGAACAAAATGATAAAATATATTATTTTTGGTGCAGGAGTAACTGGTAAGAGAGCTTTGGCATATTTGGGCGACCTAAGAACAGAATGTTTTATATCTAATTACAAAGAGGTTGAAGTATGTGAAGGTAAGATTGTTCGTGGATACAATGAGCTTCCTGAATTTATACAAGAATATCATGTTATTGTGATAGCAAGTGAAAAATATTACCAAGTAATGGAAGAACAAATAAAAAACGATAATTATAAAAGATACTTTGTGTATCACGAAATAGATGATATAAGAATTAGCGGATTATTACCAGGATATTTTTTACATAGGTGTTATGAGAGAATTAATTACAATAGAGCATTAAGCGTCAAGAATTTGAATAAGTATCAAAGTATAGTGATATATGGTGATAATGCTTGTAATCCATATTTACTTTGCGAAATTGCTATGCAGCACAACTTGGGATTTGCTGCAATAAAGTGCATTATAGGAAATACTGATAAAAAAGAAGAACTTCTAAATATTCCTTATATGGAATTGAATGTTGCTATAAATGATATAGATTGTCTTTTGGTAACTGAGCGACGTACAGAGACAGACATATATAGATTTATAGATGAGAATGACTATGATTTTGATGTTATAGATTTGTATGATGTAGATTGTTGCGAACAATCATTTTCTCATCCGGAACTAATTAAATATCGCAATATACATGAGGGAAAGAGAATATGGCTTATTGGCAATGGGCCTAGTTTGAGATTGGGAGATTTGGAAACATTAGCACGTAATAATGAGATTTGTATTGCGTTTAATATGATATTTAAGATATTTGAGAAAACGGTGTGGAGACCTAATTATATAGGAATTACAGATAGTGGGGTCCTATACGATTGTTTGGATATAGACAAATATATAGAAAACATAGGATTATTTGTTGCTGATGGATTTATGCGTGATACTGATTATTATTTGAATAGAGCAGAATATGTGCATCTTAACATTGAAGACTACAATCCATCGTATCCAAATTTTTCAGAAGATATAACTAAGGAAATATACTGGGGAAGTACAGTTTCATACGATATTGGATTACAGTTTGCGCATTATATGGGGGCAGTACAAATATTTTTACTTGGAATGGATAATTCCTACCCAGGTAGCGTGGCAGATGAAAAAAGTCACTTTATAAAAGACTATCATTCTAAAGAACTTAAAAAAACATACAAGGAGGAAGGACGAACAACAAATTGGGACAAAATCAATTGTGCATATGAAAAAGCTGAACTATATTCTCGTAAACATGGATTTCGGATATTTAATGCTACGAGGGGAGGGAAGCTTGAAGCTTTTGAAAGGGTAGACTTTGACTCATTATTTGATACTAATTACAGTAAATAACATTTGTGAAAAGTAGTAGTGTATGGCATTTGGGAGAAAAAATATGATAAAAAAGGAAGATATTGCTAGCTTAGTAAGTTATGGGATGAAGTATATAGATGGTGAAATATACTTCTATAACTATACATATGGTGCAATCTTTAAAATGGATTTAGAAGGAAATACTGATGTAATCTGGATTGATAATGAAGATAGTTTTTTTTCTTGGAATATGTACGGTGGTATAGAGTATGTTAACGAAAAACTAATTTTTGCTCCTAGATGTGCAGATGAGATTTTGATTTATGAGTTAAAAAATAAGACTATAAGAAAAATACCATATAATACAAAATCTACAGTCGATGGTATGAAGATAAATCAGTTTGTTAGTATACACAGATATGGAGATTATTGCTATCTCTTTCCAGGTAGAAATGACGAGATTCTTAAGTTGGATACTAACACATATGATATTGATTATATTCGTGGATGGGCGGATGAATTAGGTGAAATGCCAAATCCAAAATCTGTTAAATTCGCAAATGCAAGAGTTGTATCCGAAGGAGTGTGCATGCTTCCTTGTTTTCAAAAAGGTAAAATACTTGAGCTTGATATGAGAACTGATGCATGGGTTGTGCATAATATATGTGACGAACCATTATCAGATATTGTTTTTGATGGACAATTCTATTGGATTTCTTTAAGAGACAAAGGCGAATATGTGAAATGGGACAAGAATACAGGACGAATTGAACGAAAAATAATAAAAAACAAAGATTTGATTTTAGAAAGGGGATACATGTACATAATCGATGGAGGCAAGTATGTATACTTGATTCCATTTAGAGGGATGGGGATTGTTAGAATTGAGAAGGAATCAGAAAAAGAAGATGTTGTGTATAAGTGGGATAATATAAAGCCATCATCCAAAATGGAATCTATAAATGCCGTGAATACAAATTCATTCTGTTGTGAAAGAGTATCCAATGAAATGAATCTTGTGTTTGATGTTATGCAAGGAAATATTATTATATTGAACGGTTTTAATGGAAGTGCACAACGGGTAGAAATAAGGTTTAATGAGAAAGATAAGAGCCTTATTAGTAGACGTATGACACTTGAAAAAGGTACAGAAATCAATATTGAGAATGAGATGTTTAGTCAAAGAGACTATGTTGGCTATATTAGGTTATGCTGAATTGAATATTAATTATGAAATTTGAAGATTATCTGTTATCAAAATTGAATAAATCGGAAAGAATTGGGAAGAAAATATTTGTATGTCCTTATGGAACTTGGGGCAGGAAGGTTTCGAAAATCTTGGATAATAATGGAGTAAATCATTTTATTCTTGATAATTATGTAAGAGATGACGGAGCAATGCCAGTTAAGAGCCTACAGCAATTAAAAAAAGCCATCGTAATATACACATGTGATAGAGATGATATATATGAAGATTTATTAAGTAGTATTCAAATGTATATTTCAGCAGAGAACATAATTGAACTATTTCCGAGATTTAAAGTCGGAAAATATAGTTATGGTCCCATAACGCAATCATCATATACAGTTCAGGAGATAGGTAGTTTTTGTTCATTTGCAGTTAATGCAGTCGTGGTAGCGAATCATGATGTGTATATATCCTCGCATGAATTCTTATCATTTCCAGGTGACTGGAGTAATCACCCAGGATATGTACCAGGTATTGAGATTAAATATCCAAGATTTTTTGAAAAAAGTATAATAGGCAACGATGTATGGATAGGATATGGAGCTGTTATCATAGCTGGTTGTAACATTGGAAATGGTGCAATAATAGGAGCAAATTCGGTTGTTACCAAAGATGTTCCAGACTATGCAATAGTGGTAGGGAATCCAGCCAAGGTGATAAGGTACAGATATACTGATGAGCAAATTAGACAATTAAATAACATAGCATGGTGGAACTGGTCAGATGAAAAAATAATAGAATGCTATGAAGATTTTTATTTAGATGTAGATGATTTTATAAAGAAGCATATTAAATAATAAATTTCGCAAGTGGTCAAACTAGCTGTTTGGATCAAAGGTATAGTTGCAAGAAGGTGAAATATAAAATGAGTAAAACATGTCCAATCTGTAGAAGTAGAAAAGTTATAGTTGAATATGATGGGATAATACGTAATGGTGGATTAGGAAAATATACAGACACAAATGTAAAAATGTTTCGATGTAAAGAGTGCGAAACTATTTGGCATGACAATTTAATTGATTTAATTAGTTATTATCAAACGGATACCTATAGGATGTCGTTAGAGGATTCTGTAGATGCGCAAGAATTTTATAGACTACATGATCGAGAATCATTGGATAAGTTGAGATATACTGGAATGATTTATAGGAATAAAAATGTAGCTGATGTTGGATGTGGATGTGGTGCTTTTTTAGATGTGGTATCTGGAATGGCAAAGGAGACAATTGCAATTGAGCCTACTTTGAAATATCGAGAAATAATGTCGAAGGAAAAGCATTATAACACTTATGCATATTCAAAAGATGCATTGGAAGACTGGAGAGAAAAGGTAGATGTTGCAGTATCATTTGATGTAATCGAGCATGTAGATAATCCTAAAGAGTTTTTGATTGATATTTTTAATATGCTTAGTAACGATAATGGATATGCGGTAATAGGCACTCCAACTGAAACCCCAGTTATGAGAAAGCTATTAGGTGAAATATATGATAAAAAAATACTGTTTTCTGTGCAACATAAGTGGATTTTTTCAGAGAAGAGTTTAAGAATAATGGCTTCTGAGGCAGGATTCAAAAGTGATGATGTAAAGATTAAATATTTTCAAAGATATGATCTTAATAATGCTATGGGCTGGGTTAATTCAAAGAATCCAGGCAATGCAATAGCAGATGGTGTCATAAGTGAAACAATGAATCAGGTATGGAAAAGTGAATTGGAGAATAAAGGAATGTCTGATTACATTGTTTTATATCTTAGTAAATAGCGGCGCAATAGGAGTTGTTTTTTAATGAAAAAAGAGAAGGTTGTTTCGTTTATTCCAATAAAATTAAATAATCAAAGATTTCCTGGTAAGAACTTAAAAGAATTAAGCGGGAGACCTTTGTGTGACTTTATCTTTGACACTATTTGTGATGTTAAAGGGATAGATGAGAGATATGTATATTGTAGTGATGTATCAATTATAAATTATATGAAATCATTTTCTGATAGGGGATTGATGTTCCTAAAACGTGATTCTCAATTGGATGGTTTTCAGGTTAAGGGATTGGAAATAATAGAACGTTTTGTAAATGATATAGATGCAGATATATATGTTTTAACACATGTAACACAGCCTTTTACAAAAAAGGAGTCTATAGAGAATGCATTAAATAAAGTTTTATACGAAGGATATGATTCCGCTTTTAGTTGTGTATGTATACAGGATTATTGTTGGTATAAGGGTAAAACTTTAAATTATGACATGAAAGATATTGTGACTACACAAAATCTAGAACCGGTTTATAAAGAGACGGGTGCTTTTTTTATTTTCAGAAAAGAAGTGTTTACTGAAATGCATCAAAGAATTGGAAGCAAGCCATACTTACAAGTAATAGATGAATTGGAAGCTGTAGATATTGATACACCTGAAGATTTTGAATTTGCTAAGGTTGTTGCAAGTTATTATAAGAACGGTGGCGGACAAATATGAAAAAAGTAGAATTGTTGGATTGTACTCTTAGAGATGGCGGGCGAATTATTGATTGTAAGTTCAAAGATAGAGTCATTGATGGAATATCAGATGATTTAACGAATGCAGGAATAGACATAGTCGAACTGGGATTTTTGCGTGATAAAAACAAGATAAAATACGAAGTAGATTCGACATTTTTTACAGATTTGAGACAAATGGATAGATTTGTTAAGGATGACGACATATGTCTATATTGCGCTTTTATTGATTATGGAATGTATGATTTTGATGATTTGTGCGATAAAAGTGAGACTAAGATAAGTGCTATACGTGTAGGATTTACAAAAAAAGACTATAACAATGATTTTGATTCGGTAAGGAAGGCGTTGGAATTAGTTAAAACTAAAGGGTATAAACTATTTGTCCAAGGGGTTAATACTCCCGGATATACTGATGCGGAATTGTTAAACATAATTGATACGGTTAACCAGATTAAACCATATGCATTTGGTATTGTAGATACATATGGTTCATTGTATTTAGAAGATCTAACATATATTTATAATTTAGTAGAGAGAAATTTGGATAACAGCATTAGAATTGATATTCATTCTCATAACAATTTTCAATCCTCATTTGCATTTGCGCAGGAAGTTTTAAGGGTCTCGTCTAGTGATAGAATAATAGTACTAGATGCAACTTTAAATGGCATGGGAAAGTGTGCTGGAAACTTAAATACTGAATTGATTGTGGATTATTTAAATAGAAAAAAAGGAAAATCATACGATTTAGATATAGTACTGGATTGCATTGATACCTATCTTCTCCCATTGAAGAAAGATTTAATGTGGGGATATAGCGTTCCCGCATTTATGGCAGGTATTTATAGAGCTCATCCTAATAATATAATATATCTTACAGAAAAATACAGATTAAGTAGTAAAGATATAAGACATATTCTTTCTAAAATAGATGACAATACAAGACAGCGTTATGATTACGATAATATTCAACGAATATATCACGAATATTCATCTGATGATATTGACGATTCAGAAGCTATAAAGTTAGTGCAATCGGTTATAAATGATAGGAAGGTTCTGATTGTTGCTCCTGGAAAAAGCATAACAGAATATGAAAATCAATTAATATGTATTGCAAATGAAAAGGACGTTGTTGCTATAAGTGTTAACTATGTCCCTGATAAAATTAATACTGATTATTTATTCTGTGCTAATGCTTTGCATTGGAATAGATTAAAAAAAACAGTTAGTCCAGATAAATGTATTGTGACATCAAATGTCAAAGAAGAAATTCAAAAAACCATTTACATAAACTATGAGTCGTATCTGGGAGATGGCGATTATCTAGCAGATAATAGTGTTATAATGCTTCTGAATTTTTTATATAAATGTGGAGCTAAAGAAATAATGCTTGCAGGGTTTGATGGGATACAATCAAACACTGAAAACTATGCTACGGAGGATTTTATCAATTCAAGCCATGGATTAAGTGCAGAAAAGAACAATGAATATATACGTATTATGTATCTAAAATTGTTAAAAAAAGTAAAAGATAAAATGAAAATTGCGATGATAACACCGAGTTTATTTGAGCCAAATGTGAAGGATGAGTGATTGAGGGGGAATTTGATGAAAAGAGTAATATGCTTCGGGGCATCGGATGGTGGAAAACGTTTATATGAAGAAATATCTAGTGAGTATGAAATCGTTGCATTTACTGATAATGATTCAAATAAATGGAATAAAGAGCTCAACGGAATAACTATTTTGTCGCCTGATGAGTGCTTAAAAAAACAATATGATTACATAGTGATTACTTCACAACCTGGATTGATTTCTATAATGGACCAATTGAAAAGGTTAAGAATAGATGAAAGTATAATCATTACAAAATATATAACTTTTGAGCTAGATGCAAGGAAAGAGTTTTTAAAGCAATTTTCAACATTTGATAATACGTTTGATTCAGATGGAGAAATTGCTGAAGTTGGGGTTTTTCAAGGTGATTTTGCAAAACTTATGAATGAATATTTTCCACACAGACGAATACACTTATTCGATACATTTGAAGGATTTGTAGAACAGGATATCAAAAAAGAAGAAAAATCTATAGCTAAGATTGGTGAGTATGGAAATACCTCAATTGATTTAGTTATGAAAAAGATGAGCAGACCAGAGATGGTGGAGATTCATAAAGGGTATTTTCCAGAAACAGCTACATGTATAAAAGACAATAGATTTTTATTTGTGAATTTGGATGTAGATTTGTACGAACCAACCTATCAAGGGCTTTGTTTATTCAGCAAGCAGATGTTGCCTGGAGGTGTGATATTGGTTCATGATTATTTTGCAAGGAATTTTGATGGACCACGCAGGGCAGTAGAACAGTTTATGGAAAAACATGAAGGTGATAAATTAAGAAGAGTTCCAATCGGTGATAAAATATCGATAATGATTGTTGGATTCTAATATAATTGAGTAATGACATGAATCAAGATAAGGTACGCATCATCAAAAATATATTAAATCAAGATAGCGAAAAAATAATAGAAAACATAAATGCTAATGATTTATTGTTGTTATACAAAACGTATGAATTTTCAGATAGACTGTTTCTAGTAAACATAGAAAACACTTCATATCCATCACTCTATAATTATGTAAATACAGGAATTCTTTCTAAAGAAGAATTAGAAGAATTGATAAAAACAAATGAATCAAGAGCATAAAACAGAAATGATAAATAGTTACTTAGATAATGAGGTAACTATTAGGGAAAAAGATATATATATATTTGGGCACTGCGAGGCATCACTATGCCTTGCAGATTTTCTTGTAGACAAAAATATTATTCCAAAAGCTATTCTTGATAATAATGCTCAAAAGCATGGTTTTTTATATAAAAATATCCCAGTTATACCAGTTGAAGATATAATGAAAAATGCTGATGATGCAGCAGTATTAATTGTTACTCGTTTTTATGAATCGATGAATAGGCAGCTAAGAGATTTGGGATTCAAAGGTCCTATAATTAAACTAGTAGATTACAACACATATTCAGAGTATTCTTTATCTCCAGAGACTATTGAGCGAAAAACTAAAAGACTTAATCAAGGTATAGAGTCACTAAATATCCTAAAAAAAGAATATGAAAATGAATTGTTGGTGTTCTGCCCATTTAATGCATTAGGAGATATATATTTATGTATGTCGTATCTACCGGCATTTGCATCAAAAAGAGGATTTGATAGCACGGCGGTATTTGTATCATCAAAGGCCTGTGCAAAGGTTGTCGAATTGTTTTCAAATACAAAAGTGAAGGTGATTCAGCAAAAGGAACTGGATGCTACGATACAAGCTGTAATATATACCGAGGATGAACGTTGCTATATTGCTCATCAAGATAGGCCATATGTAATTAATCTTCACAAAGCGCTATATATAAAGTGCATACCTCTCGAAACAATTTATTGTTGCGGAGTATTTGGCCTTCCTAAAGATACAAAACCTATAATTCCGGATAAATGGGAAAAATATCCATTGTTAGATAATATTCCCAAGGGGGAATCTGCAATCATTTCTCCTTATGCAAAATCAGTTACTGCATTATCGAATGATGTATGGAAAGAAATAGTATCAGATTTAATTTCAAAAGGATATACCGTATATACGAATGTCGCTGGAGATGAAAATGCACTGGAGGGAACAATACCAATTAGTCCTGCTATTAATGAAATGAAATCAGTAGTAGAACAAGCAGGTTTGTTTATAGGTATACGAAGTGGCTTATGTGATGTAATCAGGACTGCGGATTGTAGGAAAATAGCGCTATATCCAGATTATTATTACAGTGACACTAAGTGGAAAGCTATAGATATGTATGCAATTGATACTTTTGAAAACATTGTTGTAGAAGAGGATTATAAATGGGAGCTGAACTAGTATTATCAACTTTACCAAAGACTTGGATTTTTGATATTGATGGAACAATAGCTAAGCATAATGGCTATAAGATTGATGGATATGATACCTTGTTGGATGGAGCAAAAGAGTATATTAATAATATTCCAGAGGAAGACTTTATTCTTATTGTTACTTCTCGAACAGATGAATATAAGGATATAACTTTAAATTTTTTACAGCAGAACGGTATTAGATATAATCAAATTATTTTTAATATGCCAATGGGAGAGCGCATTCTAGTTAATGATCGTAAGCCATCTGGATTGGATATGTCTGTGGCCATTAATATAGATAGGGACCAATTTGAGGTTCCGGAGATTAGGAGAGAGTTATAAAGCGATATAGTTTGTGTATTATCAGAAGACGCTTTCATTTTGCGGGATAATTATAGAAAGAATCATGTTATAATAACGATGTGATAATGATAGATTGAAATATAGTAGGAGAATAATTATGGAAAAGAAGCTGCCATTGGGAATACAAAATTTCGAAAAAATTAGGAATGAAGGATATTTATATATCGATAAAACAGAATATGTATATAAATTGGCGCATGCTGGTATTCCATATTTTATGAGTCGCCCACGTAGATTTGGAAAAAGTTTATTGGTTTCCACATTAATGGCATATTGGGAAGGCAAAAAAGAACTTTTTACTGGGCTTGAAATAGAAAAACTGGAAGCTAATAATAAAGATGCTTGGCAGCAATATCCGGTTTTTTATTTTGATTTTAATAAAGATACATATTCTAGAGAAAATGCCTTAGAAGAAGTATTAAATGAACACTTGACTAGCTGGGAGCAAATATATGGCGATGAGAAAAGAGAAGCATCATTGCCGGAGAGATTTCGATTTCTCATTGAAAAGGCTGTAGCTAAAACTGGAAAAAACGTAGTGGTTCTAGTGGATGAATATGATAAACCCTTGTTAGATGTTATTACTGACGCTTCTAAGGAAGAGCATAATAAGGACGTATTCAAAGGTTTCTTCAGTACATTAAAAAGCTACGACAAGTATATCAAGTTTGTTTTTTTTACTGGGGTAACGAAGTTTAGCAAAGTTAGCATATTTAGTGATTTAAACCAGTTGACAGATATCTCTATCAATAAAGAATTTGCAGCTATTTGTGGAATAACAGATAAGGAAATAGATTTATATCTTTCATCATACGTTAGTAAAATGTCATTATCTTTAGGTTTAACTGAGGCTGCATGTAGAGAAAAACTAAAGAAAATGTATGATGGATATCATTTTCACAATGATTCTCCTGATATATATAACCCATATAGTCTTTTATGTTCTCTTAATAATAATGAGTTCGAGCCTTATTGGTTTAGTACTGGTACTCCGACATTTTTACTTGAAAAAATACAGAATGAGGATTTTGATGTAAAACTAATTACTGAAGGTAGGCTTTATGCTGAAAGATATGCTTTATTAGAATATAAGGCAGATGAGATTAATCTGATTCCTTTACTGTACCAAACAGGCTATTTGACTATAAAGAAGTATGATGCAGAAATTAACGCATTACTGTTAGATTATCCGAATGATGAGGTTAGATATAGTTTTTTAAAGAGCCTTGCACCTATGTTTATGTATAATAGCGAGGGCATATCACCTCTCGAGATTAGATCTTTTATTAATGATATTCAAAACAATGATTTGGAGGGAATGAGAAGGCGGTTCGAGTCATTATTTGAAAGCTTGCCTTATGCGAACAATAAAGATGCAAAGCTAGTTGAACGAGATTTTCAAAATGTGATTTACATAGTGTTCATTTTATTGGGACAGTTTGTAAAGGTTGAACCACATAGTGCTAATGGCCGTGCCGATTGTATAGTTGAAACAAATAAAAGCATATTTATATTCGAATTCAAAGTAAATAAGACTGCACAGGAAGCACTAAAACAAATAGAGGACAATAGATATTTGATTCCTTATTCAGCAGATAGTCGAGATAAATGGATAATAGGGGCCAATTTTTCAACTGAGACACGAAATATATCAGAATGGGAATATAAATGTGTGTAAGATTCTGAATTGACATAGCCGTACGGCGAAATGTATAATCAAAATAAGATTATATAGCCGTACGGCTAATTTTATACAATGCAAAGACAAATATAGCCGTACGGGTAAGAGGTGTTTATGAAAGTAACAGATTCAAATTCATTTGGAGTAGCAATAAAAAACAAAAGAAAAAAACTAGGGTATACGCAGAAGTATATTTCAGAATTTACGGGAATAAGTACAAGCTTTTTGTCTGATTTGGAAAATGGAAAAAAGACTATTGAATTAGACAAGGCTCTGAGAATAGCAAATCTATTAGGGCTTGATGTGGAGTTGAATGAGAGAGGGTAATATATTCCACCCTTCCTGCCGATATAAAGAATATAAAACAAAAGAATTGATTCTTTCGGCAGGAAGACCAAATCTCCGTTGGTTGATTTGACAAAGGTCAGGTTGACTGACGCGAAGGCACAGCAGAAGGACAATTCAAGAAAGGAACTAAATAATGACATTATCAGTATTCGCTTAAGAGCTGCTTTTTGACTTCTGAATGAGGTTGGGAGGCAGCTCGTTTTATGTTAAACATGTAAAGAAATTAATTAGTTGACAAGGCGCGCGCCAGCCTCCATAATATGTCTAAGGAGATATTTCTATGTCAAATGAGCGTAATGCAGGGCGTAAGCCAAAAATCACTTATGAACAATTGAATAAAATAATTTCCCGTCATGAATCAGGGGAAAGCTTGTCAGCCCTTGCTGATGAATTCGGCATTTCGCGCCAGGCCTTGCATAAAAGAATAAAAGAGTCGCAGGAAAAGCCCGTTATAATCAATTGGGTTGTGGATAATCGGCCGGTTTCTACCATCACGGTAGATGTTCGCAGGCAGGCACTTACTCTGGCAAACTATGCAGTTCAGTTATCGAAGCTTCCATTTGGTTTCAATACAAATCCTACCTGGCAGGAATTTGTCCGATTGCTAGAGGAAAAATATCTTATCAGCGTGGGAGTGGACGAGCCAGGAGTATTTTTATTTACCGATGGCGAAAAAACATTTAATCCAGAAAGCATAAAAGAGCTACAAATTGAGTCTGATGACTTAATCCCGGAATTCGCATTTACGAAGAAAGACATCTTGCTAACAAGGACAGATACTGATGGTTTCCAAATGAAGGCACTCACATCTGATCACAGATATTTTGTAAAATCACAGGCTATCATGGCCGGAATCCAAATGCAGGATTGGGCTGTTGAAATAATCGCATCAGATATTGCAAATCAGCTGGGGATTCCATGTGTTCAGCAAAAGCATTGTATTTTTGCATACGGAGGCAGAAAGTTCGATGCAGTATATTCGCAGAATTTTGAGTTGGATGGCTTTACATTTTTGTCGTTCGAATCATTGCTTGAAACAGTCAATCTTTCCACCAAGGAAGATTATTTCTACAAATTAAACGCCATTGAAAAGTTAAAGTGGTGCGCCAGCCAGTTATCAAAAATAGGAGATATTTCGTACGAATCCGCAGAAAAATACATGATTGACCTAGCGGTTATTGACTGTTTAGTTGGAAATGTAGACAGGCACACGCGAAACTTTGGATTGTTCTTTAATTCTCTAACAGGTGAATACACCATGCCACTTGTTTTTGACAATGGCATGGGCCTCTTCGAGCACGATTACTACCGTGATAATTATCGTAATTACGAAGAAGCAATGAACAATGTTTATGTGGCGCCATATGGAGAGGATCCCTTCGACTTGCTAGCAGAGCTTAATAAAGAATTCGGTCTAAAAGAATTATATAAAGATGTAAAACAAATCACCTATCTGGATACTATAAATACACCATTTGCTAGGGAATATGAAAGGAGGATGTCGGAATTATGGCAGAAGTTAGATTAATCAACAATCTTAAAGGAATACTATATTTTCTTGATACTCCTCTTATGGATTTTGAAATAAAAGACAGAGAACTAATAAAAGCAACAGACTTAAGCCAAGGCAAGCTATATCCTTGGGAGCTGGCAAAGCTGGGCGTATCCTACGGAAGTATTCTTAAATTTTTCCAGCGTCGCACCATCAGAGAGGGGTGCATGTTCTATCGCGAACACCTTCGGGCTCTTGGAATGGATAAAATGGATTTCGATTTATATATAAAGAAGAACAATGGAAACAATCATCTGGATAATTATTGGGTGAAGTTTGATGATTTTGGAGCAAGGAAGTTTTCGGATCTTTAGAAAAATGACTGTAGATATATAGATTTATATGAAAGTGATGATTAGAAATAATGACTCAAGATAAGATGTATATTTGGACGGAAGATACAAAATCTGGTTATTCATTCTGGTTGAATTTTTTCAACAGATTGGTTCCAGAAGCAATAGTGCAATCTAAGAAAAATAATAGTGAATTGGTGAAAGCTGTTTCGAGTTTATTGCAGAATGATACTAATAAATATATTATAATTATGGACCAGGCATTTGATAACCCGCAGGTAATAAGAGAACGAAAACGTTTGATGGAGGCTATTCGTGAAAGAAATAATGTTTATATAATAAATATTATTTCTTTTGAATATATTCTATTACAGTTTGATCTATTAACGGATTGGGTTTTTGCAGAAGACGATGAGTTATTTACAAAGAGAGAACACTTGCTGAATGTGAGAAGCAGACTTTGCAATATGTTGAATGATTCAAATTGTGCAGGGTATAAAGACGATGAATGCATAAGCGAGTATATTAATTCACTCAAAGTACATAATGTGGAGCAATTATGTGCTAAACTACTATTTGATATTACAAGAAATACAGGATTTGAAGTGTCAAAAAAAGCAATAGGGCCTTGTTGGATTAATAACTGTTGCGAATGGCAGGAACGGTCTGCTGATGATATTTGTGGCCTGGATAACATAAGAATATCATCAAAAGAAAAAATGCATCAGATATTTATCGATTCGGTAGATTTGGTAAATGGTTTTCAAGCAGCTGGTATAGGGGTGAAAAGTGATAACAATTTATAAGAATAAGCAAGATTTTACTAATAAGAATATGCCAAACATAATATGTGTTGATGTTAATGACGTGTATTTTAATTCCATTACATCTCAGATGATAGATGATAAGGCAAGAGAAATTATTAGCAAAATTGATGGAGCTGTTTTAGAGGAAAAATATAAAATCAAGTCGAAATTCAATGATACATTATTGGATATAGACAAGTTATCAACGGGCTGTAAAACTGCATTAAATGTCCTATATAATCCTTCTGTTTTAGTTAATATAAAAGAATGCGGAGATAATGCCTTAGAGGTAATATTTGGAATGAACGAGGGCTTTGTTTATAGTGACTATCCTATGATTCCATTTTCATTTGATCAAGTAAAGGTAGTGGATAGTAAAGTAGAAAAAATAATATCTAGCTATGACGACTTAAAGGAATGGTGGGAAGATGAAAAGTAGACCAAAAGTAGTATCGCATTATGAAATATATCATACTTCATTTAAAATTGACTTTGAGTTTGATAACAATATTACAATTCTAATGGGGGAATCTGGAACTGGTAAGACGGCAACATTCTCATTTATTTCTGATGAAATGGCACTTGATAATAGAATTGTATGTTTTAATTATCGTGATAATCAGAAGAATATACAAGAAGAATTGCGTAGATGCAACGGTAAGCTAGTTGTAATAGATAATATTGATATTATTTTAGATGATGATACACGCAAATATATTTCGACAGATTTAAATAATCAATATTTGCTTATTGGAAGAGACCCTAGAAATTTATATGCTACTTCGGAAAATTACTATGAACTGATATCCCAAAAAGAAGGGGAATTGACAGTGTTCAAATTAAGAAGGTATATATAATAAATGTGCTAGTGCGTGGGTATGGTACAATTAAATTATGAAACGAGCAGTATATGAAAAGATTTTTGAGCTGATGAAAGCTAAGGGGATGACGCAAAAGGAATTTTCTAAAGCGACAGGAATCCCTGAAAGTACTATCAGTGACTGGAAAAAGAAAAAGTACAATCCAGGTTTAGATAAGATTCCTGCTATATGCCAAGTACTAGGAATAACTTCGAAAGAGTTACTAGGTATTGAAGGCGAGGATGAGCTAGATTGTAGGTATTACTTATCATCAGACGAAATAGAGATAGTAGAGAGTTTTAGAAAAGTAAATAATAAAGATAAGAAACATATTCTAGTTTATGCTAAATATATAGCACAAGCTTATAAAGAGATGGAATAATTAATACACCTATTATGAAATGAAGTGATAGGTGTTATATTTTAGAACAAAAATCCGACAAACCGGATTGCCTAATTGATAATTCATGATTATGGGAGGACAAAAAATGACGTGTAGGACACATGATGAGCTGTATATAGAAGGATTTATACAGGGGTATGTAATAGTAAATTTATACACAGTAACGATGATGCTTATGAAAAAAAGCAACGACAATAATCCTCAAGTTAAAGAAGTAGTTGATGAGTATATAAAATTAAACTATGGAGATATTCCAGCGGATTTATTGGGAGAATGTATTCGATTAGCAAAAAAATGTAATAGCGAAGAGTTTAATGAAAAAGCAGAACCAATTTATGATAAATATTTTTCATATCTAGCTACTACTTACGTATACAAAGAAGCAAAAGAAAAAGCAAAGGAAAATCTAGAAAGAAAAAGATGTATTGAGAAGAATAAAGGATGCTGCATTAGAAAATATTTTGAGGACTACAATAAATACTATCCGGAAAGGTGGAGTTGGAATCTAAAAAATACTAGCGAACAAAACGCACTCTTTATGCAAACAAGAGCAAGAAGGAGTAGAGGGGCATTTATTGAGAACAAAGACTTATTGCCAGACTTTTATTCTATAGAACGCGATGCTAATCAATTTGGATTAAATAATGTTGAGTGGACTGATTTTTTTGGATTGACTTGGATTGGGAAAAAGGGGGTATTTGCAAGCGCAGGTGCTCCAGATTATGAAGGCAGTTTATATTATTATGATCCTGAAGTGTCTAATGATGAATCGGGGTATTGCATTTCGGAAAAATATAATGCTTATAATAATCAGCCACCAAAGGAGATTTTTACACGAGTGGAATCGAGAGGTATTGCTTATTGGGTAGATACAGCAAATCCTATAGATGCAGAATACAGCTTCGTTGTTAATAATCATCTTTTTAAGGACACATACATAGAGTTCACATATGATAGTGGAGAAAAAACAATAGTATGCACTGACTACGGAAATATAATAAACGATTTGCAACTTCATCATAAAGAAAAAATAGTAAAAAAGATATTGAAGGAGATGAATAACCACTTTGCGCAACTACGAGATTCTGAGAGTGAAGAAATAAGGAAATATTATCCAGGTAAAACAGCAGAAGAGATGTTTTTAAAGAATTAACAATTAATTGTGAAAAACCAGTCTCATTCCTTGAAAAGCAAATGCTTTTATTATAAAATTTTCACTGAAATCGTTTTCAATATACATTGTTTTATATAAAGGAGTGTTCAAAATGGTAGAATGGAAAAATTTTGATAAGCTCGAGTCATTCAAGACTCTCCAGGGGCTTAAGAATCAGGTAGAGCTCAAGACAGCCATGGCTGGTGCAAACGGTGCAAAGCGTGTTGCTGAGTACTGCGTGCCAATGTCAAACGGCATGGTTTACAACTTCGCTTCAAAGCAGGTTGATGACACAGTTCTTGATGCACTTGCAAAGCTTGCTGATGAGGCACAGCTTGTTGACAAGTTCGCAGCCCTCTACAACGGAGAGGTTATCAATACAGGTGAAAAGCGTCTCGTTCTTCACCAGCTCACACGTGGTCAGCTTGGCGATGATGTTATGGCTGATGGCGTTAACAAGAGAGAGTTCTATGTAAAACAGCAGGAGCGCATCGCTGAGTTCGCAAACAAGGTTCACGCTGGCGAAATCGTTAACGAAGCAGGCGAGAAGTTCACATCTGTTGTTCAGATTGGTATTGGTGGATCAGACCTTGGTCCTCGCGCTATGTACCTTGCTCTTGAGAATTGGGCAAAGGTTACAGGCACATTCAAGATGGAGGCTCACTTCATTTCAAATGTAGATCCTGATGATGCAGCAGCTGTTCTTGCAGGCGTTGATGTTGCTCACTCTATCTTCATCCTTGTTTCTAAGTCAGGTACAACACTTGAGACACTTACAAACGAGTCATTTGTTAAGGATGCTCTTAAGAACGCTGGTCTTGATGCTTCAAAGCACATGATTGCCGTTACATCAGAGACATCTCCACTTGCAAAGTCATCTGATTACCTTGATGCATTCTTCATGGATGATTACATCGGCGGACGTTACTCATCTACATCATCAGTAGGTGGCGCAGTTCTTTCACTTGCATTTGGTCCTGATGTGTTTGCTCGTTTCCTTAACGGTGCAGCTGCAGAGGATGCTCTTGCAAAGAACACAGACATCCGCAAGAACCCAGCATTACTTGATGCACTTATCGGCGTATACGAGAGAAATATCCTTGGATATGAGTCTACAGCCGTTCTTCCATACTCACAGGCACTTAGCCGTTTCCCTGCTCACTTACAGCAGCTCGACATGGAGTCAAACGGCAAGAGCGTTAACCGTTTCGGTGAGGCAATTGATTATGTTACTGGTCCAGTTATCTTTGGTGAGCCAGGTACAAACGGACAGCACAGCTTCTACCAGCTCCTTCACCAGGGAACAAACATCATCCCTCTTCAGTTCGTTGGCTTCAAGAACAGCCAGATGGCAACAGATGTTGTAATCGAAGGAAGCACATCACAGCAGAAGCTCAAGGCAAACGTTGCAGCTCAGATTATGGCATTCGCTTGCGGTAAGGACGACGACAACCGCAACAAGTACTTCGAGGGCAACCGTCCATCATCAATTATCGTTGGTGATCAGCTTACACCAGAGACACTTGGTGCACTCCTTGCTCACTTCGAGAACAAGGTTATGTTCCAGGGATTTGTATGGAATGTTAACTCATTCGATCAGGAAGGTGTTCAGCTTGGTAAGGTACTTGCAAAGAAGGTACTTGCTGGCGATACATCAGATGCACTTGCAGCATACGCAAAGCTTCTTGATATCTAGTTGAATATAAAATGTTTATTAAAAATGGCTATCGCTTATTGCGGTAGCCGTTTTTTTACGTTACGATAGGTTCTAGACGAAATAATGGAGCGGGGTATTATGGCATATCAAGACAACGAGCAAGAGCAGGTAACTAAAACATGGGCAGGGGAAAAAGCAAAGCTAGCCCAGATGCCTTTAGATAAAAAGATTGGATACGTATTTACGTATTATTGGATGCACATGTTGATTGTGCTTGTCATCATCGGAGTGATTGTCTGGTTCGTCCACCATCAGATGACGTACATAGATTACAAGCTATACGGAGTTGTTATCAATTCATCCCAGGTAGATGAAAGCCTTGAAAAGACAATGCCAGAGCAGCTTGGCATGGATAAGCACGAAGGATTTTCCATGGTGGCAGGTTTGTCAGGGGACGTTGATGCAAATTCAACAGCCTACTACAATCAAATCGACCTTTATACTGTTTCAGGTCAGATGGATTTCGCCTTCACCGACGAAGCAGGCGTACAGTATTTATGCGACCTTGGCACACCACTGGATGTAACAAAGCAGCTACCCGACAATCTCTTAGATTTATGGGCGAATCGCGAGGCTACCTTCAGTCAACGCAACGAAAACGATGACACATACTTCGACAACTACGCAGCCATCGACATTTCTGGCACAAAAGTGCAGGAATATTTCGGCTTGGACGACACCATGTGTTATCTAGTGATTGTTGATTTATCAGGAAATGAAGAATACATGCAGAATTTCTACAATCTGCTTTATGAAATAGAAATAGGAGAATAGGTTTTGGAAAAATTATTTAACAACAGATTTATTGACGGGATTTCAAAAATCGCAGATGTGATTTTGATTAGTTTTTACTTCTTGGCATGCTCATTGCCACTTGTGACAATCGGCGCCAGCTCTACAGCCCTTTACTATGCCACACACAAATGCATCTACAAAGGCCGTGGCTACACCACTGAGTTCTTCCACTCATTCAAGGACAACTTCAAACAGTCCACATTATCATGGCTGATTTTCATTTTGCTATACGCAATCCTTGGGGGTGACATCTACATCACCAGAAATTACCTATCGCCAGATAGCCCATTTGCGGCAGCATCCATTTTCTTTATGGTGCTTCTAGTATTCACGGTTCTTTGGGCAATCTACCATTTTGCGTACATCGCCCGCTTTGAAAATGGCTTCAAGGAATCCTTCAAAGTCTCAGCCGTTTTCATGATTGCAAACATCGGCTGGACTTTGGTAATGCTTGTGCTTTTAATCGCCATATATTACCTTTGCTACAGATTCCTATTTTTAATCTTATTCGCACCAGGAATCATTTCCTGCACATTGCACCCAATCCTTGAAAAAGTCTTCCGCAAATACATGACCGAGGAAGACATCGCAAAAGAGGATGAATTATAGAATACAACGAGGATGTCAATAGATTGGCATCCTCGTTTTTTAGAATAGAAAAGAATTGGATTATAGATAAGTATAAGAACATTTTTTGCTAATCAAGTAAGAAATCGTTGATTTTGTTATCAATCAACTTTGTACTTAAAGGATAATTCACGGACTCAAATGATGTGATTACATTTTTACCTACTAAATATCCGTTGGCTTCATAGAGAGCTAGTTTGCTCAGATTATTTGAGTTGTAATCCACGCTATCGGCAAGACCTAAATGTTCCCAGATTAAAGTTTCTCTAGTGACTTTGTTTAAAACGAGAAAATCGGGATATTTTATTAATCCATCAATAATAAGGCTTGGTTCATAAGCATAAGGAATTCCATAATCTAATAATCTGTCCGCAATGATTTTTTCGGACTTTGATCTAACCAATTCACCATTATTCGTATAAATTCCATTTTCTATTGGAAAAGTGTTTAATGAACCTGGATGTTGAAGATGCCATTCTTCAACAAATGATTCAATGTCAGGAATGATAGGTTTAATCAAAGAACGCTTACCAGGATTGAAAGAATAGTAAACACTATCAATCTCCACATAGATATCAAAATGAATCCCACGTTGATAATGATTGATTAATTCTTTAAGCTTTTTCAAAAGCTTAATGTAGTAATCTCGTTGGCAAATAGATGTGATAAAACCGATGTTATCAGCGGATAAATACTTTCCGCATGTTTCAGAACGGTTCTTGTAGTAATAATATCGAGGATAGCCTTTGCTGCTTTCTAATCTTATGTAACCCTTAGGAGCGGATAAAAGTTCCTTGTCTACTACGTCGATTAGATTGTAGATGCTAGCTTCCGTTCTGCTAGTATCAATATTTAAAATTGTATTCATAACTACTCCTATTTCTGTTTAAATGCGAATATGACATGATAATGCAAAGTATAGGGGAAATACGAGGATTGGCTGATATAAGTTAGAGAGTATGATTAAATGAATTAGGAAAACACCTGTAGTTTATCAGTAAAACAGGCTGACTTAAGTGAAAAAAGAAAAAATGAAATTTCACTTATATAGTTTTTGAAGAATTGTTAAGTGTATTATGTAGAAATAAATAATAAACTTAAAATTGTCATGACCACTTAAGTTTATTGGCATTTTTGAAAAATAAACTTAAAAAATGTGATAGCTTGAGAGAGGATGTTAAGTGAATATAAAACAATTAAGAAATAAACTTATCAAGCATAGCAATGTTGTTAAGTGAAAGAGAGGAAATTTGTAAAAAACTTAACTTTAGTTAAAATGCTTTAAGTAAAGTTAAGTGAAAAATAGATTTTTATATATAAACTTAACTGCAATCACAACTTTTAAGTGAAATAAGCGAATGCTATAGAAAAACTTAACAATTCCAGTAGATTCAGCCAGTAAAAGACCATAATAATCTTGATATGGCACGAACTATTCCTATGTAATCTCCTATAAAACCCATTATTCAATTGTCTTTGGTGGGAAAATGCCGATAAATCGGCGTGACATGCAAGTAATCCTGGTAATGCTGCTGTTCATTACAAAATTGATACTGCATGAAATTGAAATGTGTGTTGTGAGTCACACGAGTGTTATATATAACATAGATAAAACAAATTTGTCAAGTATAATAACACAAAACAAGATGGTACAAACAAATGTTTGACTAATCACACTGCTGTGCTATAATACATTACATACGATTGTGTACAATTGAACCGAAAGGCTAAACTATGGATTTCAAATTACATTCAGAATATAAGCCAACAGGCGACCAGCCTCAGGCAATCGCAGATTTGGTGCGAGGTTTCAAGGAAGGAAACCAGATGCAGACACTTCTTGGCGTTACCGGTTCTGGAAAGACTTTCACCATGGCTAATGTTATCGAGCAGCTCAACAAGCCAACCTTAATTATCGCTCATAACAAGACATTGGCAGGCCAGCTTTACTCTGAGTTCAAGGAATTCTTCCCAGAGAACGCTGTAGAGTACTTCGTGTCTTACTATGATTATTATCAGCCAGAGGCCTATGTACCTAGTACTGATACATACATCGCGAAGGATTCTTCAATCAATGATGAAATAGACAAGCTACGCCTTTCGGCCACAGCTTCATTATCAGAAAGACGAGATGTAATTATTGTCTCGTCTGTTTCTTGCATTTACGGCATCGGCGAGCCAGACGATTTCCAAAACATGATGGTTAGCCTTCGCCCAGGGGACATGAAGGACAGGGATGATGTTATCCATGAGCTGATTAACATTCAGTACATGCGAAATGACATGGATTTCGATCGAGGAACATTCCGTGTTCGCGGTGATACTTTGGAGGTTATCCCTGCTAATACTAGCGATTACGGCATTCGCATCGAGTTTTTCGGAGATGAAATTGACCGCATTTGCGAGACAGATATTATGACAGGCCAGGTTAGAAGAGAGCTTGAGCATGTTGCGATTTTCCCAGCCAGCCACTATGTCATCCCTCAGGACAAGATTAATGCAGCCTGTGCAAGCATCGAAGCAGAGCTGGATGAGCGAGTGAAGTTCTTCAAATCTGAGGACAAGCTCATAGAGGCTCAGCGTATCGCAGAGCGCACTAACTTCGATATTGAAATGCTACGTGAAACAGGATTTTGCTCCGGCATCGAAAATTACAGCCGTCACATGACAAATCAGCAGCCTGGGGAGCCACCAAAGTGTTTGATTGATTATTTCAACGACGACTTCCTTATTATAGTGGACGAGAGTCATATCACATTGCCACAGATTCGTGGTATGTTTGCAGGTGACCAGGCCCGCAAAAAGACGTTGGTTGAGTACGGCTTTAGATTGCCATCGGCCCTTGATAACCGTCCTCTAAACTTTGGTGAGTTCGAATCAAAAATCGACCAGATTATGTTCGTGTCAGCCACACCAGGTGATTATGAGGAAGAGCACGAGCTGCTTCGCACAGAGCAGGTTATCCGCCCAACAGGTCTGTTGGACCCAGAGGTTGAGGTGCGCCCTGTAGAGGGGCAGATAGATGATCTTTTCAACGAAATCCAGAAGGAAGTTGAAAAGAAAAATAAGGTAATGATTACAACTCTTACAAAGCGAATGGCAGAGGATTTGACAGATTATCTGGCAGAGCTTGGCGTGAGAGTTAAATACATGCACTCCGATATTGATACCATGGAGCGTGCAGAAATCATCAGAGATTTACGTCTGGATGTGTTTGATGTTTTGGTTGGAATCAACCTCCTCAGGGAAGGATTGGACATTCCAGAAATCACCCTGGTTGCTATCCTGGACGCTGATAAGGAGGGCTTCCTTAGAAGTGAGCGTTCACTGATTCAGACAATTGGACGTGCTGCACGAAATTCCGAGGGCCACGTTATCATGTACGCAGATACCATGACAGAATCCATGGAAAAGGCCATCTCCGAGACAGAGCGACGTCGCGAGATTCAAAAGGCTTATAACAAGGAGCATGGCATCACTCCTCAGACAATTCAAAAATCAGTCCGTGAGCTTATTTCTATTTCTAAGGAAATCGCCCACAAGGAGATGCAGTTCAAGAAGGATCCAGAAGAGATGAACAAGCAGGAGCTTGAGAAGCTCATTGGAGACATCCAAAAGAAGATGAAGAAAGCCGCCACAGAGCTTAACTTCGAGGCTGCCGCAGAATATCGTGACAAGATGGTAGAGCTAAAAAACATGCTTAGAGATATGTCTGAAGAGTAATAAGAGGAAATTATAATGAAAGAAAGAAAATACATTAAAATAAAGGGCGCCAACGAGCACAACTTGAAAAATATTAGCCTGGACATTCCTCGTGATGAATTTGTTGTTCTCACAGGATTATCAGGCTCAGGTAAATCTTCGTTGGCATTTGATACAATTTTTGCCGAGGGCCAGCGCCGTTACATGGAGTCTCTTTCTTCCTACGCGCGCCAATTCCTTGGTCAGATGGAAAAGCCAAATGTAGAGCACATGGAAGGTATGCCACCTGCCATCTCAATTGATCAGAAGAGCACCAACCACAACCCACGTTCTACAGTCGGTACTGTTACAGAAATTTATGACTACTTGCGTCTGTTATATGCTCGATGCGGCGTGCCTCATTGCCCAAATTGTGGCAAGCCAATCAGCAAACAGACTGTAGACCAGATGGTTGATGCCATTATGGCACTTCCAGAGCGTACAAAGATTCAGCTTCTTGCCCCAGTTGTCCGCGGACGAAAGGGTACACATGAAAAGCTTTTTGAAAAGGCAAAGAAATCAGGCTATGTTCGTGTAAATGTAGATGGCAATGTTTACGATTTATCCGAAGAAATCAAGCTTGATAAAAATATAAAGCACAACATTGAAATCGTTGTTGACCGACTTGTTATAAAAGAGGGCATCGAAAAGCGTCTTACAGATTCAATCGAGGCGGTGCTTAAGCTGGCAGAAGGATTAATGATTGTTGATGTTATCGACGGCGAGCCAATCAATTTCTCAGAGGGATTCTCATGTCCTGATTGCGGAATCAGCATTGACGAGGTGGAGCCACGAAGCTTCTCCTTCAATAATCCATTTGGTGCCTGCCCAGAGTGCTTCGGTCTTGGATACAAGATGGAGTTTGATGAGGATTTAATGATTCCTGACAAGAGCCTTTCTTTCAATGAGGGCGCAGTTCAGGTTATCGGCTGGCAGTCTTCAAACAAGTCTACAAGTTTTGCTCATGCTTTGCTTGAGGCACTTGCGAAGGAATACAAGTTTTCACTGGACACTCCATACAAGGAGCTTCCAGAGAAGATTCGCCACATGTTCATCCATGGATTCGACAAGTCAGTAGATGTTTATTATGAAGGCCAACGAGGCCGCGGAGTGTACCCTACCGTATTCGAAGGCCTCATCGAAAACGTTAGCCGTAGATACAAGGAAACATATTCGGAATCAGCAAAGAAAGAGTACGAGGAGTTCATGTTCTATAGCGATTGTCCATGCTGTCATGGTCAGCGTTTGAAGAAGGAATCCCTTGCTGTTACTTTGGATGATAAAAACATCTTCGAAATGACTCAGTATCCTGTCCGTGAATTATACGAAATGATTGACGGTCTTAATCTCACAGAGCAGCAGAAGAAGATTGGTGCTGTTGTCCTCAAAGAAATCAAGGCTCGACTGAAATTTATGGTAGATGTTGGATTGGATTATCTTACACTTAGCCGTGCCACTGCCACACTTTCAGGTGGAGAGGCCCAGCGAATCCGTCTTGCAACACAGATTGGTTCAGGACTTGTTGGCGTTGCCTACATCCTGGATGAGCCATCAATCGGTCTTCATCAAAAAGATAACGACAAGTTGTTAGCATCCCTGAAAGGCCTTAGAGACCTTGGAAATACGCTGATTGTTGTTGAGCACGATGCAGATACTATGCGCGCTGCGGATTATATTGTGGATATCGGACCTCGCGCCGGCAAGGACGGTGGAGAAGTCATCGCTGCTGGTACACCAGAGGAGATTATGGCATGCCCAGAATCTATCACCGGTCAGTATCTTAGTGGAAAGCTTTGCATCCCTGTTCCAAAGGAGCGCCGCAAGCCAAAGGGCTGGCTCACAATCAAGGGCGCCCGCGAGCACAACCTTAAAAACATCGACGTTGATATTCCACTGGGAATTATGACAGTTGTTACAGGTGTGTCTGGCTCGGGAAAGAGCTCCCTTGTAAATGAGATTCTTTACAAGGATTTGGCAAAGCGCCTGAATCGTGCAAGAAAGGTTTCTGGAAAGCACGACGATATCATCGGCACAGAGGCACTTGATAAGGTTATCGATATCGACCAGTCTCCAATTGGACGTACACCACGATCAAACCCTGCCACATACACAGGTGTGTTTGATTTGATTCGTGATTTATTTGCCGGCACAACCGAGGCAAAGGAGCGCGGATATAATAAAGGAAGATTCTCTTTCAATGTAAAGGGAGGCCGATGTGAGGCTTGCTCCGGAGACGGTATCATTAAAATCGAGATGCACTTCCTTCCAGATGTTTATGTTCCTTGCGAAGTCTGCGGTGGTAAGCGCTACAACCGTGAGACTCTTGAGGTTCACTATAAAGGAAAGACAATTTATGATGTGCTTGATATGACAGTTGAAGAAGCAGTAGAATTCTTCAAAAATGTTCCAAGCATCCTTAATAAAATTCAGGCACTGTACGATGTAGGCCTTGGTTACATCAAGCTTGGCCAGCCAAGCACAACACTTTCAGGTGGTGAGGCTCAGCGTATCAAGCTTGCTACAGAGCTTTCACGAAGAGCAACTGGAAAGACAATTTATATCCTTGATGAGCCAACCACAGGTCTTCATTTTGACGATGTAAACAAGCTTGTTGAAATTATGCGAAAGCTTTCTGACTCAGGAAATACAGTTGTAGTAATCGAGCATAATCTTGATGTTATTAAGTGTGCAGATTATATAATTGATATGGGCCTAGATGGTGGAGACCGCGGTGGTACAGTAATTGCTAAGGGAACCCCAGAAGACATCGTAAAAGTGAAAAAGAGTTATACAGGTCAATATTTGAAAGAATATATATAAAACCGCATGTTAAAATAGGTGAGGAAGATTGCCAATAGGTTACATTTTTTCACAAATCTTCACATAGCCATCACATAAGCACTGTATATTACTTCATGTACTAGCGGAAAGCTAATACCAAATTTTTCATAACTCAGCGACCGAAGGAGACTTTGGTCGCACTCCCCGATTAATACGCCAGCGTTTTACGCTGGCTTTTTTTATTACTCGGATGCCAGTAGCAGACTAGCTCTTAGTATTACTTAAGGAGCCAATCTCGCGACGAAGTAATACTAAGGCTTGTATGCGTAACTGGCAAAAGGGAGATTAGAAATACTTGAATAATGAAATAATTCGTATATAATAGAAACGTGAAAATGCGCAATTCTGCCGATAAGGCAGTAGAATAGATTAGAATTAGAAAGGATAATAACATGGCAGCATCAGATATCGGAATTGATTTGGGTACAGCAAGCGTTCTTGTATATGCAAAGGGCAAGGGCGTTGTTTTAAAAGAGCCTTCAGTTGTGGCTTTTGATAGAGATACTAATAAGATTAAGGAAATCGGCGAGGAGGCACGTCTCATGATTGGACGTACTCCTGGTAATATCGTGGCAGTTCGTCCACTTCGTCAGGGTGTTATCTCTGACTACACAGTTACAGAGAAAATGATTAAGTACTTCGTTCAGAAGGCAATGGGCAAGAAGAGCTATCGTAAGCCTCGTATTGCTGTTTGTGTTCCTTCTGGCGCTACAGAGGTTGAGAAGCGTGCCGTTGAGGATGCAGCTTTTGCAGCAGGCGCTCGTGAGGTTTCTATCATTGAGGAGCCTATCGCAGCAGCTATCGGTGCTGGTATCGATATTTCCCTTCCTATGGGAAATATGATCGTAGATATCGGTGGTGGTACAGCAGATATCGCTGTTATCTCACTTGGTAGCTCAGTAGTCAGCACATCTATCAAGGTTGCTGGTGATGATTTCGACGAAGCAATCGTTCGTTACATGAGAAAGAAGCACAACCTTCTTATCGGTGAGCGTACAGCCGAGGATATCAAGATTAAGATTGGTCGTTGCTTCCCACTTGGCGAGGCAGAGACTATGGACGTTAGAGGACGTAACCTTGTTTCAGGTCTTCCAAAGACAATCACTGTTTCTTCAGAGGAGACAGAGGAAGCACTCAAGGAATCTACAATGCAGATTGTTGAGGCTATTCACTCAGTTCTCGAGAAGACTCCACCAGAGCTTGCAGCCGATGTTGCAGACAGAGGTATCGTTCTTACAGGCGGTGGTGCACTTCTTCGTGGTCTTGAGGAACTCATCGAGGACCGCACAGGCATCAACACTATGACTGCTGATGAGGCAATGACATGCGTAGCTATCGGTACAGGTCGCTATGTAGAGCTTCTTGCAGGAGATTAATTAAATAATATTGAATGTTTGACCCCTTTATATGGTAAAATGATTATGAAAGATAATTTTTTTCCATAAAAGGGGTTAATTTTATTTTCGGAAAACCGATAAAAGAGATGGAGAGTATTATAACCAAGTCTAAAAGAAGGGAGACTCCATGGTAAAAGGACTCTATACAGCCTATACAGGCATGATTAATGAGCAGAAGCGTCTTGATACTATTACTAACAACCTTGCCAACTCCAATACTACAGGCTTTAAAAAGGAAGGCATGGTGGCACAGTCATTTGACGAGCGCCTAGCAATCAAGATTAAGGACACATCAGCACTTGCAAACAGACCAGAGGGAATCGGATACATTTCTCTTGGTACAAAGGTAGGCGAGACTTACACAAACTGGGAGCAGGGCGGATTCCAGATTACCGACAAACCTTCGGATTTAGCAGTTGCAGGAAGCGGTTTCTTCGCAGTTGCGTACACAAACAAAGCTGGTGAAACATCAGTCATGTACACAAGAGATGGTGCTTTCACAGTAGACACAGATGGTTATATCAGAACATCCAACGGAGATTACCTCCTCAATTCAGAGGGAGCCCTTACCGGACAGTACGGCGAGGACTATTACGTACAGATTGATCCAGCACTGGAATATGCAGTAGCTCAGGATGGTACTATCACTCAGGATGGCGAGGAAGTAGATACAATCGGATTAGTGGATGTAGCAGATTACGATTACATCAATAAATACGGCGAAAACCTCTATTCACTTATTGATGGAGGAGAAATAATAGAAGCAGAAAATGGCTACATAGAGCAGGGCGTTTTGGAATCATCCAATGTCAATGTAGTGGACGAAATGGTTACAATGATTACCATAGCCAGAGCATACGAGGCAGGCCAGAAAATGATTCAGGCCGAGGATGAAACGCTTGATAAAACAGTTAATCAAGTAGGACAGGTATAAATAGCCAGTAGGCATCAAGCTATTTACTTACTAAAGCGAAACGTGTGTTGAGCGTAGTAAGTGAATGCTTGTAGACGTAACTGGCGAGAGATAACCTAGGAGGAATTAGCTTATGATGAGATCTTTGTGGGCTGCAGCTTCAGGAATGAAGAGCCAGCAGACATCAGTAGACACAATTGCAAACAACCTTGCAAATGTTAACACTACAGCATATAAGGCTCAGAGCACACAGTTCAAGACATTACTATATCAAACACTCCAGGCAACCAGCACAAACGCAGAGGGCGAGGCAAAGCCTACAAGCGCGCAGGTTGGTCTTGGAACAAGAGTTGCATCAATCAATTCAAACTTTACACAGGGCGCCCAGCTTGCAAATGATAGCAATACAGCAATGTGCATCACAGGCGAAGGCTTCTTTGCAGTGCAGGATGGTGATGAGACTCACTACACCAGAAACGGTAACTTCACATGGGCTATCGATAATACTGGTGCAAAGGTCCTTACTACAGCTGAAGGCTATAAAGTACTTGATCAGGCAGGAAAGTCAATTACACTTCCTGCAACAGCAGGTGAAAATGGATTTACAGTAAATCCAGATGACGGAGCTATTTCATATAGAAATGCCGATGGCACATACACAGCCACAGGCCAGTCAATTGCTTTGTATCAGTTTACAAACAGAGTTGGTCTTTCAAAAATCGGTGAAAACTTGTATGATGAGACTGTAGCTTCCGGTGAGCCAGTTTCAGAATGGAACACAAATGGAGTTATCAGAAGTTCTATTCTTCAGAACTACTTGGAAGGCTCAAATGTCAACGTTGCAGATGAAATGGTAAACCTTATCATCTCACAGCGTGCATATGAAATGAACTCAAAGGCGATTACTACTTCAGACACCATGTTGGAGCAGGCTAATAACCTTAAGAGATAAAGTAACAAGCCTACGCGGAGCGGAGGTTAACTAGCTGATAGAAGAGGGGATGCGGATGATACCAAATCTATCTAATAGGGGGATTGAGAAATGGATTTAACGAGTATGAATACGTATTTGCAATCGCAATACACCAATCAAGCAAAAGCAGCAGCGGAAACAACTGCCAAATCAATTGGCAATATTTCCCAGAATTCATCAAGAGAAGAAATCGAAGATGCTGTTAAAAGCTTCGAGACTTACATGATGGAGCAGGTTGTAAAGCAGGTTAAGGAGTCTTTCGTAAACGAAGACGAAGAAAACAAAGACACAAATATGTCGATGTACAAGGATTTGTATATGGACAAAGCAATCACAGAGGTTGCATCTCAGCTTGTAGATCAAATTGGTGGAGATGTAACAGATGATTTTGTTGAGCAGATTATGCGCAACTATGGAATTACCGGAACAACAGGCGCTCAGACAGAAGCCGCAGGTGTTGACGCAGCTACAGTTTCAGAAGACATCGCACAGGCAAACGCGTCAAAAGTGACAGAAGTTTTAGCATAATGACCACCGCGTACATATAGTACGCGGTGTTTTTTTATGCTATTATTGTACCCATGGAAGAATTAACGGGTTACGTAGAAAACATAATTTTTAGAAATACAGATAATGGATACACAGTTCTGGACTTTGTGGCAGATGATGATTTGCTCACATGTACAGGACTTTTTCCTGTAATTGGAGAAGGTGAGAATCTTCTTCTTAGAGGAGAATTTGTGGAGCATCCAACCTACGGAAGGCAGTTCAAGGTGGTAAGCTATGAGGTGGAGGCACCGGCGGATGAGCTTTCCATGGAAAGATATTTGGGCTCTGGAGCTATCAAGGGAATCGGACCCAAGCTCGCTGCCAGAGTTGTAAAGAAGTTCGGTGCCGATACATTCAGAATCATAGAGGATGAGCCTGAACGACTTGCGGAGGTAAAAGGCATTTCCATCACAAAGGCTATGGAAATTTCCGACCAGATTGTTGGAGCTAAGGATATCCGTAATGCTATTATTTTTCTTGATAAATATGGTCTTCACGGCAATAAGGCTATCAAAATCTACAATCGTTTTGGCAATGAAATCTACAATGTTATACAGACAAATCCATACAAGCTTGCAGATGAAATCTCAGGAATCGGATTCAAAACTGCAGATGAAATCGCCAGCCAGGTAGGCATAAAGGTGGATTCTGAATTCCGAATTAAGGGCGGAATACAATACATTCTTGGCCAGGGCGCTGGAATGGGACACACCTATCTCCCAATCGAGACCCTCAATCGTATGTCTCAGGATTTGCTAAAGGTAGATGGGGACACAATCGATGCCCAGATTATGAACCTTGCCATGGATAGCAAGATAATTATAAAAAAAGACTCTGAAGGAAATCGTCAGGTTTATTCAAAGGCATTCTATCGCATGGAAGAGTCAATTGCCGGCATGCTTCGCGAGCTGGATGTGAAATATAAGGTTGATAAAGAAGACCTTTCAAACACTATCCGCAGAATCGAAATCGAGGAGAATGTGGAGCTTGATGAGCTTCAGAAAAATGCTGTAATTGCAGCGGCAGAGCGTGGATTTTTCGTTCTTACCGGTGGTCCAGGTACTGGTAAAACAACAACTATCACTACAATGATTAAGCTGTTTGAGGACCAGGGCTATAATATCTTCCTGGGTGCGCCAACAGGTCGCGCAGCCAAGCGAATGAGTGAAGCTACAGGCTATGAAGCTAGAACAATTCACCGTATGCTTGAGGTTGCAGGCAACATGAATGACGATGATAGCGTCACATCCTTTGCCAGATTCGACCGCAATGAGGAAAATCCTTTGGAGTGCGATGTAATCATTATCGACGAGATGTCTATGGTAGATGTTTCATTGATGTATTCACTGCTAAAGGCAATTTCACCAGGCACCAGACTTATTCTGGTAGGTGATGAAAATCAGCTACCAAGTGTAGGGCCAGGAAATGTTTTAAAGGATATTTTAGCATCAGAAAGATTTACAGCGGTTACATTAAAAAAGATTTTCCGTCAGGCTCAGGAAAGTGACATCGTCGTAAATGCTCACAAAATCCATCAGGGAGAGCATGTTGTGCTTGATAATAAATCAAAGGATTTCTTCTTTTTAAAGAGAGACGATGCAGATACAATCATCAACGTCATGCTCACTCTTGTTAGAGATAAAATGCCAAAATACGTAGATGCAGGTATCAGCGAGATTCAGGTTCTCACTCCTACCAGAAAAGGATTGATTGGTGTAGAGCGATTAAATGGAATCCTTCAGAATTTCCTGAATCCGCCTGCCCCTAACAAAAAAGAGTGGTCAGGAGATACTCGTATTTTCCGCGAGGGCGATAAGGTCATGCAGATACGCAACGATTATCAGCTTGAGTGGGAGGTTACTGGTGGCTACAACATCACCATCGAAAAGGGCGTTGGTGTCTTTAATGGAGATGTGGGAATTATCAAGGATATCAACGATTGGGCTAAGACTATCACGGTAGAATACGAAGAAAAACGAAAAGTGGTTTATCCATTTGCTAACTTGGATGAGTTGGAATTGGCATATGCCATTACTATTCACAAGTCTCAGGGCTCTGAATATCCAGCAGTTGTAATGCCAGTTATGGATGGCCCAAAGATGTTGATGAACAGAAACATTCTCTACACTGCCATTACCAGAGCAAAAAAATGCGTCACCATGGTAGGCGACGCAAATGTATTTTATTCTATGGTGGATAATACATCCCAGGCAGCAAGGTATTCTGGATTGAAAGACAGAATACAGGAAGCCTTTATAGAATAGCTTTAATATATAAATCTTTGTTGACAGAATCGGCGAGATTGATGATGTCGCCGTTGTCCATTTGAATAACAGGTCGTGAAAGGTTGCTCTTATTGATGTAAACCACGCGGCCTGTTTTTGCATTATTAAGAATAATGCGGCTGTTGCTGTATGCGTTAGCAATACGCTCAAGGAATGTGAGCACGTATTTAGTGTGATATTTCTGAAGTCCTTCTTTTTCAAACTCAGCAATAACCTGGAATGAACAAAGTGGATCACGATGTGCTCTAGCGCAAGTCATTGCATCGTAAACATCAGCAATGGCAACGATACATGAAAAGTCATCCATTTCATCTTCCAGAAGCCCCCTAGGATAACCACTACCGTCACTTCGTTCGTGATGCTGAAGCGTTGCGGCAAGAATTCTTGAATCAAAGCCCTTATTATTAAGAAGCTTTTTGCCAAGAAGAGGATGAGTCTTCATTGTGGCGTATTCTTCTGCGGTCAGCTTACCAGGCTTGTTCAGAATAGATTCTGGTATCTGTGTCTTTCCAATATCATGAAGAAGACCTGCAAGTGTAAGGACGTTCAAATCATTCTTTGGAAGCTGAAGCCATTTTCCGATTGAACGGGAAATGAGGGCTACGTTCAAAGAGTGAGTGTAAATTGGGTCCTCTAAGTTACGCATGTTTGAAAGCATATCTAAAAGCTCAAGTGAAGTCTTTGATTTAAAAAGAGACTCACAGTTTTCAAGCATGAGGTCGGAGCATTCAGCACCACCTCCTGCGATAATAGCTTCAAAGTTTTCTTTTAAATAACCAATATTCAACGCATAGTCAGATTGGAACTTCTGAAACTTAGGTGAAGCCTTCAGGCGTTGAGTATAGGTGATTTGATCACTTACTCTTGATTCTGGTTTAGCGGAAGCAGGAGCAGGCGTTGGTTCTGGTTCAGGCTCTGGCTCTGGTTCGGGCTCAGGGTCTTCAACAGTAACCGCTTCGATTTTGTAGAAGGCAAGCTTGGCGATTAGCTGATTTGTCAGCTTTTCTCCAGCTTTAGAAATGGTCTGGCCACGCTTAGTCAAGACAGGTTCAGCTACAACCATACCAGCCTTCAATTCGTCTACTGCTAGTGTCATTGTTCTACCTCTAATTTTTCATAATTATATATTATAATTATACGTATACAATTTTGGGATTACAAGGCAATACTTAGACGATGACAGTTACAAAAATATGTATATTGCTGAAACTCCCATATGACGTTATACTATATAGGCTTAGGCAACTAATTTTTTTATTTTAAGAAAGAGAGTCAAAAAATGGAAAAGTTACTTTTTACTTCAGAGTCAGTAACAGAAGGCCATCCAGATAAGGTATGTGATGCCATATCGGATGCCATCCTCGATGCTTGCCTAGCTGAAGATCCAATGAGCCGTGTTGCTTGTGAGACTGCTTCATGTACAGGATTCGTTCTTGTAACAGGCGAAATCACAACAAAGGCACAGCTTGATGTTCCAGCTATTGTACGCAAGACTCTTCTTGAAATCGGTTATGACGATGGAAAGAAAGGCATCGATGGAAACTCTTGCGCTGTTATGGTCGCTCTTGATCAACAATCCGCTGACATTGCTATGGGTGTTGACAAGGCTCTTGAGGCAAAGGAAGGCTCACTTACAGATGACCTGGATACAGGCGCTGGTGACCAGGGTATGATGTTCGGTTACGCTACTAACGAAACAGAAGAACTCATGCCTTATCCTATTTCTCTTGCTCATAGACTTGCTCTTCAGCTTACCAATGTCCGCAAGGATGGCACACTTAGCTATCTTCGCCCAGACGGCAAAACACAGGTATCTGTAGAGTATGACGAGGCTGGCAAGCCAGTTCGACTTGAGGCTGTAGTTTTATCTACTCAGCATGATGAAGATGTTACTCAGGAACAGATTCACGAAGACATCAAAAAATACGTATTCGATCCAGTCCTTCCAAAGGACATGATTGATGATAAGACAAAGTTCTACATCAATCCAACAGGACGTTTCGTTATTGGTGGTCCTCATGGCGATGCAGGTCTTACAGGACGTAAGATTATCGTAGACACATACGGTGGATACGCTCGTCACGGCGGCGGTGCTTTCTCAGGAAAGGACTGCACAAAGGTAGACCGTTCAGGTGCATATGCAGCACGTTACGTTGCAAAGAACATTGTAGCAGCAGGTCTTGCAGATAAGTGCGAGATTCAGCTTTCATACGCTATCGGTGTTGCTGAACCTACATCAGTTATGGTAGATACATTTGGCACAGGAAAGCTTTCAGATGAAAAGATTATCGAAATCGTTCGCGAGAACTTCGATCTTCGTCCAGCAGGAATCATCAAGATGCTCGACCTTCGTCGTCCAATCTATCGTCCAACAGCAGCTTATGGTCACTTCGGCCGTACTGATGTTAAGCTTCCATGGGAAGCAACAGACAAAGCAGAGGCTTTAAAGAAATATCTTTAATAAATCACTTATGTTATAATTTAGGCAGTCCTTAGGGGCTGCCTATTTTTTGTGAGGTAAGTATTATGAAACTAAAAAACAGACTAATTATTTCGTTTTTCATTATCACACTTGTTCCAGTGGCACTGTTTTGCAGTTTGATGTTGGGAATGAAAAAAATAGTTTTAGAGGCCACTGAAGAGCAAATTATATCCAACGAAATCATGCACTCATTTAAGAATTATATGGATGAGGCTGGTAAATTTGACGAGTTGGTGACCAACTTCTGTGTGGCTGAATTTATTATTTTGCTTGTGACTGCAATCATTATGGTTGTTTGGATATACCGTGGAATCGCTCCACAGCTGAAGACGCTGAAGCTTGCGGCTAATAATATCAAAGAAGGCAACCTTGATTTCAGCGTAGCAAGCCAGGGCACAGATGAAATGAGTGAGCTTTGTAATGCATTCGAAGATATGCGAGTTCGCCTTAAGAATAATGCCAAGGATAGACTAGAGGATGAGGCAGAGCAGAGGGCATTGATTTCCAATATCGCCCACGACCTTAAGACTCCAATCACTGCAATCAAGGGATATGCAGAAGGCATGCTCGATGGTGTTGCAGACACTCCAGAAAAGCAGGAAAAATACATCCGCACAATTTACAACAAGGCCAATGAAATGAATACACTTATCAATGAGTTGACCTTATATTCGAATATCGATACCAACAAGATTCCATACAATTTCCAGAAGCTTAACCTGAGAGCGTACTTTGAGGACTGTATCGAAGAGCTTGGTATGGATCTTGAAAACCAGCACATCAGACTGGATTACGCAAATTTTGTAGATCCAGATGTTTTGATAATTGCAGACCCAGAGCAGCTTGGCCGTATCATTCACAACATCGTTAGCAACTCCGTTAAATATATGAGGGCAGATGTGGCATCCCGCGTTGGCATCGTTATAAAGGATGTTGGTGATTTTGTTCAAGTGGAAATATCAGATAATGGCAAGGGAATTGCGACACATGATTTACCATATGTTTTTGATAGATTCTATAGAGCAGATACATCACGCAATTCTGCAGCCGGTGGTAGCGGAATTGGTCTTTCAATAGTAAAGAAAATTATCGAGGACCATGGCGGCAAGATTTGGGTTACAAGCAAGGAAAACGAAGGTACAACAATGTATTTCGTCATTAGAAAATTCATTGAAAATGAGGAGGTCGTAAATGAGTAGAATATTAATCATCGAAGATGAGGAAGCAATTGCAGAGCTTGAGAAAGATTACCTAGAGCTTTCTAATTTCGAAGTAGATATAGAAGCCGATGGAGAAAAGGGCTTGCAGAAGGCATTGGCAGGCAACTACGACATGTACATCCTGGATTTAATGCTTCCAGGTGTAGACGGATTTGAGCTTTGCAAGCGTATCCGTGAGGTTAAAAATGTACCTATTCTCATGGTTACAGCTAAAAAAGAAGAAATCGACAAAATCAGAGGACTTGGCCTCGGTGCAGATGACTACATCACAAAGCCATTTTCACCAAGTGAGCTTGTAGCGAGAGTAAAGGCTCATCTTGCAAGATATGAGCGCCTTGTTCAGTCACCAGCTATTCAAAAAAATGAAATTAGCATTCGTGGACTTAGAATCGACAAGGCTAGTCGTCGTGTTTGGATAAATGGTGAGGAAAAGACATTTACTGCAAAAGAATTTGATTTACTTACATTCCTTGCAGAGAATCCAAATGTTATCTACTCAAAGGAACAGCTTTTTGAGACCCTTTGGGGAGAGGAATCAATCGGTGATATCTCTACCGTTACAGTGCATGTTAATAAGATTCGCGAAAAGATTGAGTTGAACACATCAAAGCCACAGTACATCGAAACAATCTGGGGTGTAGGCTACAGATTTAAAGTGTAAGAATTTTGCGAAATCTATGAAAGAATACAGAAAAGTGCTAAAATTCTATTAAGACTCAAATAATAAGGGGGGTATAATGCATGGACATAATTTTTGAGGATGATAGCATTATCGTATGCTACAAACCAGCGGGAGTGGCAACACAGACAAAAAGCATCGGAGAAAAGGATATGGTCAGTGAGATAAACAATTATCTCGCGTCCAAAAATGAAAAGCCAACTGTCCATGTGGTCCACAGACTGGATCAGCCTGTAGAGGGAGTTATGGTTTTTGCCAAGACATCTGAAGCTGCAAACAAGCTTACAAAGCAGATTACAGACCACATTTTTAGTAAGAAATACTATGCCATAATCAGCAGGGAATCCTTCCCGGACGAAGGAGAGCTTGTTGATTATTTAGTAAAGGATAATCGTACAAATCTATCAAAGGTAGTAAAGGAGTCGGATCCACGTGCCAAGAAAGCGATTCTTAGATATCGCGCAGTGGACCACTGGGATGACAAAAAGTTACTTGATATTGATTTGTTCACCGGAAGACATCATCAGATTCGTATTCAGTTGGCCAGCAGGACAGCTCCAATTGTTGGTGATGTAAAATACGGTGGGATTTCTACAGGACACAATCTTGCACTATGCTCATATCACATTGGTTTCAATCATCCAGTGACAGGTGAAAGAATGGGATTTGACATTAAACCTAAGGGAGCAGACTTCGCAGACAGCAAGGTGGCAGGCTAGCATAGAACGGGGGGTATCATTTGATTAAGATATACAGTTTACTAATCATGCTGACAGCATTTGTAATGCTTGCATGTGCGGTATACATAGGAACACGACACACAATTAAACATAGTAAACTGAGCATATCTATTATTCAGCTTTTTATAGTTGGAATAATAACAAGTTTGGCTTATGTGCGAGCAATTTCCACTCACGATTTTGGCCAGGCTGAGTTTGGTTATGCACTATATTTTGCTGGAATAGATTGGCTACTAATCACATTTGTTTTCTATGCAAGACAATATACAAGAATTTGGTTAGATACGTATTCGGCACCACTTATAATAGCTGCTATTGCTGTGCTTGACAGCATTAGTTTGTTTGCAAATCAAAAGTGGCATCATGCTTTTTCACTAGTAGAGCGTAGATTGAATCCAGAGGAATGGTTCTACGCCTTTGAAATTAATGACTATTATTTAGTGCATTTGGTGTTCTGCTACATATTGGTAGCAATTATTGTTGTAGTTCTTTTAAAGAAGACAATCATAACGAGTGGTTTTCATAGAAATAGATATTTGGCAATTCTCATTATGTTTGTGGGAATTATATTTTTGAATGTACTGTATTTGTTCTTTGATTTCCCGGTAGATGTATCAATATGTTTTTATGCAGTGGCGGCAGTATATGTAGGATATTATTCGCTTTTGTATAATCCAAAAACATTTGTTGAGTATATGCTTACAACCATCACCGAGCGAATGGAATGTGCACTTATTTCTTTTGATGAAAATGATTGTTGTATCTACTCAAATCAGTTTGCAAACAGATTGTTCTGTCCTAGTGGAGAGAAAAGAGTTTTTGAAGATAGATTCAGAAAATGGCGAGACGGAAGAGAAACAAACTCTATTTCCAATTCAAGCTGGAATGATATCTTTAATATCAATGGAGATGAATATCGATTCGATATTCACTTCAACAAAATATACGATAAAAAAGGCTACTACTGCGGATGCTATTTATCTTTCTATGATGTAACTGGAGATTTCATTGCATACGAAGAGGAAAAATACCGCAGCACTCACGATAGTCTTACAGGAGCCCTAAACAGAGAAGCATTCTTTGAGGAGGTTCGTAACATCCTTGATGAATATCCAAATGTAGAATACGTAATGGTATGCTGCAACATCAAAGGCTTCAAGCTTATCAACGACATGTTTGGTGTTGAGGAGGCTGACCGTTTGCTTATCAGATGTGCTGACACAATCAGGGAAAAGATTCAAAAGGGAGCTACATTTGCTCGTCTTGAAGCGGACAGATTTGCGGTGCTTATGCCAAAGAGTCGCTACACCGAAGAACTTTTTATGACTGGCATGAACATGGTAAGCAACTACCTCAACAATGCCCAGTACAGAATGGTAATCCTTGTTGGTGTATACGAAATCTTCGACAAGCAGGCGCCTGTTATTTCAATGATAGATGGAGCGTTCCTTGCAATTGATTCAATTAGCTCAAGCTTCAAGAACTCCATTGCCTACTACGGAGACATGCTTCGCCGCGAGTATCTTAGCGAACAGAAGATTCTTGGTGAGTTTGAGGAAGCATTACAGACAGGCCAGTTTGCGATGTTCCTTCAGCCAATTGTAAATATGGACCAGAAGGTAAAGCTTTCTGAAGCATTGGTTCGCTGGATTCATCCGGACCGCGGAATCATTGCGCCAGCTTCATTTATTCCGCTTTTGGAAAAGACTGGCTACATCTACAAGCTTGATATGTACATCTGGGAACAGGCCGCCAAAAGACTTGCATACTGGTCATCCATGGGATTCGATGACCTATCAATTTCGGTAAATATTTCCGTAAAGGATTTCTACTATATCGACTTATACGAAACTTTAGTAGGTCTAGTTGAAAAGTATCACATTCACCCATCCCGTCTAAAGCTGGAAATAACCGAGACTATTTTTATGACTGAAAAAGAGCGTCAGCTGGAAATCATCAACTCCCTCAAGGAATACGGATTCCTTGTAGAAATTGATGACTTCGGCAGTGGTTACTCTTCATTAAACATGCTAAAGGAAGTACCAGCCGACATCCTGAAAATGGACATGGCATTCCTATCAATGGACAAAAATGTCACAAGGGGCCGCAAGATTGTCAACACAATCATCACCCTTGCAAAAGCCCTGGGAATGCTAGTAATCATAGAAGGCGTAGAAACGCAGGAGCAAATGGAATACCTTCGTGGCACCGGAGCCGACTACCTGCAGGGCTACTTCTTCGACAAGCCCCTCCCAGTCAAGCGCTTCGAAGAACTTTATTTGGTATAACCACCGCCGCGCCCACCCTATGGGACAAGGCACTATTCGCACTCTTTTTTACAAGAGGAATGAGCGGTATCGGGTCTGGCGGGATGTGCCCCTCCCACTTTTAGTACGTCGCAGATTTGGGATTACCTAAATGTGTGGTTGCCCATATTTATTAGTAGGTGTTCTTACGAAGTTTTACAATTCTATCGGTAAAGTATGGGTGGAGACGGACATACACTACATTTTGTAATCATCAGTCTTAAGCTAGCTTTGTATTTATTACTATTTGCTTTGGAGTGAACGTAGAATAATAAAAACAGGTTTTGTAATAGATAAGCATGAGGCGCCATGGACGGCGCCGAGAGCCCGACAACGAAATGGACTGAGTTTAAGGGCGGTGCTTATGTATACAAAACCTGTTTTTTAATTATTCTTGGTGAACGGAGTAGCAAAAGTAATAATACAAAGACTAGTTAAGACTAGATGATTATATAAACTACCTTGTCCGTCCCACCCACACATTACCTTCGAATAGTAAAAGCCTCGTAAGTACACCTACATATGGGCGACCTTACACATAAAGGTAATCCGAAAATCTGCTCCAATGATACTTAAAAGTGGGAGGGGCACATCCCGCCAGACCCGATACCACTCACAAATAATATAAAAGAGTGCGAATAGTGCCTCGGAGGGGCGGAGGTGGGCTTGTTTTTAGTGGCGGTATGTTATAAAATAAACGGGCAAATACGGCATTTTCATAGTAAAATGCGAATAATTATTACAAAGGAGATTGAAATGGCACAGGAAAAAAAGCTGGTAGAAGCGATTACCTCTATGTCAGAGGATTTCGCACAATGGTATACCGATGTTGTTGTTAAGGCAGATTTGATTGCATATTCATCTGTAAAGGGATGCATGATTATCAAGCCCGATGGGTATGCTATTTGGGAAAATATCCAGCACGAGTTAGACAGAAGATTCAAGGCAACTGGCGTACAGAATGTTTATATGCCAATGTTTATTCCAGAGAGTCTTCTACAGGTAGAGAAGGATCATGTTGAGGGATTTGCACCAGAGGTAGCTTGGGTTACACATGGTGGTCTTAACCCGCTTCAGGAGCGTCTTTGCGTTCGTCCGACTTCAGAAACTCTTTTCTGTGATTTCTATAAAGATATTATTCACTCTCACAGAGATTTACCAAAGGTTTATAACCAGTGGTGCTCTGTAGTTCGTTGGGAAAAGGAGACACGTCCATTCCTTCGTTCGCGTGAGTTCTTATGGCAGGAAGGTCATACAGCTCATGCAACAGCTGAGGAGGCAGAGGAGCGTACAGTTCAGATGCTCAACCTCTATGCTGATTTCTGCGAGGAAGTACTTGCTATGCCAGTAGTTCGCGGACAGAAGACAGATAAAGAGAAATTTGCAGGTGCTGAGGCTACATACACTATCGAGGCTCTTATGCACGATGGTAAGGCTTTACAGTCTGGTACATCACACAACTTTGGCCAGAACTTCTCTAAGCCTTTTGGTATTCAGTACACAGATAAAAATAATCAGCTTCAGTATGTTTACCAGACATCATGGGGCATGACTACTCGTCTTATTGGTGCTATCATTATGGTACACGGTGATGATTCAGGTCTTGTACTTCCACCACGTATCGCACCTACACAGGTAGTTGTTATTCCTATTCAGCAGAAGAAGGAAGGCGTACTTGAAAAGGCAGGCGAGGTTTGCGAGCGTCTTGGTAAGACAATGCGTGCTAAGCTTGATGATTCAGATAAGTCACCAGGTTGGAAGTTCTCTGAGGCAGAGATGCGTGGTATCCCTGTTCGTGTAGAGCTTGGACCAAAGGATATCGAGGCAGGCAAGTGTGTACTTGTTCGCCGTGATACACGTGAAAAGATTGAGTGCCCACTTGATCAGGTAGAGGTAAAGGTAGCAGAGCTTCTTGAGACTATCCAGAAGGATATGTTCGAGCGTGCAAAGGCTCACCGCGATAGCCATATCTGGGATGCTCACAACTATGCAGAGTTCACAGAAATCGCTAACAATAAGCCTGGCTTCATTCGCGCAATGTGGTGCGGTGATGTTGAGTGCGAAAACAAAATAAAAGAAGATTTAGCTGTAACTTCACGCTGTATGCCATTTAATGATCAGGAGCACATTTCTGATGTATGCGTATGCTGTGGAAAGCCAGCTAAGAAATTAGTATATTGGGGTAAAGCTTATTAATATGAATTTACCAGCAGACGTTTCAAAAATAATAAATATTTTAGAATCTAACGGACACGAAGCCTATGCAGTAGGCGGCTGTGTCCGTGACTGCATTCTAGGGAAAATTCCTCACGATTGGGATATCACCACATCAGCCTTGCCAGAGCAGGTTAAGGCTCTTTTTGAGCGTACATTTGACACAGGCATTGAGCATGGTACTGTGACGGTGTTGCTTCATGGTGAGGGATACGAGGTCACTACCTACAGAGTAGATGGCAAGTATGAGGATGGCCGTCATCCAAAGGAAGTTACATTCACAGCTTCCCTTGAGGAGGATTTAAAGCGCCGCGATTTTACTATCAACGCCATGGCATACAACGACACCAGAGGCTTGGTGGATTTGTTTGGTGGTGAGCAGGATTTACAGAATGGCATTATCAAGGCCGTAGGAAATCCTACTGAGCGCTTTACGGAGGATGCTCTTCGCATGCTTCGCGCTCTCAGATTCTCAGCGCAGCTTGGCTTTGAAATCGAGCCAGCCACATACGATGCAATCAAGACACTAGCTCCTACCCTAGATAGAATCAGTGCAGAAAGAATCCAGGTAGAGCTTGTAAAGCTAATCACATCAGATCATCCGGAGAGGATGAGAAATGTTTACGAGACAGGCCTTACAGATGTTTTCTTCCCTGAGTTCAACGCGATGATGGAATGCAAGCAGAACAATATGCATCATATGTACACGGTAGGTGAGCATGCCATTGTTACTATGCAAAACTGTCCTGCTGATAAGGTACTTAGGCTTACAATGCTTCTTCATGATGTGGCAAAGCCTGTATGTAAGACAACAGATGATGAGGGTGTAGACCATTTCAAAATGCATCCTATGAAGGGTGCCGAAATGGCAAAGGCTATTTTGCGCAGACTGAAATTTGATAATGATACAACAGATGCAGTTTGCAATCTGGTTAAAAATCATGATGATAGACCAGAAATTAATCCGAGAAATGTTCGCCGTTTGATTATCAGAGTAGGAAAAGATAATTTTGAAAATCTTCTTGCGGTTAAAAGGGCTGACACTTATGGCCAAAGCCTGCAAAATCGCGAAGAAAAGTTTGCATATATTGATTCACTTGAGGAAATGTACCATCAAATCCTTGAGCAGGAGGATTGCTTATCTATTAAAGATTTAAAGATTAATGGTAAGGATTTAATAGGAATGGGAGTGCCTCAGGGACAAAAAATCGGTCAGATTCTGAAAACAGTTTTTGACGAAGTAGTAGACCAACCGGATTTGAACGATAGAGAATATCTGTTAAATCGTGTAAAAGATATGCTACAATAATCGTATGAATGGGATTTTTGCAAAAAAACTAATTAACTTAACATTGATTTTATGCATGAGCGCAGCTTTGCTTGAGGGGTGCGGAAGTCACCCTAACACTGCCACGGTTACTCAACACACAGGCTCTGCCCTGAAAAAGCAGGAGGAGACTGTGGAGGAGGATACGGCACTTGTGGAGGAAGAGCCACAGGGGCTGTATATCGTAGAAAGTCTAGATATGATGGAGGAAACCATCGCACTCTATTCTTTGGAAGAGGACAAGCAACTGCGCTACAACTATAATATGACCACAAAATTCCTTGATAAATTTGGGGGTAATGCTTTGTGGGCAAGCTTCACAGCAGGAACAGTTGTTACAATTGGAGATTTGTTACCAGCTTCTGGGGCACTATCATCAGTACAGAAATCAGATGATGTTTGGGCATACGAGGATATTTCCAAATACACTCTTGATGCCGGTAAAAATCTTATCACTATCGATGGAACCAATTACAAGATTACAGATAAAACAAAGGTTTATTCAGATTCTGAAAAGATTTTGCTATCAAGCATCAGCGAGGATGATGTAATTACGGTCATTGGCCAGGATAAGCAGGTTATCTCTATTGCTGTTACCACGGGACATGGCTACATCTATCTCACAAACACAGAGTTATTTGATGATAGTCTTATCTTTATTGGTAACAAGATTGTTTCTATGGTAAATGGAGAACAGGTTATCGAGGTTCCTGAGGGAACATACAAAATTACCGTAGCAAACAACGGCTGGGGAGGCAGCGCCGAATACACAGTCAGTAGAAACGAAACTACCCCGGTTAATTTGGATGATTTGAAGGGCGAAGGACCATCATTCTGTTTGATTACATTTATAGTTACAGTTGCAGACACATATGTTTACATAGATGGTCAAATGATTGATCCAGCGGAGCCACAGTACGTTCAGTATGGCAATCATAAACTGGTAGTTCAGTGTGATGGATATACAGCTTGGAATAAGACTTTAGTAGTTAATTCTGAAACAGCTACAATTACTCTTGAAATGGAAACAGAATCTGAGTCAGAGACGGAAACAGAATCAGGCACCACTGACTCACAAGTTGTCCAGGAAGACGAGTCAACAGAAGAGGAAAATAGTGAAGAATCGTCTACAGAAAATGAGACTGAAACCGAGGAAAAATCAGACGATTATGACTATGAAGTGGACTATTTATCAACTATTTCGGATCTTATAAGTAAGCTTGGAAATTAGGAATATGTGAAAAAAAAGTGAACTTTTCTAAAATGCAAGGATTTGTAAATAGTAATAATGTTTAAAAAATGTGCAAAAAATTTGTAATAATCCATAAAAACCTTATAAAATGGGGATTTTTTGGGGTTTTATTGTTGACACCGTAAAGCAAAAGAATTATAAAGGATATTGTAGTTAAGGGCGCTAAAGCCCGCTATAATACAATACAAATTCTCGAGGAGGAATAGTAATGAACAAGACAGAATTAGTAGCAGCTATCGCTAGCAAGGCTAACATTTCTAAGAAGGACGCTGAGGCTTCTGTAAAGGCTTTTACAGAGGTTGTTGCTGAAGAGCTTAAGAAGGGGGAGAAGATTCAGCTTGTAGGCTTTGGTACATTCGAAGTATCTCAGAGAGCAGCTCGTACAGGTAGAAACCCACAGACAGGCGCAGAGATGAAGATTCCTGCATCTAAGGCTCCTAAGTTTAAGGCTGGTAAGGCTCTTAAGGATTCTATCAACTAATTGAATGTATTTTTTATTTAGATGATGGTTAGGGTTCGGTTTTGCCGGGCCCTATTTTTTAATGAGGTGATGGAATGAGACTTGATAAATATTTAAAAGTTAGTAGACTTATAAAGCGTCGTACTGTTGCTAATGAAGCATGCGACAGTGGCAGAGTTCAAATCAATGGAAAAATTGCGAAAGCGTCCACCGATGTTAAAATTGGTGATATAATAGAAATAGCATTTGGAAACAAAAATGTTAAAGTAGAGGTGTTGGATATTCAGGACACCACAAAAAAGGATGCGGCAGCAGACCTATTTAAGTATATTTAATATCAGTTATCGAGGTATTTGATGGCAAGAGCTAGAAGAGTTAAAAGACGAAAGAAAACCTCAACAGGTAGAATATATGTTGCAGTTATCATGCTGTTCATGATTTGCGTTATGACTGTCCAGATGGTTCGTTTATACGATAAAAATCAGGACTTAAAGAAGCAGGAGGAATCTCTCCAAAGCCAAGTAGATGAAGCAAACGAAAAAAGTGAGCAGTTAAAGGAATACGAGGAATACGTTGGTACTGACGAATATATAGAAAGTGAAGCATCACAGAAACTTGGATTGACACATGACAATTGGATTATTTTTAAAGAAAAAGAAGATTAAAGAATATATTGAAAAATATAATATGCTAAATAAAGGCGATGGAGTCGTCCTAGGTCTATCAGGTGGACCTGACTCTGTGTGCCTTTTTTTTGTACTGTTGGCACTTAAAGAAGAATACAATCTGACTATATCAGCAGTTCATATAAATCATATGATTAGAGGCAAGGATGCAGACGAGGATCAGGAATATGTGCAAAGCTTGTGCAAGGAATTCAATGTGCCTTTAAATGCTCTTAGAATCGACATTCCTGCGCTTGCAAAGGCATCAGGCCGCTCTATTGAAGAAGAGGCTAGAATTGCCCGATATGACGCTTTTGAGAGGGCTGCAGCAGCTTTTGAGGAGCAAGGGATACCAGCAAAGATTGCAGTGGCCCATAATGCTGATGACAATGCTGAAACTGTCCTCTTTCACATGGCAAGAGGCACAGGATTGGATGGGGTCTGCGGAATCGCACCAAAGCGTGATAAAATCATCCGCCCCTTGCTTGCAGTTCCTAAGAAAGACATATTGGAATTTCTCAACGAAAATGAAGTGGCATATTGCATTGATGGAACAAATGCCGAAACTGATTACGACCGCAATCGAATCAGACACAACATCATGCCGGAATTAACCAAGATAAATGATAGAGCGCTAGAACATATTTCGGACATGACAACACGACTATCTGAAATTGCAGAGTATATCTCTCTGGAGTCAAACGGATTGCTTCAGATGGCTAAGCTTGAGGGCGATAAGCTTAGAAAAAGAACTATTGCAACTGCACCACGTGTAATCGCCAGCCAGGCAATAAAGGATTATTTAAGCAAGTTTATGCCATATCAGAAGGATGTGGCTGCTGTCCATGTGGATTCTATCCTGGACTTACTAAACGAAGATGGAGAGCGTCAAATTCAGCTTCCATACAAAAAGACCCTTATCATATCCTATGAAGAAATATACGTAATCGATACAGCGAATGAGGATAATCAAAAACAGATTAATCCTACTTTTAACTATCGAGAATTTGATTACAAAGAGGGCATGAAATACCCTACCGAAACCTATACGAAATGGTTTGATTGTGATAGAATAGGGGCTAATATTGTAATAAGAACCCGTGCAGAGGGTGACTATCTATGCATCGATTCAGATGGAAATCGCAAATCTATACAGGATTATTTTGTAGATGAAAAAATTCCACGACATTTAAGAGATGAGGTGCCACTTGTATGTGATGGAAATCATGTAATGTGGGTGGTCGGTCACCGAGTCAGCGAGTATTACAAAATTTCAAAAAATACCACTCGAGTATTAGAGATTAGTTATACGGAGGAATAGTAAAATGAGTGAGAACATCAGAGTTCTTTTGCCTGAAGAAGAATTGGCAGCACGTATTTCAGAATTAGGAGCACAAATCAGCAAGGATTACGAAGGAGAGTCAGTATTTCTCGTTTGCATCTTAAAGGGCGCAGCATTCTTTGCTTGTGAGTTGGCAAAAAGAATCACAGTTCCAGTAATTATCGATTTTATGGCTACATCAAGCTACGGTAGCGGCACAGTTTCTTCTGGTGTAGTTAAGATTAAAAAGGATTTGGATTTAGATCCAACAGGTCAGAATGTCATCATCGTTGAAGATATCATTGATAGTGGAAATACATTAAACTACCTTGGTCAGCTTTTCAAAGATCGTGGAGCTAAGTCAGTTCGCATGGTTACAATGCTTGATAAGCCAGATCGTCGTGAGGTAGATGTGCATGTTGATTACACTGGATTTACTATTCCAGATCAGTTCGTAGTTGGTTACGGCCTTGATTACGACCAGAAGTATCGTAACCTTCCATACATTGGCGTTGTAGAGCTAGACTAGGAGGCGGATTTGAAGAAAAACAGAGCTTCAGGAATGATTATCTATGCTTTGTTTGTATTTGTTGTGTTAGCTATTCTTTACACAAGCATGGGTAAATCAACTACCACATACACCCGAAAAGAATTTGACAAGGCCTTGGCAAGAGATGAGGTAAAATCAGTCAATATTACTCAGAATGAAGAGGTGCCAACTGGCGCAGCAGAAATCACTCTTACTGATGGTACAGAGGCTACTCTTTATGTTTCGGATGTTAACGAAATTCAGGAAGAATTAAAAGAAGCAAAGGTTGCCTATACTATTTCAGATATTCCGCATGACAGTTGGATTTCTGAATTGTTACCAATGCTCATTGTCTTAGGCGCAGTATTCATTCTCTTTATGATTATGATGAATGCACAGGGCGCTGGTGGTGGCGGTGCCAATGCTAGAATGATGAATTTTGGCAAAAGCAGAGCTAAGCTTACAAACAAAGAAGATATCCACACTACTTTCGATAATGTAGCCGGATTAAAAGAAGAAAAAGAAGAAGTTGAAGAGCTTGTTGATTTCTTAAAAGATCCAGCTAAATATACAAAAATCGGTGCTAGAATCCCTAAGGGCGTTATCTTAGTAGGCCCTCCAGGAACAGGTAAGACACTTCTTGCAAAGGCTATCGCTGGAGAGGCAGGAGTACCATTCTTCTCAATCTCTGGTTCAGATTTTGTTGAGATGTTTGTTGGTGTTGGTGCTTCCCGTGTCCGTGATTTGTTCCAGGAAGCAAAGCAGAATGCACCATGTATCGTTTTTATTGACGAGATTGATGCGGTAGCTAGACGCCGTGGTACAGGTATGGGCGGCGGCCACGATGAGCGCGAGCAGACACTGAATCAGCTCCTTGTAGAGATGGATGGTTTTGGTGTTAACGAAGGCATCATTGTTATGGCGGCTACAAACCGTGTAGATATTTTGGACCAAGCTATCATGCGTCCAGGACGTTTTGATAGAAAGGTTTATGTTGGCAGTCCTGATGTGAAGGGACGCGAGGAAATCCTCAAGGTACACGCTAGCAACAAGGCGTTGGCAGAGGATGTAGATTTGAAACAGGTTGCTCAGGCAACAGTTGGTTTCACAGGAGCGGATTTAGAGAATCTTCTAAACGAAGCAGCTATTCTTGCAGCAGGTGAAAAAAGACAGTACATCCTTCAGGAAGACATCAAAAGATCTTTCGTAAAGGTTGGAATTGGTAAAGAAAAGAAGAGCAAGATTGTTTCAGATAAAGAAAAGAAGATTACAGCATACCACGAGGCTGGACATGCAATTCTTTTCCATGTACTTCCAGATGTAGGGCCTGTATATTCAGTGTCAATCATTCCTACAGGTGCAAGTGCAGCAGGCTACACAATGCCTATAAATGAAAATGACGAAATCTTTAATACAAAAGGCAAGATGACCCAGGATATTATTGTTTCTCTGGGTGGACGTGTTGCCGAGGAACTTATATTTGACGATGTTACCACTGGTGCCTCTAATGACATCAAACAGGCTACAAAGATGGCAAGAAACATGGTAACAAAGTATGGATTCTCAAAAAATATAGGTATGATTCACTACGGTGATGACGATGAAGAAGTATTCATCGGCCGTGATTTGGCTCATACAAAAGGCTTTTCAGAAGCAACAGCTAAAGCTATCGATGAAGAAGTTAAACGCATCATTGATGAATGTTATGAAAAAGCTGTGAAAATTTTGCGAGAAAACGAACAGATACTACACAAATGTGCTAATCTATTATTAGAAAAAGAAAAGATAGGACGAAGCGAGTTTGAGGCCCTATTTGAATCTTCAGGTACGAATGAGACCGCTGTAGAGGGTATAAACTGGGGAGAATAGTGCAACATGCACAAAAACCTAAGTTAGTATTTGTTATATTTGTGCACACTTAAGTATTGTGGGGTCATATAATAAACATCGTAAAAACCCCCCAATACATTATATAATTTTTACTAACCCCATAGTAAAAATACCTTCTCCTAAAAAGACAGCGATCGTTGCTGTCTTTTTTACTATCTAAAAATATCTAAGGGGAGTTGGAATGAACATCCAAGCTATTTACTCGGACGGTACAGCTGAATATAGAACTCCTATGGAACCGGAGCCTTTTGACTTAGTAACTATCAGACTGCGCGTTTACCATCAGGAAGACCTGGAGGCCTTTTTAGTATCTGGTGATAAGAATATAAGAATGCATCTAGAGAGAGCGCGTGGAGAGTTTGATTACTATGCATGCGACGTTAAGCTCGAAGATAAAGAGTTTAGATATCACTTTGAAATAGTCGGCGACTATGGCCTTTATTATTACGATAGAGTAGGTCTCTGGCGTGATCATAGAGAACATTACGAGTTTTCTATTATGCCAGGTTTTTCCACACCTTCCTGGTCGAAGGGTGCAGTTATGTACCAAATCCTTGTGGATAGATTCTATAAGGGCGACCCAAGCACAGATGTAGAAACAAATGAATATCATTATGTAGGAGCACCAGTTGAGCGTGTTGATAACTGGGATGCTATACCTGCAAATCTTGATATAGGAAGATTCTATGGCGGAGACCTAGAGGGAGTCAGACAGAAACTCCATTATCTCAAGAGCTTGGGGGTTGAAGTAATATATTTCAATCCGCTGTTTGTTTCCCCTTCTAACCATAAATATGATACCTCAGATTATGACTACATAGATCCTCACCTCACTGTAATTAAAAAAGATGGAGGAGAGTGTCTAAAGGATGGGGATTATGACAATTCTCATGCCACTAAATATAAGCTTAGAGTGACCAATAAGGAAAATCTTGAAGCAAGTAATCAATTCTTTGCAGACTTTGTTAGAGAGGCCCATGAGAAGGGAATACGCGTAATTATTGATGGTGTATTTAATCACTGTGGTTCCTTCAACAAATGGCTCAACAGAGAAAAGATTTATTCAAAGGAAGAGGGGTACGCTCCAGGAGCTTATGAAAGCAAGGACAGCCCATATCATAATTTCTTCTACTTTTATGAGGATACATGGCCAGACAACAAATCATATGACGGCTGGTGGAGTCATGATACGTTGCCAAAGCTAAATTATGAGGAATCGCCTGAATTGTGTCAGTATATCCTCAATATAGGAAAAAAATGGGTTAGTGAGCCATATAATTGCGATGGATGGAGACTTGATGTGGCTGCCGACTTAGGTCACTCAGAAGAGTTTAATCATAAATTCTGGCATGATTTTAGAGACGCAGTAAAATCAGCAAATCCAAATGCAATCATCCTTGCAGAGCATTATGGTAATCCGACTGCCTGGCTGGCTGGTGACCAGTGGGATACAGTTATGAACTATGATGCCTTTATGGAGCCGCTTACATTCTTTTTAACGGGAATGGAGAAGCATTCTGATGAATTCCAACCTAGTGCTATTGGTGACGGTGAAAGATTCAAAAATACAATGCTTCATTTTATGGCAAGGTTGAAGACTCCATCATTGTATTGTGCAATGAATCAGCTTTCTAATCATGACCATTCAAGATTTTTGACAAGAACGAATCACACAGTAGGAAGACTTGCCACCAAAGGGGCTAAGGCTGCTGAGGATGGTGTAAGTATTCCTGTTATGAAGCTGGCTGAAATGATACAAATGACTTGGCCTGGTGCTCCAACATTGTATTACGGTGATGAAGCTGGCGTATGTGGCTTCACAGATCCAGATAGCCGCAGAACATATCCTTGGGGCCATTGTAACTATGATCTTATCGATTTCACTAGAGATATGATTATGGTTCACAAACTAAGTCCAGCCATTAAGCAGGGCTCGTTTAGATTTTTAAATTGTGGCCAGGGATTTATTAGCTATGCCAGATTCACAGCCAATGAGCAAGTTATCGTAGTTATCAACAGCAATGGCAATGGCATAGAAGTGGATATTCCAGTTTGGATAGCTGGCGTTCCACTAAATTGCAATTTGGAAAGAGTAATTATGACCAATGAGGTTGGCTATTCAATAATGCCTACCGATATAATTGTTGAAGGAGGAAACCTTCACGTCAGCCTTCAACCATATACCGGCATAGTGTACAAAAGATAGAATGGATATTTTATTTTACAAGCATGTACAACATATAGTATAATCATTACAAGTTTTGGGAATGTTCCACAATACTTAGGATGTAATACTATACGGGAGAGTTATTATGGCAAAGGATCTCACATGTCAAGGCAAGATCGACATGCAAGCACTTGAGGACCGACATAAAGAGTTAGAAAAAGCATGGAATGATTTGCTAAAAGAAAGAAGAGAGTTTGAAGCGCGGATTCATACTCTCGAACAGCAGGAAAAACAGTTTGAGTTGAAATGGGACTTGTTAATCCAGGAGACTCAAAAGCTTGCTGAGGATAAATTACAATTTGAGAGAAAGAAGAAATTCTTTGATCAAGTACAGGCTCACTCTGTGGAGCCTTATGTAGCTGAGGATAACATCGTCCATGGGGAGATGTTCTTTTCTGGTGTCACCACACCAAAGGCCCTCAAAAAGCGTTATAAGGACCTTATTAAGATTTACCATCCTGATGGAGAATCTGGCGACACAGCTACTGTGGCAGAGATTAATCGTGAATACGAAGATCTCAAAAATCAGATGTAATGAAATTCATATCATCAGGCAATGGGGCAATAAACTCCATTGCCTTTTTGGTTATAGGGTGAATAAAACTGATTTTGTGAGAATGCAAAGCTTGCCTTGCCATATATTCAAAATCAGGATTATACAAATGGTCTCCAATCAGTGGGTGACCGATATATTTAAAATGAACACGAATCTGATGGGTGCGACCTGTCTCAAGATGAATTGAGATTAGGCTGTGCCCTTTTTTCTCATCAATCACTTTATAGTGGGTGATGGCCCGCTCGCCATTTTCAAAATCTACCTGCCTTGTGATAATAGAATCGTCTACACGTCCTATAGGAGCATCTATTGTGCCTTCAGGCTCATCAAGATGACCACGGACGATGGCATAGTATTCTCTGTGAAACTCACGGTTTTTTACCATCGTAGATAAAATATTTCCGGAAACTAAGTGCTTAGCAATGACAGTAAGCCCAGAAGTATTCTTATCTAGTCGATTAGCACATCTAAATATAAAGGGCTTATTCTGAGCCTCATAATAATATGCTAGACCGTTTGCTAAGGAATCTTCGTAGTGATTTAAGCTAGGGTGTATAGGGAGTCCAGCAGGCTTATTAATGACGATTATATCCTCATCCTCATAAACGATATCCAAATCCATTTTTACTGGTGGAATCTTTTCAGATGAATCATCTTCGGAGATATTTACAGTTAAAATCTCACCTGCTTGAAGTTTTCGATTCATATGTACCCATTCACCATCGATAACCACATTGTTAGGCATCTTTTTGATCGCGGTGATGTTAGCGCTGGAGTAACCATGAGCTTTTAGATATTTATCTATAGAATATCCTGCATATTCAGAATTGATTTCATAAGTTAATGTTCTATTCATAGCTATAATTTATCTGTATATAAAGAAAAAGTCAAAAATAAAGAGCTCATACTGGGGCGTATGAGCTCTTATTGAAGAAGGAGAATTGGTTAAATGAAGAAAGTAAAGCTATTACTCTTTTACTTCATTGTAGCAACCACGCTAACTGTTTTTTTAGAAGAATCGAATGGGATAACGTTTCCTTCGATTTCCTTGCCATCAACAGTAAGGCTAGCAACACCCTTTTGAACCTTGTTAGGATTCTTAATTTCGATGTTGTATATTACACCTCTGTATTCACGAGTGATATTGAAATCACCAAATGCAGCAGGTGTACATGGATTTACAGATAATCCCTCTAAGGTTGGGTAGATTCCTAAGATATACTGGGAAATATTTGTAAATGTCCAAGCAGCAGTACCTGTGAGCCAGCTGTTCTTGGCCTCACCGTGGAATCTGGCATCTGCGCCAGCAACCATCTGTGAGTAAACGTATGGCTCAGTTCTATGAATTTCTGAAATGTCCTCGATGTATGAAGGACAGGTCTTTTTGTAAACTTCAAATGCTCTGTCACCACGGCCGATGCATGTCTCAGCAATTGAAATCCATGGATTGTTGTGACAGAAGATACCAGCATTCTCTTTGTATCCTGGTGGATATGATGTGATCTCACCAAGTTCAAGATGATATCTTGTATAAGCAGGCTGTAAAATCATTACGCCGTACTTTGTATCAAGCTTTTCTTTTACAGAATCAAGGGCTTTCTTTGCCTTACCATCATCAACGCCTACACCGGCCATTACACACATACCTTGTGGCTCGATGTAGATCTGTCCCTCATCACATTCCTTAGAACCAACTTTGTGGCTGTAAGCGTCATAAGCTCTGACGAACCAATCACCATCCCAGCCATCTTTTTCAATAGCAGCAGTCATCTTATCAACTTCTGCAAGAACACGAGCTTCTTCAGCAGTGTCTCCCATAAGCTTTGCAAGAGCAGCATATTCACGACCATATTTTACAAACATACCAGCAATAAATACTGATTCTGCAACAGGTCCTTCACTAGGTCCGAAGCACTGGAAGCTTTCGCCTGGATGCTCTGAGAAGCAGTTAAGGTTGAGGCAGTCGTTCCAGTCGGCACGACCAATAAGTGGAAGGTCATGTGGACCCTTGTGATTTACAATATAATCAAATGAGCGCTTTAAGTGCTCCATGAGTGTTGTAGCAACTGACATATCATTATCGTAAGGAACCATCTCCTTAAGAATTGATGTGTCTCCGGTTTCGCGGATGTAAGCAGATGTACCAGCAATTAACCAAAGTGGATCGTCGTTAAATCCTGAACCGATATCAGAATTACCCTTCTTTGTAAGTGGCTGATACTGGTGATATGCTGAACCATCCTGGAACTGAGTTGAAGCGATATCAATGATTCTCTCACGAGCTCTGTCTGGAATAAGATGAACAAATCCAAGTAAATCCTGACAAGAATCTCTGAATCCCATTCCTCGTCCAATACCTGTCTCATAGTAAGAAGCTGAACGAGACATGTTGAATGTAACCATACACTGATATTGATTCCAAATATTAACCATACGGTTTACATGCTCATCATTTGATTCAACATGGAACTTGCTGAGAAGTCCATCCCAGTATGTATTAAGCTTTGCAAGTGCGTTGTCAAAATCTTCTGTAGTCTGATATTTAGCAAGAAGAGCATTAGCTCTTTTTTTATTAATGATTCCTGGTTTTTCCCACTTTTCATCTTCAGGGTTTTCCACATAGCCTAAAGCAAATACAAAAGTTTTGCACTCTCCAGCGTCAAGTGAAAGATTAATCTGATGTGAAGCGATTGGATACCATCCTGAAGCGATAGTATTGTGAAGCTTTCCTTCAATTACAGCTTCAGGTTTATCTGGACCATTATAGGCACCTCTGAATTCATCTCGGCTTGTCTCGAAACCATCAATCTTAGTATTAACTGAATATACAGCGTAGTGATTACGACGCTCACGATATTCTGTTTTGTGATAGATAGTTGAATCAACAACTTCAACTTCACCGATTGAAAGGTTACGCTGATAATTCTTCATATCATCATCAGCATTCCATAAACACCATTCTACATATGAGAAAAGTTGAATATCTTTGTGAGCCGAGCTGTTATTTGTGATTGTTACTTTTGTAAGTTCAACAGGATCGCCAATTGGAACAAAAGTAATAAGCTCTGCTTTAACATCATTTTTTACACCAGTAAATTTGCTGTAACCAATACCATGACGACATTCATATGAATCTAGCTCTGTCTTGGTTGGCTGCCAGCCTGGATTCCAAATTGTATCCCCATCCTTAATATAGAAATACTTTCCGTTTGTATCTGGTGTTGTGTCGTTATAGCGATAACGAGTCATACGTAAAAGCTTTGCATCTTTATAGAAAGTATAGCCACCGCATGTGTTTGACATTAAAGAAAAGAAATCGGTACAACCCAAGTAGTTAATCCATGGTAATGGGGTTTTTGGAGTTGTGATTACATATTCTTTGTTTTGATCGTCGAAATGTCCGAACTTCATATATTCCTCCCTAAAACTAAGAAACAATTATTCATACAGAAAACGATTAAGTGAATAATTTGAGAGAAAAGCGGTTCATTCAAAGAAAATGAAGCGTAAACGTTTAAGTTAAAAGATATATTTTCTCGGCATTAGAATACCATAATTATCCTAAAAAGCAATTAGGCTGTTAAATATTTGGCGATATTTCACTAAAATGGGTTACGAAACTTTAACGAAAAGACAAATTTTCGAAAAAACTATTGTACATTTCGTGAAAAGGGGCTATATTGAAATTACGAAAACGATTAAGCAAATGTTTAACACACTAGGGAGAGAGTGATGGTTTCATTAAAAGATATTGCCGGCCGATGTGGCGTATCGGTTGCTACAGTTAGTAAAGCACTGAATGATCACAGTGACATCGGCGCAGAAACAAAGGAAAGAATCAGAAAAGTTGCTAATGAATTAGGATATGTTCCTAATGCAGCAGCAAAATCCATGAAAACAAATCGTACACATAATATAGGAGTTCTTTTCATGGATGATGCCAACAGTGGTTTACAGCATGACTTTTTCGCAAGTGTTCTTGAAGGCTTTAAAAGAGAAGTTGAAAAAGAGGGATATGATATAACCTTTATTTCAAATGACAGATCAAGGCCTGGAAGAGATTCTTATCTTACACATGCAAGATATAGAAGATTTGATGGTGTAATTATTGCAAATGTTCACTTCGGAGATCCTGAAGTAGTTGAACTAGTAAAAAGCGATATACCAGTTGTAACAATTGATCATATTTATAATGATACAACAACAATCCTTTCAGATAATGTTGGAGGCATGACTGAGCTGGTTGATTTTGCAGTAGCTTCTGGCCATAGAAAAATCGCTTACATACACGGTGCTGATTCTTCGGTAACACGCACAAGATTAGTTACCTTCCATAAAAAGATGGAAGAATATGGAATAGAAACTCCAGATGAGTACTTAATGGAATCTCCATATAGAGATACACATGGTGCTTATGAATGCACATTAAAGCTGTTGGAATTAGAAAACAGACCAACCTGCATTTTCTATCCTGATGATTATGCATCTTATGGTGGTATGAGGGCAATATCAGAAAAAGGGTTAAAGGTTCCTGATGATGTATCAGTAGTTGGATTTGATGGAATCAAAGTAGCAAGACATATTAGGCCACGTCTTACTACTTATAGACAGGATACAGAAGAGTTAGGAAGACAGGCAGGAAAGAATCTTATCGATTTAATTGAAAGACCAAAAACTACATTAGTACAACGAGTTGTAGTAAAAGGAAGATTGCTTGAAGGAGATACCCTAAAGAAACTAAATTAGGCATTGGGTTGAGAAATCAACTTATATAAATGCAAACAAATTAATGTAGATATGATGTTGATGTGTTATCAGCATCAAAGGACGAAAGTCCAGGAAAAATATTTTGGGAGGAACACACAATGAAAAAAAGATTAGTTAGTTTGCTCGCGATGGCAACAATGACAGCAACAATGTTTGCTGGCTGCGGAAGCTCAGAAACAGCTTCTACAGAAGAAGCAGCAGCTCCAGCATCAACAGAGGAGATTGATGCAGAGGCAGAAGCTGTAGAACTTCCTGAGGACACAGGTAAAGTTCTTAACATCTATTGTTGGAACGATGAGTGGCAGACACGTGTAAAGGATTTCTATCCTGGATACGAAGAAGTAGATGCTACTCACGGTAAGATTGGTGATGTTGAAGTAGTTTGGAACATTACACCATCTACAGACAATGCATATCAGAACAACCTTGATGAGGCTCTTATCGCTCAGCCAGACGCAGCTGCAGATGATAAGGTAGATTTATTCTTGGTAGAAGCTGATTACGCTCTTAAGTATGTTGACGAGGATGTAACAATGCCATTATCTGACCTCGGCATTACATCTGATGTTCTTTCAGATCAGTACACATATACACAGAGCATCGTAACAGATAGCAATGGTAAACTTAAAGGTTCTTCATGGCAGGCATGCTCAGCAGGTCTTATCTACAACAGAGAGGCAGCAAAGGAAGTTCTTGGAACAGATGATCCAGAAGAGGTTCAGGCAGCAGTAGCTGATTGGGATAAGTACAATGAGACAGCTAAGAAGGTAGCTGATGCTGGTTACACAATGTGCTCAGTAAACGATACATACAGAACATATGCTAACAATGTATCTGGACAGTGGGTACAGGATGGCAAGCTTGTAATTGACCCTAACGTTGATAAGTGGGTAGATGATTCTATGGCACTTATTGAAGCAGGCGCTGAAGATACAGATGATCTTTGGAGCGATGACTGGGCAAAGGGTAAGAGACCAGAAGGAAAGGTATTCTGCTACTTTGGACCAGCTTGGTTCTTCAACTTCTGTCTTGATGCAGATCAGGATGGCACAATCGCTAACCAGGGCGGTTGGGGATACTGCGAAGGTCCTCAGTCTTACTACTGGGGTGGTACATGGGTATGTGCTGCAACAGGTACAGACAATGCTAACCTTGTAAAAGATATCATCGTTACAATGACAACAGATAAGGGAGTTCTTAAGGATATAGCTACAACATACGCTGACTGCGTAAACAGCAAGGAAGTTCTTTCAGAGCTCGCAACATCAGATGAAGGTAACCTTGACCTTCTCGGTGGTCAGAATCCATACGAGCAGCTTGCAGCAGGTGCTGAGACAGTAGATCTTTCAAACCTTTCTAAGTATGATCAGGGATGTACAGAAGAGTTCCAGAAGGCAATGAAGAACTACTTCACAGGAAATGCAACAAAGGACGAGGCTCTCGATATGTTCAAGACAGCAGTTCATGAGAAGTATCCAGATGTTTCAGTTGACTAATTCTAACTGCAACTAATCAGTGAAATGATTTGGGGCGCGTGGGGATTGGCCCTATGCGCCCCTATTTAAAAGAACTAAAAGGGAGCATTTATGAACAAGAAGAGCAAAGTTGTTAGATATAATAAGTGGGGTTATATCTTTCTAATACCTTTTACAGTAATATTTTTAATATTCCAGTTGATCCCACTTGTTTCAACTATATACAATTCATTCTTTGAAAATTACCGTTCAGGCCTTACTCAGATTGGACCTAACTTTGTAGGTCTTGCAAACTATGCAACAATTGTAACTAACGGTGATTTACCAACATATTTTGCGAATACAATGATTATGTGGGTGTTAGGATTTATCCCACAGATTATCCTTTCATTATTATTAGGAGCTTGGTTTACAGATCCATCTCTTAGATTAAAAGGTCAGACATTCTTTAAAACGGTAATCTATTTACCAAACTTGATTATGGCATCAGCTTTTGCGATGTTGTTCTTTACATTATTTGCAGATAGCGGACCAATTAACTCATTGTTAATTCAGATTGGCGTATTCAAGGAAGCATTCTCATTTATGGATCACGCTGCAAGTGTTCGTGGATTGGTAGCTACAATGAACTGCCTTATGTGGTTTGGAAATACGACAATTCTTCTGATGGCAGGTATGCTTGGAATTGATCCATCTCTTTTTGAGGCTGCTCAGGTTGATGGTGCAACTGCTAATCAGATTTTCTATAAAATAACATTGCCTTTACTTAGACCAATTCTTGTATTTGTTATGATTACATCGCTCATTGGTGGTTTGCAGATGTTTGATGTACCTCAGATCTTAACAAATGGTACAGGTAATCCAATGCGTTCATCTATGACTTTGATTATGTACTTGAACAAGCATTTATATAGTAAGAACTTTGGACTTGCAGGTGCACTTTCAGTATTTATGTTTGTAATAACAGCCATTTTAAGCTTGATAGTTTATAAGTTTACTAACGTTCAGGAACAGAAATAAAATCATTGAAATTAAGTAAAATAGATGAGGAGAATAAAAATGGCAAATAACACAAGCAACAGCCAAGGCGGCGGAGTTCATGCTAGAAGAATAGTTTCTTATATAGTATTGATTTTAATTTCATTCTTGTGCTTATTCTGGTTCTATGTATTATTTATCAATTCTACTAGAAGCAATTCAGAGTTGAGCGCAGGTTTCACTCCATTTCCAAGTGTTCATCTTATTGAGAACTGGACAAACTTGAAAAATGGAACATTACCTATTGTAAGTGGTATGATTAATTCACTTTTAATCGCTGTACTTACAGCTACACTTGCAACATATTTTTCAACAATGACAGCTTATGCTATCCATGCATATGACTTCAAATTAAAGAAGTTTATGTTTACCTTCATATTAATGATTATGATGATTCCAACACAGGTAACTGTACTTGGTTTCTTACAGCTCATTGACAAGATGCATTTAGATAATAGTGCTATTCCACTTATTATTCCTGCGATTGCATCTCCTGCTGTATTCTTTTATATGAAGCAATACATGGATTCTACATTACCTCTTTCCTTAATCGAGGCTGCCAGAATTGATGGTTCTGGCGAATTTAGAACATTTAACCAGATTGTAGTACCCCTTATGAAGCCAGCAATTGCTGTACAGGCAATATTCAGCTTTGTAGGTAGCTGGAATAATTACTTCACTCCAGCACTTGTTCTTCATGATGATACAAAGAAGACACTTCCTATATTAATTGCTCAGCTTCGTAATGCAGACTGGTTAAAGTTTGATATGGGACAGGTTTATATTATGATTGCATTCTCAATCTTCCCTGTTATAATTGTATACCTAATACTTTCTAGATATATTGTAGGTGGCGTTACACTTGGTGGTGTAAAGGGCTAAACATAATAATGAAAAAGACTTGACAGTTCTTGCGTCGTATGCTAAATTTAGCTAGCGACTAAGAAAAGCAGGTCTTTTTTTTATGCTCTTTTTTCGCCTTGTCAAATTGTTCGCTATGACAAGTGAGTATAAGTAGACCAAAGTAGAAATTTAACGGAGGTGGAAGTTGTGCGCACAAAGATAACATTAGCTTGCACAGAGTGCCAGCAGCGTAATTACAACATGACAAAAGACAAGAAGACACACCCTGACAGAATGGAAACAAAGAAGTATTGCAGATTCTGCAAGAAGCACACAATGCACAAAGAGACTAAATAGTCATCCGGGAGGTGCGAAATGGCAGAGGAAAAGAAAACCAAGTCAGGACGTTTTGCGGGTCTTAAGACAGAGTTCGGAAAGATCGTCTGGGCAGATCCAAAAGACGTGTCAAAACAGACAACAGCAGTTGTTGCTGTGTCAGTAGTTGTAGCAGTGATCATCATCGTTTTAGATGCAGTGATCAACAAGGGTGTAAATATCCTAGTTAATTTATAATGGAGGCATCGCATATGGCAGAGGCAAAGTGGTATGTAGTTCATACTTACTCAGGCTATGAGAACAAAGTCAAGACAAACATTGAAAAGGCTATCGAGACACAACATCTCGAGGAGCAGATTCTTGATGTAAGAGTACCTATGGTTGAGGTTACCGAAACTAGGGATGGCGTCAAGAAACAAGTTTCAAAGAAGATGTACCCTGGTTACGTTCTTATTGAGATGATTATGAATGACGAGACCTGGTACGTTGTCAGAAATACTAGAGGTGTTACAGGCTTCGTTGGACCAGGAAGTAAACCAGTGCCATTGTCAGAGGCTGAAGTTAAAGCATACTTACTAGGCGAAAGCACTGAAAGAGTCAACGTTGAGGTTGACTTCGAAGTTGGAGATACTCTTAGTGTCGTAGACGGTACCTGGAAAGATACTGTGGGCGTTGTTAAGTCTATCAATGCTAAGAAGCAGACAGTAACCATCAGCGTTGAAATGTTCGGACGTGAAACACCAGTAGAAATTGATTTCACAGACGTACGCAAGATGGATTAGGAGGAATATCATGGCAAAGAAAATTGAAGGCTATATCAAGTTGCAGATTCCAGCAGGCAAGGCTACACCAGCCCCACCAGTTGGTCCAGCACTTGGTCAGCATGGTGTAAACATTGTGGAGTTTACAAAGCAGTTTAACGCAAAGACAGCAGATATGGGAGATACAATTGTTCCTACAATTATCACTGTTTATGCAGATAGAAGCTTCAGCTTCATCACAAAGACTCCACCAGCAGCAGTTCTTATTAAGAAGGCTTGCAAGCTTCAGAAGGCTTCAGGCACACCTAACAAGACAAAGGTTGCAAAGATTACAAAGGCTCAGGTTCAGGAAATCGCAGAGACAAAGATGCCTGACCTTAACGCAGCATCACTTGAGGCTGCTATGAGCATGATCGAAGGAACATGTAGATCAATGGGCGTTGAGGTTGTTGAATAATTCACAGCTTAGCGAAAACAACGTTCTTACTATTAAAGATTTGAGTGGGAGAGCATAAGCTCGATAAACCACAGGAGGTAAACATGAAAAGAGGAAAGAAATACGTTGCAGCTGCAAGCTCATACGATAAGTCAGCTGCATTCGATCCAGCAGAAGCAATCGCACAGGTAAAGAAGAATGCTACTGCAAAATTTGATGAGACAATTGAAGCTCATATCAGAACTGGTTGTGACGGACGTCACGCTGAGCAGCAGATCCGTGGTGCTGTAGTACTTCCACACGGAACTGGTAAGTCAGTTAGAGTATTAGTATTCGCTAAGGGTGCTAAGCTTGACGAGGCACAGGCTGCAGGCGCTGATTTCGTTGGCGGCGAGGAGCTCATTCCAAAGATCCAGAACGAAGGATGGTCTGAGTTCGATTCTGTAGTTGCTACTCCAGACATGATGGGTGTTGTTGGTCGTCTTGGTCGTGTACTTGGACCTAGAGGACTTATGCCAAACCCAAAGGCTGGTACAGTTACTATGGATGTTGCTAAGGCTGTTGAAGAAATCAAAGCTGGTAAGATTGAGTATAGACTTGATAAGACAAACATTATCCATGTACCTATCGGAAAGGCTTCTTTCACAGAGGAGCAGTTAGCGGACAACTTCCAGACTCTTATGGACGCTATCAACAAGGCTAAGCCAGCAAGCTTAAAGGGTCAGTACATTAAGAGCATTTCACTTGCTCCTACAATGGGACCTGGCGTTAAGCTTAATGTTGCAAAGGTTTCTAACTAATTGTTGACAGCCCAATATACATGATGATATAATGCATAAAGTTGTTGCCGAAGACAGCAGGTGGCGTTAGCCGTAAAGATTTTATCTACCAGCCGAGGACGATTAAGTATTTATCGATTAATCACCCTCTATGTCTTTGACATAGAGGGTTTTACTTTATCCTCATATAAGCAACAAACAAATATTATAAGGAGGAAAAATTCGTGGCAAAAGTTGAATTAAAGCAGCCAATAGTTGACGAGATCTCAGAGCAGATTAAGGATGCAGCTTCAGTAGTAGTTGTAGACGCTCGTGGACTTACAGTTGCAGAAGACACACAGTTACGTAAGCAGCTTCGCGAGGCTGGTGTTACTTACAAGGTATACAAGAACACACTTATGAAGCGTGCTTTCGAGGGAACAGATTTTGCATCACTTGATGATGTTCTTGAAGGACCAAGTGCAATCGCTGTTTCAAAGGATGATGCTACAGCTCCAGCAAGAATTCTTGCTAAATTTGCTAAGACAGCTACAAACCTTGAGATCAAGGCTGGTGTCGTAGAAGGTACATTCTATGATGCTAATGGTATGTCAGCAGTTGCAGCTGTACCAAGCAGAGAGGAACTTCTTTCAAAGTTACTTGGAAGCTTACAGTCACCAATCACAAACTTCGCTCGCGTTCTCAACCAGATCGCAGAGCAGGGTGGTGCATCTACAGAGGCACCAGCTGCAGAGGCAGAGGCTCCAGCAGAGGAAGCACCTGCAACAGAAGCAGAGTAATTTAATTGATTTTTATTATTATTTAATGGAGGAAAATAATCATGGCAAAGATGACAACAGAAGAGTTTATCGCAGCTATCAAAGAGCTTAGCGTATTAGAGTTAAATGACCTTGTAAAGGCATGTGAGGAAGAGTTCGGCGTTTCTGCAGCAGCAGGCGTTGTAGTTGCAGCAGCAGCTGGCGATGCAGCAGCAGCTGAGGAGAAGGACGAGTTCGACGTAGAGCTTACAGAAGTAGGTTCTGAGAAGGTTAAGGTTATCAAGGTTGTTCGTGAGGCTACTGGTCTTGGACTTAAGGAAGCTAAGGAACTCGTTGATGGCGCACCAAAGGTTATCAAGGAAGCAGCTGACAAGGCTACAGCAGAGTCAATCAAGGCTCAGCTTGAGGAGATTGGTGCAAAGGTTACTCTTAAGTAAGTTAAACTCGATTGTTTTATATTTAGCAGGTTCAAATGAACCTGCTAAATTTTTTTGAAAATATCTAATTTAATACTTGACTTTGTTATTGACTTTGGCATAGAATGTAGTTTGCACTATTGTGGTGCAGTGTGTATTTCTATGCTTATTTTTATGCACGGATTTTCACACATTTTATTTGATAAGATTTATCCAAATTTAAATATTATGAGAGGTGGAACGTCAATGGAGAAAAACAGAATACGTCCAGTGAAAGCTGGAAAGAACTTGCGTATGAGTTACTCGAGACAAAAAGAGGTACTTGAAATGCCTAATTTAATCGAGGTCCAGAAGAACAGTTATGACTGGTTCGTTAAGGACGGATTAAAAGAAGCATTTGCTGATATCTCTCCTATTCAGGATAGGGGTAATCAGCTTGAGTTGCACTTTGTTGACTTTACATTGTGCAAGGATGAAGTTAAGTACACCATCCCACAGTGCAAGGAAAGAGATGCAACATACGCAGCACCTTTGAAAGTAAAGGTACGCCTTGTAAACAAGGAGTCCGGAGACATGCAGGAGCATGAAATTTTCATGGGTGATTTACCACTTATGACAGAGACTGGCACATTCGTTATTAATGGAGCAGAGCGTGTTATCGTCAGTCAGCTTGTTCGTTCACCAGGTATCTACTATGCTATCGGTCACGACAAGATTGGTAAGGAGCTCTATTCATGTACAGTAATACCTAACCGAGGTGCATGGTTAGAGTATGAGACAGATTCCAATGACGTTTTCTATGTTCGTGTAGACCGTAACAGAAAAGTACCTGTTACAGTACTTATTCGTGCTCTTGGTTTAGGTACAAACCAGGAAATTATTGATGTATTTGGCGAAGAGCCAAAGATTCTTGCTACATTCGCAAAGGATCCTTCTATTACTGAGAAGAATCCTCAGGGTAGCTACGAAGGAGGCTTACTTGAGTTATATCGTAAGCTTCGTCCAGGCGAGCCACTTGCAAAGGATAGCGCCGAGTCATTAATTCACGGTATGTTCTTTGATCCAAGACGTTACGATCTTGCAAAGGTAGGACGTTATAAATTTAATAAGAAGCTTATGCTTCGCAACCGTATTGCAGGTCATATTCTTGCAGAGGATGTAGTTGACACTACAACTGGCGAGATTATTGCAAAGGCTGGAGATAAGATTACACTTGAGAAGGCTGATGAAATCCAGAACGCAGCTGTTACTCATGTATTCATCCAGACTGAGACACGCAATGTAAAGGTTCTTTCAAACATGATGGTTGATATCACAAAGTTTGTTGATATCGATGCAGAAGCTCTTGGTATTACTGAGCTTGTATACTATCCAGTATTAGAGAGAATTCTTTCAGAAAACACAACAAAAGAAGATATTGAGGATGCTATTGAGCGTTCAGTAGCTGATTTGATTCCAAAGCACATTACAGTTGAGGATGTATTCGCATCAATCAACTACAATATGCATCTTGAGTACGGCATTGGTAAGGATGACGATATCGATCACCTTGGTAACCGTCGTATTCGTGCTGTTGGTGAGCTTTTACAGAACCAGTACAGAATCGGTTTATCACGTCTAGAGAAGGTTGTACGTGAGCGTATGACAACTCGTGACCTTGAGGATATTTCTCCACAGAACCTCATCAACATCAAGCCTGTTACAGCTGCAATCAAAGAGTTCTTTGGCTCATCACAGTTGTCACAGTTCATGGATCAGAACAACCCACTTGGTGAGTTGACACATAAGAGACGTCTTTCTGCCCTTGGTCCTGGTGGTCTTTCAAGAGACCGTGCCGGATTCGAGGTTCGAGACGTACACTACTCTCACTATGGACGTATGTGCCCTATCGAGACACCTGAAGGACCTAACATCGGTCTTATCAACTCTCTCGCAAGCTATGCTCGTATCAATGAGTATGGTTTTATTGAGGCGCCATACAGACGTATTGATAAAACAGACCCAGAGAATCCTCGCGTAACAGACGAGGTTATCTATATGACAGCAGACGAAGAGGATAACTATCATGTAGCACAGGCTAACGTCAAGCTTGACGCAGAAGGCCACTTCATGAGAAAGAACGTATCTGGTCGTTTCCGTGAGGAGACACAGGAGTACGATAAGACTATGTTTGATTACATGGACGTATCTCCTAAGATGGTATTCTCAGTTGCTACAGCCCTTATTCCATTCCTTCAGAATGATGACCCTACACGTGCCCTCATGGGATCAAACATGCAGCGTCAGGCAGTACCTCTTCTTACTACAGAGGCTCCAGTTGTTGGTACAGGTATGGAACCAAAGACAGCTGTCGATTCAGGTGTCTGCGTAGTTGCTAAGCGTGCTGGTATCGTAGAGATGTCAGAGACAAAGCGTATTATCATCAAGGCTGACGAAGACGGAACAAGAGATGAGTATGATCTTCTCAAGTTCACACGTTCAAACCAGTCTAACTGCTACAATCAGCGTCCAATCGTATTTAAGGGTGACCATGTAGAAGCAGGCGAGGTTATCGCGGATGGTCCTTCTACAAAGAATGGTGAGCTTGCCCTTGGTAAGAATCCTCTTATCGGTTTCATGACATGGGAAGGTTACAACTACGAGGATGCGGTTCTCCTTTCAGAGAGACTTGTACAGGATGATGTTTATACATCTATTCATATTGAAGAGTACGAAATCGATGCTCGTGATACAAAGCTTGGACCAGAGGAAATCACACGTGATGTTGCTGGTGTAGGTGATGACGCACTTAAGGATCTTGACGAGAGCGGTATTATCCGTATCGGTGCTGAGGTTCGTGCAGGTGATATCCTTGTTGGTAAGGTTACACCTAAGGGAGAGACAGAGCGTACTCCAGAAGAAAGACTTCTTCTTGCAATCTTCGGTGAGAAGGCAAGAGAGGTTCGTGATACATCACTTCGTGTTCCACACGGTGCTTATGGTATCGTTGTTGACGCAAAGGTATTTACTCGTGAGAACGGCGATGAGCTTTCTCCAGGTGTTAATAAATCAGTACGTATCTACATCGCTCAGAAGAGAAAAATCGGTGTAGGTGATAAGATGGCTGGTCGTCATGGTAACAAGGGTGTAGTTTCCCGCGTACTTCCAGTAGAAGATATGCCATATCTTCCAAACGGTCGTCCACTTGATATCGTACTTAACCCATTGGGCGTTCCTTCACGTATGAATATCGGTCAGGTCCTTGAGATTCACCTTTCACTTGCTGCAAAGGCACTTGGATTTGACATTGAAACACCAGTATTTGATGGTGCAAATGAAATTGATATCCAGGATACACTTGAGCTTGCAAATGACTATGTTAATATGCCATTTGACAAGGAAGAAGCTACAAACGGCGCGGAGACATTCTACGACAAGTACGTTGATATTCTTCGTGACGATGTTATGGAGTATCTTTCTACAAACCGTGCACATCGTGCACTTTGGAAGGGTGTTCCAATCTCTCGTGATGGTAAGGTACAGCTTCGCGACGGTCGTACAGGTGAGCCATTTGATGGTCCTGTAACAATCGGACACATGCATTACCTTAAGCTTCACCACCTTGTTGATGATAAGATCCATGCTCGTTCAACTGGTCCTTACTCACTTGTTACACAGCAGCCACTCGGTGGTAAAGCACAGTTCGGTGGACAGCGTTTCGGTGAGATGGAAGTTTGGGCTCTTGAGGCTTATGGTGCATCATACACACTTCAGGAAATCCTTACAATGAAGTCTGATGATGTTATCGGTCGTGTTAAGACATACGAAGCTATCATCAAGGGTGAAAACATCCCTGAGCCAGGTATCCCTGAGTCATTCAAGGTATTACTTAAGGAATTACAGTCACTTGGTCTTGATGTTCGTGTTCTCGATGAAAATCGTGAAGAAGTTGAACTTATGGAAACAAGTGAATATGGAAATACAGACCTCAATGCAATCATCGCTGGAAGCGATAGAAACTTTGCCTTCGAGGATGACAATTCATTCGCACAGGCAGGATTCTCTACAAAGAAGTTTGATTCTGATGGAGATCTTGTTGATGATGAAGATGATGCAGCATTTGAAGAAGATGATGATTTTGCAGATGTAGCAGATGATTTTGATGAGGAATAAATAGGAAGGGAGCTAGAAAATGCCAGAGAATAAAGAAGCGACATATCAACCAATAGCATTTGACGCAATACAGATTGGATTGGCTTCACCTGAAAAGATCAGACAGTGGTCTCGTGGCGAAGTTAAAAAGCCAGAGACAATCAACTATCGTACACTGAAGCCTGAGAAGGATGGTCTTTTCTGCGAAAAGATTTTTGGACCTAGCAAGGACTGGGAATGTCACTGCGGAAAGTACAAGAAGATTCGTTATAAGGGTGTAGTTTGTGATCGTTGTGGTGTTGAAATCACAAAGGCAAGCGTTCGTCGTGAGCGTATGGGTCACATTGAACTTGCTGCACCAGTTTCACATATTTGGTATTTCAAGGGTATTCCTTCACGTATGGGACTTATTCTTGATCTTTCACCAAAGACACTTGAGAAGGTTCTCTACTTTGCATCATACATCGTACTTGATGCAGGAGAGACAGCTCTCATGTATAAGCAGGTTCTTACAGAAGCTGAGTACCAGGAAGCTAGAGAACAGTATGGTAACGGCTTCAGAGTAGGAATGGGTGCTGAAGCTATCCAGGAGCTTCTCAAGGACATTGACCTTGATGAAGAGGCTACAAAGCTTCAGATTGAATTAGATAACGCTACAGGCCAGAAGCGTTCACGTATCATCAAGAGACTCGAGGTTGTTGAGGCATTCCGTGAGTCAGGAAACAGACCTGAATGGATGATTATGACAGTTATCCCTGTTATTCCACCAGATCTTCGTCCTATGGTACAGCTTGATGGTGGCCGTTTTGCTACATCTGATCTTAACGACTTATACCGTCGTATTATCAATAGAAATAACCGACTTCGTCGACTCTTAGAGCTTGGTGCTCCTGATATCATTGTACGTAACGAAAAGCGTATGCTTCAGGAAGCTGTTGATGCTCTTATCGATAACGGTCGTCGTGGTCGTCCTGTTACAGGTCCTGGTAACAGACCTCTTAAGTCACTTTCAGACATGCTTAAGGGTAAGTCTGGTCGATTCAGACAGAACCTTCTTGGTAAGCGTGTTGACTACTCAGGTCGTTCAGTTATCGTCGTTGGACCAGAGCTTAAGATTTACCAGTGTGGTCTTCCAAAGGAGATGGCACTTGAGCTCTTCAAGCCTTTCGTTATGAAGGAGCTTGTTGGCAATGGTATGGCTCACAACATCAAATACGCTAAGAAGATGGTTGAGAAGTTCGAGCCACAGGTTTGGGACATCCTTGAAGATGTCATTAAAGAGCATCCAGTTATGCTTAACCGTGCTCCTACACTTCATAGACTTGGTATTCAGGCTTTCGAGCCAATCCTTGTAGAAGGTAGAGCTATCAAGCTTCATCCACTTGTATGTACAGCTTTCAACGCCGATTTCGATGGTGACCAGATGGCTGTTCACCTTCCACTTACTCAGGAGGCACAGGCTGAATGTAGATTCATGCTTCTTTCACCTAACAACCTCTTGAAGCCTTCAGATGGTGGTCCTGTTGCCGTTCCTTCACAGGATATGGTACTTGGTATTTACTACCTCACACAGGAGCGTGGTAAGTCTGTAGGTGATACTAGAGAAGAGCTTGGCGAAGGCAAAATCTTCAAGAACCTTAGCGAGGCAATTCTTGCATACGAGAACGATGCATTAACAATGCATGCACGTATCACAGTTCGTGTTTCAAAGCAGCATGCTGACGGAACTGTTGTTACAGGTAATGTTTCATCAACACTTGGTAGACTTCTCTTCAACGAGATTATTCCACAGGATCTTGGCTATGTAGATAGAACAAATCCTGAGAACGAGCTTTTGCCAGAGGTAGACTTCCATGTTGGTAAGAAGCAGTTAAAGCAGATTCTTGAAAAAGTTATTAATACACACGGAGCTACAAAGACAGCAGAAGTTCTTGATGATATCAAGGCAATGGGTTACCACTACTCAACAATTGCTGCCATGACAGTTTCAATTTCAGATATGACAGTACCTGCTCAGAAGCCAGAGCTTATTGCTAAGGCTGAGGAGACAGTTGATAAGATTACACGTCAGTATAAGCGTGGTCTTATTACAGAAGAAGAGCGTTATCGTGAAGTAGTTGATACTTGGAAAGAGACTGATGATGAGCTTACTAAGGACCTTCTTGATGGTCTTGATAAGTACAACAACATCTTCATGATGGCTGATTCAGGTGCCCGTGGTTCTGAAAAGCAGATCAAGCAGCTTGCTGGTATGCGTGGTTTGATGGCTGATACAACAGGTAAGACTATCGAGCTTCCTATTAAGTCAAACTTCCGTGAAGGTCTTGATGTACTTGAGTACTTCATGTCAGCTCACGGTGCTCGTAAGGGTCTTTCTGATACAGCTCTTCGTACAGCCGATTCAGGATACTTGACACGTCGAATGGTTGACGTTGCTCAGGAACTTATCGTTCGTGAATCTGACTGTGTTGCTGGTACAAATCGCGAGATTCCAGGTATGTGGGTATACGCATTCATGGATGGTCGTGAAGAAATCGAGTCACTTAAGGATCGTATTACTGGTAGATTCTCATGCTACACAATCTGCGATGCTAAGGGTGAGGTTATCGTTAAGGCTAACCATATGATCACACCTAAGCGTGCAGCTGCAATCATCGAAAAGGGTGTTGATGATAAGGGCAACCCAATCAAGAAAGTTAAGATCAGAAACGTACTTAACTGTCGTTCACACGTTGGTGTTTGTGCTAAGTGCTACGGCGCTAACATGGCATCAGGACGTGCTGTACAGGTTGGTGAAGCAATCGGTATCATCGCTGCTCAGTCAATCGGTGAGCCAGGTACACAGCTTACTATGAGAACATTCCATACTGGTGGTGTTGCTGGTAACGATATTACACAGGGTCTTCCTCGTGTCGAGGAGCTTTTCGAGGCTAGAAAGCCTAAGGGACTTGCAATCATCACAGAGATTGCTGGTACAGTTTCTATCGAAGAAGATTCTAAGACAAAGAAGAGAGAAGTTGTTGTTACAAACTCTGAAACAGGTGATGTAGAGAAGTACTTAATTCCTTACGGATCACGTATCAAGGTTATTTCAGGTCAGGAACTTGAAGCTGGTGATGAGCTTACAGAAGGTTCTGTAAACCCACACGATATCCTTGCAATCAAGGGTAAGTCAGCTGTTCAGGATTACCTCATCCGTGAAGTACAGCGTGTTTACCGTTTACAGGGTGTTGATATCAACGATAAGCATATCGAAGTTCTTTGCCGTCAGATGTTAAAGCGTATCAGAGTTGACGAGGCTGGTGATACAGGATTTATGCCTGGTTCACTTGTAGACTGGCTTGACTTTGAAGAAGCTAACGAGCAGATGGAGGCAGAAGGTAAGGAAGTTGCTACTGGTACACAGGAACTCCTCGGTATCACAAAGGCAGCCCTTGCTACTAACTCATTCCTTTCAGCAGCTTCATTCCAGGAGACAACAAAGGTTCTTACTGATGCAGCTATTAAGGGTAAGGTTGATCCACTTAACGGACTTAAAGAGAACGTTATCATCGGTCGCTTAATCCCTGCTGGTACAGGTATGAAGAGATATTCAAACATTCCTCTTTCAACAGACAATCAGCTTGCAGATGCAGCAATGTCTACAGAAGAGTTCGAAGGCGAAGCTAATGGTGCAGAAGCACTTTCAGATGAGCTTGTAGATGTAGAATAATAAAAATATATAAAAGACCTTGGCATTGCCAGGGTCTTTTTTTCACATTTTTAACCTTGACATAATGAAATTAAGGAAATATAATGTTCTAGCATGCGCTAATAGGATATTTATGCCTATTTTTGCGTAAAGAAATAAATTAGGAGGTAAAAAAGAATGCCAACATTCAACCAGCTAGTTAGAAAAGGTCGTCAGACATCTGTAAAGAAGTCTACAGCACCAGCACTTCAGAGAGGTTACAATTCTCTTAAGAAGAAGCCTACAAACACTTCTTCTCCACAGAAGCGTGGTGTATGTACAGCTGTTAAGACAGCTACACCTAAGAAGCCTAACTCAGCTCTTCGTAAGATTGCCAGAGTTCGTCTTTCAAACGGAATCGAAGTAACATCATACATTCCAGGCGAAGGTCACAATCTTCAGGAGCATAGCGTTGTTTTGATTCGTGGTGGTCGTGTTAAGGATTTACCTGGTACACGTTATCACGTAATCAGAGGTACTCTTGATACAGCCGGCGTTGCAAACCGCAAGCAGGGACGTTCAAAGTACGGCGCTAAGAGACCTAAGGATGCTAAGTAAAATAGCGTAAAGGCTTAGGAAATTTATTGTATATCACAAAAATTTGGTTAATGTTGTTATTTTTTCTCTATAGAATAAATAATGCATGAACACAAGTAAATTTGTGAGTACCGTTGATCTAACAAATTTTAGTTAAGGAGGGAAGTATCGTGCCAAGAAAAGGACATACTCAAAAAAGAGACGTTTTGGCAGATCCTATATACAATAGCAAAGTAGTTACAAAGCTTATCAACAACATCATGCTTGATGGTAAGAAGGGTGTAGCTCAGAAGATTGTATATGGTGCATTTGGCAAAGTCGAGGAAAAGACTGGAAGACCTGCACTTGAGGTTTTCGAGGAAGCTATGAACAACGTTATGCCTGTACTTGAGGTAAAGGCTAGACGTATCGGTGGTGCTACATATCAGGTACCTATCGAAGTAAGACCAGATCGTCGTCAGGCCCTTGGCCTTAGATGGCTCACAATGTTCTCACGTACACGTACAGAGAAGACAATGGAAGAGCGTCTTGCAAACGAGATCATGGATGCAGCTGGAAACACAGGTTCAGCTGTTAAGAGAAAAGAAGAAATGCATAGAATGGCAGAAGCTAATAAGGCATTTGCTCATTACAGATTCTAATAGGAGGGACAAACAGTGGCAGGAAGAGAATATCCACTTGAGCGTACCAGAAATATTGGTATTATGGCTCATATCGATGCCGGAAAGACTACACTTACAGAGCGTATTCTTTACTATACTGGTGTTAACTACAAGATCGGTGATACTCACGAAGGTACTGCAACCATGGACTGGATGGAGCAGGAAGCTGAGAGAGGTATCACAATTACTTCAGCTGCTACAACATGTCACTGGACTGAGCAGGAAAACTGCAAGCCTAAGAAGGGTGCTCTTGAGCACCGTATCAATATCATTGATACACCAGGCCACGTAGACTTTACTGTTGAGGTTGAGCGTTCCCTTCGTGTACTTGATGGCGCCGTTGGTGTCTTCTGTGCAAAGGGTGGCGTTGAGCCACAGTCAGAGAATGTTTGGAGACAGGCTGACACATATAACGTACCAAGAATGGCTTTCATCAATAAGATGGATATCCTTGGTGCAAACTTCTACGGAGCTGTTGATCAGATCCGTGATAGACTTAAGAAGAACGCTATCGTTCTTCAGCTTCCAATCGGTAAGGAAGATGATTTCCAGGGAATCATCGATCTTTTCGAGATGAAAGCATACATCTATAACGATGATAAGGGTGATGATATTTCTATCACAGACATCCCAGCTGATATGGCTGATGATGCTGAGCTTTATCATACAGAACTCGTTGAGAAGATCTGTGAGTTAGATGATGATCTTATGATGGCTTATCTTGAGGGTGAGGAGCCTTCTATCGATGAGCTTAAGGCTGTACTTCGTAAGGCAACTTGCGAATGTAAGGCTATCCCAGTATGCTGTGGATCTGCATATAGAAACAAGGGTGTTCAGAAGCTTCTTGATGCTATCCTTGAGTTCATGCCAGCTCCTACAGACGTACCAGCTATTCAGGGTACAGACTTAGATGGTAACCCAGTTGAGAAGCACTCATCAGATGATGAGCCATTCGCAGCTTTAGCTTTCAAGATTATGGCTGATCCATTCGTTGGAAAGCTCGCATTTATCCGTGTATACTCAGGTACATTGAACTCAGGTTCATACTGCCTTAACGCTACAAAGGATAAGAAGGAGCGTGTTGGTCGTATTCTTCAGATGCACGCTAACAAGCGTACAGAGTTAGACAAGGTTTATTCTGGTGATATCGCAGCTGTTGTAGGTCTTAAGTTTACAACAACTGGTGATACAATCTGCGATGAGCAGCATCCAGTAATCCTTGAGTCTATGGAATTCCCAGAGCCAGTTATCGAGCTTGCTATCGAGCCTAAGACTAAGGCTGGACAGCAGAAGATGGGCGAAGCTCTTGCAAAGCTTGCTGAAGAGGATCCTACATTCCGTCAGCATACTGATCAGGAGACAGGCCAGACTATCATCGCTGGTATGGGTGAGCTTCACCTTGAAATCATTGTTGATCGTCTTCTTAGAGAGTTCAAGGTTGAGGCTAACGTTGGTGCACCTCAGGTTGCATACAAAGAGACATTTACAAAGGCAGTTGATCAGGAATACAAGTATGCTAAGCAGTCTGGTGGACGTGGTCAGTACGGTCATTGTAAGGTTAGATTTACTCCAATTGATGCTAACGCTGAAGAGACATTCAGATTTAAGTCTTCAGTAGTTGGTGGTGCTATTCCTAAGGAATACATCCCATCTGTTGGTGAGGGTATCGAGGAAGCAGCTAAGGCTGGTATCCTTTGCGGATTCCCTGTTCTTGGTGTAGAAGCAGACGTTTACGATGGTTCTTACCATGAAGTCGATTCATCAGAAATGGCATTCCACATTGCAGGTTCAATGTGCTTCAAGGAAGCTATGGCTAAGGCCGCTCCAGTTCTTCTTGAGCCAATCATGAAGGTTGAAGTAACAATGCCTGAGGAATACATGGGTGATGTAATCGGATCACTTAACGCAAAGCGTGGTCAGATCCAGTCAATGGATGACCTTGGCGGCGGCAAGATTGTTAGAGCACTTGTTCCACTTGCAGAGATGTTCGGATACTCAACAGAGCTTCGTTCATCTACACAGGGACGTGGTAACTACTCAATGTTCTTCGAGAAGTATGAGCCAGTTCCAAAGAACGTTCAGGAGCAGATCATCTCTAACCACGCAAAATAAAACATAAATAGTTGAAAACTCTCAGTATTTTCGATATAATCGAGATACTGAGAGTATAGAACTAACTTTGCCCAAATAGGGGCAGTATATTAAGGAGGATTTTTAAAAATGGCAAAAGAGCATTTTGACAGAACCAAACCACATTGTAACATCGGTACTATCGGACACGTAGATCACGGTAAAACAACTCTTACAGCAGCTATCACAAAGGTACTTGCTGAGCGTGTAGCTGGTAACGCTAAGGTAGATTTCGAGAACATCGATAAGGCTCCAGAAGAGCGTGAAAGAGGTATCACAATTTCTACAGCTCACGTTGAGTATCAGACAGAGAAGAGACATTACGCACACGTTGACTGCCCAGGCCATGCTGATTATGTAAAGAACATGATCACTGGTGCTGCTCAGATGGATGGCGCTATCCTTGTAGTAGCTGCAACTGACGGTGTTATGGCTCAGACAAAGGAGCACATCCTTCTTTCTCGTCAGGTAGGTGTACCTTACATCGTTGTATTCCTTAACAAGTGTGATATGGTTGATGATGAGGAGCTTATCGAGCTCGTAGAGATGGAAGTTACAGAGCAGCTTGAAGAGTATGACTTCAATGATTGCCCAATCATTAAGGGTTCAGCTCTTAAGGCTCTTGAGGATCCAAACGGCGAGTGGGGCGACAAGATCATGGAACTTATGGATACTGTTGATTCTTACATCCCAGATCCACAGCGTGAGACAGATAAGCCATTCCTTATGCCAGTAGAGGACGTATTCACAATCACAGGTCGTGGTACTGTTGCTACAGGTAGAGTAGAGCGTGGTGTTCTTCACCTTAACGACGAACTTGAAATCATCGGTATCAAGGAAGATACACAGAAGACTGTTGTAACTGGTATCGAGATGTTCCGTAAGCTTCTTGATGAGGCTCAGGCTGGTGATAACATCGGTGCACTTCTTCGTGGTGTTAACCGTGACCAGATCCAGCGTGGACAGGTACTTGCTAAGCCAGGTACTGTAACATGCCACACAAAGTTTACAGCTCAGGTTTACGTTCTTACAAAGGATGAAGGTGGTCGTCATACTCCATTCTTCAACAACTATCGTCCACAGTTCTACTTCAGAACAACAGACGTTACAGGTGTTTGCGAGCTTCCAGCAGGTACAGAGATGTGCATGCCTGGCGATAACGTAGAGATGACAATCGAGCTCATCCACCCAATCGCTATGGAGCAGGGTCTTACATTCGCTATCCGTGAGGGTGGTAGAACAGTAGGTTCTGGTCGTGTTGCTACAATCATCGAATAATTTCGAGCGAACAGCCCAACCCAAATAGTAAAATCAAGGCTTCCGAGGATTTCTTCGGGAGCCTTTTTTCATGCGAAAATAGGAAAACGGAGTTAGTAAAAAAAAGTGTCTGGTACTATTCTGGTACTATTTTTAGAAGGTTTAGTACCAGAACATAATAAAAAAGACTTCTTCTCTATGAGAAAAAGCCTTAAAAACAATTACCATTTCTTTATATTTTTTATTTCTTCTGCACGTTTTGGATCACGATGATATTGGAGTTTTACTTTTATAGTATCAACTATTTCATTACGTGCTTCATCATCAAGCTGGTAGAAAGATGTTAATAGATTATCTACATCAGGCATAGCATTCTTCCCATATAACATCATTAAAGGATACATAGAATATAATAGATAATCTTTAACACGAGATTTATCTAATAATCCAGTGTGATCTTTTACAGTCATATAGATTTCATCTTCCTTTAATTCACCAGAGAATGGGCTTGCTGAGCATACTTCATTTACATCTACTCCGAGTTCATTAGCAATTCTTAAAGCATAATCAAATCTTATATTAGTATCTTTTTGGATTATTGAATATAGTGTTGATGCTTTCAATCCAGAAGCTTTGGCAAGCTGTCTAACATTGGTGCCTTTAGCATCAATTAGTTCTTTTAAATTCTTTCCATCTCCCATTATTAATACCTCCAATAATCAGTATTACAATAATTATTCTATCATATTTACGAAAAACATAACAATGAAAAATATAAAAAGTAAAAATAAATTACGAAAATCGTAAATATAGTATTTACAAAATGAATAGCGAATGGTATATTAAATTTACGAAAATCGTAAATTATAAAATTATGTACATAATAAATAGAGAAAGGAGAAGGTTATGAAATCTAATTATATGATAGGCGTTGAAGAAGTATCTGCTGAATTAGGTGTTTCAAAGGGACATGCATATAAGGTAATTAGAGAGTTAAATGAAGAGTTGTCCAAACAAGGATTCATAGTCGTAGCAGGTAAAATTCCAAAAGCTTATTGGGAAACAAAGTTTTATGGATACAACACAATGAATGTAGCAATTTAAGGAGGATAAAATGCCAGCGTACAAAGACGATAATGGAATGTGGTTTTGTTCCTTCTATTACAAAGACTGGACAGGAGTCTCGAAGAAGAAGCATAAACGCAACTTTAAAACGAAAAAAGAAGCACAACAATTTGAAGTGAACTTCAAGCTTGCAGCAAGAGCAGATATGTCTATGAGGTTAAAAGATTTTGTAGAAATCTATTTCACAGACAAGGAGCATGAATTAAAAGCAAGAACAAAGAAAAATAAAAGGTATATGATTGATGCTTATGTAACAACGTACTTTGGGGGTAAAGCATTAAATGAAATTTCACCTTCAGATATTATTGCTTGGCAAAATGATATCAAGAAGAATAATGATTTTTCGGAAGCATATCTAAGAATGTTACAAAATCAATTAACTGCTTTATTTACTCATGCAGAGAGGATATATGGGTTAAAAGATAATCCTTGTAAGCGAGTAAAGAAGATGGGGTCATCTGATGATAGGAGTTTGGATTTCTGGACAATAGAAGAATATCAAAAGTTCATTGATACATTCGAACTTGGTTCAATGCATCGGTTGATTTTTGAGATATTGTTTTGGACAGGAATACGAGAAGGCGAGCTTTTAGCATTAACAAAGAATGATATAGATATTCCTCAGCATAAACTGAATATTACAAAGACGTATTACAGAGTAGATGGTGAGGATATTATCACAACTCCAAAGACGCAAAACTCAGTGCGAAGTATTGACCTACCAAAATTCCTTGTTGAGGAAATATTGGATTATTATAAACGGTTGTATCGTTATCCTAACAATGAAAGATTGTTTGGAATGACAGCAAAGGCACTACAGGAGTTAATGAAAAGGCATATCAAGAAAGTAGATGTAAAAAAGATTAGAGTCCATGATTTAAGGCATAGCCATTGTGCCTATCTGATTCATCATGGAGTACAGCCTTTAATTATCAAGGAGAGATTAGGGCATAAGGATATCAAGATTACACTAAATACCTATGGACATCTATATCCTAACGAGCAACGAAAAGTAGCATCATTACTTGATAACTTGCAAAAGGAAAGGGGGAATAATGATTGCCAGTATTAAAAAATAAGACTCAAGGAAACTTCACTATGATCAGTAATGGAATATTAAGAAATAAAGACCTTCATCTAAAAGAAAGAGGATTACTGGTTACATTGATAGGGCTTCCTGATAAATGGGACTTTTCAATAAATGGATTAGTAGCAATACTTCCAGATGGTAAAGATAAAATAAAGACTGGATTACAAGAATTGGAAAAAATGGGTTATATAACAAGATATCAAGAAAGGAAAGAAGGTGGTGCGTTTGGACCTGAAGTTTTAGAAATACATGAAATACCTGCGGTTTCACCGCGAGTGGATTTTCCGCATACGGATAACCCGTCAACGGGAAAACCGTCAGCGGAAAACCAGACACAATATAATAATAAAGAATATAAAACCAAAAAATATAAAAAACAAAAAAATATAAAGGGGGACAATGCATATGGAAGTGAAAGACATTATGGAACAGCAACTTCAGGAAATCAAGGAAAGAACAATTGGACAAAAGAAGAACTTGATTTATATGGAATCTAATGTTTGCCCAATATGTAAAGGAACAGGTTTTGAGTTTTATGAGGATGAACAAGGCCGTCCATTTACAAGAGATTGCAGTTGTGGGATTCGACAAAAGCTCATTACAAGGGAACGTGTAGCCTTTGCAAATATACCTGAAGGGTTTAAGAACTACTGGTTAGAAAACTACAGTAAGGATATTTATGAAAAGGAGCAATCAAAAATTATTATCGAGAAGAATCTAATCGCTGCGAAATGGTGGATAGATAATTTTGAAAGGATGAAAAGCATAGGAATGGGATTTTATCTTTATTCGCCAACCAAGGGATGTGGGAAAACAAGATTTGCCATTTCTCTGGCAAACGAATTATTGAAAATGGAAAAATGTTCAGTGAAGTTTGCAACGTCAATTGAGATATTAAATGAAATCAGAGCAACCTGGAATAAGGATTATGAATACACGGAGCAGCAGCTTCTTGAAGGGTTAACCAAAGTTGATGTTTTGATAATTGATGATTTTGATACTGAAACACCGAAGGATTGGACGCAGGAAAAGTTTTATCAAATCATAAATGAGCGATACATGAATAATCTGATTACCATTTATACATGCAACATGGCTATTGATAATATGGATTATGATGAACGAATAAAGAACAGAATAAAAGAAAAAAGCTATCAGTTAACTTTTCCAGATGAATCAATAAGGGAGCAAATCGGTAAATGGAATCAGGAAGAATTAAAAGCGGCTATAGCATAGCGAGCGGAGCGAGCTTACCGCATAACGTGTCGTTATGGGTAACCCTCTAGGTATAATGACATAGATGTCATTATACGGGGGCTCTCCGAGGGGTCTGCCGACGGCTTAATTGTCCAAATGAAAGGAGTGATTTTACATGATATCTTGTTCATGTCATTTGTCCAATAAAAAACATGCACTGACCACAACTCATTCAATCACCGCAGCAAGCAAACATAACTTGCGGCTATACACTCAACAATCAGAATACAATGTTGAGCTGATTGAAATAGTTGAGGGCAGTGGTACGAGCATCCTCAATGATGTAAAACAAATATATAAAGATGAATTCTCAGAAGTGTTGAAGGAGTACAATGAAGGTAAGAGAGCGGATAGACAAATAAAAGATTATTTGAAGTATGCCTCCGATAGTAAAAAGAATGATGTAGCTGCAGAAGTTATTTTGCAAATCGGTGATAAAGAATTTTGGGGACAGAAAACAATAGAAGAATGGAAAGCAATGACGCCACTTTTGAAAGAGCAACTGGAAGCTTTTAAAGCTGCAGTTCCTGAATTCAAAGTGGCGTCTGCTGTTATACACTTTGATGAATCATCACCTCATATGCAGGTTGTAGGTGTACCCGTAGCAAGTGGTTATCAGAGGGGAATGAAAAAGCAGGTAGCAAAAACAAAGGTATTCACAAAAGAAAGAATGGAGCGGCTTCAGGGTTTACTACATGATCAAGCCGAAAAACTAATCCAAGAGCATCCAGAAATTTTTGGAGATGAAACTTTAAAGCCAAAGGAAAAGGGAAGAAATAATGATATGTCAAAAGAGTTCTATATCCGCATGAAGCAAAAGCAGTACGAAGAAATCTCAGAGGAAATAACCAAGTTAGAAGTTGAGCGTGATAATCTGGTTGAAGTCAAAAATGAGATTGCTAAGGCAACCAATAAGATAGTTGATGAAGCAGTCGAGAGGATTGCCGATACGGAAATGAAGAAAGAATTTATGAGATATGCGACGCTAAGAGAACCGAAGACAGGTATAGGAAAACTTGTATCAGGAGCATTTAGAAAATTTAAACAATGGTGGGAACTAAACAAAAAGCCTGTTGTGCTAGAAGAAGCTAGAGAGAGTACATTGGAGAAACTAAGAAGATATAAGAAAAACATTGAAGATGAAAATAGGACTAAGGTAAGAAATATAGTGTCAAGAAGAGACTTAGATCGATAAAAATAGTTCGAAGAAATAATGAATTAGCCCTTTAAACATTATTGAAAAAGCCCTATAACCTTGCTATCATTAAATCAATTAGGGATGAGTGAAAATATTAGACGATGTAAAGTGACGGGAGAGCCTCTCGTCACTTTGGCATAAAAATTGGGAGTACAATTGATACCTATGGACAAGAGAAAATTATCTTATGAACAGCAGATAGAAGATTTAAAAGAAAAGAATGTTAAATTTGAAATGTATACTGAGGAAGAGGCGCGGAAGTTTCTTCAGTATAATAACTACTATTTTAAGCTGAAATCATATGCTAGAAATTATACAAAGTATAGCAAGGTGGAATTATCAAATAAATATATTAATCTAGATTTTGCTTGTCTTGTAGAGCTAAGTACATTAGATATGTATTTGCGCCGATTAATTGTAGGTTTGTGTTTAGATGTTGAACATTTACTGAAAACACGTCTTATGAGAGATATTACTAATAACGATTTAGAGGATGGCTACGAGATAGTAAAAAGATACAATGATATTGATTATTCTGTTATGGCAGGAATAAAGGCTAACAAGGATAAATCTGCAACATCGGATTTGATTAAAAATTTTGATGAAAACGATAATATTCCAGTATGGAGTTTTATTGAAACTTTATCGTTTGGTCATTTTATTGAGTTATATGAACTGTATTATGGCGTGTACGGAGGACATTCTTATTCTTCTTATTTAGGCAGTATCAAATTTTTAAGGAATGCAGCTGCTCATAATAGCTGCTTATTGAATTCCATGCGTAAGCCATATTCGATAAAGATTAAAAAGAATAAAGACATAATGGATGCGTTAGCAAAGTCGAATAAATTTTCTACCAGCTACAAGAAGAAAATGGAAAATCCTGTAGTACATGATTTTGTCGTATTATTATTTGTATATTATGATATTTTAAATACACCCGCAAATAGAAATATGAGAGACAAAGGGATGCAACAGGTTAAGGAATTGTTCTTAAAGACTATGCTTAGGAATGACAATGCTAATATGTTTAAGAAGAATGATGTTCTTGTGGAGAATTATCATTTTATATGTGAAGTGATTGCATATTTAGAGAATAGTAGAAACAAGCCTGTATTAAAAAAGTGATTGACATGCTAATGATCATGTTTTACTATAATTATAACGAACGAAAACCTTCGAGGTTTTCAGCGGAAGCGGTGCCAGCATCAATTCCGTCCTTGTTTTATGAAGAGAGAGCACTTAGGTGTTCTTTTTTTATGTGCTAATATATTTTGGCGTTTTGAGCAAAGTAGTCTAGACTTAATACACAATTGAAAAGCATGAGCTTTTATAGGGAGTCGCCATCTGATGGGGCTCCTTAATTTTATTAATAGAGAAATTGTGCTTGGTGACATAATCCTTTTTGTGTTTCATTACAATAAAAGTGCTTTTCATTACATATGGTTAACGATGTAATATGATGTGCCGATATAAATATAGAAAATATAAATAGTCTTTGGAAGTAATGATAAGAAATGGATTTAAAGGATATCAATGGATTGAAAAATCTTTTGATGTCCTTTTTTGATTAAAACAAATTATTTCAAAGGTTGATAAATGGGGTGGTTTTATTGATTGTGTATGAGTAGTTATGAGTAATGTTTTTTTACCACTTGGACCCGAAGCAAGCCAAAGCTTTTGACAAGGGAAAGTGAATCAGCTTTGAATGATAGATAGGCTGAAGAAAGGGTTTATATGACAGATTTTTTAACAGAAAATAGTTTGTATTATCAGAGTAGCAGTTTTAGTAGTAGCTACTTCTTTACAAATCAAAATTATAAAAATTACGATTTCAAAAATGCTATTGAAACGTCAACAAATGAAGCATTAAATGATGTAGATGCATCTATTGAAGATGATTCAAAGGGGAAGACAAGTTACACTCGTATAGTTTCCGCAAGTGTAATGACTAGTCAGATGAGTGCCATAGCCAGTTCTGATGGGGGAACTGCGTATTCATATCAGGGAGTTATGCAAAAATTTGAAATTAGAATTGATGTTAATGGTGACGAGCGGAAGTATACAGCTACTGGAACAGATAAGGATGGAAAGGAATTTTCTAAAGAAATTGATCCTTATAATGTTGATCCTACAGATGCTGATTTTACTGAATTTGCAGCATTATGCTCCTATATTCGAGATACAGAAAACTTGGCTGACGAAACTATGAAATTTGTGGATAATGTAGCAGCTGATGATATTTTTGAGCGAATGAATTATCTTTCAGCATTTTCTGCTGAGGTAGGAAAATTTGAATTTGCTGGACTTAGTAATTTAGCTGCTGAAAAATTAATGCCGCATATCAATAGGCTAATGGAAGTTTTGATTAATTCAGGTATTGGGAATATTGAAGGTGCAAAGATTAATGTGGTACCAACAGGAAGTATTATATCTAGTACAGGAATTATTTCCTCACTAAGCCTTGAATATGATGTTGATTTAAGTGAGTCAGAGCCGAAAGATAATAAGGTTCAGGAAAAAGATTTAGGCATGGGATTTGTTCTTACGCCTGGTATGGGACATGGAATGACGGCTACACAGCTAATCAATGAAGATATTGATGATGTCATTGTTAGAGTAAATATTTCTAATGGCTCATCTTATGATGTAAATCTTTCTGAGGTAGATCCAAGAAATGCTACAGCTATAGAAATGTTTGCTTATTGTCAGTATGCTGATGAAAATGGTACGGGAATAGCTGGAAATCATTTTGGTAGTTGGAGTGCCCTCAAGAGTTTTATGGACCCATTAGGTGGACTAGAATTTTCATCTGTTGAAGAAGCAGCAACTAAGAAATTAAACTGGGTGCAAGCTATTTCTGAGGCTGACGTATCATTTAAAAGAGAATCAACTGGTGAAGTTATGGATGTACAGGATGTATTAAAGATGCTCATTGAGACGTACAGTAAGCTAGAATCAAAGAATGAAGAGGATGATTGGCGAGGCATGTCTGATGAGGAATGGGAAAAGCTTCTTGATCGAGTTGATAATGATATTAATGCTATGATTGAGCTTATTAGAGAAGAAGCCGAAAAAGCAAAAGAGACTCATCAGAAAGAAGATGAATTAGACGAACAGGTCGCAGAAGAAATATAGATATCTATTCAATACATTATTACTGCTATTGATTACATCTCTATAAATGAGCAGATGTAATGGTCGATAGATATTACATCATGGAAGTTATGAGTGCTTTTGGCATTGTTTCAAGGAGGAAATCTAATTTGAAGCAATGCCATTTTTAATGGAGGTGTAAGAACTATGTATGGTATGTCAGTGCAACAGGCAATATTTAACTATTCCGGTTCTGTAATACAAGGAATGCAGAAATATACTAAAATTAATAGCTCAAACAGTAGTTTCTCAGAAACACTTTCAAAGATTGACTTTGCAAAGAGCTCCGGAAAGAAAAGAATCCAACCAGAAGAAAGTACAGTAGATAAATACATATCAAAACATAAGGATAGAAAAGCTGATGTTGATAAGATGGTTAGTGCTGGTGAAAATGTTATAAAGCAGTACCTTGGTGAAAATTACAATCCTGATGATTTGACATTAGAAGAATATAAGGGTGTCATTAATGATGTGATTTCTAAGATTCCTTATGATTCCAGTCAACTAAATGATGTTGAATATATAAATATTACGGAAGATGGCTATAAACAGATGAAATCAGATCCTAAATATGAGGCATGGGTACTTGGATATTTTAAAATTGACAGGGCTGTGCATTTTCCTATTGGAGCTCAGGGACACTACCATGCTGAACACTTTGGAGCTTCAATAGAAGAACATCATGGGGAAGGCTATCCTTTAGAGTTTGCTGATTCTAAAGATGATGAAAGCTGGTGGGAAAAGAGACAGAAACGTCATGATATGTTAATGGAGCTTATGGAAAAATATTATGAAAAACGTCATATGGAAAGAGAAGCAGCTACGAAGAAAAATGCAGAAAGAATGATTGCTTCGGATGCTTTTAGTTTATTCGGAGCTAAGGGGGTCGATAATGTTTTTTCTGAAACTAGTTATTTGGGTGGAGAGATTAGTGCAGCAGCTGAATTTTTTATGATGATGTTCACAGGAACAGGAAATGGAGCAGCACAGTAGAACGTAGTGCGTTTATTCTATTTATGACATTTATCAGTCCATTTGTGACAATAAATTCTAGTTGAGATATATTTAAGGTATACTTTTTAATAAGATGAAAAAGGGGAAAGAAAATGGTTGTAGGTATATGTGATGATGAAATAATAGTTAGAGAATCTTTAGAAAAGTATGTATCTGAATTACTTGGTACTGCCAAATGTGTTCAATTTTCCTCTGGAGATGAAATTTTACACTATTATTTATGCCCAGACAAACCTGAAATAGATATTCTGCTTCTAGATTTAGCTATGGCTGAAACGGATGGTATGGTTGTTGCAGAAACCATTCAGGCTAAAATAAAGGAAAAAGAGCAAAGTGTGAGACTTACAAAACCTTTAATTATTTTTGTGACTGGGATACAGGACAGAATGGCTGAAGCATTTAATGTTAATGCCTTCGATTACATAGTTAAGCCTATAAACAAAGATAAATTTAAAAATACAGTATTGAGTGCTGCAGAGGAAATAAAAAGAATTGATTTGCTGCCTAATTCTTGCAGAGAAGAAAACCATATAACAATAAAAAATGGTGGAACAACTTTTTCATTGAATGAGGAAGATATAGTTTGCATTGAAAGTGTAGGAAGAAAAGTTGTTATTCATGCACTTGGACGGAAAATTGAAATTTATGGAAAAATTGGCGAATGGGAACAGAACTTGGGGGATACATTTTTCAGAGTGCATAAAAGCTATCTCGTAAACATGAAGCATGTGAAAAAATATACCAGAGGAGACATCACAATGGCTAGCGGTCAACAGGCATTACTGTCAAAGTATAGGTATAATGATTTTGTCCAAAGTTATATGAATTATATTGCAGATAGGGAGAGTTGATATGACAGAGGCAACATTTCAAATTATACAGAAGATATATGAGCTTACATTAATTTTTATTCAATTAGGGATTATTGTGAGCTTATTTTTCATTTTTGTTCCAAACGAAGAAATTACAATACGTAAGAGGAATCTTTTTATAGCAACTATATCAGTAGAGCGTTTGGTGATTAGTTTTGTTACAGCTGAAACAAAAGGGGTGTTTTTGTTTATTTCTGCCGTGACAGTATTATTGTTTTTTTATAAGAGAGATAGGGAAATGTTGCCATTGTTGGTATATCTTTATTTCTTATGGAATAGTATTTTTAGTATTTGCTTTATTTTTACAGGGTTTTTATCTGATAGTATTTCTGATTTTCTTTTAGAGCGCATAGATTATGCCTCAGGCGATGCTATGGAAAGTGTGTATAATCAGCTTACAATCTGGATAGTAATAATGGCATTTATCTATGTGGTTTGTGTGACATTCGAGCTGGTGATAGTGAAAAGAATAGTTAGAAAGAAATACCTTATGACGGTTAAGCAGGCATGCTTGTTGTCGGTATATTCAGTAGTTGCATTATTGATGATGTATATGCTAAGTGAAATATCTATTATTCCGTTGGAAAAAGAAGTCTTTATCTTTAGCGAGCAGGACATAAGTATAAGAATTAAATTGCCAGTGATGGCTGTATTACTGTTTTTAGGCCAACTTTCTGGAGTAGTGTTATGGCAGGAGTTCCAAAAGTTAAAAGAACAAGAACTTGAAAATCAGAAAATTATAGCAAGTACAAATTATGCAAAAAAGTATATAGAAGATTTAGATTCTTATCATACTAAAATCCGTATACTTAGACATGATATGGCTGGCAAACTTACGACATTACGCGGATTGATAGAGTCTCATAGTAAAGAAGAGGTAATAGAATATTTATCTCAAATGGGAATAGAACTTAATAGTACTATGCATAAGTTTAATACTGGAAATGCGTTGATAGATGTAATTGTTAACGAAAAGAGTGCATTGGCAGAAGAAAAAGGGATATTATTTGAAAGTGATTTTTTATGGTCTAATGTAATTAGTATTCCTCCATATGACATAGGGGTTATTATGACAAACTTGTTGGACAATGCGATTACAGAGTGCATGGAATATAATCATGAAAGAAGGATAATATTAAGGGGCATCAAAAAAGATAGTTTCTTTATAGTGGAAGTTAAGAATACCTTTACAGGGACGATAACTAAATTTGATGATGGGCTCCCTGTGACAACAAAATCTGGAGAACATGGATTGGGGTTAAAAAGTGTTAAACAGATAGCGGAGAAATATCTTGGTGGTATTACTATAGAGAATAAGGACGGATGGTATAGCGCAATGGTGATGTTGCAGAATTTAGACCAGTTATGACACCCTGGCGCCCAGTTGTTACAAAGCTATTCTTTATCATGTTTTGATGGACGATACTAGATTTAACAGTAGTTAATCATCCAAGCAGATAAGGAGGCACTTATGAATTTTGGAATGGATTATTTCAGCTTGTTAACTGGAGGTATTAATAGTAGTACAAACTCTATTTTAAATCAGTATGGCAAGCAAAAAGTAGGAAAGAATTCAAAGGGGAATGGAATCCAAAAATCTTATGGAGCCTTTAGTACTATCGATAATAGTAAGGTGTTTGGCTCGCTTTATAAGATGGCATCGAAAACCAATGATAAAATTCTAAATGGCGCAAGTAAAGCAGATACCGCAGGACGGCAGCTAAGTAACAAATCAATTTATCAAGATGGAAACCGTAATTCATTATATTCAAATGTCAAGAACTTGATTGATGGATACAATGAGATAGTTGAGGGGACATCAAATAGTTCATCAGTACAAATAAGTAACAGGGCATCTGTGATGAAGAGAATTGCATTAACAAACAAGGCAGATCTCGAAAAAGTTGGTATTAGTTATGACTTTAAAACAGGTGCGTTGTCAATGGATGAAGAAAAACTAAAGAGTGCTGATGCAGGTGATCTACAGAGAGTGTTCGGTACCAATGGTTCATTTGGACAAAACGTAAGAGCTAGTGCTGTAGTGACTCAAAACACAGCAGCGTCATCAATGTTTCAGCAAAACGGATTGGCAGGATTATATAACAGTTACGGAATGAACGGAAAGTATAGTGCGTTGAATAATTACGGACTATCTTCGTTCTTTGGAAGCTGGTTTATTTAACAGATTAGAAATTTAAAAGCAATAGGTGTTAAGGAAAGCATCTGCATTCTATGGATGGATAGAGTGCAGATGCTTTTGTTTTGTGAGGTGTTACATATGAGAATTGGCGAAAGTAATGTAAATAGCTATTCAAACAGACAATATTCAAAGACATATGGTGGAGGAGTGGCACAGGGCGCTTCCTTTGGAGGCTATGTTGAAAGTAGAGTTGAAAAGGAGCAAACTAATTATGGAGCAGAGGGAAAAGTTAAAACTCAGGATGGGAGAGAAATAGATGTTGACTTAAAGATGGAAATGGCAAGAACCAAAAAGCATGATACTTTTATTCAGATGAGTTCTCCATTGGATGCATTGTGTGATCCATTAATTATCAATATAGATGCAAAATCTGCAAGCCTAAGTGATTCAAAGTTTAAATTTGACTTAGACGCAGATGGAAAGGATGATGAGATTTCTTGTCTAGGTAAAGGGAGCGGATTTCTGGCATTAGATAAAAATGGTGATGGACATATAAATGATGGCACTGAGTTATTTGGTGTGAAGAGCGGAGATGGTTTTAAAGATTTGGCCGAGTATGATAAGGATAATAATGGCTGGATTGATGAAGATGATGAGATTTTTAATGATTTAAAGGTATGGTATCGAGATGAAAATGGGATTGACCGTTTAATAGATCTGAAAGAAGCTAGCGTAGGAGCAATTTATTTAGGTTCTGAATCTACTGAATTCACAATGGAAGGAAACGATGAGGCATTAGATGGTAAATTAAGAAGAACAGGGTTCTTCCTGAAAGAAAATGGTGAGGCAGGTACCATCCAGCATGTCGATTTAGCTATAAAAGGCAGAGAAAATGAATTGTTGACAGTAGAAGAACAAATGGAACAGGTCTTGGATAACATAAAATCTAATCAGAGTCGAAGCAGGAGAAATAATAATGCTCAGAGAGAGGCAAAAGCAAGAGCTCAGAAGGCTGCAAAAAGGAAAGCGGATTTAAAGAAGTATTATGAAAAACAAGAGGAATATCGAAAAATGGTGAAGGAATGGCACGAGAGCAAACCTAATCAAAATTTATTTAACTAGGATTAACTTTGGTACTATCCTGGTACCAAAAACAGGGAGAGATACCTTTATTTCATATCATATGATATGATATGGAAAATAATATACAACAGGAGGATACACTTATGGAACTAATTAGAGTACAGGATTCAGACTACAAAAAGACTTACGAGTTGTTTATGACATTTGAGGCAGATGAGAATGGCTTCTTGAATCCGGTATATGGCTACGATTATGACAAATTCCTTGAATGGATAGAAATAAAAAAAGATTGGTCCATGGGAAAGAATCTTCCTGAGGGATTTGTGCCAGATACTACCTTCGTTTTAGAGGATGAGGACAAGTATGTGGGAATATTCAATCTGAGACATTGTTTAAACGATGCGCTTAGAAATGGGTCAGGCCACATCGGTTACGGGGTAGGCAGAGCATATAGAGGCAAAGGATATGCTACAAAAGGCTTAAAACTAGCTCTTGTAGAAGCAAGAAAGCGAGATATACAAGAAGTATATTTATCAGTAAACAAGGATAACACACCAAGTCTTAAAGCACAGCTGGCAAATGGAGCATATATACATCATGAAGATGATACACAATACTTCACAAGAATAAGCTAAATAAATGATATAATTGCCATAGAAAATCATGTTAGGAGCAAGAATGAAAGCATATTATCATTTACCAGGTTTGTTTGAGTTTTATGATTTTTATAAAGTTCTATTACCACTATTCAGGAATCACCGAGAATACTTTTATGATTGGTGTGAAATAGGTTCAATCTATGGTGCTCCAGCAGATTGCTTGTGGGGCGGAGGCCGCGTTGGATTTGGCGAAGAACAGGCAACTGATGTAATCAAGCTACTGAGAGATTACAGCATATCAGCAAGACTTACATTCAGCAATTCATTAATCAGAGAAGAGCATCTAACAGATAAGCGATGCAACAGGCTGTGTGAGCTATTTGAAAAAACGGGTACTCAAAATGGTATTATCATATACTCTGACTTACTTATGGATTATATAAAGCAAAACTATCCAGAGTATTATTTTGTTTCATCAACCACAAAGGTACTAACAGATTTTAAAGATTTAGAGGTAGAACTTGATAGAGAAGATTTCAAATATGTAGTGCCAGACTTTCGTTTGAACAAATCATTTGAAAAGCTGGAGCAGTTGTCCAAAATTCAGAAAGACAAAGTGGAATTTCTGTGCAATGAATGCTGTTCATTTGGTTGTACTGATAGAAAAGAATGCTATGAGAATGTTAGCCGTAAAAGCCTCGGGGAGGATTGCGAGGATCACATATGTCAATCGCCTCAGGCTAAAAGAGGATACCGATTCTCAGATGCAATGCGAAATCCTGGTTTTATCAGCGTAGAGGATATTCAAAACACATACATGCCAATGGGATTTTCTAATTTCAAAATAGAAGGACGTAGCCTGGGAAGTGCGATAGTATTAGAATTCATTCTCTACTACATGGTTAAACCGGAATATCAGCTTATAGTCAGAGAAGAAATCTATTTAGACAGTTCATTAGATTTATTCTAAAAGCAAAAAGCTCACCTCATTAAGAGGTGAGCTTTTAATATATCTAGACAGAATTAGATATCAACTTTAGTAGTTCCGCCAAGGAATGTAGGAAGAGATTTGCCATCGCGCTTCCACTGTGAGTATTCTGCAGTAGCGGCAAACATTACATCGCCTGAAGAGTTAAGGGCAGTCTCAACAGAATCCTGAACTACACCAATGATAAAGCCTACAGCAACAACTTGCATTGCAACATCGGCGTTAACACCGAACAATGAGCAAGCCATTGGTATAAGAAGCAATGAACCACCAGCAACACCGGAAGCACCGCAAGCTGCAAGAGTAGCAATGAATGCAAGGATGAGAGCTGTTGCAAATGATACGTGGATTCCAACAGTATTGGCAGCTGCAAGGGACATAACAGCAATAGTGATAGCTGCACCGTCCATGTTGATTGTAGCGCCAAGTGGAATTGATACAGCGTACATTTCCTTATCCATGCCAAGTGCCTCGCAAAGCTCCATATTTACAGGAATGTTTGCTGCAGAGCTACGAGTAAAGAATGCGGTAACACCAGATTCCTTAAGGCATCTAAATACAAGTGGATATGGATTTGTGCGAAGTACGATAGCTGCAAGAAGTGGATCAATTACAAGTGCAACAACCAGCATACATCCAACTAAAAGTGCTAAGAGCTTTCCGTAATCAGTAAAGATTGCAAGACCGTTTGTTGAAACATTTGAATAAACAAGACCCATGATACCGAATGGGGCAAGATTGATAATCCATTTAACAGCAAGTGAAACGATGTTTGCAAAATCTTCCATTACCTTCTTTGTGTTGTCACTGGCAACTCTCTTAGAGGCAAGGCCAAGAACAACAGCCCAGAAAAGGATGCCGATGTATCTACCATCTACAATAGCGCCGATAGGATTGCCAACCATGTTTACAAGAAGATTTGAAAGAACCTCGCCAACTCCTGTAGGTACAGTGTCTGCTTCGGCAGCTTCACTAAGCATGATTGTCTGTGGGAAAACATAGCTTCCGACAACAGCAACCACTGATGCTAAAAATGTGCTGACCATGTAAAGGATGATAACAAGACCGAATCTTCTATCAAGCTTATCATTTCCTTGAGCGAGGGCAGATACAACAAGCACGAACACAAGTACAGGTGCAACAGCCTTCAAAGCGCCAACAAAAATAGTACCTAAAAGTGAAACAACCTGGAGATTATCAAAAAGTAGTCCGAGGACTGCACCAATCAATAATCCGCATAAAATCCTAATAATAAGACTTACGCTATTATACGCTTTAACTAGTTTCATATAAGAACTCCCTATTAGTTTATTTACCCTATACCAAGGCATTAATTAAGTGATATTTTAACGCTTTAACTCGTTAAAGTAAATAGAGCATAAAAAAATAAAGCATAAATTGAATTATTTCTAACAATAAGTAACATTTAAAAATAGGGAGAGGTTTGATAAAATTTAAAATGTTTGAAACGTAATATGAGTTATTTGTAAATAATGGAGGCTGAATATGAGTTACGCAGAATATGTAAAGCATTATTTTACATTGCCAGATTGTATTATTTTCTTAGTATTAGCATTGGTATTATTAGCAGTTGTTTATGCTGCATTTTATATTTATTCAAAGGGCCGATTCAAAAATCCTCGTAAGATGCAGCATGAGTTTTTCTCTTTGACAGAAAGATTTTACGAGCTGATTTTTTCAGGCGGAAGCATCATAGGATTTATGGCAGCATATTATCTTATTAATCGCTTTGTGACATCGGGAGCTTTTTATCAGTTCTGGAGCGATTATAAAGATTATCTTTTGCTGGTATTTATGATAATATCCATATTGGTCAACACATTTTTTGATCATGTGTTAGTTCCTTTAAAGCGACTTGATAGAGATGAAATGGCATCCATCAGACTCACTGGCATGCTGTATATGATTCTTATCTTTTGTTATATCAAGTTTATATATGAAGATAACAATTATGATATGTTTATCACTTATTTCCTTACACTTATGATAGGTCGATTTGTTTACTTTGATGCAAGCTTTAAGGATTTCCTTCATTGTATTAAGCAGGCGGCTGCGAATATTCCTATTATGATTATGGGATTGACTTACCTTGGTATTCTATGTTTATATGGATATTCAACATCATATTTATTAAAACATAACGGAGTAATCACAAATATCTTCTTCTGCCATTTATATATTGTAGTGGCAATATTTGTTTTGCATTTCATTCCAGAAATTTACTTTAAGAAAAAGGAAAAGGAAAGAGGCAATAGACCAAAGAAAAAGAAACGTCCTAAGCCATCAGATGTAGATGAGGACGTTGAATTAGAAGAAATAGATATAGAAATTTTAGATTTGTAATTTATGCAGGAAAAAGATTTTTTTGAAAAGTACATATCAAGGCTGAATTCACAGCAACAGGAAGCAGTGCAGACCGTAGAAGGCCCTGTGCTGCTTCTTGCTGTGCCAGGAAGTGGTAAAACCACAGTGCTGGTAAACAGACTGGGGTATATGATTTATTGCAAGAACATTGCACCGGAAAATATCTTAACACTTACTTACACGGTGGCAGCCACAAAGGATATGTCTGAAAGATTTGTTAGTATATTTGGACCGGGGCTTGCTGACCGATTGGAGTTTAGAACCATCAATGGCATATGTGCAAAGATAATTGCATATTATGGTCGAATGATTGGAAAAGACCCATTTGAATTGTGCACCGATGAAAAGTTTACAGGACAGCTTCTAACAAATATATACGTAAATGTTGTGGGAGAATACCCAACAGACAGTGACATCAAAGGAGTTAGGACGCTTATTACATATTGCAAAAATATGTATCTTTCCGACGATGAGATTAAGAAGCTTGGTAAAGATGAGGGCATCGATTTAATAAAGATATACAAAACCTACAATAATGAGCTTAAGCAGCGCAATATGATGGACTACGATGACCAGATGATGTATGCCTACAGGATGCTTAAAAGCTCACCAGTGGTGCTTAATCATTTTCAGGAAATCTACAAGTATATATGCGTAGATGAGGCTCAGGATACATCCAAGATTCAGCATATGATTATTGCTCTTTTTGCAGGTGCTAAGGGCAATCTTTTCATGGTAGGTGATGAGGACCAAAGTATCTATGGCTTTAGAGCAGCCTACCCTGATGCACTTCTTAACTTTGAAAACGAGCATCCAGGCGCAAAGGTCCTGGTGATGGATAAAAATTATCGTTCGAACGCAAGAATCGTAGAAGCTGCGGACATATTTATCCAGCACAACAAAGACAGACATAAAAAGCACATCTGTGCAACTAAAGCGGCATCAACAGATATTGAGTTCGTGAAGCTTGGACGAGAGAAGCAGTATTCTTATTTACTTAGCTTGGCAAAAGAAATAAATCGAAAGACAGCTGTTTTATACAGAGATAATGAAAGTGTTTTGCCACTTGTAGATTTGTTGGAAAGAGAAGGCGTTCCATACAACATAAAAAATGCGGATATGGCCTTCTTCACAAACAGAGTGGTGATAGATATAGTAAACATGCTCAGGTTTGCATTTGTTCCTATGGATGAAGAAATATTTATGAAGATATATTTCAAATTCCAGACTTACCTTAGTAAGAAAGATGCAATTGAAATGTGTCAGCTTGCAGAGAGAAATCATTCGGGAATACTAGATGCAGCAGAGCTTCTAAATCTTAATGGACATGTGCTTGGAAATTGCAGATCCCTTAGAACTCATTTTAAGAACATGGCCAGTGAGAACCCATATAAGGCCATAAATCGAATCGAAAAGTTTATGGGCTACGGGGAATATCTAATTTCCAACAACATAGATAACAACAAAGTCTTTATATTAAAGATGATAGCAAAGCAGGAAAAGGATATTCCATCATTCCTGAATAGACTGAATGAGCTCAGAATGATTCTTCAGGAAAAGCAATATACACCAGGCGCCAAATTCATTCTTTCAACTATTCATTCCAGCAAAGGTTTGGAATATGAGAATGTTATTCTAATAGATGCAATAAATGGAGTTTTCCCTAATAAGGTCATTAGGGCTAATTCAAGGGCAACAGCTCAAGACAAGAAAAACTTTGAAGAAGAGCGTAGAATCTTTTATGTAGGAATAACAAGAGCAAAAGAAAAGCTTACAATCTTCAAATACACTGATAAGCAATCAGTATTTATAAATGAGCTGAGGCCGCAAAAAGAAGAAACAATAAAGGCAGAGGTAAAAGCGCCAGCCGGTTCTTATGCGGCAGCCGCCTCATCATATTTAAGTAGAATGCGTAAGCAGGGTTAGAGATAGAAAGGTAAAATATGAGTATTTTAAACGTTGAACACTTATCCCATGGTTTTGGAGATAGAGCCATTTTTGAGGATGTTTCATTTAGATTATTGAAGGGCGAGCATATCGGTCTTGTTGGTGCAAACGGTGAAGGTAAGTCTACATTCATGAACATCATCACAGGAAAGCTTCAGCCTGATGAGGGAAAAATCGAATGGTCGAAGAAGGTTCGTGTTGGATATTTGGACCAGCACACAGTGCTAGAAAAGGGCATGACTATTGGCAGTGTGCTTCACTCAGCATTTGACTTCCTCTACGAGATGGAACAGGAAATGAATGATATCTACGCTAGTCTTGGTGAGGTCACAGACGATGACGAGATGAATAAGCGCATGGAAGAGGCAGGAACTATTGCTGATCTTCTTACAATGCATGATTTTTACATGATTGATTCAAAGGTTGAAGAAGTAGCACGTGCACTTGGCGTATTAGAGCTGGGTCTTGATAAAGATGTTACAGAGCTTTCAGGTGGACAGCGTACAAAGGTGCTTATGGCAAAGCTTCTTTTGGAAAAGCCAGACATCCTTCTTCTGGACGAGCCTACAAACTATTTGGATGTTGAGCACATTGAGTGGCTTAAGAGATATCTTAATGACTACGAAAATGCATTTATTCTTATCTCACACGATGTGCCATTTCTTAACTCAGTAATCAATCTTATTTACCATATGGATAACAAGCAGCTCAATCGTTATGTTGGCGATTATGATAAGTTCCAGGAAGTTTATGCTATGAAGCAGAGTCAGCTTCAGGCAGCTTATAATCGTCAGCAAAAGGAAATCGCAGAGCTAAAGGATTTCGTTGCAAGAAATAAAGCAAATGTAGCCACAAGAAATATGGCTATGTCACGTCAGAAGAAGCTCGATAAGATGGATGTTATCGAGCTGGCAGCAGAAAAGCCAAAGCCAGAATTCTATTTCAAAGAGGCAAGAACACCTAGCCGTGTAATCTTTTCTACAAAGGATTTGATTATTGGCTACGATAAAAATGAGCCACTTTCAAAGCCACTGAATTTGGAGATGCAGCGCAAGCAAAAGATAGTTCTTACAGGTGCAAATGGTATTGGAAAGACCACTCTGTTAAAAAGTATTCTTGGTCTTATTCCACCTCTTTCTGGAACAGTTTATCAGGGAGAGTTTTTGGAGATTGGATATTTTGAGCAGGAGATGGACCAGCACATTTCCACAACATGTATAGAGGAAATCTGGAATGAGTTTCCATCTTACAATCAAAACGAAGTACGTTCTGCTTTGGCAAAATGCGGCCTTACAACAAAGCATATTGAAAGCTTGTGTAGAGTGCTTTCCGGAGGAGAGCAGGCAAAGGTTCGTCTTTGCAAGCTGCTAAATCGCGAGACAAATCTGCTTCTTTTGGACGAGCCTACAAACCACTTGGATGTGGATGCCAAGGATGAGTTGAAGCGTGCGCTTAAAGAATACAATGGAAGCATCCTTATGGTTTGCCACGAGCCAGAGTTTTACGAAGGGCTTGCAACGGACGTGTGGGATTGCAGTCAGTGGACTACAAAAACTATATAATTACAATTTAATAAACAGGTGAGCCGTTTAAAGTGTTAAAGCGAATTGTCTGAATATTTAATTCCTGATTTAATTCTTTAAAGAGATGCTGTATAATACTGATATTCGCTTTAAACCGATAAAGAAAAAAGGGAGGACATTTAATTAATGGATTCAAAAAAAATCAAGTGGTCTACACTTGCGTTTATGGCGTTTTCCACTGTATGGGGATTCGGAAACGTTTTAAACGGATTTATCTACTTTAACGGCATCCAGAGCATCTTTAGCTGGATTCTTATGTTTGCACTCTACTTCGTGCCATACGCACTTATGGTAGGTGAGCTTGGTTCAGCATTCAAGACATCAGGCGGAGGTGTCAGCTCATGGATTTTCGGAACAACTGGTGCAAAGGCAGCTTACTATGCAGGTTGGACATACTGGGCTTGCCACATCACTTACATCGCTTCTAAGTCATCAGGTGGCTTAAAGGCTCTTAGCTGGGCAATCTTCAGAAATGGTGAAACTTATGATAGCTTCCCAACACTTGCAGTTCAGCTTGTTACATTCGCTATTTTGATTTTATTCTGCTACGTAGCATCTCGTGGTCTTAATCCACTTAAGAAGCTTGCTACAATCGCAGGTACATCAATGTTTGTTATGTCAATTCTTTACATCATCATGATGTTTGCAGCACCTGCAATCAATCCTCATGCTGATTATGTATCAATGGAATTTACAAGACAGACACTTATTCCACAGTTTAATGTTAAGTACTTTACATCACTTTCAATCCTTGTATTTGCAGTAGGTGGATGTGAAAAGATTTCCCCATATGTTAACAAGGTAGAGAACCCTTCAAAGGGATTTCCTAAGGCAATGATTACACTTGCTGTCATGGTTATGGTATGTGCTATTCTTGGTACTATCGCTATGGGAATGATGTTTGATCCAGCTGAAATCAATGCAAACTTTGATGCATACAATTCAAACGGTTCATACTGGGCATTCCAGAAGCTTGGTCAGTACTATCATGTTGGAAATTCAATCATGATTATATATGCGCTTTGCAATGCTATCGGTCAGCTTTCAACACTTGTTATTTCAATTGATGCTCCACTTCGTATGCTTCTTGACAATGAGGATGCTAGAGAGTTCATCCCATCTAAGCTTCTCAAGAAGAACGATGCAGGTGCTTATGTAAATGGTATCAAGATGGTTGCAGTTCTTTCAGGTGCTATCATCCTTATCCAGTCATTCGTTCCTGGTGCAGCAGTAGTTCTTAAGCAGCTTACAAAGCTTAACTCAGTATGTATGCCACTTCGTTACCTTTGGGTATTCTTCGCATACATCATGCTCCGTAAGGCTGGTGAGAAATTCAATCCTGAGTACAAGTTTGTTAAGAATCAGGGTATTGCAATCTTCGCAGGATGCTGGTGCTTCTTTGTAACAGCAGCTAGCTGCTTACTTGGTATGTATGTTGAGGGAGATTTATTTAACACATTCCTTAACATCCTTACACCAATCGTGCTTGCAGCACTTGGCGTAATCTTACCAATGATTGCTAAAAAGGAAAAAGCGAACAATTAATTAGTTAATGAAAAATGTAGGGCTACTGAGAATGTTTCTCAGTAGCCCTTTATTAATAAATTTTTAATAAAAAAACAGAGCAAAACGTGGTAATATAATAAAGCTCGATTAATTTTGTACAATCGAATTAGTTGTGCCTAACTGCTACTGGCATAGTAGTTAGGGAGAGTTTTATAGAGTTAGGAGTAGAAATATGCTAGAAATCAAAAACCTGTGTTACAAGGTTGAAGATGAGGGTGACACTACCAAAGAAATCATTGATAATCTTAATCTCACAGTAGAGGATGGAAAGTTTATCGTCATCACAGGACCAAACGGTGGCGGTAAGTCAACACTTGCAAAGCTTATTATGGGTGTAAATGAACTTACATCAGGACAGATTATTCTTGATGGTGAGGACATTTCACAGAAGAATATTACTGAAAGAGCAAAGCGTGGAATTAGTTTTGCATTCCAGGCACCTGTTCATTTCAAAGGAATTAGAGTAATTGATTTATTACGTCTTGCAGCAGGAGAAAACATTTCAGTTGCTGCAGCTTGTGAATATCTTTCACGAGTAGGCCTTTGCGCAAAGGACTATGTTGAGCGCGAGGTTAATGGTTCACTTTCAGGTGGAGAGCTTAAGCGTATCGAAATCGCCACAGTTCTTGCACGTGGTACAAAGCTTTCAATTTTCGATGAGCCAGAGGCTGGTATCGATTTATGGAGTTTCCAGAACCTTATCAAGGTTTTCGAGAACATGCGTAAGACAATCAACGGAACAATCATTGTTATTTCTCATCAGGAGCGTATCTTAAATATCGCCGATGAAATCGTTGTTATCGAAAATGGTAAGGTTAAGAAGCAGGGACCAAAGGATGAAATCCTTCCTGAACTTTTAGGTACATCTGCAGCAGCAAATATTGCTTGCGAAAAGTTAGGAGGTGACCAGTAATGGCTTTAGATGCAATTCAAAAGAACATTTTACATGAGGTCGCTGATTTAGATGGTATTCCACAGGGCGCATACAACATTCGTGCAAACGGTACAAGCGCAGGTAGAAATACAACAGCAAATATCGACATCGTTACAAAAGAAGATAAGCCAGGTATTGATATCATTATCAAGCCAGGTACAAAGGGCGAAAGTGTTCATATCCCTGTAGTTCTTACAGAGAGTGGACTTAAGGATATGGTATACAACGATTTCTATGTTGGAGAGGGAGCTGATGTTACTATCGTAGCAGGATGCGGTATTTCCAACTGCGGAGATCAGGACTCACAGCACGATGGTATTCACACATTCCACGTTGGTAAAAACGCCAAGGTTAAATACGTAGAAAAGCACTATGGCGAAGGCGATGGAAATGGTGCAAGAATTCTTAATCCAGTTACTACTGTTTACCAGGAAGAAGGTAGCTATGTAGAAATGGAGATGGTTCAGATTAAGGGTGTTGATTCAACAGTTCGAACAAACTATGCTGAGCTTGCTGATGGAGCTACACTTCTTATTCATGAGGCTCTTATGACACATGGTAAGCAGCAGGCCACATCTGACTATAAGGTTGTTCTTAATGGTGAAAACTCTAGCGCAGATGTTGTTTCTCGTTCTGTTGCAAAGGATGATTCTGAGCAGATTTTTGAAGTAGCAATCGAAGGTAACACAGCATGTAACGGTCATGCAGCTTGTGATGCAATCATCATGGGAAATGCACATGTAGTTGCTATTCCACGTCTTGATGCAAAGAATGTGGATGCTGCACTTATCCATGAGGCAGCCATCGGAAAGATCGCTGGCGACCAGCTTATTAAGCTTATGTCACTAGGACTTACAGAAGAAGAGGCAGAAGAACAAATTGTGGCAGGATTCCTTAGATAAAAGCGAAAGTAGATACTTTCAGCTACATATTTTGGCATCATGTGTATCAATGAATTCTCTGTGATTTTACTTTATAAAGATTGTGATTTTTGGTTTTGAAAAACATAATCATGATATTATGAAAAAGCACGGAGGGAATGAGTATGGCGATTTCACCAATTATGGGAATAGGTTCATATGGAAATGTAGCATCTGTTCAGCCAATGAATTATGCGGTTGATAATGATGCAGATTTTTCCGATGTTTACAATACTGAGTCTACCAAGCAAAGTGGAGTGGTGAATGGGGCATCTCCTGTTCAGTACCCTAATGCCCAGGTGCAGGATGTAGACGATCAGGCGATTCAGATTGATCCACTGGAGAGACAAAAGAAAACCCTTCAGGTTTCAAATGAATTTAATAACATAGCAATGCAGTTCTCATCAAACAATACTAGCTACAGTATGAAAGGTGTAGGCGCTAGCTATGGAATGGCGGGAAGCCGATTTGATGCATACGCATAAATTTAATATTAAATAGATGATAAAAGAAGCCGAGAAATTCGGCTTCTTTTGTGTTATCATAGATTTTAGTTGATATGATAATAGCAGGGAGGTAATGGATATGAGCAAAGTTCTTATATTTATGGCGGAAGGCCACGAGGAAATAGAAGCACTTACAGTTGTTGATATTCTGAGACGTGCTGATATTGAAATAGACATGGTTTCTATCACAGGCAACAAAAAGGTTCCTGGAGCTCATGGAATCACAACATACTGTGATAAGCTGATAGAAAATACTGACTTTGAAAAAGCAGATATGATAGTGCTTCCAGGCGGAATGCCAGGTACATTAAATCTTGGGCTTTGTGAGCCTCTCATGGATCAGATACATGGATTTAACACCTCAAAGAAGGGGCTTGCAGCTATTTGCGCAGCGCCAACAGTTTTTGGAAAGGCAGGACTTCTTGAAGGAAAGAAAGCTACATGCTATCCAGGAATGGAAGGGGATTTGTTAGGGGCAAATGTTTCAACCGACAGTGTTTGCCACGATGGTCACATCATTACCAGCCGTGGTATGGGAACAGCAATTCCATTCGCACTTGAGATTGTAAAGACATTCAAGGGTGAGGATGTTGCAAATAAGCTGGCACAGGCTATTGTGTATAATAATTAAAACGAGGTTTAAAATGGAAAAGATTAAAAGTTTTACAATTAACCATAATGTACTCACTCCAGGCTTCTACATTTCACGTGTAGATGATGGAGATATAATCACATACGATTTGCGCACTCGTAAGCCAAACGCAGGTGATTATATGGATAATGCGACTATGCATTCAGTGGAGCATATGATTGCAACATATATGCGTAACTCAGAAATCGCAGACCATGTAATTTACTTTGGACCAATGGGATGCCAGACTGGATTCTATCTTGTAATTAAGGGAGTAGATTCTAAAAAGACATTCGAAGTAGTTAAAAAAGTTTTCAAGCAGACAGTAGACCATGAGGGAGACGTATTCGGAAAGAGTGCAATTGAGTGTGGCCACTATGAGAACCTGGATATTCAGCTCGCTAAAACAGAGTGCCAGCGTTACTTGGACGTACTTAATTCATGGTCAAATATGGAATTCACATACCCAGAGTAAAAATAGGCAGTAAGCAACAAGCTCTTAGATTTCTCAAGCGAGACATGTAGTCGAGCGGAGAAATAATAAGGCTTGTAGCTGTAACTGCCGAGAGAAATACTAGGAGGATAGAGATGAAATTAGGAATTATTGGTGCTATGCAGATTGAGATTGAGAATCTCAAGCCAAGCATTAAGAATCAAAAGACATCAACAATCAGTGGTGTAAACTTTATTGAAGGTGAAGTTAACGGCGTGCCTGTAGTTGCAGCAGTTAGTGGAATCGGTAAGGTATTCGCTGCTATTTGTACAGAGATTATGGTGCTTCACTTTGGAGTAGACCATGTAATCAATATCGGAGTAGCAGGTTCACTTGTACCTACACTTAAGGTACTTGATGTAGCAGTTGCAGAGTCAGCTGTTCAGCATGATATGAACACAACAGCAGTAGGTGATCCATTAGGACTCATCTCTGGTATCAATGTAATCAACTTTGAAGCAGATGCCGATCTTAGAAAGAATGTTACAGATGTACTTTCTGCAAGAGGCATCAATTATGAGGTTGGTGTTATTGCTTCAGGAGATTTATTTGTAGATACAAACAAGCAGCGTGAGACAATCAGAAACAGATTCGATGCAATCGCAGCAGATATGGAAGGCGCAAGCATTGCTCAAACATGCTACGTAAACAAAGTGCCATTTACACTTATCCGTTCTATTTCAGATGCAGATGGAAGTGCAATGGATTACAATACATTTGCAGGTAAGGCTGCAGAGCAGTCAATTGCAATCGTTTTGGATGTAATTGAGAAACTTAAATAATACTGGCTATAATTTATACCTATTACAGGAAGGAGATTTTTTCTGTAATAGGTATTGCTATTTATGTGGAATACACATATAATCTATGCAACTATTAACAAGAAATGCAGAGTAGACTGTAAAGCGTTAAGTGCCGTTTGCACAGGGAGTTGGCAGATGGACGAAGGATTATCCGCGGTTTTATGGTCGCATCCCGCTGCTACATACGAGGTTTATTACACCTTCATTGTAGACAAAAGGAGACTGCAAAGGAGGTGTATTTTTTATGAAGAAACTAACTAACACAAAAACACTTACAGCTGCAGCCATGTTATCAGCACTAGGAATTGTACTGGGATTTTTCAAAATACCAATCAATCAGCTGATAGAAATCAGATTTGGCGCTTTGCCAATTGAGATGGCAGGTCAGCTCTTTGGACCTGCTGTAGCAGGAGTTGTAGGAGGAATCACAGATATCGGAGGATATCTTGTAAAGCCAACTGGCCCATTCTTCCCAGGGTTCACATTTAGCAGTATCGTTGGTGGTATTATCTTTGGACTAATGCTACACAACAAAAAGATTACATTCCTTAGAGTGCTTGCAACTCAGGTTGTTTACACTATAGTAGTTGGAATTATATTAAACAGCTACTGGCTGGACGTTTTATATTTCCAGAACGGTTATTTTGCAACAATCATGGCACGACTTCCAAAGGAGCTTATTATGATTCCTATCATGTCAGTGATTTATTATTCAATCGTCAAAGCATTTGGCAGAACAAGAATAGGAGAATTCGCAAGATAATGAAGGAATATAGTTATTCTCAGGCAATAGACTTTTTCAAAAACATGCCCCATTTTATTCCACCCAAGGGTGGAGGAGCCAAGAAGGATTATTTCTCTTTAGATGCAGAATTAATGCTTTTGGAAAAACTAGACAAGCCTCAGAATAAACTAAAATATGTCCATATAGCTGGAACAAATGGCAAAGGTTCCACGACATCATATTTAGCGAGTATTTTAAATGAGGCATCCGTTGTTACGGGTGCCTTTACTTCGCCATTTTTGTATAGATATAACGAAATGTTCAAAGTAAACGGCGAGGATATTTCGGATGCTGATTTTGCTGAGGTGTTCTCAGAAGTAAAGCCTGCCTACGATGAACTTGCAGCAGATGGAGTCTTTGTTAGCGAATATGAATTTCTGACTGTTATGGCATTTATCTATTTTCTGAAAAAGGGCTGTGAGATTGTGCTCTTAGAAGTAAGCATGGGTGGCAGAATGGATACAACAAATGTAATACCGGCTCCACTTGTGTCTATCATCACACCGATAAGTTATGATCACATGACTATTCTTGGAAATACATTGACTGAGATAGCTACTGAAAAAGCTGGAATCATAAAAACAGGGACGGTAGTTGTAAGTGCTACCCAGGAGAGGGAAGTTCAGCTGGTATTGAGAGATACTTGTAAGTCGAATGATAATGTCCCAATAGAGTTTGTGGAGCCTGCAAAGATTTTATCAAGAGATATCCACGGTCAGAAATTTACCGTATCAGATGGAAGCCAATACGCAACTACGATGCTTGGCACATATCAGATAGATAATGCAGCAGTGGCCATTGCGGCAGCAAGAAAGCTTACGGAGAAGGGATACCATATTACTGAGGAGTCCATAAGAAAAGGTATCGCAAATACGAAGTGGTTTGGGCGTTTCACATTGCTATCAGAGAACCCGCCTGTGGTGATTGATGGCGGACATAATCGCCAGGGAGCAAAGGTTTTACGAGAATCCTTGGAAACTTATTTCCCAGGTAAAAAGATAACGTTTGTGCTTGGAATACTTGCAGATAAAGAAGTGGATTTAATACTTGATACTCTTGCTCCAATTATGAAGAAGTGTTACACAGTGGCTGTGCCAAATCCAAGGACGATGAAGCCACAGGCGCTGGCGGGGATGATACAGGAAAGAGGAATTGAAGCCGAGCTTCTAGATTCAAAATCTACCATTGAAGACATAAAAAATCAGTCTGATGTTGTATGCTTAGCCGGTTCACTATATTTAATCTCCCTATTTGATAAAGCCTAAGGTTAGGTTGACACCACTAACCGGAAAACTTAAAATTATAACAGTTAAGGACATATGGAGGAGAAATAATTATGTACAATGATGAATATAAGCGTTGGCTTGCAGCTGATCTTGATGATCCAGATTTAAAGCCAGAATTATTAAAAATTGAGGGGAATGACGAAGAAATCAAAGACAGATTTGCAGTAGCACTTGCCTTTGGTACAGCAGGACTTCGTGGTGTGCTTGGCGCAGGTACAAACCGTATGAACGTTTACGTAGTTCGTCAGGCTACACAGGGACTTGCAAACTGGGTTAAGACTCAGGGCGGCAACCAGACAGTAGCAATTAGTTATGACTCTCGTATCAAGAGTGATGTTTTTGCAAAGACTGCAGCAGGTGTTCTTGCAGCCAATGGTATTAATGTTCGTATTTACGATGCACTTATGCCAGTTCCTGCACTTTCATTTGCTACACGCTACTATAAATGCAATGCAGGTATTATGGTTACAGCATCTCATAACCCTGCTAAATACAATGGATACAAGGCATACGGTCCAGACGGATGCCAGATGACAGACGATGCAGCAGCTATCGTTTATGCAGAGATTCAAAAGACAGATATTCTTAATGGCGTTAAATACATGTCATTTGCAGAGGGTGTTGAAAAGGGACTTATTAAGTTCGTAGGTGATGACTGCAAGGATGCATTCTATGCAGCAATCGAAGACAGACAGGTTCGTCCAGGCCTTTGCAAGACAGCTGGCCTCAAGCTTGTTTACAGCCCACTTAATGGCTCAGGCTTAGTTCCAGTTACACGCGTACTTAACGATATCGGTATCACAGATATCACAATCGTTCCAGAGCAGGAATATCCAAATGGATACTTCACAACATGCAGCTATCCAAACCCAGAAATCTTTGAAGCACTTGAGCTTGGTCTTGAGCTTGCAAAGAAAGAGGGAGCAGATTTAATGCTTGCTACTGATCCAGATGCAGACCGTGTTGGTATTGCTATGAAGTGCCCAGATGGAAGCTATGAGCTTGTTTCTGGTAATGAAGTTGGTGTACTTCTTCTTGACTACATTGCAGCAGGACGTATCGAAAAGGGCACAATGCCAAAGAACCCTGTAGCAGTTAAGTCAATTGTTTCAACACCACTTGCTGATGCAGTTGCAGAGCACTATGGTGTAGAGCTTCGCTCAGTTCTTACAGGCTTCAAGTGGATTGGTGATCAGATTGCCGGTCTTGAGGCTGATGGCGAAGTAGATAGATTTATCTTCGGTTTCGAGGAGTCATACGGATACCTTGCAGGTCCTTATGTTCGTGATAAGGATGCAGTTATCGGTTCAATGCTTATCTGCGAAATGGCTGCTTACTATCGCAGCATCGGCAGCTCTATCAAGCAGCGTCTTGAGGAGATTTATGCTGAGTATGGTCGTTACCTCAACAAGGTAGATTCATTTGAGTTCCCAGGCCTTTCAGGTATGGACACAATGGCTGGTATCATGACATCACTTCGTGAGAATCCACCAAAGGATATCGCAGGTATCGCTGTTACAAAGGTTACAGACTACAAGAATACAGCAGAGACAGGACTTCCTTCTTCAAATGTTCTTATCTATGGCCTTGAGAATGGATGCACAGTTGTTGTACGCCCTTCAGGTACAGAGCCTAAGATTAAGACTTACTTCACAACAAAAGGAAAAGATCTCGCTGAAGCACAGGCAATGAAAGACAAGCTTGCTGATGCTTTAAAACCTTTATTTAAATAAGACTAAAGACCTACGAAAGTCCCAAGTTACGGCTACAAGCCTACTGATTTCTCCGCTCGGTGACATACCTCGCTTGAGAAATAGTAGAGCTTGATGCCTACTTGGGCTTTCTTATGTTGAGAAAATGTTAAAGGTAGATATTAAACTATGGAGTATAAAGCTACTATCAATGGATACCAAGTAGAAGCGTATTATAGTGATGAAAATATTGACGAGATATTTATACCTCTGCTACGAAAGCTTACCGCTATGCAGCAGGATAAGGGGCGGAGGATACTTGTGATGCTTGCAGCGCCTCCTGGTGCCGGCAAGAGTACGCTTCTTGATTTTCTGGAGTATTTGTCTAAGAATACAGATGGGGTGAAGGAAATCCAGACAATTGGAATGGATGGATTTCATCATTATCAGGACTACTTACTTAGTCATGAAACTGTCAGAGATGGAAAGACAATCAAAATGGTGGAGATAAAGGGCGCGCCAATTACATTCGATTTGGATGCTCTTTCAAAGCGTGTTCAGCTAGTAGCCAGTGGCGAAAAATGTGGCTGGCCAACCTACGACAGAAATCTCCACAATCCCGTGGAAGACACAATCCAGATTGACTCAGATATAGTGCTTCTGGAAGGCAATTATCTTCTTTTGGATGAAGATGGTTGGAAGGACATTTCAAGTATGGCAGACTACACTATTTTCATTTCTGCAGATGAGGATATGCTTCGAAGCAGATTGGTGGAGCGCAAAGCAAAGAACACTCCATTGGAAGCTGCAAAGAAGTTTGTAGAATACTCAGATATGCGCAATGCCCTAGAGGTTTTACACCATTCCAAGAAAGCAGACTTAAATCTGGAAATCCTAGAAAACAATGAGTATAAAGTAATTTAATAATTGAGTTTTTAGCTCATCCCTTATAAAAGGGGATGAGCTTTTTTATGTTTGGGACAAATGTAAAACGGAAAATATTTATCGCAAATCGATAAATAGTTGTTGCAAAACAAAAATAAGAGTGATATAACAAAATTAAGTTAAGAAATGAAATGCATTGGAGGCATACAATGAACAATAAATTAAATGTATTTGTAAAAAGGATTTTGGACATATGCTTTTTCATAGGAGCAGTGATGGAAGTGGCCGTTCCATTTGGTCTGAAATATGCAGTAAATCTTACAATTAAGATTCTTGGCGAGACAACAGAGTATGCAAAGATTTTAGAGCATTATCCATATGCAGTTGTTTCCATTATGGTAGCTGGCGGCTCAGCACTTTTGATTCTGTTTGAGCTTAGAAAGATGATGAAAACTGTTATAGAGGATGATTGCTTCGTAATGCAAAATGTTACTAGTCTTTACAAGATGGGAACATACGCATTTGTAATCACAGGAGTGAAGCTACTTCGTTGCTTCGTATATTTCACACCTTCGGCTGTTGTTGTGGCAGGAGTATTCTTCTTTGCAGGATTATTCAGCAAGGTTTTAGCTCGAGTGTTTGAAAGAGCTGTTAGTTACAAGCAGGAAAATGATTTAACTATATAGAAAGCTCAGGTGAAAATATGATTGTAATAAATTTAGATGTCATGATGGCAAAAAGAAAAATTGGATTGACTGAGCTGGCAGGAATAGTTGGAATCACAAATGCCAATCTTTCAATTCTAAAGAACAATAAGGCAAAGGCAGTTAGGCTGGAAACCTTGGATGCCATATGCAAAGCATTGGATTGCCAGCCGGGAGACATATTGGAATACGTTGTGGATGAGGAGGAATAGTTATGGATAACACCGCTAGAGAAAATAATTATAATGAACCAAGTATGACAAATATTGTTTTAGAAGCTCCAGTGCAAGCGCAGGTTAAAGGCGATGCAAAGAGCTTCAGAAAATATGGATTATTATCTCTTGTATTTGCTATCGTATATACGTTTTGCTTATACAAGAATAAATCGGGAATTACATATCCTATATTTATGGTCATAACATTTGGCTTAATATATGCAGTCAGAAAGTCAGATGATTTACCATTCCTGAAAGACAAAAATGGAAAAATAGGATTAAATCTATTTTATGTGATTTCATTGTTTTTGCTATCAGTTACAAAGTGCATGTTTACAAGCTATAGCATCCAGTGGCTTAGCGGATTGGCTATATTCCTTTTATTCTTTTCATTTATCATGCAGCTTTACATTGATACTACTGGCTGGGATATAGTTGGATGGCTTGGCGGAATCGCACTTACAATGATACGACCTATAGCAAACATTGCATGGCCATTTCAGGACTTTGCTCTTTTTGTAAAGGAAAGAGGCAGTGAGACAAGTAAAGAAAAAAAGAATGCTATTATGGCAGTTCTTATTGGACTTATTGTTGCAGTTCCGCTTCTTGCAGTGGTTGTTAGCTTGCTTGTGTCAGCAGATGCAGTGTTCAGCCGCATTTTAGAAAAAGTATTTGAGGGCATCCACCTACCAGATAACTTTGGAGACATTGTTGGAATAGTATTAACTTTGTGCATCTCATTTATTTGCGCATATATAATTCCAAATTCCTTATATAAGAAGAAAATTGGAATTGGCCCAGCAAAACAGGGAAACATAAATCCACTTATCGCCATTACATTCACTGTTTTACTTGGTTTAGTATATCTTCTTTTCTGCTTGATACAGGTATTATTCTTATTCACAGGAAGCATGACTTTACCAGCTGGATACACATACGCATCATATGCTCACGAGGGATTCTACCAGTTGCTAGCAGTATGCTTGATTAACGTGGCGCTTGTGTCAGTTTGCTCAAGAATGTTTGCAAAGAATAAATTATTAACATGCATTCTGTCTATCATCGGCATTTGCACATACATAATGATTGCATCTTCCGCTATGAGAATGATTCTATACATCGGAGCGTATACGCTTACATTCCTTAGATTGTTTGTACTTTGGTTCCTTTGTGTACTTAGCCTTTGGCTTGCATATTTGATTATTGGATTGTATAAATCAGATTTTCCAGTATTCAAAGCTGCCATGGTGACAATCACAGTTGCTTACTTAGCATTTGCATTTGCTAATCCTGATTATCAGATAGCGAAATATGATTTGGCACATGCAGATATGTCTGATGATACAAGTACATATGGCTCAGTACAAAGATACATTGTATATAATTTATCATTGGATTCTATTCCTGCTATTGAATCAAATGAGCAGTTACTTAGTGAATACAATGATAATATCTACTTTGATCAGTGGGAAACTAATTATGAAGGCAGCATCAGAAAGTTCAACTATTCATATTGGAGAGCAGAAAAAGTATTTGAGGAAGAGAAATAGGAAGAATCGATTAAGTATTCAAGGCCAAATATAATAATTAAATTTAGTGCAGTTTGTATATTAAAATAAAAAAGCTTATACCCGATATTCTATACGTAACAGTTCAATAGGGAAGCTAAGGAAGGCGCTTATTTCAATGGAATGAAATTGAAATAAACGCCTTTTATTATTTTCCGACTGGAGGATTAGAGATGATTAGTAGAGTATCGGCTGATTACAATTTGAAAATTAAATATAATGGCTTTAGAAACGAGATAGAGAAGCCAGTTTTTAAGTTCACTATGAAAAGTGAGAAGGAAGATACAACTGTGTCTTACTACAAAGATATGTGTAAACAGTTCCCTGATGTAGCATTTACTTTGGATGATGCATCAAAAATTATGGACCACGGTGCATTTTATGGCTATGATGGCTCAATGAACTTAGTTGGAGAAAACTACACAGAGCCAGGACAGAAGAGTGTCAGAATAGATGTATCTGTTATAAAGAAGATGCAGGCTGATCCAGAATTTGAACAGGAAATGCTGGATAGAATTAAAGAGGTTACAAGGGATGAAGTATATGAGGATTACACTAAGGATGCAGCAGATTGCAGCATAAGGGTGGGATGCTCAATGCAATGCATAGAGCAGTATTTCACCATGGTGGGAGACGAACTCCATTATTCTGTATCATATAATGAATACCCAACACCAACACAAGAGGAGGATTATGGTGTAATTCCAGGAGCATTTATTGACCTTCCAGAAGAGGATGAGGATTTAGCAAAAACATTGTTAGATATGTATGATGAATGTAGAGGTTAAAACCTAGTAAATATAGGGTGTAGCAGACTTGAAAGAGTCTGCTACTTTTTTTATTGTCAAAAAAATATTAGAAAAATAATTGACAGATATAATATATGGTGATATGGTTAATTACACAAGTAATTAACCGATGAAGTAAAGGAGGTGGGTGTGTGTTAAGCAATTTAGGGGAAGATAAATCAATCTATCTGCAGATAAGCGAAATGATAGAAGATGAAATATTAAGGGACATCATTAAGGAAGAAGAACAAGTGCCTAGCACAACAGAGCTATCAAAGTTTTATAAGATTAATCCTGCCACGGCTGGAAAGGGAATTAATCTATTGGTTGATAAAGGAATCATTTACAAGAAAAGAGGTATTGGTATGTTTGTACAGGCAGGAGCTAAAGAACAAATCATGGAAGCTCGAAAGACAAGCTTCAAAGAAACTTACCTCAAAAAAATAATTAGCGAGGCAAAGTTGATTGGTATTACAAAAGAAGATTTAAAAAAGCTTATTGATGAAACTAGTGAAGTATAGTTTTTCTTTATGGGAGGAATGGAGGATATATGAGCACATTAGTAGGAAAGAATATCGTTAAAAGATATGGTAAAGACACAGTTATAAAGAACGTAGACATTAATATTGAGACAGGAAAGATTTATGGACTGATTGGAAGAAACGGAGCAGGAAAGACTACTCTTCTTTCTATCCTTACAGCTCAAAATCCTGCCTCAGAAGGAACAGTTACACTTGACGGTGAGCCAGTATGGGAAAATGAAAAATCTCTTTCAAGAATCTGTTATTCAAGAGAGATTTCACCAGTCACAATGTTTGGACCAAACACATACAGGGTAAAGGATTACTTATCTACAGCAAAGGCATTTTATGTTAACTGGGATGAGGAATATGCAAAGGAGCTTATAAAGCTTTTTAACATCGATATTAAGAAGAAAATCAACAGACTTTCAAAGGGAATGCTTTCAGCAGTAACAATCATTATCGCTCTTGCAAGCAAGGCTGAAATCACAATCCTTGATGAGCCAGTTGCAGGTCTTGATGTAGTTGCAAGGGAACAGTTCTACAAGCTTGTTATTGAAGAATACGCAGCTACAGGCAGAACATTCATCATCAGTACACACATCATCGAGGAGGCAGCTTCATTGTTTGAAGAGGTTATCATGATTGATGATGGCCAGATTGTTGTTAAGGAAAATACAGAAGGCTTATTAGCTAGAGCATATCGCATCAGCGGAGAAGAAACATTGGTAGATGCAGCTGTAAAGGATTTAAAGGTTTATCATCCAGAGTCAATTGGACGCAATAAGGTGGTTACAGTGCTTGCTGATGAGCCAGTTGATAGTTTTTCCGAGGATGTTATGGTAGAGCCAGTTTCACTTCAGAATCTTTTCTATGCCATGAGTGTGGATGAGAGAAAGGAGGCTTAGTATGTCTGATCTTTCAAAGAGAACATATAAGTACTATTTGATTAATGGCTTAAAAAACTATGGAATTATACTTTTAATCGAAATGCTGCTTATTCTGGAATGGATTCTAATCGGAAGTGACGAAGATTTAAAGGAATACATTCCTAGAATGTTTGTGATGGTTGGCGGTTTGTTTACAGCAATACTGAATGGTATTTATTCTATGTATGGCCCAGGCTGGTATGACAGTCTCACTCTTTCAATGGGGGCTAGAAGAAAAGATATATTCGTGGGCCAGCTAATAAAGCAATTAATTATAGTTGTATGTAATACAGCGGTTGTGGCAGTGGTTGCATCAATATTCTTAAGCAAGTTTTTTATGTTCTATGTATATGCAACAGCATTAATGGGGCTTGTAACCGGTGCGGCAGGAAATGTTATTGGGCACAAGCTTAGAAGATATGGAAAAGTTGTAATTATGGTTATTGTTTTGGGATGTGCCATATTAGGTGGAACGATAGGTGTTGGTGCAGCAATAGATGGCAACGCTATATTAGTAACAAACGTAGCTAGTATACCGCCAATTCTATTTCCAATATTAATAATACTTTTATTTGTTGGTTTGGAAGCCTGGGGATACAAGCTCAGCAAAACCATGATGGTTAGGTAGGGGGACGATATGATAAGAGATTTAAAAGCAACATTTGAGATTAAGAAGTACAATGAAATCTTTTATGGGATAATCGTATTTGGTGCAGTGCTTCTGTCTCTAATAATAACAGCATGTACAGAAGATGACTTAACTATTATAGAGCTATGTGCAAGCTTTATTGCAGGTGGATATATAGGAATGAGCATATTCTTCAAACCATTTTTGGTGGCAACAGATTTTCCAAGAGCTCTGTCATTTGGTATGACAAGAAAGAAAATGTTTATTTATACAAGACTATATGATTTGGTTGAAATCATTATTATTAGTTTGATTATCATTGCTTTGCCAAGTGTGGTTGGAGCTAGCGTAGTGTTAAAAGTAGCGGCACTTTGTTTTGGCGTATTTTCGTTGATATCTGGGGCTGTTGGTAATAGCATCATTCGATTTGGAAAAAATGCATACTGGGTATATTACGTTGGCATTTTTGTATTAATGTTTGGAGTTCCTAGACTTTCACACATAGTTCCAGCAATTAGAGATTGCTTTGCAAGTGCTTTTGATCATTTAGTAAACCCAGTTTACAATCAGCTTGGCATATGGTTTGGAATCATAGTTTTTATAGTAGTTACACTTATTATCAACTGGCTAACAACCAGAAGAGTAGCAGTAAATAATGATTTATAAAGGGAGAGAAAATGGAAAAGAAAATCGACAAAATTGAAGTAGCAAAGTTAATGTTATTATTTTTACTGGAAATAGCAATTGAACTTGGTATTAACACAATCTTCGGGATATTTACAAATGTATTAGGCATTAATGTTCCGACATACGTCCACGTTTTTGTTTTGGATATTTGCCTTTTGATTCCAGTGTTTGCCTACACTATCAAAAAGGGAGATTCAATTGTTGAAGCATTTGGGTTTAAAGGAATTAAGGTAGCTACATTCTTTCAGACTATTTTGCTTACAATTGTAGTAAGTCCTATGTCAATGTTTGCAAATATACTTTCACAGTTTATAGTTCCAAATGTAATGGTTCAGAGTGTTGACCAGTTTGCATCAGAATCGGTTGGACTTACATTGGTAGCTACAGTAATTAGCGCTCCAATAGTAGAAGAAATTGTTTGCAGAGGTTTCTTTACAAATAGATTAAACAAAATCCTGCCATTTACAGCAGCTGCTATTATTTCAGCATTAATGTTTGGTGCTCTTCATCTGAATATTAATCAGTTCTGCTATGCAACTGTTTTAGGTCTTATATTTGCTTATACAAACAGAGCCAGCGGAAGTGTTTTCACATCAATGATTATGCATATAGTATTCAATGGATACAATATGGCACTTCTTTTTATGCTGAATTGGGCAATGGAACAGGTTGGAATGGATTTTGCGGAAACAGCAGAGGTGGGACGCGCAAACACCTCTAGTATGATCACATCTGCAGTTGTTACGGGAGTACTTGCAGTTGGTTCATTCTTCTTAACAAGATTGATTCTCAAGTCTATAGCAAAAAGAGAAGGAACAATTGAAGCATAAGTGTTATAATTAATGAGGAGGTTTTTTCAAGCTTTGCGCAGAAAAGGCCTCCTCTAGTAGCCGAAGGCTACATTAATTTTTTATTTGGGAGGATAACTATGGCAAACATTTTATGGCACGATAGAAAAAGACATTTAGGCTTACCTATCAGCTTTACAAAGTACAGCATGAGTGAAGACAGACTCTTCGTTGAAACTGGATTTTTCAACCTTGAGCAGAATGAAGTTAGACTATATAGAATCCTTGATTTACAGCTTAAGCGCAGCTTAGGACAGAGAATCTTTGGTGTTGGTTCTATTATTGTTAGCTCATCTGATAAAAGCCTTGGCACATTTGAAATCAGAAACGTTAAGAATTCTGCAAATGTAAAGGAAATGCTTTCAGTTCAGGTTGAACAGCAGCGCGAGGCAAAGCGTGTATACACAAGAGAAAATATGGTAGATGATGTGGATGACAATGACATTCACGAAGGAGATTATTAGACGATATGAGTAAACAAGGGAAAAATGGACGAGTAGAGTTTTTACGTTTTATTTTTGCTTTGGGGATTCTGTTTTTCCATATTCACAAGCGATTTGCAGTGGATGGAAATATTAGCATTGGAATAAAAGGAATCTACTTTTTCAATCATGGGTATATTGGAGTAGAGTTTTTCTTTTTGGTTTCAGGCTATCTGCTGGCTGCCAGTGCTTTTGCTAAAAGAGCTGTCAGTACAGAATTAATTGGTACAGAAACAGCACAGATGATGTGGAAGAAAATCAAGAATGTTTTTCCATATCATCTGTTTGCAATTATTCTTACGATTATCGTAAATGCGTATTTCTTGGAGAATACCGTAAAAGGAAGAATCAGCTATGTAGTGGATTCTTGGGCTTCTGTATTTTTCCTTCAGGTCTTTGGATTTGATAGCACATGGGTTAATAAGCTTACCTGGTATTTGGATGTATGGCTTATGGTTACCTTTATTTTCTGGTACTTCCTTAGACGTCACTATGAAGCTTTTGTAAAAATTGTTTGCCCACTTTTAGCCCTCTTTGTGTTGGGCTACATGGCTCATGAATACAACAGCTTGGCTGGAATTGATGGCTGGACAGGTCACTTCTACAAGTGCTTCCTTAGAGGACTGTCTGAAATGGCGCTTGGATGTAGTGCATATAGCCTTACGAGACAGCTTAACAAAATCGAATTTACAAAAGCGGGGAAAAACATCTTAGCAATAGTAGAGCTAGTTTGTTATTTACTTGTATTTGGATATGCAGTAACAGGAGTTGATTCTAAGTATAGTTTCCCCACACTTTTTATTATGATGATTGGTTTAATTCTTACATTTTCAAATGTAAATCCATGTCATCAGATCTTTGACAAGCCTATATTTGGCTGGTGTGGCAAGATGAGCTTGCTTATATATTTAAATCAGTTCTATAGCATCAGATTAGTGCAGTCACTACTTCCAAACATCAGCTTCCCAGCTAAGGTTTTGGGATGTACAGTGGTGACTCTCATTGGGGCTTATGTATGTGATGTAGTAGTTTCATTTTTCAACAAGAAAAAGCCACTCACTACATTAATGATTAAAAACTAGTATTACAAAGGGAGAATAACTTGGTTTTTAGTTCTATTTTATTTACTACAATTTTCCTACCTTTATGCCTGTTGGCCTACTATGGCATTCCAAGGGTTAAAGGTGGTTCATATGCAAATAGGATTAAGCTTTCCAACATAATCCTTTTAATATTCAGCTTGGTGTTCTATGCCTTCGGCGGGGTGAAATATCTCCTGCTGATAGGCATAGTTATTTTTATAAATTGGGCTGGGGGATTTTTGTGCGCAAGCAATCGTCATAGCCACAGGTTCAACAAGATATCCTTGGTATCTGTTGTTGTTCTTGATTTAGGCATTCTTTTTTTCTTTAAATATTTCAACTTTTTTATAGCGATAATTGAAAATATATTCTTTGGCGGAAGCCTTACTGTTTCAGATAGATTTACAAATTTATTTTCGGGAGTGGGCACAGGTGCATTAAATCTGCCTCAGATTGTTCTTCCAGTTGGTATATCATTTTTTACATTCCAGGCTTTGTCCTATGTAATTGACGTATACAACGACCAAGTGGAGGTGCAGAGCAGCTTTTGGTATTTTGCACTTTATATTTCATGCTTTCCACAGCTGATTGCTGGACCTATTGTTCACTATAAGGATATCTCGGGCCAGCTGACAGAGCGAAGTGTTGGAAGCTACGAGTTTGCAGCTGGTATCAAACGATTTTGCTTTGGCCTTGGCAAAAAGGTTATTATCGCAAATACGTTAGCGTCTATTGCAGATAAAATCTGGGCAGCTGAAATATCACAGCTGGATGCTACAGTCGCATGGCTTGGCTCTATTTGTTACACATTTCAGATTTACTATGATTTCAGCGGATATTCTGACATGGCCATAGGCCTTGGTAAAATGTTTGGATTCGATTTCAAAGAAAACTTTGATCATCCTTACAGAGCTGAATCTGTCAGGGAGTTTTGGAGACGCTGGCATATATCACTATCAACCTGGTTTAGAGATTATGTGTACATCCCTCTAGGTGGAAGCAGATGTACCATGAAAAAGACCTGCATGAATATATTTATAGTATTCCTTTTAACAGGAATATGGCATGGAGCTAACTGGACCTTTATTACTTGGGGCCTGGTGTATGGCATTTTGCTTATATTCGAAAGAGTCTGGTTTGGAAAGATATTGGAAAAGAATCCAGTGAAATTCCTAAATAGATTATTAACATTTTTTGTTGTAAATCTTTTATGGGTAGTGTTTAGAGCGGATTCCATAATATCTGCATTTACATATATTTCCAGAATGTTTGCAGGCGGAATCAGAATTCTGAACCTGTTTACATATTTATCAGGCATGGGCGTAATCGCTATTTTTGCGGCAGCGATATTTGCAGGATTTGTCCAGGCTCATATGAGTGTCAAAGCGGTAAAGGGTAACATGGCAGTGTGTCTTGCAATATTACTAGTTAGTTTGTTATTCCTTGTAAATGGAACCTACAATCCATTCATTTATTATCAGTTTTAAGGAGCAATATGAATTTTACGAATCTAAAGAACAAAATCTTCATATTAGTCTTTTTAGCAATCCTTGTATTCCCATGGGTGGGAGGAGGATTGCTTAGAGTAGTTGCTCCGGATTTCTATGGCAAGATTTCAAATGTAGAGACAGAGAACCGAGAGGCGGCCACAATAGACTGGGGCGATTTGCTTAACTCTGGAGAAACTGTTTCAAGCTTTATTGACGATAGAATACCATTTCGATATACCCTTATAACCTGGTACAAATCTCTTAATGATACTGTGGAAGGGCAGTTTGATAAAGTGGAGACTGCCATCGGAAACAAGCTTTATACTCCTACAAATATTGTTGAAAGTGCTGACAAAGGTGAGACGAATAAACCAATCGTGCCAGGCGAGGAGGTTCAAGCAAGCGAGCCAGTGGAAGAAGTGGCTGAAACAGACACATACTTCCCGCTTCACGTATATCAGGATGTAATCCTTGCCAGGGACAATTGGCTGTTCCTATACGGGGAAAATGAAATAGAGTGCTATCAGGGCACAAATATACTTAGCGAAAGTGAGATGGCTAGCTATGCAGCCAAACTTAATGAGCTTCAGGCTCTCTGTACAGCCCAGGGAAAGGAGCTATATATTTACATCGCTCCAAATAAATCCCAGGTATATTCCCAGTACATGCCTACAGTTGATATAGCAAACACATACAAAAGAGAGCAGCAGCTACACAGCTACATTTCAGAAAATTGCTCTACACCATATTTATATCCACTTACTGAATCCTTGTATGCAGCAGGTATTTTGCAGACTTACTACAAATACGACAGCCACTGGAATCATATTGGCGCATTGTATGGCACAAACGCACTTTACGCTGCAATGGGAGTGGAGCAGACTACTCCAACTCAGTGGATTACCGGCACACAGGATGCAGAAAAATACGAATTATACACATACATGGGTATCCCAGATGATCAAATCTACCATGACGATGTGGAATACACCGTGGATTATCGCCCTGAGATTACAGTTAATGGCTTGGACACTGAGGCTATGGTTTGCCATACCACAAGTGATGGGGCAAATCAAAAAAAGCTGTGCCTTATCGGCGACAGCTTTCGTGTAAACATGATGCCTTATATTTCAAAGGATTTTACTGAGTGTACATTTGCACATCGTGATTATATGTCGGAAATACACTCGGACATCAAAAACTCTGATGTAATTGTTATTGAAGCCGTAGAAAGATACGACTATGAAGCATTTAAAACAATGCAACGTGTGATAAATGTTTTGAAATAATATTACAAAGCATTTATCAAGTGCTGAGCGATTGCTGCATATCCAGCATCGTTTGGATGACCAGCAAGGAAGGAACCGATTGTATATACAGTGCCATCTGGTGCTGTATATTGATCACCTTCTTGAAGCTGATATTCTGCAACACCCTGAATATCTGAAAGGCTTACATAAGTACAGCCCATTTCTGAAGCAACTTCTTTTTTAGTACTAATGATACTGCTATATTTCCAGAAATTATCAAGCATTACGATACGAGCGTTAGGATTATAAGATTTGATATATGTAATCATATCCTCTAAATCTTCTTTGAAATGAGTTTCGTGTCCCTTAACATTCTCACCTAATTCAATAACGATAGTGCTGTATTGATAATTCGTGATGTATGGATCCAAGTCATCAAGCTCGTAATTCCTAGTGTTTGAGAACTCCCAAGCTCTAAGCGACATACAATCGTATGATGAGTATCCCTTGGCAGCTACAGTCAAATGAACATAATCAGTGGCAGGTGCTGATGCGCCGCATCCCCATCCTGAACCCCACCAGTCAGATGTGGCTGGATAGAAGGTGATGGAATTTCCTATGAAAAGGATGTCCTTTGATGCTGTAGGTACAGACTTTGTTGCAGAAGGAACTGGTATGTCGATGTATTCTTCTGAAACATCATCAAAAGCAATATAGCCGTAATCTCCATTAATCTTTATTTTGTAGTAATCAGTTTCATTGCAAGTGCCAACCACAGAGATTCTAGAATCGATGGAAAGAGTACCAATGATTTCGGCTGTGTCGTATGGCTCTTCGCGAACAGTGGCGTCAGATTGAGCAAAATAAGTAGCCTCTAAATCTGTAAAGGCATATTCGTCAGCTGGAAGCTCCTCATCGGTTTCTTCTTCAGCTTCTTCTGCTTCCTCTAAGGCTGCAGCCTCCTGTTCAGCTTCTATGCTTTCCTGTTCTTTTAGTTTTTCATCAGCCAATTTGTTTTGATAAATTACAAGAGAACAAAAGGCAATCACTAGAACAACCAATGATATCCAAAGGATTACTATTAGTTTTTTTCTCAAAATAATTCTCCAATCATCATAATATTTAGATTTCAAGTATTAAGTATATCATAAATAAGAATAGTAAGAAATATTGATTAATGATTGACAAAATATAAAACAGGTAGTACATTACTACTATGGAATTATTGATTATGAGGGAAAATAGGAGGATAAGATGGAGTATAAAGACAAGAACGGTCTAACAGAAAAAGAATTTCTTGCACAGTACAGCCCAGGAGATTATCCTAGACCATCCGTAACAGTAGATATGATGGTATTAGGACCTAAAAAAGATTATTCTGGCTTAAAGATATTACTTATAAAAAGAGGAGCTCATCCTTTCATTAATTGTTGGGCACTTCCAGGTGGATTCGTACACGAGGATGAATCATGCTATGAGGCGGCAGCCCGCGAGCTTAAGGAGGAGACAGGTCTTAAGAATGTATTCCTTGAGCAGGTTTACACATTCTCAAAGCCTAACAGAGATCCTCGTACACGTGTAATGAGTGTTGCTTACATGGCACTCTCTCCAGTTGCACCACCAGTAAGAGGCGGTGATGATGCATTGGAAGCTGCATGGTTTGACTTCGAGTTTACAGACAATATGCTTCGCATTTTCAATGACGATATTGGTGTAGAGATTGTATATCAGCTTTCTACAAAGCGTTTCCAAAACGGAAATGTTAGATATGCAAACACTGTAGCATCGCAAAAGAGCAAATCTCAGTTGGCATTTGATCATGACGAGATTATTGTTGAGTCTATGATTAAGCTTAGAAGAGAAATCGAATATACTGACCTTCCATTCAGTATGGCAAACAAAGAGTTTACACTTCCTGATTTACAGGTAATCTATGAATTACTTTTAGGTCACAGCCTTTACAAGGCCAACTTTAGAATCATGGTTGCTGATAGAATTGAGCCAGTTGGTAAGAAAGAAAAGTCAATTGTCGGACGTAGAATGTCGGAATTATATCGACTGAAATAAGGAGCATAACGATGAGAGAGTTTAATGTTGAAGATCAAACAAAGAAGCTGATTGAGTACACAAGAGAATGGTTTAACAAATTCGGAGATAACACAAGAGCAGTTATTGGTATCTCTGGTGGCAAGGATTCATCTGTAACAGCAGCTATTTTAAAAGAGGCACTTGGAGCAGATAGAGTAGTTGGAATCATTATGCCAAATGGCGAGATGTCAGATTTGGCAGATGCTAAAATGCTTGTAGATTTCCTTGGAATACCAAACGAAGTAGTACCTATTACAGATTACTACAACGCAGCCATTGCTACTTTTGAAAAGGCCAGTTCCTTTGAAGTAACAAAGGATTTACGTATCAATTTGGCACCACGTCTTCGTATGTCTACTTTGTACGCAGTTGCACAGGGACAGCCAGTTACCTCATTTGTTGTTAACACATGCAATGCTTCAGAGGATTACGTTGGATATTCAACAAAGTACGGCGATGCAGCAGGTGATGTTTCATTGCTTCAGGATTTCACAGTAACAGAGGTTCTTCAGATTGGAGAATATTTGGGACTTCCAAATGAGTTAGTACACAAGACACCTTCTGATGGATTATCAGGAATGTCAGATGAAGATAAGCTTGGATTTAAGTATGCTCAGCTTGATGAATATATTTCAGATTCCAACGCCGACATTCCAGCCGACGTTAGAGAATCAATCGATAGAAAGCATGTGGCAAATCTTCATAAGCTTCAGTTAATGCCTGCATACAAGAGACATTAATTACAGCAGCTATCGGCCGAAGATTTCTACCACAAGGTTGAGCTTGCCTTTTCTAGACAGGCCACCTTCTTCTACAAGGTTAAATTTACCGAAGCCACGGACAGATACCGAATCTCCAGCAGAGAGAATCTTGTCGTTGTTTTCGACAATGTGCCCATTAACCGATACCTTTTTCTCGGTGAAATATGGAATTGTGTCTTTGCGGCTTAGGTTATAAACTTTAGAAATAACAGCATCAGCTCTAGGGGATGCTACCTGTATGGTGGTTTCCTTTAGGGCTGATTTTTTATATGACTCAGGCAATTCTGAAATGGAGCACTTAACAGAATTACGTCCTACGGAAACAAAGTTTTCTAGAAGATAATCGGCAGTAGATTCATCGGCGTAGATATATGCATCCATGCCATCTACAAAGATATCACCAAACTTTTTTCTATCCATGCCAAGGCTCATGAGAGAGCCCAGGTAGTCTCTGTGGGTGTATTCTTTTGCAAATTTCTTGGCAAGAGGCTCTACCTTGATACACTTAATTGGGAAATCAATTTCGTATCCAAAATCTGCTTCACTTCCAAAGCGAACCATTTTACGCTCGCAATTTTCATATCCACCAAACAAATCGTATTTGATAGGTGCAAAGGATTTGTCTCTTGCAGCCTGATAAAGTACATCCTGCTGGGATAGGCTGAGAAAATCACTGAAGGTATAAATGTTATTTTGATAGGCTCTGTTGGAAAGCTCTATTAATCGTTTATATAAAAGCTGATCGTCGTCGTTCATACCGTTTCCTTTCTAGGTAATTTATCTATCAATTATACTGAAAATGTTATAAAATAGCACTTAGTTTTAGACAGAAAATGGAGCAATTAAATGAGCAAGATACATACTGATGGATTGATTTTTGACATGGATGGAACGATCTGGGACAACACACCACTGTTCGCTGCAAGCTGGGAAAGAGCCTGCAAGGATAAAGGGTATGATGTTAAGTTCACTCCAGCCAAGCTTCAGCAGCTTTTTGGAAAGACAATGACAGACATTGCTGATGCCTGTATTCCTGACGAAGATCCAAATCGCAGATACGATACAGTAAAGCTCTGCGAAGAATATGAGATGCAGGATTTGGCACAGTCAGAGGGGGATACAACATATGAAGGCTTGGAGGAAACACTTGAGACACTTTGCAAAAAGACAAAGCTTTTTATAGTAAGCAATTGCCAGCAGGGATATATCGAATCTTTCCTGGAGAGAAGTGGTTATGGAAAGTATTTCACTGACTTCATTTGTTATGGTGACAATGGCCTTGGAAAAGCTGATAACATAAAAGGAATTGCCAAGAAAAATGGTTTGAAGAAACCGGTATACATCGGGGATATTCAAGGCGATAAGGATGCTTGCGATGCAGCGGGGGTTGATTTCATCTGGGCAGCATACGGATATGGCGATTCAGTAGATGGATACGCAGCAAAGGTGGATGACATAAAAGATTTAGGAGGTATTATTGATGGGATTTAATGTTGGAAAATTGTTTGAGGATGTAGCATATCTTAGCAAGGTCCACAACAAAAAGGACTATGAAAAACAGATGGATATGTTTAATCAGCAAAGATATGATTTGCTAAAGGATTTGGTGGAAGCTGATGATGTGGAAGCTAGCGCAAAGGAGCTTTGCGAGGATGTAACAGCTGCATTCAAAAAGTTTGGCAAGGTAAGAGGCGCTGACTTAATGAATCTGAATTACTTCATGATTTATTATGTGTTCCCAGCTATTCTTACAAACGAAGAAAACGGCAAGGAAATCTGTGACAAGCTAAAGGATACTTGGAATAATCATTTCAAATCTACTATTAACTACACAGATTATGAGACCTTACGAGATGGATTCCAGACAAAGATTTTTGGTATTCCAATCGGCAAAAACTAAGGGTGAATATTTATGAAAACAATAGCACTTTATGATGAAGATGCATTTGCAAAGGATTTTACAGCTAAGGTAATTTCTTGCGATGAAACTGTAAAAGAGGATCAAAAGCTTTATAAGGTTGTTCTTGATAAGTCTTTGTTTTTCCCTGAGCAGGGAGGACAGACCAGCGACATAGGTCATTTGGATGAGCATCCGGTGGTTGATGTACAGATTGAGGGCGATACAGTTTACCATTACTGCAAAGGGGGCTTCCTGATTGGTGAGGAAGTTCATGGAGTGATTGATTGGGACCATCGTTTTTCAAATATGCAGCAGCACACAGGAGAGCATATTTTTACAGGACTTGCTCACAATGAATATGGCGCTGAAAATGTTGGATTCCACCTTAGCGACAATACGGTCACACTTGATCTGAATATAGAGCTTTCAGAGGATATGGTTGAGCATATCGAAAGAAAGGCAAATGAAATCATAGCTGCAGATGTGGCAGTCAAAGCATATTATCCACAGCAGGAATTGCTTGGAGCAATAGCCTACAGAAGTAAAAAAGAGATTGATGGTCCAGTTCGATTGGTGGAAATCGAAGGAGTTGATCTATGCGCCTGCTGTGCGCCACATGTTAAAAGCACTGGCCAGGTTGGCATGCTAAAGGTAGTTTCCTTTGAGAAATACAAAGGCGGAACAAGAATCTATATCCTTTGTGGATTAAGAGCCTTAGACGACTACAATCGTCGTATGAAATTGCTGGCTAAAGCGTACCGCACATTGAGCTGCAAAGAGGATGAAGTACCAGATAAGATCATTTCATTGATGGATGAAGGCAAGCAGTTGAAATATCGCATAAGCGATATCAAATCAGGAATACTGATGAATCAAATAGAAAGTTATCCATCTGATATTCCTGATATCACAATCTTCTCTGAAGATTTAGATGCAAAGATAATGCGTGATGGAGTAAACACTTTAGTTGAAAAGCATGATGGCTTGTGCTGCATATTCTCAGGAAATGACGATGATGGCTACAACTTTGTAATTGGAAGCAAGACCAGGGACTGCGCAGCAATTGCAGCAGGAATGCGAGAGCTTTTAGGAGCCAAAGGTGGCGGAAGCAAGCAAATGGCTCAAGGTAGCGTAAATGCTACAAGAAACGAAATTGAGCGAACAATGTAACAAAAATGCAATATAATGTAACAAATTCGTCAAAATATGGTATACTCTAAAGAAAAATGGAAAAGGGAAGAGTAGCTATGGAAGGAATGTTTTCACGTTTTGATGATTTACGTAAGCTTATAGTTAAGCTTTATAACAACAAAAATGTTCGTCGATGGACAATTGAAATCGTAGTATGTATAGTGGTAGGTCTACTTGCAGGCTGTTTTTCTTATAATGCCCTTCACAAGAAGGATAAAAAACTTACAGTGAGCGAGGAAAATGCGGTAGCCCAGGAAGAAGCTGTAGAAACAACCGACACAGCAGAATCCACAGAATCCTCAGAGGAGGCTGTGGAAGACAATTCTGTTATCACAGTTGTGGATCCTGGCGAATACGTTGACACCATCAAAGACTGGTCGTCAGAGGAAATTTCTGCAGCAATTTCTGAGCGCAGCCAATACCTTACAGACAACAAATACTGGCCTACAGTATCGAGCTACTGGGAAACATCACGTGGAGTAACCGGTGATGCTTGCTACTGCACATACTTATTCAACACAGACACAACAGTATACACCACTGCGGATTTTGAAAATGTACCTGAGGAGGTAATACACATCGCAAAAAACGAAATCTATGCCCGTCACGGTTATAGTTTCAGAGATTCAGAAATAATGAATTATTTCATGGGTCAGGTTTGGTACTCCCCATCTGTAATGCCAGCAGATTTTTCTGAGGATGTATTTACAGAAACGGAAGTCAAAAACCTAGACATGCTAAATTCAATAGACACAATGTAATACGCTCACTGGCAGAGCGATAAAAGGAGTTTAAATGGAAAAATATAGCTTTACACCAAAGGGAGTTTGCGCCCGCAAAATCGACTTCGAAATTGAGGACGGCAAGCTTCACAACGTAAAATTCACCGGAGGATGCGCAGGCAATACACTCGCCATCAGCAAACTCCTTGAGGGCGCCGATGCAGCCCACACCGTAGAAATCCTCAAGGGCAACCTCTGTGGCTTCAAAGGCACCAGCTGCGCCGACCAACTCGCCCTAGGCATCGAACAGGCCCTCCAGGCCTAGGCGTTCTTACAAAGTTTTACTATTCAAAGGTAATGTATGGGTGGGACGGACAATGTAGTTTATATAATCATCTAGTCTTAACTAGTCTTTGTATTATTACTTTTGCTACTCCGTTTACTAAGAAAAATTAAAAAAGAGATATTTGTATAAATTGGCACCGTGGCACATTCAACGTCCTGTTTCAAGTGACCACTGCTGCCGCCGTCCCAATGTCATTTAGATAGAAATAAT
>NZ_SVET01000006.1 GCF_015057245.1 Pseudobutyrivibrio ruminis
GTCTTTAGACTCCAGTGCCGGTAACAAGCCCTTATAGGGCTAGAACAAACCACCGGCTAAGCCGGTGGTTTTGATTAAGAATTATTCAGTAGCCATATTTTTAAGTCTGTTCATAACATCTCTTACTGGTGGAATGAAAAGAATGATGAGTGTTACAGCAGCCTCAGCAAAGATGTAGATTGCGTTGTAAGCAAGTGAGTAAGCTAGTGGATTCCAACCTTCCCAAGCCCATTCGCCAAAGAAAATCCAACCTGAGATTACCGCAAATACGTAGCGTCCTAAAACAGCTGCGATGTAACCTTTGATAAGACCATATTTAGAATCCTTGAAGAATCCAGATAATCCAAGAGCACCAAAGGCGAGTATGTAATCAACAATAACCTGTGCTGGGAAAAGAATGTAAGGATCAACAATGAGGTTTAGCAATCCATAGGCAACACCTGTGATAATTCCAACAATAGGACCAAACCAAAAACCAGGAAGGCATGCAACGAGCATTGAAAGTAATGTAATTGAACCGCCAGTTGGGAATTTAAATACCTTAATATTAGACAAAACAAAAGCAAGTGCCATAGAAGCAGCACAAAAAGCTAGTTGCTTTGCAGAAAATGTGATTTTAGTTTTTTCGTTAGACATGTGATTAATCATTAAAAAATCTCCCTTCGTACATCAATGCTAGGAGATTCGTCTATCGCTTCCTTACGCTGGTATTATCCAGTTCAAGTATTAAGGGTCGGTGCAAGCACCTCTCAGCATATGCGCCCCTAGCAAATTATTTAATTCGATTATAAACATAGCACTAGAGTAAGATATAGTCAATGAAAAATAGAAAAACAAGAATTATTATTTGTTAAATTATTTTATTAGAGTTTAAATTATTTAGCAAAAATGCAAAAAAAATAAGAATTATTTTTATTAAAAAGATGAAATTGACAGACTACTCCTCTGGGGAGTATTATTTTTATAGATGAAGCGTACACGAGTACGCACGTGTTAACACAACAGTTTATGAAAAGGAGAAGGTCATGAAGAAAAGATTAATTTCAGCTTTACTTATGTCAGCGATGATAGTATCAAGCATGACAGCATGTGGTGGAGCATCTACCAGTTCAAACACAAGCTCTTCTGGAGACACAGGAGAGGAATCTGCGGATGCAATTACTATTAAGTTCTGGAATGGTTTTACTGGTTCAGATGGGGATGAGCTAGTTGAGCTAGTAGACAAATTTAATAGTGAAAATGAATACGGAATAACAGTAGATATGGATATTTCATCAAGTTTAGATGAACAACTTTCATCGGCATTTGCAGCTGGTGAAGGTCCAGAGTTAGTTTTATTTTCAAGCGCTAGCAGGTTTACCTATGGCGATTATCTTCAGGATATGAGCGATATCTTTGACAAGACTAGTTTAAACAAGGATGATTTTATTCAATCTTATTTAGATTATTGTTCAGAAGATGACAATTTATATCTTGTACCAATGGAAATAGTTGGTTTCTATTTATACTGGAATAAGGATTTATTTGAAGAAGCTGGACTAGATCCAGAAAAGGGGCCTACAACATGGGATGAATATGTAGAGTATGCACAGGCCATCACTGATTCTAGCAAGAATGTATATGGTTCTGGATTGTGCTATGGATACAATTATCAAATGGCTCATACAATCCAGCGATTTGGTGGCTTGGCAGTAACACAAGATTCATCGGGAAACTGGGTAGCAAACCTTGCAGGAAACGAAGGCTATGAGAAGTTTTTAACAACATATAAATCTCTTGTTGATAGTGGTGATAATCCACTTACAGATGACACTGATTCAATGATGACGGCTGGACAGTTAGGTATGACAATAAATGGTCCTTGGCTTACATCAGGAATGGATACAGCAGGAATTAATTATGGAATTACAACTATTCCTACAGGAGATGCTGGAGAAATGACTTCAGCAGAGGTTATTGGTATGGCTGTGACAACGGCAGCTGATGAAGATGAGAAACTTGCATGCTATAGATTTATTGAATGGTGGAATACACAGGATGCAAATGGTGATTGTCCAGCAGAGACTTGGTCTTTAGATTTTGGTTATCCTACTTACCTAAATTCAGTTTTAAATAGTGATGCTTATCAGGCTAATGAAAAAGTTATGTCTATGACAAATACAAATACAGATGTTTCCGCTGATTTTATTGTAGATTCATCATTCCCAGGAATAGGAACATTTATTTCAGACATAATACCTGAAATGACACAGCCTGTATTATTTGATGGTGAAGATCCAGCTGATGTTTTAAATGAATTGCAATCAGAAGCTGATGATTTAGTTGCACAATATAATTAATGATTATGTATTTGGGGTGATATATATCACCCCAAATAATTGGGAGAATGATAATGAATAGTCTAGCTAAAAACAACAAAAAGAATATATGGAAGTACCTAAATTCCGATGAGGGATCGGCATATGTTTTCATCCTTCCATCAATAATTTTATTGTTTTTGTTTATTATTTTGCCATTGATTATGGCATTTGGGTTGAGCTTTTTTGATGTTCCGATGACACTAAATTCGGCGAAATTTGTGGGGTTTGATAACTTCAAGGAAGCTTTTCAAGACAAACGATTTCTTAATAGTCTTAAGGTCACATTAATATTTACTGCTATTGAAGTTCCAATACAAGTATTTGGAGCGATGATTATAGCAGCACTTATCTCAAAAAATAATATTTCTAACAAAATATTTAGAGCTATTTATTTTCTTCCAGTTATATGTTCTGCAACTGCAATCGGTATTATGTGGAAGATGATTCTTCATTCAAATGTTGGATTTTTTACCTATTCTTTGCAAGCTTTGGGTTTGGGAAGAATAAATTTTTTAAATGATGTCCATCTAACAATTTTTGTTGTCACATTCATTTCTATTTGGAGAAGTTTTGGAGTATCTGCAATCATTTATGTTACAGCAATTCAAAATGTAAATGGGTCTTTATACGAGGCTGCTCAGATGGATGGAGCCGGCAAAATTAAACAGTTCTGGAATGTAACAGTTCCATTAATCAAACCAACATTTTGGTATATTTTAATGACTAGGTTAGCTGGTTCACTACAGATTTTTGACATTATTTTTATGACAACAAATGGTGGTCCTAATTATACAACCGAATCTGCTGTTACTTATATATATACTAGAGCTTTTTCATCTGAATCAAGGATGGGATATGCATCCACGTTGTCTGTGATACTGTTTTTCATAATTCTAGTAGTAACTGTTTTGTTGTATAAAAAAATGAATGCAGAGGAAGAATAAAATGAAGAAATCAAATGCAAAAGGAGTAATCGCCAAAATCCCAGCATATATCATATTGATAATTATAGCGCTGCTAGTGGTAGTACCACTTCTATGGCTAACACTTAGCGCATTTAAAGAAGAAAAAGAGATATTATCTTATCCGCCCACTTTTTGGACACACTCATTTACGTTAGATAATTTTATAGCTACAAATAAACGAATTAAGATATTCAGATATATTTTAAATTCTATTATATATTCGGTAGGAACTACGGCTTTAGCAGTCGTTGTTAATTGCATGGCAGGCTATGCCTATGCAAGAAAAAAATTTAAAGGAAAAAATGGATTTTTCCTTATGACGTTGGCAACTATGATGGTTCCATTTCAAGTAATTATGGTTCCGTTGTTTTTAATAGTTTATAAGATGGGAATGTACAATAATTACTGGGGATTAATAATTCCTAGGGTAGCTGTTGCAGGATCCATTTTTATGATGAGAGCAGCGTTTTCGGGACTACCAAAAGAGTTAGAAGATGCCGCTAGGATTGATGGTTTATCAGAATATGGTATTTTTTGGAGAATTATGCTACCACAAGTAAAATCTTCTGTTATATGTTTGATTATTTTGAGTATAAATGGATCTTGGAATGATTTGTTGTGGCCGATGATTGTTGCAAGTGATACAAATATGAGAACACTTGCAAATGGTTTAGCACTATTTGTAGGACAGAACTCTATTCAATATGGAGCATCCTTTGCAGGAGCCCTTATTTCATTGTTACCAATGCTAATTCTTTATATTTTCGGACAAAAATATTTTGTTGAAGGAATGGCTAGCTCTGGTTTGAAATCATAGTAAGGGAGAGTGTAAATGAAAACAATAAAAATAAGTTGTAATAAAGATTATGTAATAGGAAGAATTGATAATCGTATTTACGGCTCTTTACTTGAGCATATGGGGCGTGTTGTATATACAGGTATTTACGATGAAAATAGTGAAAATATTAATGAGTACAATTTTCGTACTGATGTAATTGAAGCAATACAAAAAGCAGGGATAACAACGATTCGATATCCAGGAGGAAATTTTGTATCCACATATGAATGGGAGGATGGCGTAGGAGCCATTGAAAGGCGACCTTCTCGTCTAGACCTCGCTTGGAGATCTATTGAAACAAATAGATTTGGTACTGATGAATTTATGAAATGGTCAAAGTTAACAAATACGCAACCGTTGGTTGCGGTAAATCTAGGCACCCGAGGGATACAAGATGCTATTAATTACATTGAATATTGCAACATAAAAGGTGGTAGTAAGTATAGTCAAATGCGTATCAACAATGGGATAGTTGAGCCGTATGACATAAAAATGTGGTGTCTTGGTAATGAAATGGATGGAAAGTGGCAAATTGGTCACAAGACAGCGCACGAATATGGAAGGCTTGCAGCTGAAACTTCGAAAGCAATGAAAGTTGTTGACCCATCGATAGAGACAGTTCTTTGTGGAAGTTCGCTAAATACTATGGAAACATACCCTGATTGGGAATTACAAGTTCTCGATGATGCCTACGAATATGTAGATTACATTTCATTACATCAATATTTTGGTGGTCAGGAAAAAGGAACAGAAGCATTTTTGAGACAGGCTGATGAGATAAATCAGTACGTAGATACTGTGAATTCTATAATTAAATATACTAAAGCTAAGAAAAAGGCTAATAATAATGTTTATATAAGCTTGGACGAATGGGGTGTTTGGACACATGCATCAAGTGAAACAGTAAAAGAAAGTGAAGCATTAAGATGGTCGCAAGCTCCAGCAATTAGTGAAATGATTTATACATTTGAAGACTCACTTCTTTTTGCCGGAATGCTAATGTCAATAATAAATAATTGCAACATTGTAAAGATTGCATGTCAGGCATTAGTTACAAACATATCTTCAATGATTATGACTGATAAAAATGGTGAAATGTGGCTTCAGACTATATATTATCCTTTCTCTTTAATGGCTAAACATGGAAAAGGCATTGTTTTAGACACTAGGGATACAGACATCGATAATTTACTCAGTTCAGTATTAATTTACAATAAGGAAAATAATGAAATAGTTGCATTTATTTTAAACAGAAGTAATGAAGATATTGATTTGGAAATGGATTGTGCTGGTTTTCTTCCATTAGAAATTAAGGAACAAATCATTTTAAAATCAGATGATTTAAAAGTTACTAATAAATATAATCATGATTCAGTAAAGCCAAAACAAAGGAACGATGCCATAATTAAAAATGATATAATATGTACTAGAATCGAAAAGTTTTCTTGGAATTTAATCCAAATAGGTGTTTGAACGGAGAAATAATTATGGCAGTTACAACAAAGGATATAGCTGAGAGATGCAACGTATCTAGAACAACGGTCCACAGAGCTTTCAATAATACGGGTAGAATTAGTGAGGAAACTCGAAAATATATTTTGGATACTGCGGAGAAGATGGGCTATAAGCCTGATTTGTTGGCGACAAGTTTAAAAAAAGGACGTACTGGTAATATTGGTGTTGTTGTTTTTGACGTTAAGAACCAATACTTTGCTGAAATGCTAAATACGCTTGATTTAGAAGCGCAAAGAAGAGGGTACAGCGTAAATATCTCTCTTCATGAAAAAAAAGAAAAACAAGAACATGATATGCTACAAAGACTTGCTGGCTTTAGGGTTGAAGGAATAATACTTTCTCCGGTTTCAAAAGGTTCTGAATTCGGTGAATTCGTACATGAGCTCAACATACCAGTTGTAATAATTGGTAATAAGATAGATTCAGACATTCCATATGTAGGAATAGATGAAAGAAGTGCTGCAATGGAAGCAGTTGAAACTATAGCACGGAAAGGATATGAGGAAATATATTTCATCTGTCCTCCTTTGGAAGATATAGAAAAGGAAAATGTATATTCCCATGTAGAACGACAAGAGGGATTTCTAGCGAAAGTAAATGAGCTAAATCTAAATGGTCATGTAATAGGTAAATGGAATTATTTAGACGACATTGATAGATTAGTCGATAAAGCGAATAATCGAGTTGCCTTTTTTTGCTCTGGTGATTTATATGCGCTAGATATAATGAAACACTTAAGAAAGAGAAACCTAACGGCTGGTAAGGATTATGGAATAATGGGATTTGATAATATTGATATGCTGGATTATATCACGCCAAGATTATCAACAATAGATAATGGAGTGCGGGACGTTTCGACTAAAGCTGTGGAAGTTATGTTTGACCTTATAGATGGTACGGAGGTTCAGCAAGAAACTATTATTCCTTATACAATTGTAGGGGGAGAGACATTGTAGAAAGGGAGGTTTTGCAGAACATGAAATTAAAAAAGGTGTTGTTGTCGTCAATGGCTATTTTTACAACGGCTTTAATGATTGTAACTACGGCTAATGCACAAACTAGTGGTAATGGTGTTGCGGTTTATGTATCAGATAATGATGCAACATTTGATCCAGGTGGAGCGACCTATGCAAGAATAATTTGTCTAAAACATAGTGGATCTTCGAATGGAACGTTATTATGTACATATGATCAATTGAAAAATGTTGATGTTACCTATGATGATGGAACAAGCTCTTCCCAGCAAGTATACCCTATCTATAGAAGTACAGATGGTGGCGATTCATGGACGCTTATATCAAATGTGTTTGATCAGGAATATGGTTTATTAAGAACATCGCAGCCATGCTTATATGAGCTACCACAGGCGGTGGGTGATATGCCAGCTGGCACAGTACTTTTAGCAGGAAATATTTTTGATGATGATCCAGCTACAGTATCTAGAATTGTTATATACAAGAGCGAAGATCATGGTGCGAGTTGGTCGTTTTTGAGTCAGGTAGATACAGGTGGTCCTTGTGTATATGACCCAAGTACAACATCAACTACAACTACGATTTGGGAACCATTTTTAGGTCTTGACGATGATGGTGACTTGGTATGCTATTATTCAGATGAGCGTCAGAAAGCGGATGGCGTTTTACAGGCAGTTAGTTTCAAAACTAGTTCAGACGGAATATCTTGGGGAAATTTTGGTAATGTTGCAGCAATAACAAATAACCAAGATAGACCAGGCATGATTACTGTTACTTCATTACCGAATGGTAAATATATGGCAACATACGAAGTGGTAAATCGTCCATCAATTAGTAATAATAATGCGGTTGTTTATTGTAAATTTTCTGATGATGGAATAACTTGGGATGAAAATTCACTAGGAACTAGAATTTCACTGGCAAATGGTCGAGGCATAGGTTCTTCACCATATGTTAAATGGGTTGATGCAGGCGGACCAAATGGAATGGTTATTGTATCGGCTAAGTGGGGAACAGATTCCTCAGACAATATAAGTGGTGGCCAAAACTTCTATGTTAACTATAATCTAGGTGTCGGTACATGGGAAAGACTACCTATGGCTGTTACCTATGATGCTACAGATACAAATGGAGGATATTTCTCAGGTTTTAGTCAGAGCTTTGATGTAAGTGTTGATGGAACAACTTTATATCAAGCAACGAATGTAGAAAATTTTTCAAATGCTAAAACTATAGATGGAACATCGTATAATTTAAATGACATTAGAGTTGGCTCGTTGCCTTTAAATGGTACTATTTATGAGGCGGAAAATGCAGAACTTACAGATGTTTCTGTCGGCTCGAACGTTGATGCATCTAATGGGCAAGAAGTTCAATACATAAATGAAAGTGATAGTACAGTTGAATTTGATGATATCTATGTTGAAAGTTCTGGAAACTATACGATAAATGTAAGATATTCAAATGGTGAAAGTAGTGAAGCTTCTCATACAATTACAAAAAATGGGTCAACAGTTGGTACTATAAATTATCCAGTTACCACTGATTGGAACAGATACCAATGGGCAACATTTACAACATACTTACGTGCAGGCGTAAACACTCTTGCTTTTACTAAAAATGTAGGTTATGCAGAATTGGATTGTATCCAAGTTAGTGATACACCTTCTGAATTTATGATTGTAAACAGAAATAGCTCGAAGTATTTGGAAGTAGTTAGTGCGTCAACAGAAGATGGTGCAAGTATAGGACAGTGGGGTGATACAGACTATTCTTGTCAGAAATGGATTTTTGAAAGTGCTGGAAATGATAGATATAGGATTAAGAATGTAAATAGTGAAATGTATCTTACAATTGAAGATGCTAGCACTTCAGACGGGGCCAATGCAATTCAGACTACTTATAGTACAAGTAGTTCACAGTTATGGGAGTTACAGGAAACAGATTCGGGATACTATAATATTGTGAATGTAAATAGTGGAAAGTATCTTGAGGTATTTAATAATCTCTCATCTGATGGTGCTGCTGTTGGTCAATGGGGATCGACTGGTTATAGTTGTCAGGAATGGACACTTATTAAAGAAGGGATTAATTAAAAATTAATATAGATTCTTCTTCTCTTGTAAAGGAAGCTCATATTGGGCTTCCTTTTGTTATGCTTGAAAGCATTATTTGATATATCTTGTCAAATCATAAAACAACATTGTAGAATGTAACTATAAGAGATTTTGAAAAGATAGGATATTAGATGGTAAATACAGAAAAGATTATAGAAAGAGTAATACTTGTATCAGTTAATGAAGGGGACGAGGTAGAGGCTAAGGATTCCCTTCACGAACTTGCAGAGCTTTGTGAAACCGCCGGTGCACAGGTCGTGGGAGAAATCATGCAGAATCTGGAGCGTAGAAACCCTGGCACATATGTGGGCTCTGGCAAGGTTGAGGAAATCGCAGATTTAATCTGGGAGACAGAGGCTACAGGTATTGTTTGCGATGATGAATTAACACCAGCACAGATGCGCAATCTTGCTGATGCGCTAGATACAAAGGTCATGGATAGAACCCTTATTATCCTTGATATTTTTGCTGCCCGTGCTGGCACAGCAGAAGGAAAGATTCAGGTTGAGCTGGCACAGCTTAGATACGAGATGACTCGATTGACTGGCTTTGGTAAAAATATGTCCCGTGTGGGTGGTACTGCAGCAGGTGGCGGTGGTGCTATCGGAACTCGTGGTCCTGGTGAGAAAAAGCTGGAGATGGATAAGCGTCTTATTGCAGGTCGCATTACTCAGCTGAAGAAAGAGTTAAATGACGTTGTAAACCATCGTGAGCTTACTCGTTCAAAGCGACAGCGAAATGGTGTGCCTGTAGCGGCTATTGTTGGTTACACAAATGCAGGCAAATCATCACTTTTAAATAAACTTACAGATGCAAACATCCTTGAGTGGGATGCTCTTTTTGCAACCCTTGATCCAACCACTCGTGAGCTCCTCTTGGATAATGATCAAAAGATTCTGCTCACAGACACAGTAGGATTCATCAGAAAGCTTCCTCATCATTTGGTGGATGCTTTCAAGAGTACATTGGAAGAAGCAAAGTATGCAGATTTCATTATTCATGTGGTGGATGTTAGCAATCCGCAGATGGACCGTCAGATGGAAATCGTATATGAGACTTTGGACAAATTAGGAGTTAGCGACAAACCTGTTCTTACTATTTTTAATAAAGTAGATAAGCTTGAAGATGAGCTGGATTATCACGATTTAAGAGCTGATTATACAGTACACACTTCCATTAAGACAGGAAAAGGCTTGGATAAAGTAAGAGAAATCCTTGCTACTTTGATGCGTGGAAATAAGGAATATATTGAGCGATTAGTTCCTTACACAGAAGCTGGAAGTATTGCAAAGATTAGAGAGACAGGAGAATTGATTTCAGAGGAATATCGCGAAGACGGTATTTTTATCAAGGCTTATATCTGAATTTACACAAATTTTACTTATATCATAGAAAATACTTAGACAATGGCATTCTAACATGTTATGATTATCAAGGACTAAAAAAAGAAGGATTAAGGATTTTACTTTTCGTGAAGGAAAAGTACGGTAGAAGGAGAAAATAATGACTTTAGCAGAGATACTATCACTTCTTGGTGGAGTGGGTCTATTTCTTTTCGGAATGTCGATTATGTCTACAGGCTTAAAAAACAGCTGTGGAGATAATCTTCAGGTTATTCTAGAGAAGGCTACTACAAACAAATTTGTAGCAGTCATCGTTGGTATAGCTATGACAGTATTGGTTCAGAGTTCATCTGCAACCGATGTTATGGTTATTGGTTTTGTAAATTCAGGTATGATGGCGCTTTCACAGGCCATCGGCGTTATCTTAGGTGCCAATATCGGTACAACAATCACAGCACAGATTACAGCTTTTAATATTGCTACATTTACACCATTCATTTTGTTTATTGGTGCAGTAATGTATCTTTTCATGAAGAGAGATATTGTTAAGCATTTAGGTTCTTTCTTTATGGGATTCGGTATGCTCTTTCAGGGTATCACAATCATGAAAGCATCCATTGCACCACTTGCAAATTCAGTAATGTTTAAAAACTTCCTTGCTGGATTAACAAATCCATTTGTAGCTCTTGTATTTGGTATTGCATTCACAGCATTACTTCAAAGCTCATCATCTGCAACAGTTATCTTCCAGACATTCGTTGTGCAGGGAATATTGGACTACAATGTAGCAGTTTACTTGATTATCGGTGCAGCCATTGGTTCAGTTACACCAAACCTTTTGGCATCCCTTACAGCAAACAGAAACGGCAAGCGATCAGCTATTTTGAACCTTTTGTTTAATGTAATAAGAGCAATTGTAATCGTAGTTATTATAAATGTAACACCACTTCTGACATGGATTCAGTCTACATCATCTGATCCAGCCCGTCAGATAGCTAACACACATACAATCTTTGCTATTTTAGCAGTTTGTATTATCTTCCCATTCACTGATTACATTATTAAGCTTACATATATGTTTATTCCTAAGCTTCCAGAGGAAACTCGTGCAGCAGAGGACAGACAGCTTGTATTCATGACTCAGGTCAACAATGTGCCACCAAACATGGCTATTCACCAGGCACAGCTTGAGGCAGCCAGAATGGGTGCCATCGCAGCAGAAAACTTTGAAAAGGCCATCGACTGCTTCTTCGACTACTCACCTGAAAAGGTTGAGGATGTAGAGCAGCGCGAGGAAACAGTTAACATCCTCAACCACGCTATTCAGGATGCAATGGTTAAGCTTCAGACTTTGAACCTTACACCAGCCATGCTTCGCCGTATATCTGCAATCACAATTGCAGTTACAGATATCGAACGTATTTCAGATCACGCTGAAAACATCATCGAGTATGCAACTCGTATGAAGAATAAAAAGACAAAGCTTTCAAAGAAGGCAGCCAAGGAACTTAAGGAAATGGCTGACAACTCTATGGAAGAGGTTGAGCTTGCCATCGATATTTTCACTTCTGAAAACTACGAGAACCTAGACAAGATTGAAAAGCTTGAAAAGAAAGTAGATAAGCAGGAGAAGCAGCTCATCAACCACCACGTAGAGCGTCTCATGGAGAACAAATGCGAACCTGTTGCCGGTGTAATCTTCTCCGACATGGTTACCGACCTGGAGCGATGTGCTGACCACGCCATCAACATCGCCTACGCCCTGAAGGAGCACGCGTAGAATTCAGTAGGCTTGTAGGCGTAACAAGTTGGCGGTCCCAAAATAGGGGTTGCGCTGCGGGGGAAAGTGTAGTATATTGTACTCAATTAAATAGGAAATCTTCAGGGCAAGGTGCGAAAACGGTGGTTTTCAATTCCTGACCGGCGGTAAAGTCCGCGAGCCTTAGGGCCGAACTGGTGAGATTCCAGTACCGACAGTATAGTCTGGATGAAAGAAGAAGCGATATAGTAGTTAAGCCCTGAGAGTAATCTCAGGGCTATTATATTGTGCACAATTAATTTTTGGAGACTTCCTAAAGTTTAATAATATTTTATTTTTAGGAGGATTGAATTATGGATTCAACACAAATGACAGGACAAGGAGTAGGTAACAAGGTGCAGAGCAGAGTAAATGTAAGGAATATGACAGTGACAGCAATGCTTTCAGCAGCAGCTTTCGTATTGATGTTTTTAGATACTGCTATTCCTCTTATGCCAAACTTTATTAAACTTGATTTATCTGAGCTTCCAGCACTTATTGCTTCTTTTGCATTGGGACCAGTATGGGGCGTTATTGTTTGTCTTATTAAGAATCTGCTTCACTTGACAATGACACAGACAGGCGGTGTAGGTGAGCTTTCAAATTTCATTTTGGGAGCAAGCTTTGTGCTTCCAGCAGGTTTGATTTATCATAGAAAAAAGACAAAGGGGCGTGCGATTGTAGGAGCTGTTGTTGGTGCTTTGATTATGGGTGTAATTAGCTTCCCATCAAACCTTTTTATTGTTTATCCAGTGTATTACAACTTTATGTCAAAGGAAGCAATCATCGCAGCATACCAGGTAGTTGCTCCATTTGCAAAGATCAGTTCAATTGAGCAGTGCTTGTTATTCTTCAATGTACCATTTACATTTGTAAAGGGCATGATTTCAGCAATTATTACAATTTTAATTTATCAGCCACTTAGACCACTTCTTAAGGGCAATAATTAATAACTGAATATCGAAATAGCAATTTATCCCACATTCATCGCAAATTTTGTGTAGATGATGTGGGATTTTTTTTATACTATGAAATAAATTTATAGTAAGGAGAGTGGGGGAATATGGTTAAAGCACCAACAGATCCAGAAAAGAACAGGGGATTTTTCTTCACTATGAAGGAAAAAGAGTTTTATGGAAAGAGAACGGAGCTTTATCAGGATGCATGTAGATTGCCAAATAGTGCGGAAGTGACAGGAAACGTGCATGATAAAGAGATGCTAAAGCTTCTTGAAACAGTGGATGGTTTTAAAAAGCTTGTACATAGTATTGGTGTTTCAATTGAAATGGAGGATAAGGAGCAATCAATTGATTTTAGATTTCAATTCTATGGAAAGAAGGATCAGTATGGCGGAGGCGCAAATATTTACGCTACTATTCCAGCTGATGGTTCTGAGCAGAGGCTGTATCTAAAGGATGTGGAATGGACTGAGGATGACAATGTGCCAGGTCAGATTATTCTTACATCAGAGGATGAAAAGGCTAGAGGCTTTATTACAATGCGTCTGTATTTAAATGACGGTTTTGAGGCACCGGAGCAGGAGGAGGAATCTCCTGTAGTTGTGGATTCAAAAGAGTATAAGGATATGATTTCAAATTCTCTAATGCAGATTGGAAATACGAAGCGCATTGGGAAACTTATTGAAAAAGCAAAAGCCGGCAAGAATGTGACAATTGCCTATATCGGCGGTTCAATCACACAGGGAGCAGGTGCAACTCCTATAAACACAGAGTGTTATGCTTATAAGTCTTTTGTAGGCTTCAAGAAGCTTCTGGGGGATGGGGATAATATTCATTATGTAAAAGCAGGTGTTGGCGGTACTCCATCAGAGCTGGGTATGCTGAGATTTGATAGAGATGTAACTAATGATGGAAAGATAAAGCCGGACCTTGTAATTGTGGAATTTGCTGTAAATGATGAGGGGGATGAGACACAGGGCGACTGCTACGAGAGTCTTGTAAGAAAGATTCTTAAGCTTGATTATGAGCCAGCGGTGATTTTGCTGTTCTCTGTATTTGCTGATGATTTTAATCTTCAGGATAGATTAAAGCCAGTGGGAATCAGATATGAATTACCTATGGTTAGCGTGAAGGATTCTGTAGTACCTCAGTTTTATGATAGATCAAAACGTATAATTACAAAGAATCAGTTCTTCTATGACATGTTCCATCCAACAAATTTGGGACATACTATTATGGCTGATTGCCTCATTAATCTTATGCATACCATTATAGAAAAGGCAGCTATAGACAAAGAATATAATCCTGATTTTGAAGCAAAGCCTGCTATAGGAAATTCTTTTGATAATGTAATTTTAGTTGATAAAAAAGATAATACTGATATGCTGACTATCAATCCAGGTGGATTCGTATATACGGATACAGTCCTTCAGTCCGTTGAGCGTGAACTGGATTTGGAGCTGACACCAGAATTCCCATACAACTGGATGTATGATGGCAGCAAAAATACTGATAACGTATTTACGGTAGATGTGGAATGTAAAGCTCTCGTGGTTATTATGAAGGACACAGGAGAAGTAGATGGTGCTATTGCAAAGGCATATGTGGATGGAGAGTTTGTTAGAGACTTAGATCCATATGTAAATAGATGGTGCCACTGCAATCCATTGATACTGGTAAATCAAAAGACTACAGCGGCGCATCATGTTGAGATTCGCGTTGAATCAGATGATATTCGAAATAAATTTACAATCCTTGGATTCGGATTAGTAAAATAGTATCAGTTATTGAGGGGACCGGCGGTCAAAACCGGTTTCCTCATAATATTTCTTTTTATCTTCGTACATTCTTTCATCAGAAAGCTTTGCAAGTGTATCTACAGTTGCATAAGAATCTTCTCGTACAGAGGCATATCCCAAAGAAATCGAAATTCCGTCGATATACTTTCCTCTCCAATGTGAAAGATAATGCTTTAAATTGAAAAGTCTTCTGTTTAATTCTGTCTCGTTTGCAACTAAAAGAACAGCAAACTCATCGCCGCCCATACGGGCAATAGTACATGTGGAAGAGGTGTTGAAGGCGCGGCGCAAACATTCAGCTGTACCTATTAACAATTCGTCACCGGCATCGTGCCCTAAGGTATCGTTTGTGTATTTTAGTCGGTTTACATCTAATGCCAAATAGGTTAAATCTTTAGGTAGCTTGTGCTGTTCATAATCATCAACTATAGCATAGAAATGGCGACGATTGCCTAGCTTTGTCATTTCATCGGTGTATGCGTAAACTTTTGCCTGGGCAAATTCTTTTTCTTCACGTACATTCAGTCCAATTCGACGGTAAATCAAGCCTACCTGAACCATAATGAAAATCATTAAATCAATGATAACAACAAGTAAGTAGTTGTAATCGATGTGATTTATATATTGAACCAGGGCGATACCGGCAAACAAAAGAAAGATAAAATTAGCAATGGCGATACCGGCACTAACGTGGGCTTTCTGCTCATCTTTTACTGTAGTGTATGAGTAGTAGCCTACCATGCCCATTACAAGCAAATCGATGGCGTGAGCTACATATACAACAGTACCCCATTCAATTGTTCCGATGGTGGCGAGAAAACAGCTTATCACGATAGCAAGGGCGATGATGCCATCTATCATGTTATCCACTTTGCCGATTCGCATGAATAATGCTCGGGATAATTCAAAGAACATCATCGGCATAAGAATAAAGGCTATTATGTTTAATATTGAAAATCCCGTCATATGGCCCCAAATTACAAATGGAATTCGGGTTTCATTAATAATCCATTGGGCAGATATTATGGAAAAAGCACCGGCGTAGAATAATGCTTCAAATGTAAGCTTTCTAATCAGAGCAGTACGTTTAACTATATAGTATCCGGCAACTATCATTTCTAAAACACCTGTTACCGAAAATACAACGAACAAGATTATTGAAGGAATGTTTTGCTGCATTTGACGGATGCCATATGAAGAGCGAGTGGTGATAAAACCTTCTGTTAGCTGGGAGCCGTAGAGTGAATCCTGTAAATCAATAGTTACAGATATATCGCATCCGGTATATGAATACTCCAGTGGTATCCAAATTTCCTTCTGGCCAATATTCGTCTTGTGGCCGAAAAGGAGATTATCTCTGGACTCCAGTATGACTTCTCCATCTATAGCTACTTCGAAAGAGTCATAATAAACTCGCAGAACCAGCATCTGATCCCCATAAACTGTAGGAAGTGTATTGGTCATGGTGAATTCTTCATGATTTTCGTAAGGGAATGTAATCACTCTACCATTTACCTTCCAGTAATTACTGAAATAGACAGTATTCTCACGATATTCATATTTAACCTCGTTAGAATAGCAAAAACCGAAGCCTATGAATAATAGGAGTATTAAAGTATAAATAAATGCTACTAGTCTTCTAATAAATGATAAATCCATAATTTCCGCTCCTTGTGGAGCATTATATCAACAAATATAGAACTTTTAATGAACATGTTGTGAAAAATCCCATAATGCAAAATCTTTATTTTATAATAGCGTTAAATGGTAACTGTGTAATATTCTACAGTTCAAAGCGGAGGTAAAAGATGGAGGCTAAAAAAGGATCAAAAAGAGACAAGACAACAATTGCTGGGCAACTCGGTATTTTTTCTGGATTTACAATCCAAATGTTCTTACTTGTAACTGTTATTATGCTGATATTCTTTGGCTTGGTATTTGCAAATATCTATAGCTTCTATAATGTCCAGTTTGTAACAGAGACATACCAGATGGAAATTAGAAAAGATGTCCAGACAATTAACAAGAGACTTCTTTTTGCACTTGCTTCTAACGATTCAGAAGTTACTGCAGCGCAGAAGGAAGATTTGGAAGGAAGATTTCCAAAGATTGAAGGTTATTTCTCTACAATATCTGCAAATTTAAATAACGAAGAGCTGGGAAATCGTCTTACAACTAACTGGCAAGCGTTTGAAGATGCATCATATGAGATGCTTGATTTGGTGGAAGCAGGCGATACTGCTGGTGCATTGGAATATTATAATTCCACATTGAATGAAGTTTCAGAAACTCTTGCTGATTCACTTGATGAAACAGGAGAACTTGCAGAAAATGCAGCAGCAGGAAAGTATAAAGCTATTCTCTTTATCATTGTTGCTGGGGTAGTTGTTCTTGTAGGAGGACTTATAGTTGTAAGTTCAATCAGTAAGAAGAAGGCTGATACGCTTATTAAAACAATTGAAAATGATTTGGCTGTACTTGCGAAGGCTACTGAGGAAATCGCAGAAGGTAATGTACATGTAGAAATTGATTATGAAGCTGATAATGAAATTGGCAAGGTTGTTAATGAATTGAGAACAGCTGTAGATTCTTTGTCATTCTATATTGATGAAATCGGAAACAAGATGTCTACAATGGCAAACGGCAATTTCAATATTAGCTTTGAAAAGAATTTCGATGGTGATTTCAGAGCAATTCAGACAGCAATTGAATCCTTCTCACAGCAGATTTCAGATTCTATGACAGAGATTATGGAAGTATCTGATATGGTATCTGATGGAGCAAATCAGATAGCGGGAGCTGGACAGAACCTTGCAGATACAGTTACATCTCAGGCAAATATCGTAGAAGATTTGTCTGTTACTGTTAACAATATTACAGATCAGATTTCAAGCAATTCAACAGATGCAACACAGATTTCCAAGGAAGTTGAAGTGGTTGCACAGAATATCGTTGAAGGAAACCAGAGAATGCAGGATGTTGTTAATGCTATGGATGCAATTTCAGCATCTTCTCAGGAGATTTCAAAGATTATCGATACAATCAATGCTATCGCCGATCAGACAAACCTTCTTTCTCTTAATGCTTCTATTGAGGCTGCAAGAGCAGGTGAGGCTGGTAAGGGATTTGCAGTAGTTGCTACAGAGGTTTCTCAGCTTGCAGGTCAGACTGTAGAAGCTGCTCAAAATACTGCAGGCCTTATTAATGCATCACTTCAGAGTGTCCAGGAAGGTATTGCTATTGCCAATGATACAGCTGAGAAATTAAATGGTATGGTTTCTCAGGTTCAGGGAATTGCAGATAAGGTGAAGACAATTGCAGAGGCATCAAATTCACAGGCTGCTTCTGTAAAGGAAATGTCTGCAAATATTAGTGAGATTTCATCAGTTGGCCAGAACAATGCTGCTACATCTGAAGAATCACTTGCACTTAGCTACGAAATGAATGAACACGCTGATTCATTAAAGGGATTAGTTGAACGCTTTGAACTTAAAAAATAAATAGAAATTTAAATTATCAAGGACGCCTTGTAAAAACAGGGCGTCCTTATTTTTTTGAGAAAAATTATCTAAAAGATTTTATAGAATCTTGTTGACTTCTAAATTTTTTTAGTTATTATAGGTGGTGGTTAAGATAAAATATTTTAACTAATTAAATCGAGATAAAAGAAAAGGAGAATATTATGTTCGAAACAGTAAAGGAAGTAATTATTGATACACTTAGCTGTGCAGCAGAGAAAGTTACAATGGAGGCAAATCTTTTTGATGATCTTGGTGCTGACTCCCTTGATGCAGTAGAGCTTTCCCTTGCAGTTGAAGAAAAAACGGGTATCACAATTGATGAGGATGCAATGGCTGAAATTAAGACAGTTGCAGATATCGTAAATTACTTAGAGGCACATAAATAATCATGGAATTAAAAGATGTAAAAGAACTTTTGAAGGCTTTTGATGAAAGTAAAAGTTCTTATCTGTCAGTAGAAATAGACAATACAAAAATAAAGTTAAAAAAGTATTCTGAGCAGAAGGTTGTTGTGGAGAATGCCACACAGGTAGGTGAACAATTACCACCTACACAGAATAATAGCAATGTGGATAACAGCCCAGAATCCCAATTAGATGGTGAACAAGTATTGGCACCTTTGGTAGGAGTTTTTTATGCAGCTCCTTCACCAGAAGAGGATGCTTATGTACAGGTAGGGGATGCAGTCAAAAAAGGACAGGTTCTCTGCTTGATCGAAGCCATGAAAATGATGAGTGAAATCACTGCACCAAAGGACGGAGTAATCAAAAAAATCTTTGTAAAGAATCAGGATGTGGTGGAGTTTGAACAGCCACTCTTCTTAATAGGAGATTAGTTATGTTTAAGCGTATTTTGATTGCTAATCGTGGTGAGATTGCAGTTCGAATAATTAGGGCCTGCATGGAAATGAATATTGAGTCAGTTGCAGTTTATTCAACTGCTGATAAAGATTCGCTTCATGTAAAGCTTGCTACTAAGAGTATTTGTATTGGTCCAGCCCGAGCAGCAGATAGTTACTTGAATATGGATGCTATTATCACTGCTGCTCAGGTTATGGAGTGTGATGCTTTACACCCGGGCTTCGGATTCCTTTCAGAGAATTCTACATTCGTAAGAAAATGCAACGAGGCTGGAATCACATTTATTGGCCCAACAGCTGATGCAATGGATGCCTTGGGAAATAAGGCAGCAGCACGAAAAATGATGATGAAAGCAGGAGTTCCTGTAGTTCCAGGATCTGATGGTCCAGTTGCGGACTACAGCAAACTAGAAAAAATAGCTAAAAAGATTGGCTATCCTGTTTTGATTAAGGCCAGTGCAGGTGGCGGTGGACGTGGAATGCGCCGTGTCTATAAACCAGAGGATTTGAAAAAGCTTTTCGATGAAGCAAAGGCAGAAACAATGGCTTGCTTCAATGATGATGAAATGTATCTGGAAAAGCTGATTGTCAATCCTAGACACATTGAATTCCAAATTTTAGCGGATGAGCACGGTAATGTGATTCATCTAGGGGAGCGCGACTGTTCAATTCAGCGAAAGAATCAGAAGCTGATTGAAGAAAGTCCATGTATGTATATAAACGAAGACTTACGAAAGTCTATGGGAAAGGCGGCAGTTACTGCAGCAAAAGCAGCCAACTACACAAATGCTGGTACTGTAGAATTCGTCTTGGATGAAAAGAATCATTACTATTTCATCGAGATGAACACAAGAATTCAAGTGGAACATGGCGTTACCGAAGCCGTTACCGGAATTGACCTTATCAAACAACAGATTAGGATAGCTTTTCATGAGCCATTAAAAATCAGGCAGAAGGATGTAAACATCAAAGGCCACGCCATGGAGTGCAGAATAAATGCAGAAGATCCGGCAAAGAATTTTATGGCTAACACAGGCAAAATTACTTTTTTAAATGTGCCTGGAGGACCTGGAGTCAGAGTGGACACACTTTTGTACAACGGATATGAAACCAGTCCATTTTATGATTCCATGATGGCAAAGATAATTGTTCATGCACCTACGCGACTTGAAACAATCAGACGTATGCGAAGAGCTCTTTTAGAGCTTGTTACAGATGGAATCAAAACAAATGGAGATTTTGATTACCTGTTGTTGCATCATCCTGATTTTATAAAGGGAAATTACAATGTTAGCTTTATCGAGGAGCATTTGGATGAAATCCTATCCTGGGACAAAGCTGCATCAGAATATCCAGAGGATAATGAATGATAAGTGCTGTAGATCAAAGAAAAAACAAATTCAATAGATACAAAGATTTGCGTGAAAACCCAACAGAAATGTTGGAGCCAGCCATCAAACCTGTAAAGGAATATGATGTGTGGGACAGACTTAATGACATTGCGGATGAGGGCACCTTTGAAGAGTTCAAGTTCAGCTTTCCTGAAACAAATCCTCTTGAATTTGAGGGATATGTTGAAAAGAAAGAGGCACTGCGAACAGAGATAAATCTTCATGATGCAATCATCGCAGGCACATGTCAGATAGATGGGTACAAGACTGTGATTGCCATTATGAACAAGAAATTTATGATGGCATCCATGGGAATGGAGCTTGGAGAAATAGTTTGTAGATCTGCTGAATATGCAATGAAAAATAAACTACCACTGATAATATTCACAGCAAGCGGTGGCGCCAGAATGCAGGAAGGAATTCTTAGCCTCATGCAAATGGCGAAAACCAGCGCTGTAATCCAAAAGTTCAAGGAAGCTGGTGGATTATATATTACAGTTCTCACTCATCCAACTACAGGTGGCGTCAGCGCAAGCTTTGCTACTTTAGGAGATATTACTTTAGCTGAACCAGGTGCTCTTATTGGGTTTGCAGGGCCAAGAGTTATTGAACAGACAATTGGTCAGAAGCTACCTGAAGGATTCCAGAGAGCGGAATTCTTGGAAGAGCACGGATTTGTGGATCAGATAGTTAAGCGGGAGAATATGAAAAACACTCTTGGAAAGCTGCTGAAGCTTCACAGTTAAGGAGGAATCAGATGAAGGCTATTGATAGAGTTTTAAACGCACGAGATAAAGACAGACCAAAGATTACAGATTATATAGATAATCTGTTTACGGATTTTTTTGAGCAAAAGGGAGATTTTTTAGGTAAGGAAGATGCCAGTATATATGGTGGAATAGCAATGTTTCACGGCAAGCCTGTGACTGTGCTTGGCCATCGCAAGGGCCGCACAGCAGAGGAAAATATGACATGTAATTTTGGAATGCCAGGGCCTGAGGGCTACAGAAAAGCACTTCGATTGATGAAGCAGGCAGAAAAGTTCGGAAGACCAATTATTACATTTGTGGATACCCCAGGTGCATATCCGGGGCTTGAAGCAGAAATGTATGGACAAGCTCAGGCTATTGCAAACAACCTGGCCCAAATGAGTGATATAAAGGTTCCTATCATTACCATAGTTACAGGTGAGGGAAGCAGTGGTGGAGCCCTGGGAATAGCAGTGGCAAACAAGGTTTATATGTTGGAAAATGCGATTTATTCTGTTCTTTCACCAGAAGGTTTTGCATCCATCCTTTGGCATGATAGTGCAAAAAGAGATGAGGCAGCAGAAGTGATGAAGCTTACCGCAAAAGATCTTTTGGAATTTGGTGTTATAGATGGAATCATTTCTGAACGTGGCACTGGTTTCGAGCTTGTGTCAGAAACAGACAATGTTGATAAATACAGCAGATTATATGGAAGAATCGATAAACAAATTTCTTCAGCATTGAAGGAACTTGAGAATAAAAGCGCAGAACAGTTGATTACTCACAGATATGAAAAGTTCAGATATTTCGACAAGGAATATTTGGAGGAAACAACTTCAGAAAGAATGGAAAATGTGTAAATGACTGGAATAAGGATTTTAGGAACAGGAGCCTATGCTCCAAAGAAGCTTGTTAGTAATGATGATTTGGCAAAAATCGTTGAAACAAGTGATGAGTGGATAAAGCAAAGAACTGGCATGAGAGTAAGACATCATGTCACTGGTGATGAGAATCATACATATCTTGCAGAAATGGCTGCTAAGGAAGCTATCGAAAACGCAGGAATTAATAAAGATGAGATTGGCGTAGTTGTTGTTTGCACTGTGTCAGCTGATTATTTTTCTCCTTCAGCTGCATGTTTAATTCAGGGAAGACTTGGGCTGTCAAATGACATTATCGCTATCGATATTGGAGCTGGATGTTCAGGGTTTGTTTTTGGAATGGAGACAATCAGAGCACTTATGATGGCTAGAAATGCCAAGTATGGTCTTTTGATTGGAGCCGAAGTCCTTTCTAAAAAAATGGACATGACAGACAGAAGCACCTGTGTATTATTCGGAGATGGGGCAGCAGCAGTTGTTGTTGAGCCGGCTGATTCGCTATATACATCAGTTATTGGCGTGGATGGTGATGAGGAAATGATTAACATCAAATCTCCAGATGGTTACATTCACATGGATGGTCAGGGTACATACAAATTTGCAGTGGCAACAGTTCCAAAGGTGATTGAGCAGGCAGTTAATAAAGCGAATTTAACCTACGATGAAATTGATTACTTTGTATTGCATCAGGCAAATCTTAGAATCATAGAGTCCATAGCAAAAAAAGTTAATCAGCCAATGGACAAATTCGTAGTAAACATAGAAAAATACGGCAACACATCTGCGGCAAGCGTTGGCTTAGCCTTGGATGAAGCTGTCAAAGGCGGAAAGATTAAAAAAGGAGACAAGGTACTGATGTGCGCTTTCGGTGCTGGCCGAACATGGGGCGCCGTGGTACTGCAGTGGTAAATATGAAACTTAGAGATTTAACAGGTACAAAGTATTCGATTATTCAAGGCGGCATGGCGAATATTGCTACTGGTGAGTTCGCCGCTGCAGTTTCAAATGCAGGCGGACTAGGCTTGGTAGCCAGTGGCGGTATGAATGCCGAAGCCTTGAGAGAACAAATAAGAATTTGCAAAAGCAAAACGGATAAGCCATTTGGTGTAAATCTGATGTTGATGAATCCAGACGTGGATAACATCGCCCAGATGCTTATCGAGGAAAAGGTACAGTTCATTACAACAGGCGCAGGAAATCCTGGTAAGTATATGGCTGGTTGGAAAGCAATGGGAGCAAAGGTATTTCCTGTAGTGGCTTCAGTTGCTTTGGCAAAAATCATGGTAAGAGCAGGCGCAGATGCAATTATTGCGGAAGGTGGAGAGTCAGGTGGTCATGTAGGTGACATGACAACAATGACTTTGCTTCCACAGGTAGTTGCAGCAGTGGACGTTCCAGTAATTGCAGCAGGTGGAATTGCATCAGGAGAGCAGATGGCAGCGGCTATGTTGCTTGGTGCATGTGGTGTACAGATTGGTACATGTCTTCTTGTTTCAGAGGAATGTCCAATCCATGACAACTACAAGCAGGCTCTTATTAAGGCAAAGGATAATGCCACAACAGTAACTGGACGTTCACAGGGCGCACCAGTTCGTATCATCAAAAACGAAATGGCAAGAGAGTATTTAAAGCTGGAGGCAGAGGGCGCAGATAGAGAGCGCCTGGAGCAGATTACACTTGGTGGTCTTCGCAGAGCTGTAGTTGATGGAGATATGCTGCGTGGCTCGGTAATGGCTGGCCAGGTTTGCGGCCAACTCAAAGAGGTCCGTCCCGTAGCGGAAATTTTGGAGGAACTCAACAGAGGCGCGGTAGAATCTTTAAAAAATGCTGCTTCCATTGAGCTTTAGAAACAAAAAGTAAAATATTATACAAACTATAAATTTTTATATGAGGTTGTAGGAAACAAGCTCTACTATTTCTCAAGTGAGGCGTGTTGCCGAACGGAGAAATCAGTAGGCTTGTAACCGTAACAACCGGGTTAGGGGTATTAGAGTATGTTAGGTTTTGTTTATGCAGGTCAAGGTTCTCAAAGAGTAGGGATGGGCCAGGATTTTTATGGCAAATACGATAGTTTTAAAGAGACAATTGATAATGCAACAGAGGTTGTGAGTAAAGTAACTGATATGAATGTGGCAGAGGTTTCATTTAATGGGCCAATTGAGCAGCTTTCACAGACAGCTTATACTCAGCCTGCCATGGTTGCCTTTGCAATTGGAGTAACTAAGCTTCTTAAGGAAGTAGGTATCAATGCTGATTATACATGCGGCCTTAGCCTTGGAGAATATTCGGCTTTATACGAGGCTGGTGTTGTAGATGAAGCAACAATCATGGAGCTGATTGCAAAAAGGGGCAAGTACATGACAGAGGCTTCCCAGGGATTGAATGTCAAAATGGCTGCTGTCCTTGGAATGGATAGAGAGACTGTTTTAGAATGCTGTGAAAAAGCATGTAAAGTAACAGAAGGTGAACGTGTAGTTCAGGCGGCAAACTTTAATTGCCCAGGTCAGATTGTTATATCCGGCCATTCAAGTGCTGTTGATATGGCTAGTGCATTTCTTAAGGAAGCAGGGGCAAAGCGAATTCTTCCATTAAAGGTAAGTGGACCATTCCATACAAAGCTTATGAAGCCAGCAGGAGATAAGCTTGCTCAGGAATTTAAAACAGTAGATTTTAAGGAAGAGAAAACAAAGGTAGTTTTCAACTGTCTTGGAAGAGAAAAAAATCAGAATGAAGAGGTTGCTAATCTTCTAGAAAAGCAGGTGCAGTCATCTGTTTATTTGGAAGATTCAATTAGATATATGGCGGAAGCCGGTGTGGATACTTTTGTGGAAATCGGACCAGGAAAAGCAATAAGTAAGTTTATAACTAAGACTGTTGATAATGCAAAAGTATATTCAATCGATTCAGTAGAGGATTTTGAAAACATTGTAAAGGAGCTTGGAGCATGAGTGTAGCACTAGTTACAGGTGGTAGCAGGGGAATAGGCAGAGTTATTGCTGAGCATTTGGCAAAATCTGGTATTAATGTTGCAATTTGCTATTCAGGAAATGAGAACGCAGCACAGGAAACTATTGAAGCCTGCAAAAAGCATGGCGTTCAGGCTATGTATGTCAAGGCAGATGTGAGTAATGCTGATGATGTGACAGAAATGTTTAATCAAATAAAAGAATTGATGGGACCAGTGGAAATCCTTGTAAACAATGCAGGAATTACAAGAGATGGTCTGCTTCTAAGAATGAGCGAGGCAGATTATGATGCAGTTCTTGATACTAATCTTAAGGGAACTTTCCTATGCACAAAGGCTGCTATAAAGGACATGATGAAAGCTAGAAATGGCCGCATCATCAACATCACTTCTATTGTAGGTGTCCAGGGAAATGCTGGACAGGCAAATTACAGCGCAAGTAAAGCAGGCGTTATCGGATTTACGAAGTCGGTAGCAAGAGAGTATGGTTCTAAGGGTGTTACCGTAAATGCGGTAGCTCCAGGATTTATTCAGACGGCTATGACAGATCAGTTGCCAGACAATGTAAAGGAAGCTTATTTGAAGCAAATTCCTTTGGCAAGATTTGGAACACCAGAGGATGTAGCAGATGTTGTAGATTTTCTGGCATCAGACAAAGCATCTTATATTACAGGACAGGTAATAGAAGTAACTGGAGGAATGTAAAACATGAAGCGTAGAGTAGTAATTACTGGAATGGGTACAGTAAACCCCCTTGGCAATTCAGTAGAAGATACATGGAAGGCCGTAAAAGAGGGGAAATGCGGTGTTGGCCCTATTACACATTTTGATACATCAGAATTAAAAGTTAAGCTTGCCGGCGAGGTTAAGAATTTTGATGCAGCAGAGATTTTAGGTCCTAAGGAATCTAAGCGTATGGATGTTTACACACAGTATGCTTGCGCTGCGGCAAAGGAAGCATTTGCTGATGCTGGAATTGATGTTGAAAATGAAAACATGGACAGATTTGGATGCATCGTTTCATCAGGTATTGGCGGTCTTTCCACAATAGCTACAGAGCACTCAAAGGGTGAGGAAAAAGGCTACAGTAGAATCTCCCCTTATTTCATTCCTATGTCTATCAGCAATATGGCGGCTGGACAGATAGCCATAATGTATGGACTTAAGGGAATGTGCACATCGGTAGTTACTGCATGTGCCAGCTCCAATAATGCTATTGGTGACGCATTCCACAGAATTCGTGATGGATATGAGGATGCTATGCTGTGCGGAGGCGCGGAAGGGGTTGTTATGCCGCTTGCCATTGGTGGCTTCCAGTCTATGAAGGCCCTCTGTACAAGCGAAAATCCTAACCGTGCGTCTATTCCATTTGATAAGGAACGCCACGGATTTGTTATGGGCGAAGGCGCCGGCATACTTGTGCTTGAAGAATTAGAACATGCAAAAGCACGTGGTGCAAAAATCTATGCTGAGGTAATTGGCTACGGCTCAAACTGTGATGCATATCACATCACCGCACCAAATCCAGAAGGTGAGGGCGGAGCAAAATGTATGGCTCTTGCAGTTGCTGATGCTGGAATTGAAATGACTGATGTGGATTATATCAATGCTCATGGAACAAGCACAAGCTTAAATGATGCGGGAGAAACCCTTGCTATTAAAAAGGCTTTTGGGGAGCATGCATATAAGCTTATGGTAAGCTCAACAAAATCTATGACAGGACATTTGCTTGGTGCAGCAGGTGCTGTAGAAGGAATTATCACAGCATTGGCTTTAAAGGATGGTTTTGTTCCAGCGACAATCAATTATCTTGAAAAGGATGAAGCTTGTGATTTGGATTATGTGCCAAATATTGGAAGAAAAGCAGATATAAATGTAGCATTATCAAATGCTCTAGGTTTTGGTGGGCACAATGCATCAATTGTATTTAGGAGGTTTTAATGGAACTTAGCTGTTCAGAAATTCAGGAAATATTACCACATAGATATCCATTTTTGATGGTGGACAAAATCACAGAATGCGAACCCGGGGTATATGCTAAGGGAATCAAATGCGTATCTGCAAATGAGATGCATTTCATGGGGCATTTTCCAGGACATCCAGTTATGCCAGGAGTTCTTATAATAGAAGCATTGGCACAGGTAGGCGCAGTTGCGCTTTTAACAGAAGAGGAAAACAAGGGGAAGCTTGCATTTTTCGGTGGAATCAAGAATGCAAGGTTTAAGCAACAGGTTGAACCAGGTGATGTTTTACAATTGGAATGTAAGCTAACATCAAGAAAAGGTCCTGTGGGATTTGGGGAAGCCGTGGCTTATGTGAATGAAAAAATTGCCGCTAAAGCAGAAATTTCCTTTGCGTTAGGCGATTAAATTGAGTATGATATTTCTAGAAGTTTTAGATTAAAGAAAGATAGGAGCTAGAAATGTTAGAAGAAGCACTTACAGAGGTTTACACCAAGTTTAAAGTTCACTTTTACCAGGAGATGTTCAAAAAGCTTCATTCCAGAGAAACATCACTTACAATCGTAGAGCTTTTTTGCGTAGAGATTATCTATGTACTTAGAAATCCAACTGTAAAAGAGTTCGCAGAATTTATTGGTATTTCTTCACCAAATGCTGCATATAAGATTGCTTGCTTAATTGATAAGGGGTACATTGAAAAGGTTCAGTCTGAAAAGGATAGAAGAGAGTTCCATCTTCATGTTACAGACAAATACCTTGAGTATTTAAATCTCTCAGAAGGCTATGTTAAGACAGTAGCTGAAAGAGCAGAAGAGCGTTTCACAGAAGAACGTATTGAAACATTAAATGATATACTTAACGATATGTCAGATTTCCTTATGAAGGAAGTAGATATTCCAAAGTATCGTAGAAGTGAAGAAGAATAATATAAAATAACAGGTCCTTGGCGAAAGCCAAGGGCTTTTTTTGTGCAAAAAAATGTGCACAGTTGCCTGACCTGTGTTTTGTATGATATGTAGAATCGTTTGATTAACTTTGATTGCGAATTATCAAAAGTAATCATTTTTTAATTAATAAGCAGTGCATAAATCTGTATTTTTGTGATTAAGTTACTGATTATTTTGTTAAAAAGCCCGTAAATATGGGCTTTTGACGTATTTGCTGAAATTGAATAATTTATTTTAATTAAGTTTCACAAAAATAAATAAATGGGCTCTAAATCTATTGACCTAATTATGAAACAGCGTTAATGTGTTAACAGTGTTAAGTGATTAACACTTGAAAGCAATTGCGAGGTAATGTAAATGAAAAAAGTCAAAGAAGTTGCAGGCAATAATACAAGCGATTTAACAGAAATGAATCGTTCTGCAATTGTACGAATCCTTCAGCAACGAGAGGTTTGTACCAGAGCAGAGATTGCAAAGATGATGGGCCTTACACAGGCATCTATCACAAAGCTTGTAGCCTATCTGATAGATATGGGTATCGTATCAGAGGTTGGTATTGTGAAGGGAAATGGAAATAGGCGTTCCATTGGCCTTCGATTAAATGCCGAAAAGAATCTGGTAATTGGTGTTAAGTTCTCCAGACATGTATTTGCTATCGGAGTTTTCGATATATCCGGAAAGCTTTATACGCAAAGCGAAACAGAGTTCAGCTTGGATGAAAATACAGGTAAAGTTCTGACAGCTATGAAAGACCAGATAAGAAAGCTTCTTGATGAATATGAAAATGTAGTAGCCATTGGTCTTGCACTTCCAGGTCCTTATCTTAGAAAAGAAGGACGTATTGCAATGGTCACAAGAATGCCAAGCTGGCACAATATCAATTTCATTGATGAGTTCAAAAATGAATTTGATAAGCCTGTGTTTATTGAACAGGATGCTAATGCTGGAGCACTGGCAGAGTGGTGGTTTGGTGATCATGGAAGACCACTTAGCTCACTGACTTATTTCTTGGTTGGTGAAGGTGTTGGATCAGGAATAGTTGATCACGACAGACTTTTGCTTGGATATCGGGGGATTGCCAGCGAGGTTGGTCATATCAGCATCGACTTTAATGGAAGTACTTGTGAGTGTGGTAATAAAGGATGCTTAGAGCTTTATTGTTCTACAATGGCACTTTTGAAAAAAGCTGAAAAGGAATTGCCAGAGCTGTTTAAAGAAAAATATGAGAACAGATCAGAGGCTGTTGCAAGAATCGTTGAAGCAGCTAGAAAGGGCAATGAAAAGGCTATTAGGGTTTTACAAGAAATTGCAACATACATTGGATACGGATGCGTAACTTTGATAAATGCATACGATCCAGAAATTATAGTTATTGGGGATAGCGTATCGCAAGGGGATGAATTCCTTTTACCAACAATCAAAAAGATTGTAGAGGAAAGAACAATTCCAGAAGTAAGTAGCAAAGTGAGAATAGAGATTTCTAGATTAAAAGTTGATCCTACTCTTTATGGTGCGGCAGCAATTGCTACTGACAGGGTTCTGAGAAAACCAAGCGAGTATTTGGCTTCAAATTAGGCATCAAAATAGGGAGGTATTTGATATATGGAAAGCAATTCTTTTATCCTTCAAATGCAAGGGATTACAAAAGAATTTCCAGGTGTAAAAGCACTTGATGATGTAAACCTCTCAGTGAAAGAAGGCACAATTCATGCAATCTGCGGTGAGAATGGTGCTGGAAAATCTACACTGATGAAGGTTTTATCGGGGGTTTATCCTTATGGCACATATGATGGCGACATCGTTTACATGGGCCAAGTGATGAAATTCAAAAACATCAAGGAATCAGAAAGCGCTGGAATAGCAATTATTCACCAGGAGCTGACAATGATTCCAGAATTGTCCATTACAGAAAACATCTTTATGGGAAATGAAATCATAAAGAAGGGCATGATTGATTGGGCAGAAGAAAAAAGAAGAACCTATGAGATTCTTAAAAAAGTAGGTCTTTCAATTAATCCAGATGTGCTAATCAAACACTTAGGTGTTGGTCAGCAGCAGCTTGTTGAAATTGCAAAAGCACTTTCAAAGAATGTAAAGCTTCTAATTTTGGATGAGCCAACATCAGCATTGAATGAGGCTGATTCAGAAAACTTACTAAACCTTATGATTGACCTTAAGAATAAGGGCATCACATGTATCATGATTTCTCACAAGTTGAACGAAATCGCTGCAGTATCAGATGCTGTTACAGTTATTCGAGATGGTCACACCGTAGAAAGCTACGACGTTGAAGCAGGTAAGGTTGATGAAGATAAAATCATCAAAGCCATGGTTGGTCGTTCGATTGAGAATAGATATCCAGAGCACGAACCAAATATTGGAGAAGTTATCTTCGAAGTAAAGGATTGGTGTGTTGAGGATCCAGATGTTGAAGGCAGAATGGTTTGCAAGAATGCAAGCTTCAATGTAAGAGCCGGTGAAATCGTTGGATTCGCAGGACTTATGGGTGCCGGTAGAACAGAGCTTATGCGCTCACTATTCGGTAGAAATTATGGAATATACAGAGGCGGTTCAATCAAAATCAAAGGTCGTGAGGTAAAGCTCACATCCGTTGAATCAGCAATAAAGAATGGACTTGCTTATGTTCCAGAGGATAGAAAGAATTTAGGTTTAAATCTTTTGGATTCAATCAGAAAGACAGTTGTTGCAGCTGATTTGGACAAAATCACAAAGCATGGTCTTCTTGATATAAATGATGAAAAGAAAGCAGCAGAAGAGTATCGTAATTCTCTTAAAATCAAGACATCAAATGTAGATGCTGGAGTAACAACACTTTCAGGTGGTAATCAGCAAAAGGTTGTTTTATCAAAGTGGATGTTTACAGAACCAGATATTTTGATCCTTGATGAACCTACAAGAGGTATTGATGTAGGTGCTAAATATGAAATTTACAAATTGATTCATCAGCTTGCAGATGATGGTAAGGCAGTAATCCTGGTGTCATCTGAATTGCCAGAGCTTCTTGGAATGGCAGATAGAATTTACACAATCTTCGAGGGAACTATCACAGGCGAACTTGAGAGTGCTGAAGCTAACCAGGAAGGCTTAATGAAGAGGATGACAATTACTTCAAACTAGTATATGGGAATTATGAAAGGATGGAATAAATTATGAAATACTTAAAACAGGTATTAGGCCAGGATTTGCGCCAATACACAATGGTTGTTGCGTTAGCTGCTTTGATTATTATTTTCAACATTATTTCTGGTGGAAGAATGCTTACTTCTTCAAACTTCCAGAACTTGATTTCAGGTAATGCATACGTACTTATTTTAGCTCTCGGTATGTTGATGGTTATCGTTATTGGTCAGATTGATTTGTCAGTCGGTTCTGTAGCTGGTTTCGCAGGAATGGTTATGGCACTTGTTGCAAAGAACTATAACGTTCCTTGGTGGGCAGCGGTTCTTATCGCAATTGCGATAGGAATTTTAGCCGGTGCATGGCACGGTTTCTTCCTTGCACAGCTTGGTATTCCAGGATTCATCACAACACTTGGTGGCATGATGATTTTCCGTGGTGGTGTTATTTGGATTTCTCACTCAATTTCAGTTCCTGCTCCAGAGCAGTTAAAGTGGTTTGGTGCTGGATACTTACCTGAATGGGGACCTGCATTTACAGGCATGAACAACTCAACACTTTTACTTGGAATTATTGGAATTGTTTGCTACGTAGTAGCTCAGCTTAGAAAGTATAAGCACTCAGGTGATGGCAATGGCACAAAGGATCCACTTTGGGCTGTAATCGTAAGAATTGCTCTTATGACATTACTCATTGGTTACTTTACATGGTTATTTGGTTCAGGACGTGTTGGTACATCATTCCCTGTTCCAGGACTTATCTTATTATTACTTACAATCGTTTATCACATCATTACACAGCGTACAAAGTTTGGTCGTCACGTATATGCGGTAGGTGGTAACAAGGCAGCAGCTGCCCTTTCAGGTGTAAATGTTAAAAAGACATATTTCCTTACAATGGTAAACATGTCACTTTTAGCATCAATCGCAGGTATTCTTTTTGTAGGTCGTTCAACAGCAGCTGGTCCTGCTGATGGAACATCATGGGAAATGGATGCAATCGCATCAGTATTCATCGGTGGTGCTGCAGTATCAGGTGGTGTTGGTACAATTCTTGCAACAATCGTCGGTGGTCTTGTAATGGCAGTTCTTAACAACGGTCTTATGCTTATGGGTGTTGGTGCCGACAAGACACAGGTTATCAAGGGCTTCGTTCTTTTAGCTGCTGTAGCATTTGATGTTTACAACAAGAAGAGCGGCAAGAGCTCAATCATTGGCAGAGTATTTGGGGGAAATAAAAAAGCTGCCAACTAATTTAAGAAGGCTTGCCTGCAGTAATAAACTGCTGGGCCTTACATATTAAGTGCACAATATGTGATTATTTAAGGAGGATGGAAAATGAAAAAAAGAACATTATTGTCAATGGCAATGGTGGCAACTATGACAGTTGCAACATTCGCAGGCTGTGGGGGAAGTAGAGAGGGAACTACAGAAGAAGCAGCAACAACAGAAACAGAGGCAACAACAGAAGAGGCTTCAGCTGATACAGCTGCAACAGATATGCCTGGTTTCGAAGAGGGAGCAACAATTGGTATCTCACTTCCATGGCTTGGAACTCAGAACTGGAAAGAAGCTGAGGAAATGTTTACAACACAGCTTGAAGAAGCAGGTTACACTCCACTTGTACAGGCTGCAGACAATAAGGTTACTCAGCAGCAACAGCAGATTGAGTCTATGATTGAAAATGGTGCAAAGGTTATCGTTGTAGGTCCTGTAGATGGTTCTCAGCTTGGTTCAGTACTTGAGCAGGCTAAGGAAGCTGGCGTATACGTAATCGGATACGATCGTCTTCTTGAGAACACAACAGGTGTTGATGGTGTAGTTCAGTTCGGTTCTGTAAAGACTGGTGAGCTTCAGGCTCAGGCTCTTTTACAGGGTCTTGAGGAGCAGAAGGGTGAGGCTCCTTACAACATCGAGCTTTTCGGTGGTGGTCCTGCTGATCCTAACGCACCAAACTTCTTCAAGGGTGCTATGTCAGTACTTCAGCCAAAGATTGATGATGGAACACTTGTAGTTGTATCTGGTCAGACAGACTTTACACAGTGTGCAACAGTTGATTGGGACAATGCTAAGGCACAGTCAAGAATGGATTCACTTCTTTCAGGATTCTATTCAGACAAGGAAATCGATGGTGTTCTTTGCCCTAACGATGGTATTGCAAGAGCATGTATCACATCATGTGAGAACGCTGGTCAGGATATCCCAGTAGTATCTGGTCTTGATGCTGAGAATGAGTCAGTTGAGTGGGTATGGCAGGGACGTCAGTACTCTACAGTTGCTAAGCCAACAGAAGACCTTGTTGCTAAGACAATCGAAATCATCGATTCACTTCAGGCTGGTAACGGTATGCCTGCTACAGAAGTAACAGCAGACAACGGTGTAATCGAAGTTCCAGTATATGAGCTTCCACCAGTAGTAGTTACAAAGGACAACGAGAAGGAAGTATTTGCAAATGATCCTTCACGTTTAGAGTTATTAAAGTAATTTCTTCTTCATATTCTTTTTTTGATAATATGTTTAAAGTATAATTAACTCAGAGATTGTATTTTAAACACTTATAGGGCAGTGACAATCCACTGCCCTTATTAAATGATATTTTAGGAGGTAGTGTTGTGGAAAAGAAAATTGACGTTGTGGCATTGGGAGAACTCCTTATAGATATGACTAACAACGGAGTATCAGAAAATAATAATGACTTGTTTGAGGCAAATCCAGGAGGAGCACCATGTAATGTACTTGCTATGCTTAAAAGATTTGGCCACGAAGTTAATTTTATTGGTAAGGTAGGAGATGACATTTTTGGTAGAAAGCTGAAAGCTACACTTGAGGAAGTTGGCATTGGTACAGAGAATCTTTTAATGGATAAGGATGTTCGTACTACACTTGCTTTTGTAGAGACTTTCCCAGATGGAGATAGAGATTTCTCATTCTACAGAAATCCAGGAGCAGATATGATGCTCAGAAAGGATGAGGTAGACACAGAGCTAATCAAAAATACAAAGGTTTTCCATTTTGGAACACTTTCTATGACTCATGAATTGCCAAGAGAGGCTACAATTTTTGCTCTTGAAGAGGCTAAGAAAAATGGTGCTATCATCACATTTGATCCAAACCTAAGAGAACCCCTTTGGAACAGCTTGGATGAGGCAAAAGAGCAGATTTTATGTGGCATGAAATACGCTGATTATCTTAAAATATCAGATAATGAAATCCAGTGGCTTACTGGAGAACAGGATTATACAGCAGGTGTGCACAAAATCAGAGAGCAGTTCAATATCCCGCTTATAACTGTTTCTTTGGGCAAGGAAGGAAGCCGTGCATACTATCAGCCAGAGGGCAAGGATGAAATAATCGTAGAGGTGGATTCATTCTTATCACCAGAAACAATCGAAACAACTGGTGCAGGTGATACATTCTGCGGATGTATAATTCACTATTTATTGGAGTATGGTATATACGAATTAGATGAAAATAAATTAAAGGAAATGCTTACAGTTGCAAACGCTGCAGCATCTCTGATTACAAGAGTTAAAGGCGCACTTAGGGTAATGCCATCATTAGATAAGGTTAATGAATTGGCTAAATCAAGGTGAGATAATGACTTATAAAATTGTGTTCTGTGATGTGGATGGAACATTGCTTAATAAAGAACATAGATTATTGGATAGTACCTTAAGGTCCATAAAAGCTTTACAGGAAAAAAATCTGCCATTTGTAATTGTTACTGCTAGGGGACCTTCTGGTATTTATCCAATATTTAAAAGATACAAGTTTGTGTGTCCTATGGTTTGTTTTAGTGGAGGGCTAATCATTGATTACAATGGCCAGGTATTATACTCAAATGGATTCACAAAGGGCACAGCAAAAAAGCTTATTAACTTCATAGAAAAAGAGAATCTTGACTGTACATGGAATATCTATTCTATGGACAATTGGATCGTCAAAGACCGTGCTGACGAAAGGGTGGCAAGGGAAGAATCTATAGTTGAGGCACAGGCATCAGAAGGCAATGTGGATAGCTTGTCTGAAGGTGCAGAAATAGGAAAAATACTATGCATGTGCAACCCCGCTCACACTATAGAAATTGAAAATAGACTAAAAAAAGAATTTCCATGCCTATCAATAGTTCGTTCGTCAGATATTCTTATTGAAATTATGAATAAAAACATTTCTAAGGGAGAAAGTATTGAATTTCTCTGCAAGAAATGGGATATTGATATTAAGGAAACGGTGGCATTCGGAGATCATTATAATGACCTTGAAATGCTTGAAACGGTGGGGAAACCTTTCTTGATGGAGAATGCACCACAGGAGCTAAAAGAACGAATCGGAAATGTTACTTTTAGCAATGATGCTGATGGGATATATCATGGTTTGAAGCAAATAGGACTAGTTGATTAATCGACTAGAAAGGGGGATTTTGCATGGAACGATACGAACTTGATTCAGCTGAAAACAAAGCCTTTGTCAGAGAGATGAGGAATAGTCTGTTGTCATTTGGACACAGATTTCCTTCTCCTGGCGGAGGCTCTTATTATTTAGGAGATGATGGAACTCCTTGGAAGGACCGTCCAAGAGAAACCTGGATTACAAGTAGAATGTGCCATGTATATAGTTTGGGGGCTATGCTTGGCCACGAGGGAAGTGAAGCCCTTGCAGATGCGGCGTTAAAGGGATTGGCTGGTGAATTGCATGACGATGAACACGGTGGCTGGTATGCAGGACTGACTGTAGATGGAGAGGTGCTTCCAAACAAGCAGTGCTATGCCCACGGTTTTGTGATACTTGCAGCAAGCAGTGCACTTTTGGCAAAGCGACCGGGAGCAAAGGAACTTCTAGAGGATGCATTGGCTGTGTATGACAAATTCTTTTGGAATGAGGAATTGGGATTATCTGCAGATACCTGGAATACAGAGTTTACAGTCTGCGATGATTACAGGGGTATCAATGCAAACATGCACACAGTAGAAGCATTTCTTGCAGCAGCTGATGCATTGAAAAATGAAAACTATCGCGTTCGCGCAGGCAGGATTATCAATCATGTTGTGAATTGGGCAAGGGAAAACAACTGGAGAATTCCAGAGCATTTTACAAGCGATTGGAAGCCTGATTTGCAGTGTAATAAAGACAAACCAGATGACCAGTTCAAACCATATGGTGCCACACCAGGCCACGGAATTGAATGGGCTAGGCTTATCACGCAATGGGCAGTTTCTACATACGGTAAATACGATAATGAAAATGCTAAGGACTATATCGTAATTGCGGAGAAGCTATATAACAGAGCTGTGGAGGATGGATGGAATGCAGACGGCGAACCAGGCATCTGCTACACCACCGATTGGGACGGAAAGCCTGTAGTTCATGATAGAATGCACTGGACTCTTGCAGAAGCAATAAATACATCTGCAGTTTTATACCGCGTCACAGGAAATGAAAAATACAAAGAAGATTACGCTGCTTTCATGGAATATTTGGATGAAAAGGTATACGACAAGGCCACAGGCTCTTGGTTCCATCAGCTCGATGAGCACAACAATGTAATCGGAACAGTCTGGCCTGGCAAGTCCGACATCTACCACGCTTTGCAAGCCACAATGATTCCATACAATGATTTGGTTGGCGTGTCCATTGCCAGTGCTGTAGCTAGAGGGAATAGTTAGAGGCTGCGGGTTGAGGTTGTGGCTGCGGCTATGGGCGATGGATATGGGCTATGGCTGTGGGTCATGGCTAAGATTGGGGATATTTGAATTGGCTGACTACTGCCTAGATTCAGAAAATGAATTTAGGCAGTAGTTTTTTGTGGGACTACTACTGCCTGAGAGCTGAAAATGAAACTAGGCAGTAGAGATTGCAGGGATTACTACTGCCTGAGAGCTAAAAATGAATCTAGGCAGTAGAGATTGTGAGGACTACTACTGCCTGAGAGCTAAAAATGAATCTAGGCAGTAGAGATTGTGAGGACTACTACTGCCTGAGAGCAGAAAATGAAACTAGGCAGTAGTGATTGCTAGAATTACTACTGCCTGAGGGCAAAAAATAAAATTAGGCAGTAGTGAATGTGGGAAACACTACTGCCTGTGGGTTAAAAATGAAACTAGGCAGTAGTGTTGGTTGGAAATTTTACTATCTGGGAGAAAGAAATAAATCTAGATAGTAGTGATAGAGCAGATTTTTACTGTCTATAAGTAGAAATTGATTATGGGTAGTAAGAAACAGGAGAAATCTTACTATCTAGAAACAGATAATGAATCTAGGCAGTAGTAATTGCAGAAAATCTTACTATCCGAATAATCAAAATAAATATAGGTAGTAGGAGAACCGCAGTGTAATGGCACAACTGCACCGGCATTAGTTTCTAGTATTTCATTAAAAATGATTTCGCCTTGTGGTTTATCATTTTATTAGGAAAATTCAGTGGTAGGGAATAATATAACGATTAAGATGTTAATATTTGCCACGCTAATAGCCTTTGAGTCATGCCAAAGTGGCGAAATATCTGTGAAAAAGGGATGTTACAGTTGTGAAATTGTGGTCTATTCAAACCCATAAGAAATGCCGCCAAGGCATTAGAAAAGTTCAATATATATTTACAATTAATAGTATTGTCTATATAATAGAAATAAGAAAAGGCGCCACCGATAGACGGACGCCCTAACTTATATGGTTACTTAGAACCGCAAAGTTGGTAGCTTGGGCGGTTCTATTTTTTTGTCTTGCTATTTCGACCTACGGAATAGCCAAGACTGAAGCAAGTAATACATAAACTAGTAACAGCTATAAAATCCGATAAAGTCAACATTACAATATTCCAGATAAAAATTCCAATAGAGATTCGGCAAACTTTTTATGCCCATCAATTGAAAAATGAACTCCGTCGTAACCCATCTCTATATTCCATTTTCCAGCATCGATAGCATTTATGTTATGCTCCTGTGCTAGTTTCATATAGCCTGCATTAAGTCGTAAACTGCAGTCATGGTATAGTTCCATTTCAGAATCTGATGCGCTTATATATGGTGGGGCAATCAGGATAAATCTAGCAAGGCTGTTTTGATTCACATAATCAAGAATGCCATCAAGTCTTTGAAGTGTAGCTTCAACATCGGGATGATTTGTAAGTAGAATATCATTGGTGCCAAGCATCATAACAAAGACATCATCTTTGGTTAGATTTTGAATGGTTGTTGTGAAATAGCCGTAGCCTAACTCTGGCAACATTCGGCCATTCATTCCTTCCTCAATGACTTCATAGTTATCTTTTAGGGCTTCTTTTATATGAGTAGTCCAGCGAACTTCTGTAGGATATCTACCACCCAAGAACCCTCTTGGATCGTAGCCATATGTATTTGAATCTCCAAATAGAATTAGTTTTTTCATAGAGTTAACCTCATTTGATACCAGGTAACATTACCGTGAACTGATTCACTTATGCCTTCATTTACAAAGCCAAATTTTGAATAGTAATGAATAAGCTTATCTTTGCAAGTTAGGACGAGGCCTTTTCGACCCTGGAATTTAGCATCTGAAATGGCTTGTTTAATAAGCTCTCCAGCGAAGCCTTGTTTTCTATATTCTGGTAGAGTATTTACGCCAAAAATCATTTGCCATGCACCTTCTTCACTATGCATATCAGCTTTAGCATACATTTCATCGGTAAGGTCAGGCTCATCAGTGCAAAAGCCATCTACAAAAGCTATAAGTTTATCTCCATCAAACATAAGCCAGAAGTGATTGGCATAATGCTCGAGTCTTTCTTTAAATTCATTTATAGTAGCTGCTTCTGCAGGTGGGAAGCATTTGGCTTCAACTGCAGAAATATCTGCTAAATCATCTATAGTTGCAGTTCTAATTATCATTTTTAAATCCTTTCAATACACCATCTAATTCTTTTGATTGTCATTTCATAACTCCATAAGAATTGTATTGGATAGATTGAGAATAGCCATTATTTTCAAAGTTTTCAAGACTATTATCTATAGTTTTTCTACTTGGTTACATATAACACATACTGAAAAAATTGCATGTAGAGTCATTTAACAACTCGTGCTAATATATCAAAGCTAATTTTTAGAAATAGAGGTAAAAGTTTTTGATTATAGAGTACGATTTAGATGTAATAAGAAATGAAGAAGAGGAGGATGAGGAGTACTTCTTTGAGGCAGAAGCTTCCAGTTTAGATGAATTAATATCCTTCAGCAGAACTATCAATATTAATGATACTGATGAGGCGGGGATTGGGGTTTATAAAGATAATGCTTCAGGAAGATATATTGTTCCATTTGTTGCGGATGGACCGGGCTCTCCGTTAAACTTCGGAGAATTTCTCGATGTAAAGTCAGTTGATGAGAAGTATTGGAACATACATGAGGGAAGAAGTTATATAACAAATTTAGGAATGCTTGCTATGATGTCAGTTATTGCGTAAACATACACTCAATTCTAATTTCAATGAATCAACAGAAGACGGGGAACATTGAAAATATATGTCAATAATGTTATCATAAAGATGATAAAATTATGATAAGATAATGGAGGGATTAATATGATGCAGATAAGACCCGTTTCAGATTTAAGAAATAAATTTACAGATATTGAAAAAGCAGTTCAAAGTGGCGATCCGGTATATTTAACAAAAAATGGATATGGCGCTATGGTTGTACTTAGTCTTGATGCATATTCGAGAATGACTGAGCCTGAAGAGTACATTATGGATGTTGCTGATGCATCAGCTTCTTCAACGGACAAGAGATTGACTCATGATGAGGTCTTTGGATCTATCAGGGGGAAATTAAATGTATAATCAGAAATACACAATAAGATATTTACCACTATTTTATGAAGAATTAGAATCGGCAGTACTTTATATTGCAAATAGATTGGGAAATCCTGCAGCAGCAGAAAATCTTCTTGATACTGTGGAAAGTGCAATTATTAATCGTTGTGAAAATAATCCGGAAGGATACGAACCGGTTCCGTCTAAAAAGAAAAGGGATTATCCATATTATCGCATTTACATAGGGAATTATATTGTGTATTATGTTGTAATTCCTGAAAACGATAAGCGAATTATGGAAGTGAGACGTTTTACTCATACGCTTCAAAATCGTGATAATATGCAGTAATATAGTTGCGATAATTTCATATTAAATGCAAAAGCTAGGAGCATCAACTCCTAGTTTTTTTGTTTGATGCTAAAGGGATTTATTGATGCAGATATTTTTAGAAAACACGAAGATTTAGTTATAAATACTTGAAAATACAAAATGGGGGGGTATTATGTAACCAACGAAAAACTTGTAATCTATATTAAGAATACGGAGGATTAACACAATGAGAAAGAATATCATTGCACTCGCATTAACAGGTATTGTTACTTTAGGATCTGCTTTTGGCATGACGGCAACAGCAAATGCGGCAGAGCTTGATGCTACAACTGCTACAACAGTATTTGATGCTACTTATTATGCAGAGACATATCCAGATGTGGTTGCTGTACTTGGTACTGATGCAAACGCACTACTTGCACACTATCTTACAAGCGGTGTTGTAGAGGGAAGAAATGCTTCAGCTACATTCAATCTTGATGCTTATGCTTCAGCAAATCCAGATCTTGTTGCAGTATTTGGTGATAATGTAAATGCTTATGTTCAGCATTATGCTAACTATGGTGTAAATGAGAACAGAATTGCTACAATCGAGGCTGCTGTTGCAAGTGGTATCACAGTTACTTCTCTTTCAAATCCAGATGTTGTAATTGCTCAGCCAAGCACAACTGGTACTGCTTCAGCTTCATCTTCATCTACTGATACAGAGGAAACATATTACATTTGGGTTGACGGACAGAAGGTTTCTACAGGAACAGACGGATCTGTATTATCAGAATCTGAACTTGCAGCTATGGATGCTGAGTGGGAAAGCTCTTTTGATGATGTTACTTTAGATAATTGGACAGGTAGTGATTTTATTATTCTATATTAAATGCATAAATTGAATTAAACGATTAAAGCACTCTGAGTAACATCAGGGTGCTTTTTTTATTGCCGCTATTGTTTCAGTAAATTAGATCATTAACTGTTACGCCCAAGGCATCTGCTATTTTTCTAATAGTGTCAATTTTAGGGTTATCGTGTTTGCCCGTACAAATTCTATTTATGGTTGCGGCAGGGACTCCAGATAGCTCTGCTACTTGACGGTATGTTAATTTTTTAGATCTGATCAATTCTTTTAGATTTTTGTTTTCCATGTTATAATCCTCTTTGTTACGTTAATGATGTATTTGTGAGGTGATAAATTATATATTCAAGAAATTGTTACAAATAAAACAAGAGATGGAGCAAAATGAACGTGCGGTATATTCGTATCTATTTGAGTATAAAAATACTGAATGTTTTGTTGCTCTTTGTATCATACTAGATGAAGAAAGAGAAAAACTTCGCCCTGAATTGCAAACAGCACTTTTGCGTATTAGATTTATGAAATCTGATAATTTGGATATTTATGTTGATTGTTATGCAAACGAAAATAATTTTTTGGGCATTAATGCTACTTCTGTAAGGTATCTATTTGGTATCCCTTTTCAGCCAAATGGCATGGGATTTCTTTTTTATTTTGCACAAGCGTTTGCAAATTCAATTCCTAATCATATTGGAATGATGGATGATACTTGTACTAATGCGGCTGCTGTTACAGTTTGCGAACACGAAAATCGTGATAAAAACAGAATATCCAGACGTTCGCTAATATTACTGGGGCTGGATGAAAATGGTAAGCAAAAATATCGAAATAGCTATACTTATCAATTGGCTCAACTTAAATTTCCTAGACTATCAAAGCTATTTGAAAATGATAAAAAGGTCACTTTCGGGTTTAATGATGATATAGATAATGAACCCTCTGAAGAGGATATTTATCGAAGATTTATTATAAATCATCCTTCTTATACTAAGCGTTAAGCTTTATGTAGAGAATATATATTGTTATTTGTGTCTACATATAAGAAAAAAATATTAGCCTCATTTTGATCTTGTGTATTATTTAATATATAACAAGCAAGAATCTCTTCATATTCCTGTACATAACCAATGCCGTAGGTGTTTATGTCAATCTTTCGATAGAGAAAAAGTTGCTGAATTTTATATGAAACATTTTCTTGAGTTACCATTTCTTTAAATTTAGCAAGTGCTAACTCTATATCTGGCTGTATTTCCTGGGGGGGAGTTTGTTAAAAATACCTCGGTATTATTATAAAAATTTTTATATATCATATTTTCACATCCTTATTATTTTTCAAACTAAATGCAAAAGGCTCTTACCTTACATGTATTTATGAAAGATAAAAGCCTTATGTACTTAGTAAGTCACTACAATTGAATTGAAACTGTATGGGCCAGCTACTTGACCAACATAAACATCTTTAGAATTATATATAGGAGAACTCGTATACATTGTAACAATAATATATGCTCCATCAGTTAATTCTGCATCTGACATTTCTGATAAATCAAAAACTGCGGTAGAAGCATAATTGTAATTAGATGAGCTAAAAGCTCTGTTACTTAAAAGGGCCCCATATTTATTATAGAGTTTTATGTTAACTTTACCTGCAGTTGCAGTAACTGAAATTGATTTAGCTCCTAAAAGGATATTTCCTGCTGGAAGTGAACATGTTCCCGAGCCAGTACCAGATGTTTTTCCAGACATACTTGATGCTGTGAAAGTAACTGTACCAGATCCTTTCATAACAGTAGCTGTTTTTGCAGGAACAGATGTGGATGAGAAATTGTGTAATATATATACTACACAATTTAAAAATGACAATAAAAAATTATAAATTCAGAAAAAGTGATTCATATATATAAATAAAAACCAAGTAAAGTTTTATTCATATATATAAATAAAAAATCAGAGTTGACAAATAAAAATTCAATTATACATAAACATCAAAGCTGCTGCTTTTCCAAACAGTAGAGATTTTATCCATACTACTGTTGTCTACATTGACCTTTTCAATTGTGGAACATTTTGGATTAGCAGCAGCTTTTTGATATGCCGACATAAATGAGGTGCCTGTGGTAATTTTTGAGCCATAGGCATCTTTTAATAAATAGATATTTGAAACATCCATAATTTAAATCCTTTTTTAGCGATTACTAAATACCGTGGGATATTATGGATTCCTTATCTGAAATGCATATGCGGCCAAAGTGACGGCTGTCTGAATATTGAATGATTAATTCCTGAGAAAATAGCTTTGCGCAATCATATAATGATTGCGCAATTTTTATGCCTAAAATTTGCTCAAATTAATAATAGTTGCGCAAAATTCTTAGTGGTTGTGAGAATTGTTTGAGGCCAAAAATAGGGCTAAGATAATATCACAAGGCGAGTTCATAAAATATTCACAAACAGGATGAGCTTTGCAATTCTGCGCAATTGTGCGCAATATTGGGAGGGTATATGGGTAAATTAATTTCTAGAAACAAAGTCTTATTAATTATGCTAATCCCAGCGTTGGTGTACGTAATAGTATTTAGTTACATTCCAATGGCAGGCATTGTTTTAGCTTTTAAGAATTATAGATATGCTGATGGCATATTTGGAAGTCCTTGGGTTGGACTTGATAATTTTAAATTCTTATTTATTTCAAACAAGGTTTGGCAGTTAACACGTAATACACTTCTATATAATATTTTCTTCATCATCTTTGGAATGATATTTGAAGTAGGATTCGCAATTATATTGAGTGAATTAAACAATAAGGTCTTTAAGAAATTTGCACAAGGATTTATGTTTTTGCCTTACTTCATTTCTTGGGTTGTAGTCTCAACAATTATGTTGAATATATTTGGAGATAATGGTGTTTTAAACTCTATTCTGACTTCCGCAGGGGGAGAGAAGTACAGTATATACAGTAATACAGCTTTGTGGCCGGTGATAATGGTTTGCGTGCGTTTATGGAAGCAAACTGGTTATGGTACAGTAATTTATTTGGCTGCTATTGCTGGAATCAGTCAGGATTTGTATGAGGCAGCAGCTATAGATGGTGCAAATGTATGGCAGAAAATTAGATATATTACACTTCCATCATTGAAGCCTACAGTAATGATTATGACGTTGCTTGCTCTAGGAAATATTTTCAGAGGTGACTTTGGTATGTTCTATCAGTTGGTTGGTTCAAATCAACTTCTTCTTAAGTCATCAGATATTTTGGATACTTACATTTACAGATTGCTTTTAACTACACCTGATGTAGGTATGACAGCGGCTGCTGGTCTGTATCAGTCTATATTGTGCTTTGTGACTATTGTTACAGCAAACTGGATAGTAAAGAAAATAGCACCAGACTATACATTATTCTAAAATTGGGAGGCAATTATGGGGGCAAAAATTAAAGGTAAGGATCAAATCATTTTTGAAATAATAGGGTATATTTTAGTGTTATTGTTTGCGCTAGCCTGTGTTATTCCTTTTTATTTGATAATAATGGGTTCATTTACAAAGGAAAGTACCATAGTTACTACTGGATATAAGCTATGGTTAAGCGCAAAGGATTTTTCAACTGAAGCTTATAAAATGGCATTCAAAAGTCCTGATACCATATTGAAGGCCTATGGGGTGACAATTTTTGTTACAGTGGTAGGCACAGCGTTATCTATCTTTTTAACAACAATGACAGGTTATGTGTTGGCACGAAAGGATTTTCCATGGAAGAATGGCTTCTCTTTCTTCTTTTTCTTCACAACATTATTTAATGGGGGACTAGTACCATATTACCTTTTATGCACAACATATTTAGGCTTCACCAACAGAATATATTCTCTTATTCTCCCAGGTATGTTTTCTGTCTGGAATATGATTATTGCAAAAAGCTTTATGAAAGGTATTCCTTTTGAGATGGTTGAAGCTGCAAAAATTGATGGTGCAGGTGACTTTTGTATTTATTATAAAGTCATTCTTCCTATGGCAAAGCCTTTGGTGGCAACAATAACCTTATTTGTAGCATTAGCTTATTGGAATGATTGGTACAATTGCATGTTGTTTATGAGCACAGGTGAACATTGGAACTTGCAGTATACTTTGCAAAATATTTTGAACAGTTCAGAGGCATTGAAAAGAATAGCGGTATTAACTGGTATGCAGGTTGGACAATTACCATCTGAAGGTTTAAAGCTTGCAATGACAGTTATAGCAACTGGCCCAATTGTATTGTTGTATCCATTTTTGCAGAAATATTTTGTTAAGGGATTAACTCTTGGCGCAGTTAAGGGTTGATAATATTAAAAATTGGAGGAGGAATAAAATGAAGAAAAGAATGAGGAAAATTGTGGGGGCAATTTTAGCGGCATCGATGACAATGTCAATGATGGCATGCGGTAGTAGTTCTGGGGCAACTAATACTATCGATGGCAAGACTACTGCAGATGGGTCAGATGATTCTGCAATATCAGCAGATAGTCCATATGCAGGAAAGGGATTCAATTTTTCCACTGCCGAGACTATCGTAATGTATGTATTAGGTGATAGACCTGCAGATATGGACACAGTTTTGGAGAAGGCAAACTCTGAATACTTTGAACCTAACTTAAACACTACGCTTGATATTGAGTTTTTGAACTGGAGCGATTATGCAACAAAATATTCGTTACTTTTGTCAGGTGGAGAGCAGGTTGATCTTATTTATACTGCATCGTGGTGCTACTACAATGATGAAGTTGCAGCAGGTGCTTTTAAGAAGTTAGATGATGAATTCATCCAAACATATTTGCCATATACATATGCTGAGCTTCCAGAGGAGGCTTGGAAGGAAATAGCAATTAAAGGAGATGTATATGCAGTACCAAAAGGAAAAGCTACATTCACAGCATATAATGGAGCAGTAGTAAGACAGGATTTAATTGATGAATATTCACTTACCACTCCTGATAGCTGGGATAATTTCAAAAAGTATCTTGAAGAATTAGCAGCTCTTCAGAGTGAAACAGGTGTAACAGCATTAAATACTAACGCAAATAGAGAGCAGCTATTTACAATGTTTTGCCAGGAAAATACACTTCAGGGTGTAACCGAAGGTTATGATTTCCTTTATCAGGCAAACAACTCCGAAGCAGCTCCTGCACCAGAGGATATTGAATACTCATATATGTCTGATTACTACACAGATTATGCACTGCAGATGGCTGATTTAGCTAGCAAGGGTGTATGGTCAGCAAATGCAATTAACGACACTACTGATTCACAATCATATTTTGAAAATGGTACATCAGGCGCATTTGTATGGAATAGTTCTATATTCACAGCTGGTGATAATCTTGAATCTGCTGACCTTGGAACATATGCAGTTTATGATGTAACACCAGATACAAAACGTTCAAGAGGTGCATATTCAGTTGATGCAACAGCTATCACGGAAAAATCTGCAGATCCTGAAAGAGCAGCATTAGTTCTTGATTATATGAAGAGTGATGTAAATCTTAACAGATTACTCCTCGGTGGAATTGAAGGTACACATTATGAGTTAGATGCAGATGGAAACAGAGTTACACTTGATAAAGCTGCTGATTATCCATGGAACGGTTGGGCATGGGCAATTAACAGACAGGATGAGCCAGATGAAGCAGGAATGGATGAGAGGGCTATTGAATATGGTGAGCATTGCGAAGAGATGGAATTTGTCCCAGCTCAGACAGGTTTCACTTTTGATCCATCACCTGTTCAGAATCAGTATACTGCAGTACAGTCTGTTGTTACTGAGTATCAGCAAAGTTTTGCGCTTGGAATCTATGGCAAGGATACAGAAAGTGCTCTTGAAGAATTCAGAAGTGATTTGAAAGATGCAGGCGTTGAGGCATTTACAGAAGAATTCATCAAGCAGTACACTGAATATAAAGAGGCTAACGGTATATAAAAAATACTAGGGTCAGTTTTTACTGGCCCTTTTTACTAAATGGAGTTGTAATGGAATATATTAAGGGCATGGACATTTCTTCTTATCAGGAAATGTTGGACAAAGGGTATAAATACTTTGATTGCAATGACAATCAGATTGATATTTTGGAATATGCAATAGAGAAAGGGTTTAATTATGCCCGAGTGCGTATATGGAATAATCCGTCAAACATACCTGAATCTGGTGGATACTGTAGCTTAGATGAAACATTAAAGCTAGCAAAGAGAATCAAAGAATTAGGAATACCATATTTATTAGATTTTCATTATTCAGATTGGTGGGCTGATCCTGGAAATCAAACAAAACCTAAGGAATGGGCTTATCTTGATGGGAAAGCTTTGGTTGAAGCAGTGTATGAATATACAAAGGATGTCCTTAATAAACTTGCTGAGAATAATGTTTCACCTTCTATGGTACAAGTAGGCAATGAAATCCGTTGTGGAATGTTGTGGCCTGATGGAAGCACTGAAGACTACAGAACTTTAGCAAAACTCATTAATGCAGGAATAAGGGGCGTGAGAGACTCTCAAAATGGAAGTGAAATTAAAATAATGCTCCATTTGGATCAGGGCGGAAGATATCATTACTATGAACAGTGGTTTGATGCCATGATACGAAACGGTGTGGAAGATTTCGACATTATTGGATTATCTTATTATCCATTTTGGCATGGTACATACCAAGATTTAGATGAGACGTTAACATTACTTGAAGAGCGATATCATAAGGATTTGATTGTTGCCGAAGTTGCATATGGATATCGTTTAGGAGATGATTCCTTATTTGGAAAAGGCCAGGAACGACTTGGTGGATTTAAGGCGAGCGAGGATGGTCAGTTTGATGCATTGCAGATTATTTCTGGAATAATTGGTGGCGTTAAGAATAACCGTGGTAAAGGATTTTTCTACTGGGAGCCATTTATGAGAGCGGAAAATCCATCTTCCTGGGGCTATTGCATGGGAATTGTTGATGAAGATGGGAAGCCATTAAAAGCACTGGAGCTGATTGATACCGCATTTCCGATAGATATAGATGAAGCAAGACACTTGTATTCAGAACTTGAATATTCAGATAACTGCAATGAGCTTGTTGGCGGTATTAATATCATTAACAATTCAGGATTTGCGAGTGATTTAAGCAATTGGAGCTATGAAAAGCCTAGTAATGTTAGCTATGAAATAAAAACTATCGATGATGTAGATACATTATGTTTTCAAAGTAAAGGAAATGTCTATTTTTCGTTACATCAAAAGGTTCAAGCAAAAGAAACTGGAAATTACAGCTTAGTTGTTGAATACAAGGGAGATAACACAACTGGTGTGTGCGTAAAGCCATTTATACAATTGCCGGATTACCGTCGAGAAACTAATATTTATCCTTCAGACAAAATGTGGACTCGAGGAACAATTGAAATTAGTTTGACCGAGGGAATGAGCGTAGAGGTAGGAGTTGAAATAGATTCTCCTGAGATTAATGGTGAGATAAGAAATATTGGAATGTATTTAAAGGAGAAATAGTATATGAAAAGTAATAGAAAAAAACTATTATCAGTTTTAGTATGCTTTGGATTATTAATAACCTTAGTTTATCCCAAAATAGATGTAGAAGCTTCTAGTTCTGTCCAAGTCAAAGGTGTAGATATTTCAAGTATTATCGCCTTTGAAAACGCGGGAACAACGTTTAAATATGAAAATGGAACAGCTGGAGATATCTTCGATATATTAAAAGATGCAGGCGTTAATTATGTTCGAATCAGAGTATGGAATAATCCATATAATTCATCTGGAGTTGGATATGGTGGCGGTAATAATGATTTATATAAGGCAACTCTAATTGGAAAAAGAGCCACACAGCATGGCATGAAATGTATGATAGATTTTCAATATTCCGATTTTTGGGCGGACCCATCTAAACAATATGCACCAAAGGAATGGAAAGATTTTACAGTACATGAAAAAGGTATAGCTATCTACAACTATACATATGATTCTCTTAAAACATTAATTGATGCTGGAGTTGATGTTTCTATGGTTCAAATTGGAAATGAAACTCAAGGATCACTATGTGGAATGGGTGGGCTATATGATGGAACATGGGACTTAAGCTCTGGCGTGGCAAATGGATTAAAAAATGGTTGTTGGGCTGTGGATGATATCAACTCTTATTATGGACGAACAGGCAGTAACAAAATATTGAAGGTTGTTCATTTTACTGATCCAAATACGACTGCTTCTTGGTATGCAGAACAATTAAATAATCAAAGTGTAGATTATGATGTTTTTGCAGTTTCTGCTTATCCATTTTGGCATGGCTCACCTTCTGACTTGGAATCGTCATTAAAGAATATAGCAAAAACATATAATAAAAAGGTAATGGTAGCTGAAACAGCATATCCATATACATTTAATAATGCTGATAGCCAAGGTAATAATATTGGTTCTATAAATGATATGTCTTTCTCAGGATATGATATTAGCGTGTCTGGTCAAGAAGAGGCGATTTTGGCAGTAATGAATGCAGTGGATGCTGTTAATAATCAGTCTGGAACAAATGGGTATGGTCTTGGAGGATTCTATTGGGAACCAACATGGATAGGTACAACAGCATCAGATTGTGCAAACTATGGAACAGGATTCGCTTCTGCTGAATCGGGCAACTATGAATTGATGTATAATTCAACAGTTTCAGAATATTCGACATCAAATTGCGGAAGCTCATGGGATAATATGGCATTGTTTGACAGCAACGGGAAAGCACTTTCATCGTTACAGTTATTTAATCATATTGGCCAATAAATAATAGATTAGGGAGTACTTATGCAAGAAGTAGAGCTTAAACAAATAGCAGAGGAACTTAATATTTCATCGACTACAGTATCAAGGGCACTGTCTGGTAATGGTCGTATTTCTGCGAGCACCAAAGAGCGAATTCAGCAATATTTGAAGGATAATGACTATACCATAAAGAATAAGAGTGTTGAGTATACAGATAAGAGGACGAAGAATATTTGCATCACTCTTCCAGGCGAGGATAACTTTGCGGAAATGCCATATTTCCAGGTTACCCTGCTGAGTGTAATCGATTATTACGCTACAAGGGATTACAATGTCATTCCAATAAAAACCAGTGCCGACGATATTAGTGAGTTAAAAAAGATTATCAAACATCATAAAGTTGATGGTGTGATATTGACTAGAACAATAAGGAATGGAATAGATATTGAATATTTAAAGGCTCATAATGTTCCATTTATTGTTATTGGTTCCTGTGAGGATGATAACGTATATCAGGTAGATGTAGATCAGGAAAATGGATGTAAAGAATTGACTTCTCTTCTGCTTAAAATGGGATACAGACGTTTAGCTTTATTTTGTGCAGATATGACACATATTGTTACGCAGAATAGATACAACGGATTTTTCAGGGCTCACATAGAAAATGATATATCAGTGGACACCAGATACATTTTTGATGAAGCTGGATATTCGCATAGGGCAGCTCAGGCGTTAGATGATTGTTTAAAGAATCAGATAGAATGCATTGTTTGTATGGATGACAATATTTGTGTAAATGTTTTAAACAGACTAAAAGTGGAGAATGTTGTTGTACCAAGAGATATTAAGGTGGCTTCTTTTTATGACAGTTCAGTGTTGGAAATGCATTATCCACCTATAACAGCGCTGGAATTTAATACAAGAGATTTGGGCTGGACAGCTGCAAAAAATCTATATGAGTTATTGCACGGAAATGAGATTCCACATCGACAATTGCTGGGATATCAGTTAATACTTAGAGACTCAACTAAAAGAACAGACGAAAGCGAGAGGGGAGAATGAGCTTATTAATCGGAGCGGATGTGTCATCTTTACAGGCGATGGAAGATAACGGTGCCATTTTTTATGATGAGGATGGCAGACAAGATGATGCATTAAACATACTAAAGAGGCATGGTGTTAATAGTATACGATTGAGACTATTCAATGATCCGGAAATGTCCTTTGATAGAGGTGATTATTGCAATGTAAAAAATACGTTGCCAATTGCTAAGCGTATAAAGGAAAAGGGATTGGGATTATATTTGGATTTTCATTACAGTGATTTTTGGGCTGATTGGCAAAAACAAAATATCCCTAAAGCCTGGAAGGGCAAAAATGTAGATGAGCTATGTAATGCAATATATGACTACACATATGACTCATTAAATCAATTCAAGAATAATAATGCATGGCCTGACATGATTCAAATAGGTAATGAAATAGGTCGAGGGCTATTATGGAACTATGGCAGTTTAGACAATCCTGATAACATAACTAAATTTCTTAATGCAGGGATAAATGCAGTGCAGGATGCTAGTGACGAAGAGCACACGACTCCAAAGATAATGATTCACATAGAATGTGGAGCAGAAAAGGAACAGACTGAACAGTATTTCAAAAATCTAGAAAAATATGGAATAAAAGATTTTGATTACGTAGGATTATCCTATTATCCATACTGGGCAGGACCTTACGAGAAATTTATTGAAAATGCTAGAAACGTATATACGATATTTAAAAAGAAAGTTATTATTGCGGAAACAGCATTTCCATATACCGATGTATCAAATGACAATACGCCAAATGTAGTAACAGGGGAGTTAACTATAGAATCCATGGGAATGGAACCGTCCTGCGAAAATCAATATGAGGTTCTGAAAAAAATAATAAAGATAGTACAGGATGAACCTAGCATAGAAGGTGTTTATTATTGGGAACCTGTTTGGTACCAGATAAAAGGCGTCGGTGCAGAAAAAGGAAAAGGAAATGAGTGGGAGAATCAAGCTATATTTGACCATAATGGGCATGCATTAAAAGCAATTAATGTATTTGCAATATAGATGAAAAATCTCACTTCAATTAAAATAAAACACTTTAAAAACTTAATACTTAAGTCTAATATGAGAAGGTAAATATAGTTATTATCGGGAGGTTATATTATGCAAAAATGGTCCAGATTACTATATCAGCCTTCTCTTCCTTTATATGGAGATAGAAGAGTTACAGGCTGTGATGAGCATATTGCATTGTCAAGAAAAGCTGCGGAAGAGGGAATGGTTCTTTTGGAAAATGATGGAATTCTTCCTCTGAAAAAGGAGCAGCCACTTGCTTTGTTCGGCAAGGCCAGTGTCGACTATGTAAAAGGCGGCGGTGGTTCAGGAGACGTATATTGTAAATACGTACATAGTCTTTATGATGGATTGAAGGCTAACGGCGTATCAGTGTACGAGCCACTTATAGATTTCTATAGAGATGATTTGAAAAAGCAGTACGAAAATGGCAGAGTGCCAGGTATGACTGCTGAGCCAAAGGTTTCGGCTGATTTGGTAAAGGGTGCTATCGCATTTACGGATACAGCTGTTATTTTGATTAATCGCTTTTCTGGTGAAGGCTGGGACAGAAGCGATGTAGAATGCAACAATGAGTACAATCCTTGGGAGACTGAAACAAGCATGCCAAAGATTGCGGGAGAGATTTTCCCTGATGGTGATTTTTATCTCACGAAGGAGGAAAAGGAGCTTGTTACCACAGTAAAGAAGAACTTTAAAAAGGTAATTGCAGTACTGAATATTGGCGGAGTAATTGACCTTCGCTGGCTCAAAGAGGATGGAATAAATGCCGCACTTTACATGGGCCAGGGCGGCATGGAAGGTGGCGATGCAGCAGCCAAAGTTCTTCTTGGTCTTGTAAATCCATCAGGCCGTCTTGTGGATACATTTGCTGGTGAGCTTGAGGATTATCCTTCTACAGCAGGCTTCCATGAGTCATTTGATTATGTAAATTACAACGAAGATATTTATGTAGGATATAGATATTTCCTTACAATTCCAGAAGCAGATAAAAAGATTATTTATCCTTTTGGATATGGATTGAGCTACACCAGTTTTGAAAGCAACATTGTTTCAATGTCACTTTGTGATGATACATTCTATTTCACAGTAAAGGTTACAAACACAGGAGACAAGCCTGGCAAAAATGTGGTGCAGCTTTACTATGGTGCGCCACAGGGCAAGCTTTTTAAGCCAGCCAGAGAGCTTGGAGATTTCGCAAAGACAAAGTGCCTAGCACCAGGTGAAAGTCAAATTATTTCTCTATCTGTGAGCAAATATCAGATGTCTTCATTTGACGATTTAGGCAAGGTTAGGGATGCAAGCTATGTGCTTGAAAAAGGTGAGTACAGATTCTGTCTTGGCAATAATTCAATGGATGTGGCTAAGGTAGATTTGGTTTGGAACAACGACGAAGACGAAGTTATTCAGGAGCTTTCTCACAAGCTCGCACCAGTTGAGTTAAAAGAAAGAATGCTTTCAGATGGTACATACGAAGAACTTCCACAGGGACAGCATAAGGATATCAATGAAAGTGTTATTACAAAGATGGAGCCTGGTACAGAGGAAGGACTTACTCCGGTTGTACGAAGCAGAGAAAGCTACTGCCTGATTAATCCATTTAAAAAGGGAGCACATACTCTTTCAGAAGTTGCCGAAGGCAAGATTACATTAGATGAATTTATTGACCAGCTTTCTTTGGAAGATTTAATGAATCTGGTAGGCGGACAGCCTAACACAGGTGTTGCAAATACTTTTGGATTTGGAAATCTTCCAGAATATGGTGTGCCTAGTGCTATGACAGCAGATGGTCCAGCCGGTGTTAGAATTGCACCTGAGACAGGAATCCTCACTACAGCATTTCCATGTTCAACACTTTTGGCATGCACTTGGAACGAGCATCTTCTTGCAAAGGTAGGAAAAGCAGGAGGCGAGGAGCTTAAAGAAAACAACCTGGCTGTATGGCTTACACCTGCAATCAACATTCACCGCAGTCCACTTTGCGGTAGAAATTTTGAGTATTATTCTGAAGACCCAATTGTTGCAGGACGTCTTGCAGCAGCCTTGGTAAATGGTATTCAAAGCAACAATGTTGGTGCATCGGTTAAGCATTTTGCATGCAACAACAAGGAGACAAACAGAAAACACAGCGATTCACGAGTTTCAGAGAGAGCTCTTAGAGAGATTTACCTTAAGGCCTTTGAAATCGTTGTAAAGACTGCAAAGCCATACACAATCATGAGCGCATACAACGCAATCAACGGTGAACGTGCTTCAGAAAGTCACGATTTGCTTACAGGAATCCTTCGTGATGAGTGGGGATTTGAAGGCATGGTTACATCTGACTGGTGGACAAGAGGCGAGCATTACAAAGAGTCAAATGCAGGCAACGACCTTAAAATGGGAAATGGCTACACAGATAGACTTATGGCTGCAGATGAAAAGGGAGCTCTTGACCATGACCAGCTTAAACTTAATGCAAAAAGAATATTAAATACAATTTTGAAGTTCGATTAATTTCAACTTAGAAAAAAGGACACCTAGATAAAAAAAGGTGTCCTTTTTTTTAAATGGAAGATTTGAGTTGAAAAACATTTACGTTAACTTATAGTGACGTAAATTTTTGTGTAGTATCATTCAGTTGCTCGGTTACTTCATTGTTTCGGTCCATAGCGCTAAAAATAGCCTTGATGCCGGAAACGATTTCTGTTGAATTTGCGGCACTCATTGAGATTGCCTGTGAGCTTTCCTGAACAGAATTAGTGATGGTATCAACAGATTCCACCATGGCCATCATGATTTCATTCAGACTGTCTGCTTTTTCGGTGAATTCAGTTAGCATTTCATTCATGACTTCGGCAGTATGACCGTATTTTTCACCAGTATCAACGAACTCGTCGTAATCATTGATTACTGTTCCATTGATGAAATCAAGCACTTCCTTGGCATTAGAAGCCAATGTGTTTACTGCGGCTGTAACCTCAGTTGCAATATTCTGAATGGTTGCAGCAGTCTGAGTAGAGTTTGCTGCCAGCTTGCTAATCTCATCTGCAACTACGGCAAAGCCTTTTCCGGCTTCACCAGCTCTAGCTGCCTCAATAGAGGCATTTAAAGCAAGCAGATTAGTTTGACTTGCGATATCCAAAATATCATTAGTTAAATCACTGATTTGACTGACCTTTTCTGAATCCTTAACGGAGTTTTCAAGAGTAGTTGACAGAACAGCCATTTTTTCTCCAACATCAGCTTTTTTGGTGTTGACTTTAATTTGAAGCTCATCAGCCTCTGCTTTGATTTCGTTCGCAGTACCAGAACCCTCCTCAGCCTGGGCTGTGATTCTTTCAGCTGCTTGCTTTACATCGTCAACTCGTTCATTTATTGATTCAAGAATACCAACCACAGATTCCATATTAGCAGAGAGTTCTTCTAAGGCAGCAGACGAATTCGTTACATTATCATCTGCAAGTCGTAGTTGTGAATTGACTTCCTCGGAGCTTTCAGTAAGTACTGTGGTTCCGTCTTTTACGTCCTTCATGATGCCCTGCAGGGTTTCGATGAAGTGATTAATACCGTTTTTGATGTATAAAAGTTCTGACTTTGTCTTTGTATGAATTCTTGCAGTAAGATCTCCTTCACCTTTTTGAATATTAGTAATAATCTGATTAACTTCGTTGCTTATATTCTTGATTTTAACCACAATACTTCTATAACTAATCAGGAAGTTTAATATGATTAAAAATACAATGATGGCAGCGCCAATTAGGGCGACTATTCTTCCTTGTGCAAGGAGTTTATTCATGCTTTCCTTGGTGGCTGCAGCATTATCCTGGATAGCCTGATCCAAAACTACAGTAGAATGAATCATTGCTACTTTTTGAAGTTCGGCTTTATCAAAAAGCATAGCGTAAGCATTTTCTTGATCTCCAGCGTCGCATTTTTCGATGGCTTTATCAATGTATCCACACATACGCTCATATTGTGCAGCGATTTCCTCCAGTTGAGCAGCTGCATCTTCATTATTGTAGGTAGAGAAATCGTTTGTTAAATCATCAATGTCATCACTTACAGCCTGTTTAGCAATATCAATTTGAGGCAAAATCGTATCCATAGTTTCCTGAGAACCAGAAGCAACATAACCTATACACTGATCGTACAAAGTCATTACGTCAGTTTTTAAATTGGCTTCATGTTCCGTTAATGTCATCATGGAGTCGAACATTTCAATACTATTTGAAGTGGAGGTTTGCATAGCCATCATAATCATCCCTAGAACAAGTATGAAAGCTACAAGCATTGCAATATTCAGAGATAATATTTGTACAACTATAGAATTGAAGCCCGAAATTTTTACATCTGTATTAGTAGTCTTATTTTTCACTATTATCTCCCCCTTTCTATTGTTTTGCATACCATGTTTCCAAAGTATTATTTATATCTGTCATGAAAGTATTGGCATCATCTTCGCCTGTGGCAAATCGGTAGAAGCAATAACATAAACCGCCTTCATTGCTTCCAATGCCAGAAGGTAAATCCATCCAATGCCAACTAGAAGTTTTGTCTTCAGATAAATAAGCAGATAAAACAGGGGCGAATGGATCGTCAGCTACGTACTGGCAATCTGTGAATGGACTTACGAAGCCTGCCTGCTCTACTAAAATTTTCTGACCGGCGTCCTCTGAACACCATTGAAGAAAGGCTTTTGCAGCTTCGGTTTGACCCTCTTTTGGAATCGCCCACCAAGAAGGAGAAGATGTAAGGATTGTATCGATACCATCTTCAAAAGCGTATGGAGCCATGCCTACTTCAAAACTTCCTGCAGCTTTATATGCATCACTAGCAGCAAGGGATGCTCCAATCCAAGAGCCTTGAGTGATAAAGGCGTATTTGCCAGCAGCAAAACCTGCCACTTGAGAATCATAATCACCACTCAAAAGCATGTCAGGATTTGAATATTGATAGATTAAACTTATCATAGCTGCATAGTTTGAAAATCTGGTTGCATCAACAGCATGATTATTATTTATGCCATCTATATAAGTTGTATCATCGCGAGACAAGCCTGAATCGACATACACACCAAATAAATGATTTCCAGAAGACCATCCTAAATTTACAGGTTCAACGCAACAATCAACAACACCATCCAGTCCAAGAGCTTCTTTGTTTGCATCAACAGCTTCAAATGCGGCGCGCATTGAATCAAGATTTGTGATTGATGCAGGATCAACTCCGCATTTATTTAGAATATCAGCATTATAGGCTAGTCCTATGGCTTCTGTTGTATATGGAAAACCTATGGTTCCATAGTTCTCGTCTACATAAGCTCCTGATGTTCTGCTAGCCCATTCCTCATCACTTAAGTCTAAAAGTAAACCTTCCCAGTTTGAAAAACCGGATGCCTCACAGGCGATGATATCAGGCATTTGATTTGATAGATATAATCCTTTAATCATAGCCTGTGCATCAACACCAGGACCAACCTCAAGTACTTCGACATGGACACCTGTTTCTGCTTCGTAGGTTTGAGCCAAAGTTTTTATCTGATCAGTTACTTCTGCTTTAATGTTTAGTAAAGTGATTTCACTTGCACCTTCCTCAGTATCACTAGTGGCGGATGTAGTTTCTGCTTGTTTTGTACATGCTGACAGGAACACAGCCAAAGCTAGAACCATACATCCCAGTATCGAATTTAGCTTCTTCATTATTGCAACCCTCCATAATGAAATTTGTCTATTATGTTTGATTGTATAACGAATGAATTAAAAATCTGTGAATAAAAGCGGATTTTGGTACAAAAAAAGCAGGTCTTACTGACCTGCTTTAATACTAGTTTTTCAAACTGTCATATTCTATCGATACGAGGCTGTCGCCGTCGAATACGAAGACGAGAGTCATTGTGTCGGTTGTGTATTTCATGGAGCCGGTAGCTTCTTCGGTTGGATCGCCGTAGGCTGCGATGATGTCGTCACGAGAGCTTGAAAGGTCGATGCCTTCGGCTGTTGCTACGTTGTCTGTACGAAGGAGTACGTAGAGGATTAAGTCTGTGTCTCCGTCAGGGTATGTCTGGATTTCGAAGTCGTTGTATGTGTAGAGCTTTCCGATGCCTTCGGCAGCGCAGCTTGGTGATTCAAAGTATGAGTTTGGCTCGCCAAGTGCTTCGATGATTGGTGCTGCATCAGCGTCTACTGGGATTGTAGTGCCGTTGTATGAAAATACGTAGCCGCTGTTTGTTGATGCTGCTGTAGTGGATGTAGTAGTGTCGCTTGAGTCAATGACTTTTGTGTCGTTTGAGCCGCCACATGCAACAAGTGAAAGTGCAGTAGTTGCGATTAACGCAAATGCGATAATTTTGTTTTTCATTTTGTTAGGTCTCCTTTATGTAAATTCATTGTTTGCTATTGGATAGTTGGATACTTGCTAGGGTCATAATTGTGTGTGTTATGATGTGCGTTTGAGTATTCCCATAGGTCGGCGTCGTGCCAGTAGAATATCTTTGTGCCGTCTAGCTGGAGGTTTGGATCGTAGTGATACCAGCCTTCGCCTATGTCAATTAATAACCAGTAGTGTCCTCGTGTATCACGAATCTTTTCAATTTCCATGTTTTTTATGCCAAGTCTGTTGAGCATGACTTCTGCAGTTTTTTGCTTGACGGTACAATCCCCTATGCGGTTGTGCATGCCTTTGTAGGCCGCTGAGTAGAGGTCATCAATTCCTGCTGTTTCAGAATATTGGATGTTGTCTACTACCCAGTCGAAAACTGCCTTGGCTTGATCATATTGTGACATATCGTCGGTGATGATTTCAGCAAGAATGGCATCGGCCATTGCATTAACATTTTCTTCTGTGGCTTCGGCAATTTTTGCTGAGACTATTTTTACAGTTGTAGTTTCTGTGGTTGTGTTACCTGCAGAATCTGTGGCTGTGTATGTCAAATTGTAAGTGCCACGTTTGTCTACATTGACTTCTGAGCTGTCAACTTCAAGGGTAGGATTTGGGTCCAAATCATCTGTCACTTCTACGTTCTTTTTATAAGAAACTGTATCGCCCTGGGTGATTTCAATTGGTTCTACGCCTGTAATAACAGGTGGTGTGGAATCCTTTCTAACAGTACAAGGGATAGTTGCAGTGGTTTGATTGCCAGATGCATCTGTGACAACTATTGTGGCATCGAAAGAACCTTCAGCAGTGAAGTCATATGATTCGGCAAAATCAATGGTGCAGTTGCTTACATCATTTACAGATTCAACTAAATCAGCGGCTGTTGGAACATCTGCTGTGGTGTACATATCAATAGAGTCTGCTGAAAGAGTAACAGTAGGCGCTGTGGTATCCTGCACATGCAAGGTGGAGGTAAAGGAGCGTTCCCTTCCTCTTGAATTCGTACATATGATAGTAAGCTCATAATCACCTGGTACATTTGGATCAAAAACAGAATCATCTGAAAACCTTGCGGAAGTGGTTGAATCCTTTAGAAATTCTGTTACATCGCAATCTGAGGTACCGGCTTCAACAAAAACTTCGGAATATACAAGGTCCGAGTGGTTTGTAACGTATATTCCAAGAATGATAGCGGTAGTAACAAATAGAATTGCAGGTGTTAGAATAAAAATAATAAATATCTTCTTTTTCATAATCATTCTACCTATAAATATATATTTAATTAAAAAAATTATAGTTCATTTTCCTTTAAAAACAAAGCATTCGTAAAAGAAAATGCTGGTTATAAATAAAATTGATAACCAGCTATTAAATCTAGGTATAATGAACCGTATTGAAGTGAAGTTTGTGGTGTGTTAAAGTCTCATTCATAAACAAATACGAAAGAAAACCCCAATATAAATAATGGGCTTGAAGGAGGAGACAAATATGAAAAACAACTTATTAAAGAAGATTACTAGCGTGTCATTAGCAGGTGTTGTATTGGCTGGGGCACTTGTAGGTTGCGGAAGCTCAGATGCAGCTGCAGACACATCATCAGAGGAGACAACAGAGAGCGCAGAAGCTACTGAGGCAACAGACGAGCTTGAGCCAATCACAGTTGCAGCATCAGCTACACCACATGCAGAGATTCTTGAAGCTGCAAAGCCATTACTTGCTGAGCAGGGATATGATTTACAGGTTACAGTATTCGAAGATTATGTACAGCCAAACGAGGTTGTAGAGTCAGGGGATTTTGATGCAAACTACTTCCAGCATGTACCTTATCTTGATAGCTTCAACGAGGAGCACGGAACACATCTTGTAGATGCTGGTGATATTCACTATGAGCCATTCGGAATTTACCCTGGCACAAAGTCATCACTTGATGATGTAGAAGATGGTGATGTTATTGCAATTCCAAACGACACAACAAACGAAGCTAGAGCACTTTTACTTCTTCAGGACAATGGTCTTCTTACATTAAAGGATGGCGTTGGTCTTGAGGCAACAGTTAACGATATCACAGAGAACCCATACAACCTTGAATTCCAGGAGCTTGAGGCTGCTCAGGTAGCACGTGTAGTTGGTGAGGTTGCTTATGTAGTTCTTAATGGTAACTATGCACTTGAGGCAGGCTACTCAGTTGCTAAGGATTCAATCGCATATGAGGCTTCAGATTCAGTTGCAGCAGAGACATATGTAAACATCATCGCTGTATACGAAGGACATGAAAATGATGAAAAGATTCAGGCCCTTGTATCAGTGCTTAAGTCTGATGAAATCAAGAAATTCATCGAGGATACATATGATGGAGCAGTAGTATTCTACGAAAAATAAGTCATATACTTGACCAATATAAAGACAAAGGTTAATCTAAACAAGTGTAGTGTTACTACACTTGTTTTTACTTTTGATGACTAATAATAAAGGAAAAAATATGAACGAAATTGTTGTAAAAAACTTATCGAAAACCTTCAATCAGTCAGAGACAAAGGTCGATGCGTTAAAAGACATTAATCTTACAATTGAAACAGGCGATATTTATGGAATCATCGGTATGTCAGGTGCTGGTAAAAGTACCCTTGTAAGATGCTTTAACTTTTTAGAGAGACCGACAAGCGGAGAGGTTTGGATTGGAGACAAGAATCTTGGTGCGCTTTCAGAGGCTGAGCTTAGAGCTGAGCGTAGCCAGATTGCTATGATTTTCCAAAGCTTCAATCTTCTTATGCAGAAAAATGTTTTGGATAACATCTGTTTCCCACTTCGTCTGCAGAAAGTTTCAAAAGCAGATGCCAGAAAAAGAGCAAAGGAATTACTTGAAGTAGTAGGCCTTACCGACAAGGCAAAAGCATATCCAGCCCAGCTTTCAGGCGGTCAGCGTCAGCGTGTGGCTATCGCTAGAGCTCTTGCAAACAACCCTAGAATTCTTCTCTGTGATGAGGCAACATCAGCTCTGGACCCACAGACTACAGCATCTATTTTAGAGTTGTTAAGAGATATCAATAAAAAGTATGGCATTACAATCGTTGTAATCACTCACCAGATGTCAGTTGTATCCGAAATCTGTAACAAGGTTGCAATTATTGAAAAGGGCCAGGTTGTTGAAAACGGTTTAGTTGAGGATGTATTTAATCATCCAAAGTCTAGTGCGGCTAGAGAGCTTATCCTTCGTGGTGATAGCGAAAAGTCTGGTGGCACAGTAGAGACACTCAATGGCGAACGAAAGATCAGAATCGTATTTACGGAGAACTCTTCTTTCGAGCCTGTTATTGCAAACATGGTATTGAAATTCCAGACGGCAGTGAACATTCTTCGTGCAGATACAAAGAATGTTGGCGGTTTTGCAAAGGGCGAAATGATTCTTGGACTTCCAGAGGATGAACAGCTTCAGGAGGATATCATTATTTATCTTAAGGAAAGAGGCCTTGAAATTGAGGAGGTGACTGGAGATGTTTGATTCACAGGTTATTAATATGATTTTAGAGGGTATTCGCGATACTCTTTACATGACAATTGTTTCTACTTTAATTGCATATGTTTTAGGATTACCACTTGGAATTCTTCTCAAGGTCACAAGCAAGGATGGACTTAAACCTAACGGAGTAGTTTATAGAATTTTGGATGTTATATGCAACGTAGTTCGTTCAATACCATTCCTTATTCTTCTTATTTTATTAATTCCATTTACAAGATTTGTTGTTGGAAAGAGCTACGGCTCAACAGCTACAATTGTTCCTCTTGTAGTTTGCGCTGCACCTTATATTGCACGTATGGTAGAGTCTTCTCTTAATGAAGTGGACCCAGGTGTTATTGAGGCTGCAAAGTCAATGGGCGCTAGCAACTGGGATATTGTGTTCAAGGTAATGCTTGTTGAAGCTCGTACATCACTTATCGTAGGCGCTACTATCACAACTGGAAATATCCTTGGATATTCTGCAATGTCTGGTACAGTCGGTGGTGGCGGACTTGGCGATATTGCCGTTCGTTACGGATATTACAGATGGCAGACAGATATTATGATTGTCACTGTTATTCTTTTGATTATCTTATTCCAGATTATTCAAAATGTTGGAATGAAAGTTGCTAGTAATTTAGATAAGAGAAAGTAGTTAGATTTTCAATAATTATGAATAAACAGAAGGAGCACTCCAAAAGATTGGAGTGCTCTTTTTTACATATTCTCTTTATAATTTGTACCCCATGCTTCCATTGATTTGATTATTGGACGCATAGATTCACCGAGCTCTGAAAGAGCATATTCCACATGAGGAGGTACCTCTGGATAAACAGTTCTAGTAATTATTCCATCTTCTTCCATAGAACGAAGAGAATCAGTAAGAACTTTTTGGCTGATTCCTTCTAGACTATTCTTCAATTCATTGAATCTCCAAGGTCGAACCAGGAGATTTCTCATTATAAGTAATTTCCATTTGCTACCGATTAAGCTAACAGTTGTAGCTACTGGGCATTCAGGTAATTCTTCTTTTGTTTTCATTGTAAACTCCTTTCGTATAAGCGAGATTCATAAGTATCAATTTGAATGTAACATCATTTATGAATTCAATATAACACCTTTTTTTTATTAAGTCGATAAGTTACAAAAAGGTAACTGAGTAATAAAAAAGTGCGTACTTTTTCTTTTTATATAGCGCTGATATATTGAAGACAACGAAAGCAATAGGGCTTTCAAAAATAATTATTTCAAAGGAGGAATTTACAATGGCACTTTCAAATCTTTACGGATGGGTAAATGGAAACGCTCAGACAGCTGCAGCTTGTGGCACAGCATGTGGAGCTGGTGATGGAACAGACAAGAAGGCAGCATGCGGTACAGCGTGTGGCGCTGGCGATGGCGAAGGTAAGTAATTAAGAATCTATAGAAGTAACAGGAGGCAGGTATGAAATCTTATTTTTCTTTTCAATGGCATATTACAGATGAATGTGATCAAAGATGTAAACATTGCTATATATATTCAAGTGGTAAACATACCTGCCTGGATTCTATGAATTGGAAACAGATGGAGGATACCTTTTATAATTGCTTGGATTTTTGTGAAGTATATGGGCGTACTCCATATTTTTATATAACTGGTGGTGATCCTATTCTTCATCCTGATTTTTGGAGATTATTGGAGTTGCTGCATGAACATGATATTAAATTTACTATTTTGGGAAATCCATTTCATTTAAATGATCAGGTGTGTAGAGAATTGAAATGGTATGGCTGCGAAAAATATCAGCTCTCATTGGATGGTCTAAGAGAAACTCATGATTGGTTTAGAAAACCAGGTTCTTTTGATTGTACTCTTGAAAAAATAGGTTGTCTTAATAAGGCAGGAATTCGAAGTGTGATTATGACCACAGTATCAAAAACTAATCGAATGGAAGTACCTGGGATTATAGATGAAGTAGTAAAGGCTGGAGCTAATGTGTTTGCCTTTGCTAGATATGTACCAAGCGGTGGTGATTTGGATGCAACCATGACAGCGGCAGAATATAGAGATTTACTAGCAACTTGTGACAAGAAGTTTAAGGAATATAAGACTGAAGGATGTGAAACTTATTTCAATAAAAAGGACCATCTTTGGACATTGTATGAATATGAGATTGGTGAGTTTCATATTCCAGAGGATGCTGCTCCAGGTATGATTTATGGTGGATGCAATTGTGGAAACTGTCATATGACAATACTTCCAACTGGGGATATCTATGCGTGCAGGCGTGTGGCTGACAGTAAAGTTGGTAACGTATTTACGGATAGAATAGCTGACTTATGGGAGACTGGATTTGAGGATTATCGTGAATACGATAAATTTGAAAAATGTAATAGATGTAAGCTGAAGCCTTGGTGCAGAGGCTGTCCTGCAGTTTCAAAGGGGACAAATGGCAGCTTTTATGCTGACGACCCACAGTGCTGGGCTGATGAGAATAGCGAATTATTTAGGTGAGAGAAAATATGAAAGCTTTGGTATTAGATGAAAAAATAGATGAATATGAATTAAGTGATGTGGCTATTCCTAAAGTAAAGCCAGGCTGGGTGCTAGTGAAGGTAAAAGCTTTTGGGATGAATCATTCTGAACAAATTCTGAGGAAAGAAGAGATAAAGTATGACTATATAAAAAAGCCTATTATACCTGGCATTGAGTGTGTAGGTGAGATAGCAGATGGCTCAGATTCTTCCCTTAAAGTAGGCCAAAAAGTAGTTGCTTTGATGGGCGGCATGGGACGTTCATTTAATGGAAGTTACGCCGAATATGCCCTGCTTCCAGCACATCATGTGTTTCCAATTGAAAGCGATTTGAATTGGGAGCAGCTTGCGGCAATTCCAGAAACTTACTTCACTGCATGGGGCTCTTTATTCGAATGTCTACATCTAAAGCCTGAAGACACGCTTCTAATTAGAGGAGCAAGTTGCGCTTTAGGATATGCATCTTTACAAATCGCAAAAGCGTTGGGCTGTAAAGTGATTGCAACAACACACAGAGAAAAATATATTTCGCAGATTTCTGCGGCAGATGAGGTGATTTTGGATGACGGGAAGCTTACAGGAAGAATACAAGGAGTTACCAAGGCACTAGACTTGGTAGGTCCAAAGTATCTTTTGGATACTCTCACAGCTGTAGAAAAAGGGGCAATTGTTTGCCAAACTGGCATATTAGGTGGAGTTTATGCTTTGAATGGATTTGATCCAATAAAGGATGTGCCAAACGGTGTGTATTTGACCGGCTTTTTCTCTAACTATCCAACACAGGAGATTGTGGATGATATGTTTGTATTTTTTAATAAGCATAATCTGGAGCCTATCTATGGCCCAGTATTTAGATTCAATGATATCAATGATGCAATAGCTATGCAGGATTCTGGTAAATCTGTGGGGAAAATTGTAGTTATAGTGGAATGAAATTATGATTTCATTATATGATGGTTACTTTATCATGGTCAGCTTTTTCTTACTAGGTTTATATAATTGTGTACTTGATAAGTTTTTTATACCAACTATAATAGGCATATCTATTAGAAAAGATAAAAGTAAAAGGAGCAAAGTAATGACAATAGAGGAAAGAGCTGATATAGCTGCTAATTTAAAGGCAACAGGACAGTGCAATTGCACACAGTCTGTACTTAAGGTATTTGAAGATAAAATGGATATTTCTCCAGAGGAGCTTACAAAGCTTGCTGCTGGTTTTGCAGCAGGTATGGGCTGTATGGAGAGCACATGTGGTGCTCTTATTGGAGCTGTCATGGTAGCGGGCATGGCTACTGATGGAAAAGGAACACCTAGATACTCTAAGGAGATTGTAAGCAAATTTAACGAAAAATGTGGCGCTACAATCTGCAAGGATTTAAAGGGAATTACAACAGGTCAGGTACTTTGCGATTGTCCTGATTGTGTTAGAAACGCAGTGCTTTCTCTGGGAGAGACTGTGGAGATATAAAAAATAATATAAAACATGTGTTTGCCTCTAGCTTATAATGGTGTAATATAAAGCTAGAGGTTTTTTATATGAGTGATAGATTAATATTTCATATTGATGTTAATAGTGCTTTTGTTTCTTGGTCTGCGGTGGAGATGCTAAAAAATGGCGGGCCTGATTTGCGTGAAGTTCCATCCATAGTTGGTGGCGATCCAGATTCTAGAAGAAGCATTGTAGCGGCAAAATCAATTCCTGCAAAGAAATATGGGATTGTTACTGGGGAGCCTGTTTCCAGTGCTCTTAGAAAATGTCCTAATCTTGTAATTGCAGGCTCTAATTTTGATTGGTATGTAAAATGTTCCAGAGCTTTCAAAGCAATATGCCAGGAATATACCCCTACGATGCAATCTTTTTCAATCGATGAAGTATTTTTGGATATGTCTGGCATGAATCTTATTTATCCAGATCCAATTGCAACAGCTTATGAAATAAAGGATCGAGTCTATAAAGAACTTGGATTCACTGTTAATGTGGGTGTGGCTTCTAATAAATTATGTGCAAAAATGGCTAGCGATTTTGAAAAGCCAAATAAGGTGCACACTCTATTTTCAAATGAAATAGAAAGCAAAATGTGGCCTTTACCAGTGGAGGATTTATTCACATGTGGCAAATCAACATCAGCAAGGCTTAGGAGCCTAGGAATATTTACAATTGGTGAATTGGCGAAATATCCAGTGGAGCAATTGACAATGCTTCTTGGAGAACGTGGGGCCATACATTTTCATAATTATGCAAATGGTATAGACGATTCTCCAGTGCTTCAGGAGGCAGAGGATGCAAAGGGATATTCTGCAGAAACAACGGTTGAAGAAGATTTAGTAGATATAGAAGCCATCAACCGTCTGCTTTTGGCTCAGACGGATGTAGTCGCAGCACGTATGAGAGCCGATGAGGGAAAATGTAGATGCATAGGTGTCACATTTAGGAATCTAGATTTTGTAAACAAATCCCATCAAAAAAAGCTTCCGGAAGCTACAGATGTAACAGATATTATTTTTGAAACTGCTAAGCAGCTAATAAGAGAAAGCTGGCATGGAGAGCCGCTCAGGTTGCTGGGACTGTCTCTATCAGATATAGAAAGAGATGGATTTGAGCAGATGTCGTTATTTCAGGATGAGAATAAAGAGAAGAGAAAGGCATTGGATTCCACTCTGGATTCTATAAGAGGAAAATTTGGAAATAGTGCAGTGCAGCGCGCCAGCACCATTGATACTAGTAAAAATATCAACAGACGGCATAAGGCCGAACAGGAAAATGAGTAAAGATGTCTTAAAATCTGTTGAAATATTTTTCGAAGGATATTACAATAGATTTGAAGAAGGAGGTGTCTATTATGCCAACAATTACGCCAATATCAGAATTAAGAAATTATGGTCAGGTGTTAGATAAGGTGGAAGAAGGAAAGCCTGTATATCTTACTAAAAATGGCCATGGTGAATATAGTATTCATAAGATTGAAGATGAAGATATTTTCGAAAAAGCAAATGCTATGGTTAGACTTCTTAGTGAATTACATGCTGGATTTACTTCAGGAGATGAACAAGGTTGGGTAAGTGATGAAGAAGTTGCTAAGCGTATTTCATCAAAGAGAGAGAGGAAAATACAGCAGTTACATGAAGAGTTATAGAATTAGATATTCGCCTATAGCACTTAATGATTTGGAACAAGTTTGGGATGAAGTATGGGAAGCGTCAAGAGATTTTGAAGTTGCTGATAATTATACTGAAGGAATCAGAAGTGTCATAAATAGTATTGCTAATCATCCAAAGGCGGGTGAGTGCTTATATTATGAAAATGTTTTCACTGGAATTTATTATGTTAACTATAAGAAATATAGTGCATTTTATAGGATAAGAGATGGATATATTGAAGTAGGTCGAATACTGTTTAATAGGAGCGATTATATTAAGAAGATAATACATTTTGGATAACCAATGATATGAATAATAAAAAGGGCTTTATTTTGTGAAGTCCTTTTTTGTTACTCAATGTATATTGGTTACTTCATGGTAACCCAGTTATAAAAAAGTGCGTACTTATTATTTTCTAGGTTGCTTACTATAATGAGACTATAATAAGGAGTGCAAAATTATGGCAGGGAAGATTTTACAGTATAAAGGAAAACAGATTGAACAACCTAATGGGTATAGAGATTCAATAGAAAGGGGAATTGCAGCAGTGAGATATTTTAGTGCGGGAGTGTCATATGGAAAAGGCACAGTTGAAGAAAATATAAATAAGCTTAAGGCTGAGATAAATAATGCAGATGCAATAGTAATTGGTGCAGGAGCTGGAATGTCTACAGCTGCAGGTTTTATTTATACTGGACCTAGATTTGAAAAGTATTTCTTAGACTTTTCTGAGAAGTATGGGTTTGATGATATGTATTCTGGCGGATTTTATCCTTATCCTAAGCAGGAAATTTTCTGGGCATATTGGGCCAGATATATTTACATTAATAGATATATGAATACACCAAAAGATACTTATCAAAAGCTTTATGAAATGGTAAAAGATAAAGATTATTTTGTGATTACTACAAATGTAGATCATTGCTTCCAAAAGGCGGGTTTTGATAAAAAGAGATTGTTTTACACCCAGGGCGATTATGGTCTGTTTCAAAGCGTTAATCCTGATATTAGGCAGACATTTGACAATGAAGAGTGGGTAATGAAAGCTTTGGAAGCCCAGGGATTTGTGAAGAATGTAGATGGAATTTTTGAAGTTCCTGGAGATAAAGCCATCAAAATGGAAATTCCTACAGATTTGATTCCTAAGTGCCCAGTGGATGGCAGTCCAGTAACTACAAACTTACGGGCGGATGATAAATTTGTGGAGGACGATGGCTGGCACAAAGCATCAGAGGCATACTCAGATTTCTTACGAAGACACGAGTCTTTACATGTTTTATACTTAGAATTAGGAGTAGGCAGCAACACTCCTGTAATAATCAAATATCCATTCTGGCAAATGACTGCATCAAATCCAAAGGCTGTGTATGCTTGCTTAAATTATGGAGAGGCATATTGTCCGATTGATATAGAAAATCAAAGTATTTGCATTGATGGTGATATAGATGAAATACTTGATATGCTGAAATAACTGGAGGGGGTTTAATGAATCAGGCTGAAAGAAGAATATGGCTCATAAAAGAACTTATGGCAGAGGATGATTATTATCGTAATTACGATATACCCTCAGATGAAAAGGGCCAGAAGGATTTCCTTCGTGCTCTTATGAATGTGCGAGAGCCAAAGGCTATAAGCGATGAGTTTTTGCAGATTCAGGATGAATATTTAAGTGTTGAAAATGGAGTAAAATCCATAGCATTTTGTTGCATTTCTACTGGAGTATTTATGTTCCCAAATCAGAGAGCTACGGAGATTGCAGTGGAAACAGTGAAGGATTGGCTTAGCGCCACAGGCAGTGAGATGAAAGTTGTATTTAATGTATTTAAAGATATGGACCTGGATATATATAGTAGCCTCTTAGGCTAATCAATAACCACTATATTTGAGCAAAACTTGCTTATGATTGAATTGCCTACATATGCAAGATATTCATCATAGTCAATATAGAAGATTTGTCCCCAGGATGAAACCTTTATCATTGTATTGTGGATTTGGGTGTCATTATGAATAATAGCTATCGCATTTACGTAGTGACTATTAGTAGATGCGGTAGCTTTATATGTATCATTTGTAGAATCATAGGAATAGAGTGTGATTCTGCGATTATATCGATACAATCCCCAGATGACAGGGATGTTGTTGCCAAGCATTTCTTCCATGGTGGAAAGCATATTTTTATGGCCATGAATACCATTCCATTTTGCTTTCATTTGAATGGATCTCATGGAATTAATATATCTGCATATTTGAAATGGTAGAATGCCAATGGAAATTTTGCCGAAGAATTCCCTGGTAAACAACTTCGTAAATACGATAGCAGTTGAAAAATGATGACACAGCTGGAGATAATCGTGCATAGAAATAGAAGTGTTATTTGCCAGATAAAGGCCACAATCAATTGCTGAAATCATACCGCAACCTTGATTGCTAAGGCCTTTAAGGTCAGTATTATTAAGCCATGATTGATTAAAACCACAGCCGATTACTTTGCCATTATCATCTTTGATTTGAATGTATTCCCGGGCCAATTCTTGTGCTTTCATATCTATGATTTTAGCATTATAAAAAAATATAAACAATTGTGTAAAAAGTGCTTGACTTATCCTTGGAATTCCTATAGAATAACCATTGTTGTTGAGGCAATCAACAGATATTGCGCGAGTGGCTCAGTTGGTGGAGCACCACCTTGCCAAGGTGGGGGTCGCGGGTTCGAGTCCCGTCTCGCGCTCTTTTAATATAAAAAATGAGGTCATCCAAATGGGTGACCTCATTTTTTGTATTAAAGAGCACTTCAATCGAGACGGGACGACCTATCACGATTTATCAAGCTTGCGATGAGAAATCGTGATGATTCCTAAATCCCGTCGAGCGCGTAGGCCCATATGGGGTACAACTGGGGTACTTCATGTGATGCTTCAGAAGATGTATAATCGTATTTGAATGCTTCTGTATGGGCAAAGAAAAAATATTTAAATAGAAATAGATATAGTAAAGAATCTAATTCCTAAGGAGGATATATAATATGGATAATTCTAATATGATTATCTATACAACTGAAGATGGATTAACAAAGGTTGATGTAACCTTCGAAGATAATACTGTCTGGCTTTCTATAGATCAAATGGCAAAATTGTTTCAGCGTGATCGAAGCGTCATAGGAAAACATGTGCGTAACATTTTTAAGGAAGGCGAATTGGTAAAAGAATCAGTGTGGGCAAAATTTGCCTACACTGCCTCAGATGGAAAAGATTATAAAGTGGATTTTTATAACTTGGATATGATTATTTCTGTAGGCTATAGAGTTAAATCTCAACGAGGAGTTCAGTTTAGAATATGGGCTGCAGGCATTATAAAGGAATATATGAAAAAGGGATTTGCCCTCGATGATAATAGATTAAAAGAATTAGGTGGTGGGGGATATTTCAAAGAACTATTAGAACGCATTAGAGACATCCGCGCCTCAGAAAAAGTATTTTATCGACAAGTATTAGAGATATATGCAACTAGCATTGACTATGATCCTCATGCGGATATTTCTATTGAGTTTTTTAAAAAAGTGCAGAATAAAATTCATTATGCAGTTCATGGTGAAACAGCAGCTGAAGTTGTTTATAGTAGAGCCGATGCAGAAAAAGATTTCATGGGCTTAACTACGTTTAAAGGAAATCAACCAACATTAAAAGAAGCTAAGATAGCAAAGAATTACTTAAATGAAAAAGAATTACGAGCTATGGGACAAATTGTATCAGGATATCTGGATTTTGCTGAAAGACAAGCCGAGCGTGAACAAGTTATGACAATGGCTGATTGGGCTAAACACTTAGATAACATTTTGACTATGAGTGGTGAACAACTTTTAAAGGGTAATGGCACAATCACACATGATCAGGCTATGGAAAAAGCCGAAAGTGAATATAAAAAATATAAAGCAAGAACCCTAAGTGATGTTGAGAATGATTATTTAAATAGCGTCAAACTGCTTGAGAAAACTAGCAAAAATAAATAATTGTAATTATAGAATTCATTATGAATTAACAAATTTGAATAAAGTGGCATACGGAATCATCATGAATAATTCAAATGTTATTGCTATAATAATTGAGTATTCATTCAAACGTATAAGTTAATCAATAATAAGGCGATGAAAAACATCTGTGGGCATAGCTATAAAAAACTATATATTAAAAATTTCATTATAGATTGGGTTATTCCGTTATGTATAGTATACATTATCCTGAACTTCGTTCTCCTAAATGGCGTTGTCGTTAGTGGCAGTATGGAGCCAACGTTAATGACCGGTTCTTTGCAGGTGGGAAATCGACTTGCCTATATCTTTGGAAATATTGAGCGTGGAGATATAATCTACTTTCATAGGGATAATGATATTGTTGGTAAAAGAGTTATAGGTATTTCAGGGGATAAAATTGAGTTTCATGATGGAGATGTATATATTAATGGAGATAAAATAGATGAAGACTATCTGGCATTTGATACAGATACTAATTGCAGTAAAACCTTTATTGTCCCAAAGGACAAAGTCTTTGTTTTAGGGGATAACAGAGAAAACTCTTACGATTCTAGATATTGGGAAGAACCATATATTAATAATGATGACATAATAGCAAAATATATGTTTTCGTCTCCACCCATATTAAAAGCATTTTATAAAAATGAAGAATCCTTTAGTGGATTTTTACCTACTGGGGCGAACCAACCACTAAATCTCAGTGAAACAGGTGAAATGATTATAATGGAGGATTATTTCACGGAAAAAGCTACAATTTGCATAGATGCAATATATGGTGGTAGTGAAGCTGAAAGGCTGATTTTGACTTATGGAGGAAATAAAACTACTTCATCAGCGAATACTGATTTTGTTGTGGTGGAATATAGTACAAGTATAAACCCTACTGAACATTATATAGATTGTAAGTTACTTGGAGAAGACGGTAATAATCTGAAATTTAATGGCAAACTATATTCATCAAAATGCTATGACATGTATTCAAATATGAGCTATAAGGATGGTGTATATTCAAATATATATGTTTATTATGAACTTCCTAACACTATCGACAATTATATTTTGAAATTTGGTACTGCCTCGGCAGAAGAATTTATAGATGGTGGTAATATTACGGCTAATTATTTAATTGAAGATGGCGAATTTTCAAACTAAAAATTGAGCAAGAATGCGCAAGTTCGAAGAGGGCATGTGAAATTTATAAAAGTGATATTAAGCTATATTATAATAAATAAGAGATATAAGAGACTAAAAAATATAGGCTATCCACAATAAGTAATAGGAGGCGTAGAGATGATAATTAACATAAAAAGAAATCTAATGTTTTTGATAATTGTATTGAGTTTGTTAGGAACATCAATATTTAGTATTAATATCAATGGATATTACTTGAGCCAGGGTATAGCCATAAAGTCAGCGATAACAACAGGGGGGGGGAGACATATATAGATGGGAAATTAGCGGCAGCTGATGGTAAAATAACTGATTTTGGACGTACTGTAGTATATGAAGTTGGTTTTACTGACGCTGATATTGCAGAATGGGAAGCGATAGGTGCCGCCAATGGAGTAGGGGCATCATCTCAAACAACTGAAAATGACTCATCTTTTAGCTCAGATGCTCAAAGCAGTAGTAATAATACATCTACCGTAACGAGAGCGATACTTCTGCAACTGAACAAAATACAACCACGTCAACTTACACTAATGAGGAAGTTGAAGCTGCTTGGGAAGAAACGAATAGAGTAGAATCTACATGTACAGAAGCAGGATATATAGAATACACTAACTCGTTAACTAATGAAACAAAAATTGAAGAATTGGAATTGGCAAAACACCAATATGTAGAAGCAGAGCGTATAGAACCAACATGTACTGAAGATGGTTCAGTTACTTACACATGTTCAGTTTGTGGAAATACATACGATGAAACAATTTCTGCGACAGGCCATTCATATGAATGGGTAACTACCAAGGAAGCGGGTTTATTTACTGATGGTTTAGAAGAAGAAGTATGCTCTATCTGTGGTGAAAAGAGTGGTGCGACACATACGTTGTCAGCAAAAATTGCAAATTCAGTTGTATTATTAATTATCTGTGGAATAATAATCGTAACTGTAGGTGCTTCTGGATTTATCCTTTTGCATAAAAGACAAGCGAAAAATGTCCAGCAAAGTAAGAAGTCTTAGTTTCATTTTAACCTACATGATATATTAGATTAAAGAAAGCACCCACTCCAAAGTGGATGCTCCACGAGTTGAAACTATTTAAATGCTCATTAAGAGCACAGCCTCTCTGTTTGCCGACAGGAGAGGCATTTTTATTTGCACTTACAAATTCTCTTGTCGAGAAAGTTTAGCAACGTGAGGAGAAAACTACAAGCCGTGAAAGGCAATATCAGGATACCTAGCATTATCATTATGATTTCGTAATCGCTCACTGGCGCCACGTCTCCGCTGCCGCTTCGGTCGGCTCAGAACAGAGGTCCACAGGACCTCTTTCGCCCCTTCCGTTAGTATCCAATTGCTTAGACACCATATAGGCTCGGGAGACTACCAACCTGTCATGGGTACTTTCAGTACGGTTAAACTGCATAAATAATCTAGCGCGGATTAGAATAAGGGGTACAACTGGGGTATATTAAAGCATGTCACAAATTGTGACGTACAAAATAAGTCAGCTTATATTGTACTTTCGATACAAAACCTTTAATGTAATCGTAGGAGGTGGGAATGATGAGTATTGGAAGTCGAATCAAGCAAAGACGTACAGAATTGAATATGAGCCAAGAAGTGTTTATAACTAACCCATACCTATACCCTAATACTACTAAGGTCGCCGTAGTTTACAACAACGAGCCTCTAGTAATGTATAATATTGAGGATATAGACTTGAGTTTAAAATAAAAAATTAAGAGGCTTATTGAAATGTACTTTAAAAAGGCTAAAGAACTATTACTAGTATGTATGGCTAGCTTGGTATTAACTAGCTGTGGAAATGCAGTTTCGGTAAAGGAAGATAGTAAAAGCGAAACTAATACTATTGTAGAAGGAATTGATGATAATAATCTACAGAATGTCTATAATGCCTATGCGGATTATCTTGAGAATAATCCTTTATATGAAGGTTTTGAAGTTGGTGAGTACGAGACATACGAAACTAAGTTAGCATTCTCACTAGTATATATAGACGAGGATGATATTCCAGAGCTTATTATTGGTTGGACTAAGTTATTAGCTAATACCTCTGATATTTGTATTTTGAAATATGTGGATGGAGATATTATAAGTAGTGGTCCGATTGGTCACTATAATAGTATCAGTTATATACCAAGAAAAAATGTATTAAATGAGAGTAACTATAATTTAGGTATTTGTTCTAATTGGTATGGATATCTTAATGATGAAGGTGAATTATCAACACATTGCGAATCTTATGAAGAATGTCCGGAAGGAGAATCTTTAGGTTTTACTTATTATGTAAAGGGTGAAGAAGTTAGTGAAGATGAGTATAACAACTATTATGATGCTGTTATTGATGGAGAGTTTACTGGTTGGTCGGGAAATAATAGTTCAAACACTACATACATACTAAATGAAGAGTCATTAGAACTCTTACGTTCAGGCGAGGTTGAAATTGATGATCCATCGAAGGAATCAAATCATCCTGAAGTAGAAGCATACAGCGAATTGCTCAAGGGAATGCTTCAGGATGTAGATGAACCTCTTCGTGTAGCATTAATAACGATTGATAATGATAACACTTATGAACTTGCAGTTTTTCAGGGAAATGCACATATTGACGGGGCGCTGCTTTACTCTTATCGAGATAATGAAGTGGTTTCATTGGCTATAGATGGTTTTCCGGAATATGGTTCATATGGTTCCTTTGAATTATTACAAAATTTGGGAATGATTTCATATAGCTATGATAGAAATGGTGGGGCTGGTGAATATCGATTTTACCTATCTCTAGCTAATGGAAAAATGACATTAGACAAAGGATTGCAGGCAGATATAACGTTTACAGAAGACGGAGAATTAAACGAAAACAAGTATTATTTGGATGGACAAGAGATAACTGGAGAAGAATATGAATCGATTATAGAAAGCTATGAAGCATCTTTATCAGAAAGTGTAGATTATGATTCATGTTATGAAATTATGAAAGAAGAAGATATCCCGGAGGCGTTATCACAAGAGTACTATTCTATATATTAGGATTTTAACCAGGCAATAAAAAAAGAGATATCCACAGCGGATATCTCTTTTTAAAACTATATGAACTTTGCAATATCTTCAACATTCTTGCGAGGTGGCTTTTTAGTAACAGATTCAGATCTGTAACCAACAGCAATAATACTCATAACCTGCTCATCCTCTGGAATGCCACAGAAATCAGCAACAACCTTTGCATCTCTTAAGCCCATGATAAGTGTATCTACACCGAGCTCAACAGCCTTTGCACAGAGCAACATGTCGTGCAAACCAAGATCATAAGCACCCCAGCCGTTTCCAACTTCGTTGTCGGCCTCTCCTGTAGCTTTGTTAAATCCAGAAACATTCTTTTTGAATGTAGTAACAACGTACGCTGTTGCATCTTTTGTGCTGTTCTGATTAAAATCAGGTAAAACAGTTTCTCTGAATTTGCTTACCTGCTCTGGAGTAGAAATACAGTAGTATCGAGATGTCTGAGTGTTCTTCCAAGAAGGTGCAGCTGATGCAGCTGATACCATCTCGCGTAGGATTTCCTCAGAAACCTGCTTACCGTTGAATGATCTAACGCTCTGTCTAGCGTCAATAACCTGCTGGAATTCCATAATAATCCTCCTAGTGAAAGTGTCTATAATTAATATCAGGTTGCAATCAATTGAATTGTATCACAATCACTCTGGAAATCAATGTATTTGGTGCTAATGAAGAGAAATACTAGCAGTATTTCCGTTAATATCTTCTAATTCAATTGATTTTACAGTGCTAGGCTCTATTATGTTATTGAATTCCAAAGAAAAAATAGCGGTGTTATTATCTCCATCAATGCTATTTAGATTATCGCATTCCCTGCAATCAATTACTGTACCGTCATCTAAGGTTAAACTTGTAATATAAGGTACGCGAGGTTTATCCATTGGAGTAGCAAACCAGCTATCTTTTACATCGTCAGTTATAGTGTAGCGAATCTCCGCAGAAATAGGACTGATTTTAAATGAAGTAGCCTCACAATTAAACTCGGGGATATATTTGTTTAAATCAATTACAAGAGCATTACTTACTTCTGGAATAGGCAAATCAAATACCCAGGTACCACCCAAACTATTCTCTGAGAAATCGCTATTCACAATAGAAAAATCGCTTAATTCTAAGTGCAAGGTTTTGCCGGTTAGGGACAATTCAGAATCAATTGAATCTGTTCCATCGATATTAAAGATAAACTCATCATCTCTGATTCCCATGCCGTATCCAAAGCTGTCCCCTTCATAGCCTTGTATATAAATATCATCAACGTTGATGTCTGGCTCACAGCCTTCGTTTATCTCAACGCCTGAGTATTGCAATGTAAGATTAATCTTATTATCATCGGCAACAATTGCTACTGGAGTAAGCGTGATACCATTGTCAGTGATGGCATATTTTGAATAATCGTCTTCTTCAGAAAATACTATTGCCTGTCCTTGTTCTGTAAGAGTTTGTTGCTGTTCGTCGGTAGCATTAAAATAGCTGCTGAGTCCATGACCCCAGAAATGACGTATTGCTGCCGTAGCAGTGATGGTAGTTATGAGAATTAAGCATATGCAAGCTGCCACTGACAACCGTTTATTAAATTTTACAATCTTTTTACCGGACTGATATCTTGCACACTGAGTAATTAAAATATCATCTACGCCGTTAAATGCTAAAAATAAATTTTCTTTTTTCATGATGCCAAATATCCCTCCTTTACCAAACGTGTTCTGAGCTTTGCTCTCAATCTGCTAAGTGTTACAGATACATTGTTCTTTGATATACCATATTTTTTTGATATGGCAGTAATATCATCGGCATAAAAGTATCTACTAAGAAAGATAAACGCTTCCCTTTCAGGAAGGGATCTGACATAATCTGCTATTATATTTTCAAGTTCCTGTCCTAAAATGGATTGCTCTACGCCATTTGAAGCTGGAATACATTCTTCTAGTTCATCAAGAATCTCATGCATGGTACCATTTCCACGCTTTTTGCTTCGACTTGCTCTGTATTTATCAAAAGCAAGTTCTCTTGCAATTTTAGCTAAAAAAGCTTTGAAGACTTTTGGCCTTGTAGGTGGGATTTTATCCCAAGTTTTTAAATAGGTATCATTTAAACATTCTTCAACATCTAAATCATCATTAAGAATATTGTTTGCGATTGATTCAAGGTAATTGCCATATTTGACGTCTGTCTCTTCAATGGCTCGTTCGTTACGTTTGAAATAAAGCTCGATTATTTCCTCGTCTTTCATGTGTGTCCCCCTTTTTATTCATTTGTAAGCGCCTTACACTTATATAGCCGTAAAAAAGATGAGATTATTACAGTTTAATAAAAAAGAAAGACTAAAGAGAAATAAAAGCAGCTAGGCTACCTCTATTTGCGCCCATTATTCGATGGGAATAAAAAAGCTTAGGATTGCAGCGTGTGCAGTAATTTGTGGTTTCGATGTGGTCTTCAGGAATGCCTGCCTCAAGGAAAACGAGGCGGCATGCAGCCCACAAATCTAGCATGTATTTATCTTTATCATCTGGATTAAAAGTTGATGGGCGGAGTAATTCGGACTTATGCTCCTCACCAAAAGCTTTTATAAATTCATTGGCAACATCTGCGCTTACTTCATAGCAATCTTTGCAAATGCTTGGTGCGATTCCACATAGGATATCGTTTTTATTACAGCCAAATTCGGCACACATTTTTTCGATGGTGACCTTGCCAATTTTACCAACTGTTCCGCGCCATCCAGAGTGAGAAAGTGCGACCACTTCTTTTACAGGATCGTAGAAAAACAAAGGAACGCAGTCAGCGTAGAATGTCACAAGTGGCATATCCTTTACGTTTGTAATGAGTCCGTCTACATCATCGTAAGGGAGTGGTTTTGTAAGTCCATTTCCTGCATCCTTTTCATCAACTACAACTACATTAGTTGTATGAGTCTGCTTTGACAGGCACATACGGTCATAGTTCATATCTAACGCATTTGCGATACGATGATAGTTTTCACGTACGTTTTCATCGGAATCGCCACGATTAAATCCTAAATTTAATGAGTCAAATACACCTTCGCTTACACCGCCGATGCGAGTGGAAAAACCGTGCTTAACACCGGCTTTTTTGAAAGAGTCGAATGTAAGAAAGGAAACACCATTTTTATTTTCTAAGTTCATATTTAAACCGCCTTAATTATATTTCTGATAGAGCATTGGTGAGCCAATTAACGTATTCTGTTTCACGAGAAATTGCATGTTCCAAAATTAGATAATGGCCATACTGGGACTCCTTTGATTTTTTATCAGAGAAGAGTAATTCGTATCGTTCATTTAGATGCGCCAATTTAGCTTTATGAAGATGCAACTGTTCGTTTAGTAATTCTGCAAGCCTAGGCTCGTTTTTGTTCTTAATGAAGTAAAGCTTCAGAACAAATTCGTCTTTGTTTACAGAAAGATGATCTTCATATGAATATTGCCATTTATGTAGTTTATTTTGGCCTTTTTCTGTAATTGAATAATAAGTTTTTTCTATTTTGTTCCCAAAATATCCAGTCTCCGATTTGATATCTTCATTGGATACTAATCGTTTTAATTCCAGATAAATCTGACTATGTTTAACTGACCAGAATTCACCGATTTCTGTCTCAAATTCTTTCATAAGGTCATAGCCTGTCTTTGGTTTATCTTCGATAAGACCAAGTAATATGTATGGTAATAAATTTTTCTGAGCCATATCTAACCTCTTAACTGTTGACAAATTATAAACATGAGTATAACATAATCACTGCAACAAATACATGTTAATAATTACATGTATGTAATTAGATGGTTCTCCCTCATTTTCGACTACATGTATTTGCTGCGAAATTAAAGAAAGAAGAGGAATTATAATGGCAAAGAAAGTATTTAAAGAACTATCAGATTTCATAGGCACTCATTTCATCTATACTTATGACAATGGATGGGAATATGAGTGGTATTGTAAAAATGACCACACATGTTGCTACAGAATTCACGGCGGAATGGTCAAAGGACGTTGGGTTACTGATCAGGAGATTAATCTTTTTAAGATTGCTGATGGCATTTATAAAGTAACTTGGACAGAGCCTACTGGTACTGATGTTGCTCTTGATTTTATGCCAAATGAAGGAAAGATTAATGGAGTTATTTTCTTCCCTAAGTGGGTTCATGAGCATCCAGAAATTACTGTATGCTACCAGGACAAGCACATTGATAGAATGATAGAAGCTCGTGAGAAGTACGATACATATCCAAAGTATGTTGTACCTGAATTTGCTACTATCACATACATTGGAGAGGCCGGAGCTGATAATGATGATGTAATTAATGAGACACCATATGAAGGCATGTGCGATGATATTAGAAATGGTAAATTCTATGATGAGAACTATCACCATGTTTCTCGTAAAGCAGAATAGCAGAAATTAGAATTTTCTGAAAATCGACTGAGATAACACAAGCTTTGCAACTTTATGAAAATGTATTGACTTATAGGTTTTTATCCTATAGAATACATCTTGTTGTTGAGGAAACAACAAAGCCTAGTTGGCTGAGATTTGTTTCAAAAATGCTTCGCATTTTCTCAACATCACGATTTTCCATCACAAGTTCGGAAAATCCTGATAATGCGCGAGTGGCTCAGTTGGTGGAGCACCACCTTGCCAAGGTGGGGGTCGCGGGTTCGAGTCCCGTCTCGCGCTCGATAATTAAAATAAGCAGTATCGCATTTGCGGTACTGCTTATTTTAGTTATCGAGCATTTAAATCGAGACGGGACGAAATGCATATAGGAGGGACCCACTTTAGTGGGAGGAACCTGTTTGCCACGACGCAGCCGTGCGAAGCACATACAATGCTGCGTCTTCCCGCTTGATTTTATCGAGCTTGCGATGAGAAATCGTGATGTTTCCTTATTCCCGTCGAGCGCGTAGGCCCATACGGGCCTCGAAGGTTCGAGGTCTCGCCTGCCGGCTCGGTCGGTGCTTCTGCTTCGCAGAGGTGTCCACTGGACACCCGCACCCCGTCTCGCGCGGACTACAACAAGGGGGTACAACTGGGGTGCATTCATTGTTTTAGGGCTTTTACAGTGATATTTACAGTGTCATTTAGAGTGACGCATGATATAATTGTGTTCAGAAATGAAAGAAATAGTTTTATTGTTACTTAAGTTTAAATGCACAAAAGTGCTGCCACATATTTATTAGAAATGTCAATTATTCTTATATAAATAAATATCGATATCAAAGTGTAAGTATTTTTATAAGGCTAAGGATTGCGCTTGTTTCAACGGAATGAAGTTGAAATAGGCGCTTTTTTTAGTCACTATCACCACCGCTCGGACCTTTCTGGAGAGCGGAGCAGCTTTGATTGACAGATGAGCTGCAGAAAGGAGCATTATGTCAGTAGGAAATGTTTTATCTAGTTATGCAGTAAACACTAGTATGCAATTTAATAATGCATCTGGTCTTATCAGCAAAACTGAAGCACAATTTGAAATTACAAGCCAATCTTCATCCTCAGGCGATGCGGTGCTTGATTATTATCATAATCTATGCTCAAAGTTTCCAGATATCTCTTTTAGATTATCTGATATGGATGAATCACTAAAACATATGAACGATAGACGACCCTATTTTGGTTACAATGATAGTCTAAATCAAGTGGGCGATAATTATAGCGAAATGGGTCAAGTTAGTATTGATATCGATGCTGCTGTCATTCGCAAGATGCAGAATAATCCTGATTTTGAGGAGGAAGTTTTAGCTGCTATAGAAAATTGCGAAAAAAATTATGGACAATATCAACAAGAGGCAATTCGAAATGGCATGCCATATACGGATCATCATCTTACATTAGATGGAACTAGACTCCAAGAATCTCAAGGCTACTTTTCTTCAAGGTATTCTACTGAGGAAGAACTTCGAAAAATGTGGGATGCAGAAGAATACCAAAGGAAAATGGGTCAGTTTTTTGAGGAACAGAAAGCTGAACTTATTGAAATCTACCTAAAAATGACTGAGAGTTGTATCCTTAAAAAAGATGAGCTTGCGTCTTCAGAACAGAGTAAAGAGGAACAGCGAATTGAAAATATAACAAAAGCAACTCAACAGGTAGAGGATGAATATGAGTATGCTATTTCGAAACATGAAAAAATTGAGAGTGTTGATATTGCTGATGTGTCAAATGACCGTAAGGGGATTTATTAGCAATGCTTAATCCTGTAAATGATACTCTCGAGAATTACCTTTAGAGTGCGGATTAATTCCCGTCTCGCGCTCTTTTAATATAAAAAATGAGGTCATCCAAATGGGTGACCTCATTTTTTTATTATTTAGTAAGTATCTAACTTTGAAAGCAGTTCCAGATTATTTTTTTCGTATTCATTAAAAACGCTATCATCGAAGTCTGCTGCCTGTACTTCTGGAAGATACCAGAGTTGTGTGAGGTAAAAATTGTTTAAATCCTCATCTGTAAAAATATAACCATGTCTGGCATAGATTTCATTTTTGGCTAAATGAATGATTATAGGTGGAACATTTTCGAAATCCGATGCTTGATAGTATTGGGTATCTGTATTAAATAGAGGATAGCAATCTACAGAGATATCAGTGCATTCGCAAACTACTTCCTTATATCTTAAGAAATCAGGATAGTATGAAGTTTCGTCTTTATAGTGACTTCGTTTATCAAGCTCAGCTAGAATCTGTTCCTCGGTCCAATCGTCATTATATTTATTTAAAGTAGTATCGCTGGTGGTAGTTTGAGAGTCATCGTCCTGCACTTTAATAAGCTCATAATGCCCATTAATTCCATAACCGATTACGTTGTCTTCTGACAGGACAAAATCTTCCACATCAATAGTGATGGTATTGTCTTTTAATTGAATTAATAGTGTTCCGCTATTATCCCAACCATCATCTGAAAATTTATACGTACAAGTTCCATCTATAATGGTTCCAGTGATATTGTCTACTTCGGCAAATCTATCATATGAGCTTGTTTGTGTATAAAGAGAAGCATTTGTTATTTTATCGCCTTCTATTTCAATATTAAACTCAGCTCCACTATCTGTTATGCGAGAACCATCAGTAGACCATAAGCCTACATAATCCGAGTAGTCTTCAGTGCTAGATTCCATACTAGATGACTCATCATTGGCTGGCGAGCTAGCAGCGCTATCCAATGTGTTTTCTTTTAATTCTTGAGAGTTGGTTTCTCCGCTGGCTTGATTACATGCTGAAAGAAGCATTGTAGCAGAAACTAATATTAGAATAAGTCTTCTTTTCATTATTTAGGTCCTCCGATGATGCGATGTTTTTATAGTGCAAACCTTATACTAGCACTGGGCTTGGATTATAGTCAATATATCTAGTTCTGTGGTTTTTTATGCTGAATAAGCTTTTTGTATAGAGATTAAACTTTTATCCTGCCTATAGTGTGGCTAATAGATTTTGAATATCTATACAAGACCAAGATTTAATAGTTACTGTGGATTAGAATTTTAAGGAGTACAGTTTTTTTGAGTAAAAGTATAATTTTTACTGTAGGATTATAGGATAATATTGATTTGTTATATAGTTTGAAAAAGGTTTACTTTCATATAATAAAGAAAAATGGGGTATATGAGAAAGAGTGTGGCGTAGTTACGCCACACTCCTTTTTAAAATACAGTGATTTTAAAAGTATTTGTCGATTTAACTGTATTATGAAAATTCCCGCTGTTCCCAAGCAGATACTCTCAACGATAAATCAACTAAAATGTAAAAATAGTCTCCTCACAGGAACGAATAAAACAAGCATCAATACAAAGTTGGAGACGCAATGGACTAAGTCCCAAGGGATGCCTGCAATCCACCAAGGGAATGCTGTGTTTATGGCTGCCGTTAATCCTCCGGAGAAGAGCCCAATCGCAAAATATGTTAGCGAACAAAGTGCTCCAAAACATAGTCCGAATAACCCTGAAAAGATTGCCCAAAATACAGGTGATTCTTCTTTTCTAAAGAGCCAAGCCAATAACACAAGCAGTGGCCATATATACATATACATTATCCACCAGGTATTCATGCCATAGATGGCACCTTCCACTAGGATAAATGCAGGTACTACTGCAACTATTTTTCGCCCGAAAAAGAGTGTGAACATTATTAGCCAAAACGTTGTAAGTTCCACATTTGGGGCAAAACTAAGAACTGCTTTGCAAACTTCTATTAAAGCTATCATCATTCCGATGAGAGCGATATCTTTTGTTGTAAATCTGCTGTCCATATTACTGTGCTAATTCATAAGTCCATGTATATGTGTCGCCATCAGCTACTGGCTGCTGGTTAGCACTATACTGACCGTATTCTCCGTTAACATATAATGCCCAGTATGCATTGTCTTCTGCGTAGATAGCCTGAGTTCCGTTAATCACTTCTACCATAAGTCCGTAGTCTCCTTCTTGACCGCTGAAGGAAAAACTATCATCAGATTCTGCCAACTCATCCATAGCATCCTTTAAATACTCAGCGTCAGTGTGTACATCGTATGTTGTTGATTCTCCGTTATTATCCACAACTTCAATTACAATTGACTTTGCACCTTCAGTAGGCTTTGCGCTGAATTTGTTATAGCAAAGTACAAATACTGCGATTAAAGCAACAAGAGCAACAGCTCCGATTATTATTTTCTTTAAACTTTTCTTTTCCATAAGAATCTCCTTTGCTTATTATTGGCTATAGTTTAACAGATTGCAGGCGATTTATATACAGGAAAGAAAAAGCTGTATGCCGTTATTTGACACATACTACACACTATGCTAGAATTCACTCCGTTGTACTTTGATAATTGAATAGAGGTCAAGAAATCCATGTATTTATTCCTCGTTTTAGCGCCATGCACCAGGACGACTGGTTAACGAGGAGGAGGGATTATCGAAAATTCGGCGGGTGCCCTCCCGTGTAGCCTAACGCGAACGCATTAGCAAATATGCAGGTAACTGCAAAACAAAAATAATGCGATAGGTAGTTTTGAACTTTCACAGCATTGCTGTAATACATAGAAAGAATGAGGAATAAAACATGTGTGGAATTATAGGTTTTTTAGGAAATGATGCGTTAGCTAATATATTAGATGGATTAGAGCTTCTTGAGTATAGAGGTTATGACAGTGCAGGACTTGCTATCAGACGTAATAATGAAGGCGAGTCAGAGGTGTACAAGTGCCAGGGCAGAGTTAGCGACCTTAGAGGAATTGTTCCAGCTGAAGGTGCTGATTTTAGCTGCGGTATTGGTCATACTAGATGGGCTACTCATGGTGGAGTTTGCGATAAGAATGCTCATCCACATCGTTCGGGAAAGGTTACATTAGTTCATAACGGCATCATTGAAAACTATGCTGATTTACGTGAAGAATACGAGCTTGAGGATAAGCTTGTTACTGAGACAGATACTGAGGTTGTTGCAGCTCTTATTGATAAGCTCTACGATGGTGATCCAAAGAAGACAATCAAAAGAGTAATCAAAAAGATTAAGGGTACATTTGCGTTTGTAATCATGTTTGACGATAAGCCAGATACTATCTACGCAGTTAGAAATGTTAGCCCAATCGTAGCTACAACTACTGACAATGCGACTGTGTTGTCTTCTGACCCAGCAGCACTTTTCAAGTATTCAAAGGAGTACTTTGTACTTGATGAGAGAATTATTCTTACAGCAAATCGTGATGGCATTTCTTTAGAAGATTTCGATGGTAATCCAGTTGAGCCAAATTACACAAAGGTTGATTGGGATGTTTCTGCTCCAGGAAAGCAGGGCTATCCATATTTTATGGCAAAGGAAATTGATGAGCAGCCAACTTGCATTCGCAGAATCTTAAGCAATTATCTTGTTAATAATGATATTGAGTTTGGTTTCGGCGGCACATTAGACGATGCTTTAAAGAACTTCAATCGTATTTGCATTGTTGCCTGTGGTACAGCTTTGCATGCAGGTATTATGGGAGCTCAGTTGTTCAAGAAGTGGACAGGAATAAATGTTGATACAGAGATGGCTTCAGAGTTTATTTATTCTGATACTACAGTTGGCCCTGATACACTTTTCATTGCAGTTTCTCAGTCAGGTGAGACAATCGATACTTTAGAGGCCCTTAGAAAGGCAAAAGAAGCAGGTGCACTATGTCTTGCAATCTTAAATGTAAGAGGTTCATCAATTTCACGTGTTGCAGATTATACTCTTTACACAGATGCAGGCCCAGAAATTGCAGTTGCCAGCACAAAGGCATACACAACACAGATGTTGATGTTCTACATGCTTGCCCTTAAGTCAGGCCTTGTAAGAGGAACAATCACAGAGGAGTATTTTGAGGAAGCTACTAGCAACCTTAGAAAAATCCCTGATGCTATGGCAGAGGTTATCGGCCAGAAGGATGCAATTCACAAATTAGCAAAAGAAGTAATCACAGCTTCTGACCTTTTCATGATTGGTAGAGGTTTGGATTACACAGTACTTATGGAAGGTGCCTTAAAGCTTAAGGAGATTTCTTACATTCATTCTGAGGCATACGCAGCTGGCGAATTAAAGCATGGTCCAATCGCTCTCATTTCAGAGGGAACACCAGTTATCGCTGCGGTAACTCAGACACATTTGATTTCAAAGGCATTGTCAAATGTTAAGGAAATCAGAGCTCGTGGAGCAAATGTTGTGCTTATTGCAAAGAATGAATTAAAGGCTGATTTCTCTGATGAGTATCATGTAATTGGTCTTCCAGATTTAGATGACGAGTATATGTCATTCCCAGAAATCGTTGCTCTTCAGATTTATTCATACTACGTTTCTGCAGATAAGGGACTTGATGTTGATAAACCAAGAAACCTTGCAAAGGTAGTAACAGTTGAGTAATAGATAATATTTTTTTGAGGAATAAATGCCTGGATTTCGGCCCAAAGTACAGTAAAAATAATCATTAAACTCTTGTCACTTTTCAGTGTGACAAAATCAAATAACTAACAATTGAATTTCTTCACATTTCCCCTTTATAATACAATCAAGACGAATGCATTCGGATTTTAAACTAGGTGCAGGTAGACGTGCCAAGCCTTTTACAGTTTGGAGGAGAATCCTAATGAAAGAGAGAATACAAAGCTTTGGCCGATTCCTTAGTGGAATGGTAATGCCAAACATTGGTGCTTTTATAGCATGGGGTTTGCTAACAGCACTATTTATTGATACCGGCTGGTTGCCTAACGCACAACTTAGTTCGATTGTAGGTCCGATGCTTACTTACGTGTTACCAGTATTGATAGCTTATCAAGGTGGTAAGATGGTCGGTGGAAACCGCGGGGCAGTAATGGGCGCAATTGTTGCTATCGGTGTTATCTGTGGTACAGAATACACAATGTTTATGGGTGCAATGGTTGCAGGACCACTTGGCGGCTGGGTTATCAAAAAGTTTGATAAGGCAGTTGAAGGAAAGATTCCATCAGGATTTGAGATGCTTGTTAACAACTTCTCAGTTGGAATTTTTGGTTTATTGCTTGCAATCATAGGCTACTACTTGATTGGACCATTTATGGGCGCCGTACTTGCTATATTAAATGCAGGCGTTCAGGTGCTTGTAAACAATGGCTTGCTTCCACTTGTTTCTGTTTTTGTTGAGCCAGCAAAGGTATTGTTCCTTAACAACGCTATCAACCATGGTATCTTTACTCCACTTGGAGCAGAGGATGTGGCAGTTGCTGGTAAGTCAATTTTCTACATGATTGAAACAAACCCAGGTGCAGGTACAGGTGTACTTTTAGCATACATGTTGTTTGCAAAGGATAAGACAACAAAGGACTCAGCTCCTGGAGCACTTATCATTCACCTACTTGGTGGTATTCACGAGATTTATTTCCCATACGTTCTTATGAATCCACTTCTTTTACTTGCAACAATTGGTGGTTCTGTTGCAGCAATGATTTTCAACACAACACTTGGTCTTGGACTTGCAGGTCCTGCTTCACCAGGTTCAATCATCGCTTATGCAGGAATGGCACCAAAGGGATCGACATTACTTGTAATTTTATCAGCTGTAATTGCAGCAGGCGTATCATTTGTTATCGCTGCTCCAATTGTTAGACTTTCAAATTCTAAGACATCACTTTCTGATTCAACAAATCAGATGAAGGAAATGAAAGCTCAGTCAAAGGGCGTTTCTGTAGATCAGGTTTCTACAGTTGCTGACTCAATAACAGCAGATATTAAAAATATTAAGCACATCGTATTTGCGTGCGATGCTGGAATGGGATCTTCAGCAATGGGCGCTTCAGTGCTTAAGAAAAAACTGACAGATGCAGGAAGATCTGATATCGAAGTTAAGCATGCTTCAGTTTCAGAGATTCCATCAGATGCTCAGATTGTAGTTACACATAATGAACTTGCAGATAGAGCTAGAAGAAATGCTCCGCAGGCAAGATTAATAACCATCACAAACTTCATGGCTGCACCAGAATATGATGCGCTTGTAAATGAATTAAAAGCATAGATAGGGATTTTTACTATGAATATTACACCTCGAGTGAAGCAGATTATTACACATTTGTTGAGCGTTAAGCATCCGCTTACCGATGGGGAAATTGCGGACTTTTTAGGGGTGAGCAAGCGTACCGTTCTGCGAGATATAGATGAGATTACAGATGTTTTAAAAGCATTTGATTTAACATTTGTTCGCAGAAAAGGTGAAGGCAGTTTCATTGAAGGAACTGATGAAAATAAGAATGCCATTCTCGAAGAGATTAGCGCTCAAAGAGAAATGGTTGTCGCTGATAAAGAAAGAAGGAGAAATCTATTAAAGCTAGAGCTTCTCAGAAATCGTGAACCACAAAAGCTGTTTTATTTCAGCAACATGTTTGGAGTTAGCGAAGCCACCATTAGCCACGATTTAGATGCTATTGAAGACTGGGCAAAGGAATATCATCTTGAGATGATTAAAAAGCCTGGATTCGGCATCATGGTGTCTGCCTCAGAAAAGAATTATCGAATAGCCTTACAACGCTTCGTTACCGAAAACATGAGAATAGACAGTGAGCCTACATTGGGCGATAACATTTATTCATTGATGAATGAGGGCATTCTAGCAGAAGTAGGATCTGTACTTGAGGATATAGACGAGCCTTTCCTGAAAAACATTACAAATGATGCTTATGTGGGGTTATTAGTACATTTGGCAGTTGCAGTTGAAAGAATAGGACAGGGTAAGTTTGTTACTGAGGAAAGTTATGATGCTTCTTTGGACAAGGGATACGATATTGCAAAAAAAATTGCAACAACCCTTGAAGGAGTTTTTAACATAACTATTCCTGAAGCAGAGATTAACAATATTCTTCTTCATATTAGAGGTGCAAAATTTAAATATTCTAACGATACTGGCTTGGAGCAAGTCATGGGGGCTGAGGAGCTTCTAAATATCGTGGATGAAATGATAGATGCCATTGATTCTGGATATGCCAGCGAAATCAAATATGAGGACGATTTCATAACAGGATTGATTGTCCATCTTGAAACGGCAATCTATAGAATGAAGAATGACATGCCAATATCTAACCCTTTGCTAGAGCAGATAAAGGCTGAATATCCTTCAGTTTACGAAGACTGTAGAAAAGCGGCAGAAGTTATATACAATCATACAGGCTTAATGCCAAATGATTCAGAGATTGGATACCTTTGTATGCATTTTGGTGCTGCCAAGGAGAAAATCGAAAGTAGGAAAAGAAAAAGAAGAACTGTTAGCATTGGAGTAATTTGCGCAAGCGGGTTTGGCGTTGCACAGCTTATGATTGCCAAACTTAAAAATAATTTTGCAAATTACGACATTGTCATCAAGGCTTACGGCTTTGATGAGATAACTGAACATATCATATCCCGTACTGATTTCTTTATATCAATCATTGAAATGGATGATTTTGGTACCGATTACATTATGGTTAATCCTATGATTACCAAAAAAGATATCTTGCAAATCAGTATGAAGATAGATGAGTATTCCACATTGCCAACAAGGCAGGCGGATACTGACTTTACAAGACAGCTGGATGAGATTAACAACATCATCATTAGGTTAAAAGGGATTATTCGTAAATATCACCATCTAAAGATATTCCCTCTTACATCTTTTGAAGAACTGGTGAATTCTCTGAGTTCGGATATTACTGAGTCGCCTAAGGCAGCTGTAATACTTGCTTCGGAAATAATGGCTCGTGAACAGATCATGAGCCAGGTATTTCCTGAGGTTGGAATCGCACTTTTACATGCCAGAAGTAGAGCTGTAAAAGAGTGCATGGTAGTCACTGCTAGTTGTGAAAACGGGCAGGAGCTAGCAGGTGAAGGTTTGAATGGGGTAAAAGCTGTGCTTTGCATGGTTATGCCACTAGATGAACATAGAAAAGAAAATTCCGAGATGCTAGGAAGAATTAGTAGTGCAATTATAGATGATGAAAGTTTTCTTTCAGCAATACAAAATGGCCGAGAGGATGCTATACGAAACAAGCTGCAGAAAATATTGAAGGAATATTTTAGTAGTCAGCTAAACGAGATATAAATGGAGGTTTCATTGTGGTACTAGAAAAGAGAAATATACTTTTAAATCAAAAGCCAGATACAAAAGAAAATGTCATCAAAAGGATTGGCGCTATTTTTTCAGCAGAAGGATACACAGATGATAATTACACTCAGGCTATGCTTGAGAAGGAGACAGTCTTTAATACCTATATGGGCAATTTCGTAGCTTTGCCACACGGTATTGAAGCAGCTAAGAAAGATATTAAGAAGACAGGAATTGTGTTGATGACTGTTCCAGAAGGTCAGGAGTGGGACGCGGCTGAAAAGCCTAAGGTGATTATTGGCGTTGCTGCTGTTGGCGATGAACATCTGGAAATACTTTCAAAAATAGCGCTGTCATTTTCGGATGCATATGGTATAGATAGATTATTAGGAATGTCGGAGGATGATATAAGCGCCATATTTGAAGGATGATGCACAATCCTTTATGGAGGTACATCTTCAATGAAAACAAGAGCAGTTAGAATGTATGGCGAAATGGATTTGAGATTGGAAGAATTCGAACTTCCAGAAATCAAAGACGATGAAATATTGGTTAAGGTAATTAGCGACAGCATTTGCATGTCGACATATAAATTAGCAAAGCAAGGAAAGAAGCATAAAAGAGCACCACAGGATATCGATGTAAATCCAATCATCACAGGACATGAATGCTCAGGTGTGATTGTACAGGTTGGTGAAAAATGGAAGGATAAGTATAAGGTAGGAGATAAGTGGGCACTTCAGCCAGCTCTCAATTATCAGGGAAAACTTGATTCACCAGGATATTCTTACAGATTTTGCGGTGGAGATGCAACATACTGCATTATGCCGCATGAGGTTATGGAATTGGATGCGCTACTTCCTTATGATGGAGAGGCATTTTACCAGGCATCACTTGGAGAACCAATGAGTTGTGTTATAGGTGGATATCACGCTAATTACCATACTAACAAGCAGAATTATAACCATGCAATGGGTACGAAGAAAGATGGAAATATTCTTATCATGGGTGGCTGCGGACCAATGGGGCTTGGCGCAGTTAGCTATGGTATCAGATTTGAAAATAAGCCAAAGAGAATTGTTGTTACAGATGTAGACGATGCAAAACTCGAAAGAGCAGCATCTGTAATCAGCCCAGAATTTGCAGCATCAAAGGGAGTCGAATTAATCTATTTCAACTCATCAAAGGAAAATGCAGAGGAAGAGCTTTTGGCTTTAACAGATGGACATGGATACGATGATGTGTTTGTATATGTTCCATTCAAGCCTGTTGCTGAAATGGGGGATAGACTTCTTGCATTTGATGGATGCATGAATTTCTTTGCAGGCCCAACTGACAATCAGTTTAAATCGGAAATAAATCTTTATAATGCTCACTATACAAGCACTCATATACTTGGAACTACAGGTGGCAACAATGATGATTTGTTAGAAGCTCTTCAGCTTGCTGCAAAGGGTGAAATTAATCCATCGGTAATGGTGACACATGTAGGTGGACTTGATGCTGTTGCTGATACAACTTGCAATCTTCCTGGAATTCCAGGTGGTAAAAAGCTTTGCTACACTCAGTTTGATATGCCTCTTACAGCTATCGATGATTTCGAGGAGCTGGGTAAGAAAGATGAGCTGTTTGCAAAGCTGGATGAAAGCTGTAAGGCACACAATGGTCTTTGGAATCCAGAAGCAGAAAAGATTTTATTTGCACATTTCAATGTAGAAATCTAAGGTAAAAATATGAATATTGTAGAGTATAGGGTTAAGGAGCTAGAAGGGCTACATGCTCTTCCGGCTACAGCCTTAATAGAGAAATTGAATAAATTGGATTGTGAGATAACAGCATCCTTTAATGGGAGTTTAGTAAATGCTAAATCCCCATTTGGACTGATTGCTTTGGGAGCAAAGTACGGTGACACAATCAATTTTATTGCTGAAGGTATAGACGAAGAAATGCTTTCGGATATTCTATAATAGCCTCTTAATGTAAATAGTTTTAAAATAAAAATGGCCATATCACATTTGTGATATGGCCATTTAACATGCATATGAAATTAATTTAAAGTACCAAGATAATCCTGAATAGCTTCAGTTGTGATATCGTAATACTCGTATGTAGCATTTTCTTCAGCTGCTGTTGTAGCCTTTGTATAAATTGAAAAACCAATCCAAACAACAATAGCCAATCCGATAACGGCTACGCAAAGGATGCTGAGAGCTTCCTCTATTTTTTTCTTTCTGATAATTGATCTACGATGCTCGCGCTCGTATCTTTTTTTATCTACCTTTTCTTGACTCATTTCTTCTCCTAAACCAAACTGTGATATTTCCAATAGGAACAGCTTGATATTTTACAACTACAAGATATAGTAACGCAATTAGCTTTGATTTTCAAGGAAATTTGGGCAGAATGGGTACGCAACTAAATATTAACTAAAAACAGGAAAAGAACTGTTCAAACCGCAAGATATTGTGGTAGAATTTATACTGAATATATTATAGACATAGTCTAGGTAGTTTTACGAAGGAGATATAAGTTATGAGTAAAGCTGATGTGATTTTTAAAGAAATGTGCCGTGATATCTTAGAGAATGGCACAGATACAAAAGATGAAATTGTGCGCCCTATCTGGGAGGATACTGGCGAAAAGGCATATACAATTAAGCAATTTGGTGTGGTCAACAGATATGATTTAAGAGAGGAGTTCCCTGCCCTTACTCTTAGAAAGACTGCACTTAAAACAGCTATGGACGAAATCCTTTGGATTTACCAGCGTAAATCAAATAACATCAAGGATTTAAAAGGTCATATTTGGGATCAATGGGCAGATGAAGATGGCTCAATTGGTACAGCATATGGCTATGTTGTAGGAGAAAAGTTTAAGTTTAAGGGCGAGATGATTGATCAGATGGATTATGTTCTCAAGCAGCTCAAGGAGACACCATATTCCCGTAGAATCATGACAAACCTTTATCAGTTCCATGATTTAGCAACAGGTCACTTAGATCCATGCTGCTACTCAGCTACTTACAATGTTACAAAGGATAAGAATTCAGATAAGCTAGTTCTTAATATGGTACTCAATCAGCGTTCACAGGATGTTCTTGCTGCTAACAACTGGAATGTTTGCCAGTATGCAATCCTACTTATGATGGTTGCACAGGTCAACGACATGATTCCAGGTCAGCTTATACATGTTATTGCTGATGCACATATTTACGATAGACACGTGGATGCTATAAAGGAATTACTTAGCCGTCCTGAGCTTCCAGCTCCAAAGGTTCGTTTGAACCCGGATGTTAAGAACTTCTACGATTTCACAACTGATGACCTCATTGTAGAGGGCTACGAAGCTGGAGAACAGATTCGTAATATTCCTATAGCGGTGTAAGCGTAACTTGCGGATTTGGAGGAGATAATGAATTTAATTGTTGCAGTAGATAAAAATTGGGCAATAGGTAAAGACAACAAGCTACTTGTGAGCATCCCAGATGATATGAAGTTTTTCAGGGAGACTACTTCAGGCAAGGTTGTTGTTATGGGCCGAAAGACTCTTGAGAGCTTTCCAAATGGTAAGCCTCTCAAAAACAGAGTAAACATCGTTCTTACAAGAGATCCTAATTACGAAGTGAAGGATGCAATCATCGTTCATTCAAAGGAAGAGCTTGATGAAGAACTTAAAAAATATAATCAGGATGATATTTTTGTCATAGGTGGCGAAAGTATTTATCGCATGATGCTAGATGACTGCAAGAGAGCATTTGTTACATATGTTGACTATGCTTACGATGCAGATACATATTTTCCAAATTTGGACGAGCTTTCAGATTGGAAGCTTGCGGAAGAATCAGAGGAGCAAACTTATTACGATATAGAATTTTATTTTAGAACTTATACACGTTAATTGGCACAACTTAAGAGGGTACTGACATGGCATTAAATATTACTGGAAGGAAGTTATTTGTTAAGGCACTTAAAGAAGAAGGCGTAGATACCATTTTCGCTTATCCAGGAGGTATGATTACTGACATCGTGGATGAGCTATACAAAACCGAAGGAATTCGTGTTATTTTGGGCCGTCATGAGCAAGCGCTTGTTCATGAGGCGGAAGGCTATGCCCGGGCGACTGGGAAAACTGCGGTCGTCCTAGTTACTTCAGGTCCCGGTGCAACAAATACAATCACCGGTATTGCAGATGCATATTATGACAGTATACCTATGGTGATTTTTACAGGACAGGTTCCTCTTCACCTTATAGGAAACGATGCGTTCCAAGAGGTAGATATTGTTGGAATGACCCGTTCAATCACCAAGTACGGCGTGACAATCAGAGATAGAGAAGACATGGGCCGTCTCATTAAAATGGGATTTCAGGTTGCTTCGACTGGCAAGCCTGGCCCTGTGCTTATAGATATTCCAAAGGATATTCAGGTTCAGACTGGTGACCCTGAGTACCCAGAGCATGTTGATATTAGGGGATATCATCCTAATGAAACAGTTCATATTGGCCAGTTAAAAAAAGCTTATCGATTACTTAAATCAGCTAAAAAGCCTTTAATCCTTGCTGGTGGTGGAGTTAGAATCTCTGGAGCAGAACAGGAGCTTCTTGATTTTGCTACTAAGATGAATGTCCCAGTTACTACTACTGTAATGGGAAAGGGTGTTATGCCTGAGAACCACAGTCTTTTTATTGGTAACTGTGGTATGCATGGCCGTTTTGCTGCCAACAAAGCAGTTACAGAGTGTGATGTGTTGTTCTCAATTGGCACACGATTTAATGATAGAATAACAGGTGAGCTTGATGAATTTGCTCCAAAGGCAAAGATTGTTCACGTAGATATTGCTTCTGCGTCTATTTCAAGAAATGTAGTGGTAGATGTACCTGTTACCGCAGATGCTAAAATCGCACTGGAACGCTTAGTAGAATATGCTGAGCCAATGAACACAGCCAAATGGCTTGCTAAGATAAACGAATGGGAGAGTGAACATCCTCTTTCAATGCCTGATACAAAGGTTGGCATTAATCCACAGATTATATGTGAGAAAATCAATCAAGTATTTTTTGATGCCAATATCGTAACAGATGTTGGCCAGCATCAGATGTGGGCAACACAGTTTATTAGATTAAGCGAAGGCCAGGAGTTCATTACATCAGGTGGCCTTGGTACTATGGGATTTGGTTTCCCGGCAGCAATTGGTGCCGCTATTGGCAATCCTAAAAAGCCAGTTGTATTAATTACTGGCGATGGTGGCTTCCAAATGAACATGCAGGAGATGGCCACTGCAATGACTGAGAAGATTCCGGTTATTATATGTATATTTAATAATTCTAACTTGGGTATGGTTCGTCAGATGCAACAGTTATTCTATGGAAAGAGATACGAGATTACAGATCTTTCTGCATCAGATGGAAGCTATTATCCAGACTTTATTAAATGGGCTGAGGGATACAGTTGCAAAGCTATCCGCGTTACTAATCAGGATGATGTATTGTCAGCGCTTGAGACAGCAAGGGCAAATACGGATGGCCCAACAGTTTTGGAATTTATTGTCTCTCCAGACGATTTAGTATTACCAATGGTTAAAAGTGGTACACCACTTAGTGAAATGATTTTGAAGTAGATGTAGAGGGGCTAACAATATGAAGAACAGATGGATTGCATTATATGTAGAAAATCAGGTTGGTGTTTTGGCAAAGGTTTCAGGATTGTTTTCAGCAAAGTCCTACAACCTTCAAACTCTCACTGTTGGTACGACAGAAAGAGACGATGTTTCTAGAATGACTATTTCGGTTAAAGCTGACGATGCCACATTTGAGCAGATTAAAAAACAGCTTAATGCAATGGTTGAGGTCATAAAAGTAATAGATTTGACTACCATGTCAATTCACATGAAAGAAATTCTTTATGCTAGGGTAAATGGGCTCAATAGCGAGTCTAAGACCGAAGCATTTCAAATAGCCAACGTATTTAATCAGGGAGGAAGCGTTAAAATCGTCGATATTGGCGCTGATTCAGTACTCTTTGAGTGTATGTTGACAGAGCGCAAGAACAATGAGATTATAGAACTACTCAAATCACGATTTAAGAAAATTGAAGTCACTCGTGGTGGAGCGGTAGCGGTAGAGTCAATCAGCAGTTCTTGCAGATAATATATTTTGTAGGAGAAATTAATGAAAAAGCTAAAAGGGAGTTTAGCACTGCTTTTAGTGGTTAGTTTGTGCCTTTGTAGTACATCTGCCAGAGCTTCACAATCAGAAGTAGACCGATTAAAGCAAGAATCGGAAAATGCCTCGCAGGCGGTTGATGATATCAACAATGCAAAGCAACAGGTAGAGGATGCAAAGGGGCAGCTTGAGGACCAGGCAGATTCACTTAGTGGACAAATCAGTGATTTAAACACACAGATTACCACCGTTTCAGGTGAAATTTCTGAGACCGAAGAAAACATAGCACTTGTAGAAGCAGATATCGAAACATTGAATGAACAGCTTGAAACAACACAGGCTTCCTTGGACACACAAAAGGAAGCGATGAAGGCGCGCATTCAATATATGTATGAAAACAAATCTACAAACACGCTAGTTAACTTTTTGGAAAGCGGGTCTATTTCGGAGTTTTTACAACGTCTTGAATATATGGCACAGATTACAGCTTATGATCAGGATGCCATAGAAAAATACGAAGAGACACAGCAGGAATTGGAAGATACAAAGTCTGCTATACAGACAAAGAATGATGAGCTTACAGCATATCAAGACACTCTTCAGAGTAAGAGGTCAGAGCTTGGTACACTTGTAAGCAGTACCACTTCAGCATTAAATACTACAAATTCTCAGATAGAGGTTACAGAGGCTGCTATCGCAGAATTGGAAAAACAGTTAGAGGAAGCAAAGGCATACGAGGAAAAAATTCAGCAGCAATATGAAGCAGCTCAAGTTGCATTGGCTGAAAAGCTTGCTGGTGAAACAGGTGGCTATAGCGGTGGCTATAGCACAACAGATGAGGAAACTCTTCTTCTTGCTGCACTTATTCAGGCAGAGGCGGCTAATCAAGGGGATGCAGGTCGTCTGGCAGTTGGTTCTGTTGTTATGAACCGTGTAGCCAGCTCAAAGTTTCCTAACACAGTTTCCGGTGTAATATATGCATCAGGTCAGTTTGCACCAGTAACATCAGGTCGTGTGGCCATGATTCTTGCAGAAGGGCCAAACAGTGCCTGCCAATATGCTGCATCACAGGCGATTGCAGGAAATACAAATACAGATGCTTTATTCTTCTGTACTTATTCATATGCTCAGAGCTTGCACGAATCACAGGTAGCTGCTGGGCAGTCAGGATTTTTAGATAGAACTTCGGGTACAGTTATAAATGCCCATTATTTCTATAATTATAATTAATAAAGGAGGTTTGTTTTATGGCAACACCACATAATGAAGCGAAAAAAGGGGATTTCGCCAAGACAGTACTTATGCCAGGCGATCCATTACGAGCAAAGTTTGTAGCAGAAAATTTCTTAGAGAATGTAAAATGTGTTAATACAGTTCGTAACTGCCTTGGTTTCACAGGAACATACAAGGGAGTACCAGTATCTGTAATGGCAAGTGGTATGGGTATGCCTTCAATCGGTATCTACTCATACGAGCTTTATGCTTTCTACGATGTAGAAAACATCATCCGTATCGGTTCTGCAGGAAGCTACACAGACAAGCTTAACGTTCTTGATGTAGTTATTTCTGAGAGCGCATATTCAGACAGCACATTTGCTAAGTACACAAATGGCGTAGAGGAGAAGACTCTTTACCCAAGCAAGAAGATCAACGATATCGCTATTGCAAAGGCTAAGGAGCTTGGTATTGATGCAAAGGTTGCAAAGGTACACTCTGCAGATCAGTTCTATACAGCACCAGAGATGGGTGGATGGCAGGCAGTTAAAGAGCGTTGCCAGTGCGACTGCGTAGAAATGGAAAGCTTTGCTCTTTTCAACAATGCAAACATGCTTGGAAAGAACGCTACATGTATGCTTACAATCTCTGATTCTTTCGTTACATCTGAGGAAATCCCAGCTGAGGATCGTCAGAAGTCATTCACAGAGATGATGAAGCTTGCGCTTGAGACAGCTATTGCGCTTTAATCTTATATGAATATTTTGGAAGCCACTATTTCTAGTGGCTTCTTTTTTTATGGAAAGTATAGGGAAATTTGTAATTCTAGCATGTTCGAATTTATAATAAATTTTCACATGCATAGACACAATTTGGAAACTGCGATTAAAAAATATGGTTTCCTTCGAAACGAAAATAAGCCATTTCTTGATAATTATTTAACGAGCGGAGTGCGAGAATTGAGCAACTTGATGGTGAATATTCTGAAAGTTAGCATTTAGACAGTGAAGTATGACAAAAATTCTCATTGAAATGAAATTGGAGTTGTGTTAATATTTTCACAACGACGGCGAGAGATGAGCGCTTTTTTTTTGAAAAGGTTCGTTAAAAAATTAACAGTTTTAAGAGCTGATAATTGTTGAATTTTAACAAAAGAAAGAACTTATCAATACCGAAAACAAATTATTTCTACAAAGGAGAAAGAAAAGATGGGAAAAAAAGTAGTTATTGCTAGCGCATGTAGAACAGCCATTGGTACAATGGGCGGATCACTTAGCAACACTCCAGCAGTAGACTTAGGTGCTATCGTAATTAAAGAGGCAGTTAAGAGAGCTGGAATCAAGCCAGAGGACGTAGAGCACGTATATATGGGATGTGTTATCCAGGCAGGTTTAGGACAGAACGTTGCTCGTCAGGCAGCTATCAAGGCTGGTCTTCCAAATGAGACAACAGCTGTTACTACAAACGTAGTTTGTGGTTCAGGTCTTAACTGCGTAAACCAGGCAGCTCAGATGATTATCGCTGGTGACGCTGATGTTGTTGTAGCTGGTGGTATGGAGAACATGTCACTTGCTCCATTCGCACTTCCAAATGGTCGTTTCGGTTACAGAATGACATGGCCATCAAACAGCCAGGGTGCTTTAGTAGATACAATGGTAAAGGATGCTCTTTGGGATGCATACAATGATTACCACATGATCAAGACAGCTGATAACGTAGCTGAGCAGTGGAAGCTTACAAGAGAAGAGCTTGATGAGTTCGCAGTTAACTCTCAGAACAAGGCTTGCAAGGCTATCGAAACTGGTGCATTCAAGGACGAAATCGTTCCTGTAGAAATCAAGAAGAAGAAAGAAACAGTTATCTTCGATACAGATGAAGGCCCAAGACCTGGTACAACAATGGAAGGTCTTGCTAAGCTTAAGGCTCTTTATCCAAACGGTGTTGTTACAGCTGGTAACGCTTCAGGTATCAACGATGGTGCAGCTGCACTCGTAGTTATGTCTGAGGAGAAGGCTAAGGAACTTGGCGTTAAGCCACTTGCTACATGGGTAGCTGGTGCACTCGGCGGATGTGCTCCAGAAATCATGGGTGTTGGTCCAGTTCCAGCAACAAAGAAGGCTCTTGCTAAGGCAGGTCTTACAATTGATGATCTCGATGTTTACGAAGCAAACGAAGCATTCGCTGCACAGTCAGTAGCAGTTGGTAAGGAGCTTGGCTTCGATCTTAACAAGCTCAATCCAAACGGTGGTGCTATCGCTCTTGGACATCCAGTAGGAGCTTCAGGTGCTCGTATTCTTGTAACATTACTTTACGATATGATTCACAACCCAGAGTACAAGAAGGGTCTTGCTACTCTTTGCATCGGTGGCGGTATGGGTTGCGCAACAATCGTTGAGAAGTACGAAGGCTAATCGTTAAGACGATAAGACTACATTTGAATATTCTATTATTCATAACAATATAAATATTAAGTGAGTGACATATAATGTAAGTTTAAACAGCCTGTAAGCATCAAGCTCTGATATTTCTTAAGCGAGACGTGTTGTCGAGCGAAGAAATCATCAGGCTTGTAGCTGTAACAGGCGAGAGAAAAACTAAAATATGTCACGGACTATATTATTCAGGAGGAACTAAAAATGAAGGTAGGCGTAATTGGCGCAGGTACAATGGGCCAGGGCATTGCTAAGGCATTTGCTATGGTTGATGGTTATGAAGTAGCTCTTTGCGATATTAAGCAGGAGTGGGCAGAAGGCGGAAAGGACAAGATTGCAAAGGGTTATGCAAGACTTGTTGAAAAAGGCAAAATGGAGCAGGCAGCTGTAGATGCTATCTTAGCTAAGATTACTCCAGGTGTTAAGGAAGACCTTTGCAAGGATTGCGACCTCATCGTAGAGGCTGCTTTCGAGAATATGGAAGTTAAGAAGACAACATTCAAGGAGCTTGACGAAATCGCTAAGCCTGAGTGCATCTTCGCTTCTAACACATCATCACTTTCTATCACAGAAATCGGAAATGGTCTTAACCGTCCAATGATCGGTATGCACTTCTTCAATCCTGCAGATAGAATGAAGCTTGTAGAAGTTATCGCTGGTGTTAACACACCTGCTGAGACAGTTGATGCAATCAAGAAGATTGCTGAGGAAATCGGAAAGACTCCTGTACAGGTTAACGAGGCTGCTGGTTTCGTAGTAAACCGTATCCTTATCCCAATGATCAACGAAGCTGCTTTCATCAAGATGGAAGGTGTTTCTGATATCGCTGGTATCGATGCAGCTATGAAGCTTGGTGCTAACCATCCAATGGGACCACTTGAGCTTGGTGATTTCATCGGTCTTGATATTTGCCTTGCAATCATGGACGTTCTTTACAACGAAACAGGTGACAGCAAGTATCGTGCTTGCCCTCTTCTTCGTAAGATGGTTCGTGGTGGTAACCTTGGCTGCAAGTCTGGTAAGGGATTCTACGTATACAACGCAGACCGTACAAAGACAGCTGTAGACGCTCAGTAATTCGTAATTAAGCCAGATAAGGCTTTATGTAAATTAAATTGAATTCATTACTACAGAGTAAAAATAGCCTGTAGCTGACAAGCTCTGATAATTCTCAAGCGAGACATTTAGTCAAGCGGAGAATTCATCAGGCTTGTAAGTGTAACAGGCGAGAGAATAACTAAAGTAATGAATTCTAACAATAAATTAAGGAGATTCAGATCATGGATTTTACATTAGATAAAAAGCATGAGATGGCTAGACAGTTATTCAGAGATTTCGCTCAGAATGAAGTAAAGCCAGTTGCTCAGGAAATTGATGAGACAGAGTGCTTCCCACGTGAGAACGTTGAGAAGATGATGAAGTATGGCTTCATGGGTATTCCAGTACCAAAGGAGTACGGCGGACAGGGATGTGATGTTCTTACATACATCATGTGCGTAGAGGAGCTTTCAAAGGTTTGTGGTACAACAGGTGTTATCGTTTCTGCACATACATCACTTTGCTGCGATCCTATTCTTACATATGGTACAGAAGAGCAGAAGCAGAAGTACTTAGTTCCACTTGCAAGTGGTAAGAAGCTTGGTGCATTCGCACTTACAGAGCCAGGCGCTGGTACAGATGCTCAGGGTGCTCAGACAAAGGCTGTTGAAGATGGAGATTCTTGGGTACTTAACGGATCTAAGTGCTTCATCACAAACGGTAAGGAAGCTGACATCTACATCGTTATCGCAGTTACAGATATCGTTGAAGATGCTAAGGGACGTAAGTCTAAGAAGTTCTCTGCATTCATCGTAGAGAAGGACACACCAGGATTTACATTCGGTACAAAGGAGAAGAAGATGGGTATCCGTGCTTCTTCTACATACGAGCTTATTTTCCAGGATTGCCGTATTCCAAAGGAGAACCTCCTTGGACAGAGAGGTAAGGGATTTGGTATCGCTATGCACACACTTGATGGTGGACGTATTGGTATCGCTGCACAGGCTCTTGGTATTGGTGAAGGCTCAATCGACGCGACAATTGATTTCGTAAAGGAGAGAAAGCAGTTTGGTCGTCCAATCGCTGCATTCCAGAATACATCATTCCAGCTTGCTGATATGAAGGCTCGTATGGATGCTGCTAAGTATCTTGTTTACAAGGCTGCTTGCACAAAGGATCAGTATGCCATTGATCACAAGACAAGCTACTCTGTAGAAGCTGCTGAGGCTAAGCTTTTCGCTGCTGAGGCTGCTATGGCTGTTACTACAAAGGCTGTTCAGCTCCACGGTGGTTACGGTTATACAAGAGAGTACGATGTTGAGCGCATGATGCGTGATGCAAAGATTACAGAAATTTATGAGGGAACATCTGAGGTTCAGAGAATGGTTATCTCTGGCTCAATGCTCAAATAATTTTGATTAGTAGCATTTAAGTTAAAGGAGATTAAATACATGAATATCGTAGTATGTATTAAACAGGTTCCTGATACAAAGGGCGGCGTTAAGTTCAACCCAGATGGAACTCTTGATAGAGCAGCTATGCTCGCAATTATGAATCCTGATGACAAGGCAGGCCTTGAGGCTGCTCTTCGTATCAAGGATGAGACAGGCGCAAAGGTTACAGTTCTTACAATGGGACTTCCTAAGGCAGATGATATGCTTCGTGAAGCTCTTGCTATGGGCGCTGATGAAGCAGTACTTGTTACAGATAGACGCCTTGGTGGCGCTGATACTTGGGCTACATCTTCAACAGTTGCAGCTGCAGTAAAGAAACTTGATTATGATCTTATCATCACAGGTCGTCAGGCTATCGATGGTGATACAGCTCAGGTTGGTCCACAGATCGCTGAGCACCTTGGTCTTCCAGTTATTTCTTATGCAGAGGATATTAAGGTTGAAGGAAACAGCGTAATCGTTAAGCGTCAGTATGAAGACAGATATCATGAGATTAAGGCTCAGATGCCATGTCTTATCACAGCTCTTTCAGAGCTTAACGAGCCACGTTATATGACTCCAGGCGGAATCTTCGATGCTTTCGATAAGGAAGTAACAGTATGGGGCCGTGATGATCTTACAGATCTTGATGATGCAAACATCGGTCTTGCTGGTTCTCCAACAAAGATTGCAAAGGCATCTGATAAGGTACGTAAGGGTGCAGGCGAGAAGGTTGCTCTTGATCCTAAGGAATCAGTAGAGTACATCGTAAACAAGCTTAAAGAAAAGCATGTAATTTAATAAGAGGAGGCAAATAGAATGTCATTAGAAGAATACAAGGGCGTAGCTATATTCGCTCAGCAGGTTGATAATAAACTTAGCTCAATTGCCTTCGAACTTATCGGCAAGGCACATGAGCTTGCAGCAGATTTAGGAACAGATGTAACAGCAGTAGTACTTGGTAGCAACATCGCTAACCTTGCAGATGAGCTTGGTGAGTACGGTGCAGACAAGGTTGTTGTTATTGATGATCCAGCACTTGAAACATATCGTACAGAGCCATATGCACAGGCTCTTACAGCTTATATTAATGAGTACAAGCCAGAGATTATGCTCGTTGGCGCAACAGCTATCGGTCGTGATCTTGGTCCTACAGTTTCAGCTAGAGTTAAGACAGGTCTTACAGCTGACTGTACATCACTTGAGATTGGTGATTTCCCACTTCAGGCTAGAGAAGGTCAGGAGCAGAAGCACAATCAGCTTCTTATGACTCGTCCAGCATTCGGTGGTAACACAATCGCTACAATCGCTTGCCCAGACAACCGTCCACAGATGGCTACAGTTCGTCCAGGTGTTATGCAGAAGCTTGAGAAGCAGGCAGGCCGCAAGGCAGAAGTTATCAACTTCAAGCCAGAGCTTAAGGAAAACAATAGATTCGTTGAGATTCTTAACGTAGTAAAGAACGTTGCAACAACAGTAGATATCATGGATGCAAAGATCCTTGTATCTGGCGGTCGTGGAGTTGGTTCTCCAGAGAACTTCAAGCTCCTTGATGATCTTGCAGAGGTTCTTGGTGGTACAGTATCTTGCTCACGTGCAGTAGTAGATGCTGGATGGAAGCCAAAGGATCTTCAGGTTGGTCAGACAGGTAAGACTGTTCGTCCTAACGTTTATTTCGCAATCGGTATCTCTGGTGCTATTCAGCATACAGCAGGTATGGAAGAGTCAGATATCATCATCGCTATCAACAAAGATGAGACAGCTCCTATCTTTGACGTAGCTGATTATGGTATCGTTGGAGATCTTAACAAGATCGTTCCAGCTCTTACAGAAGCACTCAAGGCTGAGATTGCTTCAAAATAATTCCTTTAAGGGCAATATCTATTCTTTTAGAAGTATAGATTTTTCCTATAATTTCTTTCTTTAATTTTATGAGGGCAAGTCCACATGGGCTTGCCCTCAAGCTTTTATTTTGCAAGGTAAAGTGCTACAATCATCCTATGAATAATTCAAAAAAAATCGATATGATCCATGGCCCCCTCTTGGGCAAATTAATTATCTTTACAATACCTATTATTTTGTCAGGTGTTTTGCAACTTCTTTTTAATGCAGCTGATGTAATAGTAGTGGGTCGTTTTGCCGGCGAAGCAAGCCTTGCTGCAGTTGGTTCTACAGGTTCCCTTATAAATTTAATGACAAATCTATTTATTGGTATGTCCGTTGGTGCCAATGTATGTGCAGCCCAGTTTTACGGCGCAAATCAACACGAAGACGTTAAAAAGACAGTTCATACCAGTACTGCATTCTCATTGATTTGCGGCGTATTGCTTGTCTTTATAGGCCTGTTTTTTGCTAGACCAATACTTGAAATAATGGGATCGCCTGAAGACGTTATTGGGTTGGCCGCTTTGTATGTTCGTATATATTTCATTGCAATGCCAGCTATAATGCTTTACAACTTTTTGGCAGCAATTCTTAGGGCAGCAGGAGACACTACTCATCCTCTTGTGTTCCTTACTATTGCAGGCGTTGTAAATGTCATTTTAAACCTTATCTTGGTTATTTGCTTTGATATGGGGGTTGCTGGAGTTGCAATTGCCACTGCTACATCAAGTTACATTTCTTGCTTCTTACTAGTTGGTTTCTTTATGAAGCAAGAAGATGCATTACGACTTGAGTTTTCAAAGATTAGAATAGATAAAAGAATATTAAATCGTATTATAAGAATTGGATTACCTGCTGGAATTCAGGGAACTGTGTTCTCCTTATCTAATGTTGTTATCCAGTCAGCAATCAATTCATTTGGTACTGCAGTAATAGCTGGTTCATCAGCGGCTGCCAGCATCGAAGGTTTCGTGTATGTTTCTATGAACTCAGTTTCACAGACGACAGTTACATTCGTTGGTCAAAACTACGGAGCTGGAGATGAGCATCGTGTTAAGAAGGTAATATTTGAGACACTTGGAATTGTAATAGTTGTTGGTCTTGCTCTGGGCAATTTAGCATACCATTTTGCAACACCATTGCTTGGTATCTACACAGACAGTGCAGATGCTATAGCGGCCGGAACACTGCGTCTTTTCTGGGTTTGTTGTCCATACTTCCTTTGTGGAGTCATGGATACACTAACAGGCGGACTGAGAGGATTGGGTCGTTCTACAGTTCCTATGATAGTGTCGTTGTTGGGGGCATGTGTAACCAGATTAATCTGGATTGCCACATATTTCCATGTTCATCATACACAATCAGTACTGTTTTTCTCATACCCAGGAAGCTGGCTGCTGACTCTTAGCGTCCACAGCATCTGCCTCGTAATGGTATATCGCGCCTGGGTAAAGCGCAAATCGTCTGAAGTACGAATTTAAATCATTGATTAATAAACGTTAAGCGGTAAAAGCTAAATACTAAGCGAGCAAGTAGACTGCAAGCTCTTAGGTTTCTCAAGCAAGACGTGTTGTCGAGCGGAGAAACTCTAAGGCTTGTAGGCGTAACTTGCGGATTATGGGGGTTAGTTATGTATTGGAAGGAAATGCTTGGAGCTATTGCTAAGCCTAGTAAAGATTCAAAGACATATGAGTTGAGCACGGATTACAAGTTTGAGGGCTTGTTAGAATATCCACGCCCTCAGCTTCAGCGAAAATCTTATATTAACTTAAATGGTCAGTGGGACTATCGAATAATAAATGGAAAGGGACAGGTATGCAGTTCAGGCAGTATACTTGTCCCTTTTTCACCAGAGACCAAGCTTTCAGGAACAGATATGCACATGCTTCTACCTGAAGAAACTCTAGAATACACAAAGGTATTTGAAATAGACAAGGTAAAAAGGTCAAAGCATTTGTTGCTTCACTTTGGAGCAGTTGATCAGGTGGCCCATGTATCTTTAAATGGTATTAATTTAGGCTCTCATGAAGGTGGCTTTACTTCTTTTACCTTTGATATCACAGATTATGTTGTAGAGGGAAATAACGAGCTTAAGGTAAAGGTTAGGGACTATACAGACAGAATTGGATATGCCAGAGGAAAACAATGTATTGAGCCATCAGGCATGTGGTATACGGCTCAAAGTGGTATTTGGCAGACTGTATGGATGGAATGGGTCCCAGATGCCTTTGTAACAGATTTAAAGCTTAATCCTGATATTGATGGGAACAAGCTTAAAATGATAATAAAGGTGTCTGAAATGAAGGGACACCTAGATATCACATCATCAAATCAGGATTTAATAAAAGAATATAAGGTTGATAAAATCAAGGATGATAAGCTTTATGTTACCGTGGACCTTAATCATTATCAACTGTGGTCGCCAGAAGAACCTGTTCTGTATTTTTTAAATATAAACTATGGCAAAGATAGCTTTTCTACATACTTTGCAATGAGGCACTTTGGTGTAGATAGGGATGAGAAGGGGATACCTCGTCTTACATTGAATCATAAGCCATATTTTATGAATGGAGTATTAGATCAGGGGTACTATCCTGAGAGTCTCATGACACCTCCTTCAGATGCTGCCATGATAAACGATATTGAGACTATCAAATCTTTGGGCTTCAACATGATTCGTAAACATTGCAAGATTGAACCAATGCGCTGGTATTTTCATTGTGACAGGCTAGGAATGATAGTTTGGCAGGATATTGTAAATGGTGGAACTAAATACGATATGAATATGATTTGCAATATTCCTACAGTGGTACGACCATTTGGTAATGCCAAAGATAAAAACAGACTTTTCCTTAGATTTACCGGCAGAAACACTGAAAAATCCAAGGAAGTATGGTTCAAAGAATGCAAGGAAATGATGCATCAGCTTTATAATGTGCCTTCATTAGGCCAGTGGTGCCTATTTAATGAGGGATGGGGGCAGTTTGATGCTGCAGGTTGCCTTGATTTTGCCAAAGAAATCGATGATACAAGGCCAATTGATGCAGCTTCCGGCTGGTTCCATGAAGGTTGTGGAGATGTGTTCTCTGAGCATGTTTATTTTGAAGAATTAAAGGTAAAGCGAAACAGAAGACCTTATGTTATCTCTGAATATGGTGGATATTCTCTTAAAGTAGGGACCCACGTGAAGAGAGACGCTGTTTATGGATACAAAAAATATCAACAGCAACATGAGTTACAGAATGCTTACGATGAACTTATGACAAAAATAAAGTCCCTCCAGGAAGAGGGACTGAGTGCTGCTGTATTTACTCAAGCTACTGACATCGAAGATGAGGTTAATGGCTTGATGACTTATGACAGGAAGGTGCAAAAACTGTATTAAACCAGCTTTGAGGGAAGGCCATACCAAAGATGATTCCCATTACGATTGCGCCTGCAGTTTTGATAGTGGATAACCCGTAAGAACCGAAGGTTTCCATGTTGTTCATAATTAAATAATAAGAAGTATAGTAGATTCCGGCACCAGGTACCAGTGGGAAAATTCCCGCTATAAGGTATACGGTGACGGGATTTTTTCTTTTTACAGCAAGTGAACGTGAAAACAATGTTAGGAATAAGGAACCCACCATATTGCCAAGTGTTGGTGCTCCAAGGAAGGATGATATTAGTGAATAGGAAATCCATCCGATTGCACCGGAAATTCCACAGTACACAAGCTCTGACTTTGGTGCGGAAAAAATCATTGCAAAGGCTAAGGTGGCCACCATAGCTACTATAAATTGAATAATGTAATCAGCTATCATTAGATGTAAGCACCTCCTCCTATAAAATGAGCAAAGGTGATAACAACACCAACACCTACAGCTATGCAAAATGCTGTAAGAAGGGCATCTATTAATCGAATAGAGCCGGACAAGTAGTCACTGTTGATAAAATCACGAATGCTGTTAGTAAGAGGAATACCTGGTACTAATGGCATAATTGCACCGATGATTATTTTGTCGTAGTGAACAGGAAGCCCTACTGCATAAAAGAGAATAGCAGTGAGGGATATAACCATACTTGCTAGTACGTTGGTAATTGTTTTGGAATTACCCATGCGAGCCTCGAAGTAAAGGAATAATCTAAGGACTGCACCAACTATGCATGCGATTAAAGCATCTAAAACGGTTCCTCCATATAAATAGGAAAATCCACCGCATCCAATGGCAGTGGCAATTATTAACATTGGAAAATTGTAAGATGGAATTCGTTTACATTCTTCCAGCTTAACCCATGCTTCATCTAGTGTAATCTCTTTTGAACAGACTTCACGGCATAATGCATTCAGCCCGGCGATACGTCCTAGGTGAGTTGGATACATAGGCACATGTCTGATCATTGAGCTGGCGTGTTCGGTAACTTCATCTGCACTTGCAAATATTCCGTTGCTCAATACATACACATCACAGTCTGTTATATCGTATGAATTTAAAATGGCGAGGACACTGTCCTCGACCCTATAGACCTCTGCTCCATTTCTAAGAAGAATATCTCCTAGTTCTACAGCAAAGGATAATACTTTCTTTGTATCTGACATTGTTGCTCCCTAAAATAATAATTCTACAATGATTATCCATTATTAACAGAAGTTTTTCAACCAAATGTGTAGTTATTTACAATTGTGGATAACTTTTGGGGAAAACTTTGTTCGTTGAAATGTGTATCACTAAAACGTTATCGCTGATAAAATCAACGTTTGTTGGTATTTTAGTTGAGTGCAATTTGTGGATAAATATGTTAATAACATGGAAAATAGAAGTTATCCTCAACTGAAAAAAATCGATTGTGGAAATTGTGGATAAGTCAAGATGGTAGTTGGTACACGTACCAACGAGAGAATATTTATTAATGTTTTCTTAAATAAACCTATGAGTTGTAGGGTATTTAAGGTATTTATGATATAATGTTTCACGGATTACAGAAATTAGGAGGTCTAATAATGGCAGAGAAAGAAACATGTGCTTCAGCTAGTTCTTGTAGCAGAGGCTCTTGTGAGGGCTGTCCTTCTGCAGAGGCAGCAAAAAAGGGTGTTAGAAATACAGCATTTTTAGAACAACAAAATAAGAATTCTAATATAAAGCATGTTATCGGAGTTGTATCTGGTAAGGGAGGAGTTGGTAAGTCATTAGTTACTTCATCTCTTGCAGGAGTAATGGCACGTGCAGGCTACAAAGTTGGTATTCTTGATGCGGATATTACAGGCCCATCTATTCCAAAGATGTTTGGTGTACACGGCCCAGCAATGGCCAACGATGATGGTACATTCCCAGAGGTTGCAGAGGATGGAACAAAAATCATGTCTATCAACCTTATGCTCGAGGATGAGGAAGCTCCAGTTATCTGGAGAGGTCCAGTTATTGCAGGCGTTGTAAAGCAGTTCTGGACAGACACACAGTGGGGCGATATCGATTATTTATTCGTAGATATGCCACCTGGAACAGGTGATGTTCCTCTTACATGCTTCCAGTCACTTCCTGTAGACGGAATTGTTATCGTAACAAGTCCACAGGAATTAGTACAGATGATTGTTAAGAAGGCATACAACATGGCAGATATGATGCACATTCCAGTGCTTGGCCTTGTTGAAAACTATTCATATATTGCCTGCCCAGATTGTGGAAAGAAAATCGAAATCTTCGGTGAGAGCCACATCGATGAAGTGGCAGCAGGCCTTAATATTCCAGTACTTGGCAAGATGCCATTGGATAGAGCCTTCGCAACAGCTGCAGATGCAGGACGCATCTATGATATGCAGAATAACTACCTTGTTAAGGCGCAAGAGGTATTAGAGAAGCTCTAGATTTTAGATGAGCTAGTTTGTTACTAGCGGAGTACAGATTTTTGTTTTTCATCAGAAAAACAGAAATCGTAAATACCAAGAAAATAGATTCATCTATTTTCTTGTCCTGCAAAGCAGGATTCTTGCTGACAATTTCATTTTTCTGTCAGCAAGAAGTTACATTATTTAAAGGAGAATTAATTATGGCACAGAATCCAGTAGTTACAATTGAAATGGAAAATGGCGATATCATGAAGGCTGAGCTTTATCCTGAAATCGCTCCAAACACAGTTAATAACTTTATTAGCTTGATTAACCACAACTTCTACGATGGAGTTATCTTCCACAGAGTCATCAAGGGCTTTATGCTTCAGGGTGGAGATCCAGACGGAACAGGTATGGGTGGCCCAGGATACTCTATCGATGGCGAATTTACAAGCAATGGCTTTAAGAATGATTTAAAGCATGAGCCAGGTGTACTTTCAATGGCTCGTACAATGATGCCAAACTCAGCAGGCAGCCAGTTCTTTATTATGCACAAGAATAGTCCACATCTTGATGGCGACTATGCTGCATTTGGTAAGGTTATCGAGGGCATGGATGTTGTTAACAAAATCGCTGAGACAGAGACAGACTGGTCAGACAGACCTGTTAACGAGCAGAAGATGAAGAAGGTTACAGTTGAGACTTTCGGAGTTGAGTATCCAGAACCGGAAACACATTAATCTTGATTTGTTCAAAGAATCGTGATATTATAGCGACACGCGTTTTGCGTGTCGCTTTTTCATTTATTTCATTCATATCCCAATAATATTTATGGAACTTAATAATTTAAGGCTTTGTTTTGCCTTATGGATAGGTGTAGAGGCTATTTCTATACTTGCAGCCATTTGCCATAAACATAGTAGCAACAAGGCTTTTCGTATGAAACAGTTGTATTTCAATAGAATGCTTTATTTAATGGAAAGAAAGGTGCCATGGGAGAGCTTGCTACAAGAATGCTACATGAATACAACGTCCTGCAAACCATTGCAAAGGCTCTTGTTTAAGGCTATGAGCCTTCAGAATCCTAATAGCGGATTAAGATTTATGACTAAAGCATTGTATTGCGAACCCATCAGACGTCTAAATGGGTATTTGGCGCATAGCAAGGAGAGAAAAGTCACCAAAGATACCATTGAGTATTTTCGAGATCAATTGGAATTGTGGATAACTTCTAGAAAAAAACTGCAAGAACATTTAAATACTAACAGGCTTATCTACATAATTGAAAAGACAATTTTTATGATTGCAAATTTGGCGTTATATTTCAGAAGTAGACTAAATATTACCCTGTTTATATTTATTGTTGTTAATACAATTGGCGTAGTTTTGTTCATTGTTCTGGATTATGAATGTGTTGTTGTAGATGAGGAATTCCGTGACAGAAAACTTGCAAGAAATGATGCCGTAGAAAAAAAGACCCTAAAACCAGCACTTAGAATGAAAGTAATCTTTCAAACTGTAGCTAGTCTGGGTCTAATAATCAATGTAACTATGCTTGTGGAGCAGTATCTTGATAAGGTAATTTGATTCTAAGCTTAGTGATACGCTTCTTATCAACTGCAAGCACACGTACTATGGTGCCATTTTCTGATACGTAGGTTTCACCGGCGTTTGGAAAATGATCAAAGGCTCCAACTATGTATCCACCGATGGTATCATAGTCCTCGCTTGTAAAGCCAAGCGGAATTATATTGCATAAATCTTCCAGATTCATTGAACCGAGAACCTGGTATTCTCTATCGTTTAGGCGTACGATTGGGTCTTCCTCGTCCTCATCATACTCATCACGAATCTCGCCAACAATTTCTTCCAACAGATCTTCCATAGTAATCATGCCGGATAAATCACCGTATTCATCCAACACTATGGAAACTGTTGTAGATTCTTCTCGCATCTCATCAAAAAGATCAGATACGTTTTTCATTTCATAAGTAAAGTAAACATCACGAAGGTAGTTTCTTACCGAGAAGTCTTCACCAGGCACAAGTCCAAGGAAATCCTTCATATTTACTATGCCGATAATCTTTTCACTGTCTGGCTCGCAAACGGGAAGTCGTGTAAACATGTCTTCCTTGAATACTGATATTAAATCATTGTAAGAAATATCAGCATCAACCATGGTCATATCGATACGTGGAATCATAACTTCCTTTGCGCAAGCATCGGAGAAGTCGAACACCTTGTGAATCATGGTTCGTTCATCACCTTCAATTTCACCGCTTTGATGGCTGGCATCTACCATTATCCTGAGCTCATCCTCGGTGATAGTATCATCTTTGAAATCTGGATCGATTCCAAAAAGTTTTATACAGAGGCCGGCCAAGAAGTTTATGATTATAATAACTGGTGTGAGCAGCCACATCAGTCCACTAATTAGAGGTGCAAATAGAAGACTTAGAGATGTGGAATTGATGGTTGCTATAGATTTTGGAGTGATTTCTCCAAATATCAATATTAATAATGTAAGAATACCAGTAGCGATTCCTGCTCCAACGCTGCCAAATATGTCTATTGCAAGGGTTGTTGCAATCGAAGAGGCTGACAGGTTCACAATGTTATTTCCTATTAATATTGCCGATAGCATTTTTTTAGGACGGGTTACAACATTTAAAACTCTAGCAGCCTTTTTGTTGCCATCGTCTGCCATGGTTTTCAGTTTGATTTTATTTACTGTTGTCAGTGCCGTTTCTGCCGATGAAAAGAACGCGGAAAGGACTAATAACAATATGAGAATTATCAGTCTAATTAACAGGTGTGTATCCAATAATGTATGCTCCTTTTACCCAAAATATTATTTCGTCAGTTAATAACTAGAATTATACATTTGGTAAAAAGTTGTTGCAAGGATAACCTACCCAAAGGGGTTCATCTTTGCTAAAATGAATGCTATGAGAAAAAAAATTCTATGTGTATTACTAACTTTAATAATGACAGCATCCTTTGCAGGATGTAGTAAATATAGCCAGTCTGAAATCGACCTGAGAGACCAGGGAATTGAACAGATGGATGCAGGCAACTACGAAGAAGCCATCACCCTTTTTGACCAGGCTCTTGCTAAATCTATTGGTAAGGTTACTGATTTGGAAATAGATATAAACTATTACAAAGCGGCGGCTCAGTTTTCTGCAGGTTCATTTGATGATGCAGTAAAGACTTATACCTACCTTATCAAATATGATGAAGATAATTACGAAGCATATTTCCTCAGAGGAAGCATTTATGCTACAGAGGGTGAAATCGGAGAAGCTATCACAGATTATGATGCTGCTGTAGCAATCGATGAAAAGAACTACCTATTATATATACAGATTTATGAAAACCTTAATTCTTTAGGCTACACAGATCAGGGATTAGTTTATTTAAACAACGCTTTGGATGTATCTGATAAATCTGCCAATGGCAAATACTACAAGGGCAGAATATACTATATGCTTGGCCAAACCACAGAGGCACAGGAATACCTACAGGCAGCAGTTGATAAAGATATAATAGAAGCAAAACTTTATCTGGCAAAGTTATATCAGGATGCTGGGGACTATGATTCAGCACAGACTCTACTGGAAGAGTATGCTGCATCTGATGAGGTTACCAGCAGCGCACTTGCGGCACTAGGCGATATAGAGATGACAAATGGCAATTATGAAAATGCCTTGGGATACTATCAGGCAGGGTTGAGTCTGGATTCAATAGATAATATGTCTGAACTTATGAAGGGACAGGTTGCAGCACTTGAAAAGCTGGAAAGATACTCAGAAGCTAAGGATGTGTTGACACAATATCTTGAGAGCTATCCAAATGATGAAGCGGCATCAAAAGAGTTAATATTCTTGGAGACAAGATAAAATAGGTAAAATGGGCACACTATATATGGTGTGTCCATTTTGTGTTAAAATACCAAATATTGTGTGTGTTGAAACGTGATTCTACTTAGAAAATAATCAAATTCTTGGAAACAATTTAGGTAATTATGACGAAAAACACAATATCTAGTCTTTTTAAATTGAATATCACCCTATATTTTGATAACATATAAACAAGTCGAAAGTGCCTTTAAAGAAGGTGAAGGGGGAGTCCTTTTTTTGACATTATAAGGATACTAGAGAAAGGAATATTTGGTGAGTAGAATTGTTTGATGTTGTAAAAAGAGATGGACAAGTCGCAGAATTCAATTTAGGCAAAATTAACAATGCGATTTCAAAGGCTTTTGAAGCTACTGGAAAGGAATACAACGACGATATTATCGGATTATTGTCGCTTAGAGTATCGGCTGATTTCCAGAACAAAATTAAAGAAGGCAAGATCTCGGTGGAGGATATTCAGGACTCAGTAGAAAACGTACTTGAGCAGACTGGATATACAGATGTTGCTAAGGCATATATTCTTTACAGAAAACAGCGCGAAAAGATGCGCAACATGAAGTCTACAGTTCTCGATTACAAGAACGTTGTAGATAGCTATGTTAAGGTTGAGGACTGGAGAGTTAAGGAGAATTCCACAGTTACATATTCTGTCGGTGGTCTTATTCTTTCGAACTCTGGTGCAATCACAGCTAATTACTGGCTTTCAGAGATTTATGATGAGGAAATTGCACAGGCACACCGCAATGCAGATATCCACATTCATGATCTTTCAATGCTTACAGGTTATTGTGCAGGTTGGTCACTTAAGCAGCTTATTCAGGAGGGCTTAGGTGGAATCACAGGAAAGATTACATCTGCACCAGCAAAGCACCTTTCAGTACTTTGCAACCAGATGGTAAACTTCCTTGGTATCATGCAGAATGAGTGGGCTGGTGCTCAGGCATTCTCATCATTTGATACATATCTTGCACCATTTGTTAAGGCTGATAACCTTTCATATCAGGAAGTTAAAAAGTGCCTTGAGGCATTTATATACGGTGTAAACACTCCATCACGTTGGGGTACACAGGCACCATTCTCAAATATCACTCTTGATTGGACAGTACCAAACGACTTGGCAGAGCTTCCAGCTATCGTTGGTGGTAAAGAGCAGGATTTCAAGTATAAGGACTGCAAGAAGGAAATGGACATGGTTAACAAGGCATTCCTTGAAATCATGATCGAAGGCGATGCTAACGGTCGTGGATTCCAGTATCCAATCCCTACATATTCTATCACTCGTGATTTTGATTGGTCTGACACAGAAAACAACAGACTATTATTCGAAATGACTGCAAAGTATGGTACTCCATACTTCAGCAACTACATCAATTCCGATATGGAGCCAAGCGATGTTCGTTCTATGTGCTGCCGTCTTCGTCTTGATCTTCGTGAGCTTCGCAAGAAGTCAGGTGGATTCTTTGGTTCAGGCGAGAGCACAGGTTCTGTAGGTGTAGTTACAATCAATCTTCCTCGTATTGCATACCAGGCAAAGGATGAGGCAGATTTCTATGCTAGATTAGACAAGCTTATGGATATCAGCGCGCGTTCACTTAAGATTAAGCGTGGCGTTATCACAAAGCTTCTTGATGAGGGATTATACCCATACACAAAGAGATACCTTGGAACTTTCAACAACCACTTCTCTACAATCGGTCTTATCGGTATGAACGAAGTAGGTCTTAATGCAAACTGGCTTCGTGCAGATATGACTAGCAAGAAGACACAGGAGTTTGCAAAGGATGTCCTTAATCACATGCGTGAGCGTCTTTCTGATTATCAGGAGATGTACGGCGACCTTTACAACCTTGAGGCTACACCAGCTGAGTCTACAACATACCGCTTTGCAAAGCATGATAGAGAGCAGTTTCCAGATATCATTACAGCAGGTAAAGAAGGCGACACACCATTCTATACAAACAGCTCACACATGCCAGTAGAGTACACATCAGACATCTTTGATGCTCTTGATGTTCAGGATGAGCTCCAGACACTTTATACATCTGGAACAGTATTCCATGCATTTATTGGTGAGAAGCTTCCTACATGGGAATCAGCAGCAAATCTTGTACGTAAGATTGCTGAAAACTACAAGCTTCCATACTACACATTGTCTCCAACATACTCAGTATGTAAGGATCATGGCTACATCGCTGGTGAGCACTACACATGCCCACACTGTGGCAAGACAGCAGAGGTTTACAGCCGTATCACTGGTTACTATCGTCCAGTACAGAACTGGAACGAAGGAAAGGCTCAGGAATACAAGAACCGTAAGCTTTACGATATTGCAGGTTCTATATGCCGCCGTGCTGGAGAAAAGCAGGCAGCAAAGGCTGAACAGCCTGAAATCAACCTTGAGGTAGTTTCAGAGGAGCCTACAACAGGTGTTAAATACCTCTTCACTACAAAAACATGTCCAAACTGCGCTAGAGCGAAGGAGATCCTTGAGGATGAGGATTACATCCTTGTAGATGCTGAGGAACAGGTTGATATGACAAAGAAATATGGCGTTATGCAGGCGCCTACTCTTGTAGTAGTTAATGGCGATGATGTTAAGCGTTATGCTAACGCAAGCAACATCCAGAAGTATGTGGATGAAAACTAAACAAAGATTATAAAATGAAAAATACTCTTATGGCAAGCCATAAGAGTATTTTTTTGTTATTATAGGAGTAGTTTAAATATTAGGGAGAAGGAAAATGGAATATGGGTTTAAGGAGTACAAGAAGGCTGAGATAAAACGTAATCATCTCAACTTGGGGCAGGTTAGAGAAGATGGAAGAAGTTACCAGGTCAACAGCTTGTACCTTGAGAAGGATGGTAAGCCTTGGATTGGAATAATGGGGGAGTTTCACTTTGTGCGATATCCTCGTAGTGACTGGGAGATGGAGCTGGCCAAGATGAAGGCTGGTGGAATTACAACGGTGGCTTTCTATGTGTTTTGGATATATCATGAGGAGATAGAAGGGCAGTATGATTTTACTGGAGACAGAGATCTGCGATATTTTGTAGAGCTGTGCCAAAAACTGGGTCTCACTGTGATGCTAAGGATTGGGCCATGGGCCCATGGAGAGGTTAGAAATGGTGGTTTCCCTGATTGGCTTTTGAAAAAGGGCTACAAGCTGAGAACGAATGACGCTGGATATTTGGAATGTGTCAGAGGCTGGTATTCAAAGATTTATGAGCAGGTGCAGGGGCTTTTCTTCAAAGACGGTGGCCCTATTATAGGTATTCAGATTGAAAATGAGCTTGTAGATCAGTGCGAACACTTAGGAAAGCTCAAGGAAATAGCTGTTTCAATTGGTTTTGATGTGCCTATTTGGACTGTGACAGGATGGGATAGATTGTACGGAGCAAAGTTTCCAGTAAAGGAATTTCTGCCAGTGTTTGGTGGATATGTGGATGCTCCATGGCTAGATCATACAAAGCAGCTTCCTCCATCACATCACTTCACATTTAATACCATCAGAAATGATGCTGCCATAGGTGTAGATTTGATTAATGAAACAGATGACGAGGGCTGGAGACTTCCTTATGAGGATTATCCATTTGCTACTTGTGAGCTGGGTAGTGGACTTCCTACTTCGTATATACGTAGGCCATATGTGGCCCCAATGGATGCCTATGCACTTAGCCTGGTAAAACTAGGATGTGGAAATAATCTGGTAGGTTACTACATGTATCATGGTGGCACTAACAAGCTTGGTGCGCTTTCCACATTACATGAAAGCAAGGCTACTGGATATCCTAATGATTATGCAATCTTGAACTACGATTTCATGACTTGCATTGGTCAGTATGGCCAGGTTCGTGATCAATACAAACTATGCAATTTGCTTCACATGTTTATAAATGATTTTGGTGATATTCTGGCACCAATGGAGCACGTAGGAAGTCAGACTTTTGTGGAAGCTGATGATGCAGATAGCCTAAGATATGCTATGCGTACTGATGGACACAGTGGTTTTGTGTTTATAAATCATCATCAGAGAAGCTTGAAGCTAAATGATGTAAAGAATGTAGTGATAGACACTGGAAGTGTAAAGTTCCCACAGTTTGATGTGCAGGGGGATGTGGCATTTATTCTGCCTTTCAATTTATCATTTGCAAAACACAACATTGAATATGCTACTGCTCAATTACTGTGCAAGTATGATAATACATTGTTCTTTGCAGCAGTGCCTGGGGTAAAGCCTGAGTATTCTGTGGATGGAAAGGTGATTGCGGTGGATGATTCTACCAATGTAAGCCATAACCAGGTAGGAGATTTAACTATAGTCACTATTCCATGGGAGGTTGCGTTATATTTGCGAAAAGTGGATGGAAAAGTCTTTGTTGAAAGAAAAATAAACAAGGAAATATGCCACACAAATCTTATGATTGAGGACAGTGTTTATATTCCAGAGCTAGATTATCCAGAAGAGTTTTCAGTATGTGGCGGAAAAGAGTTGCAATGCAAAAAGCTATCTGTGGATAGTCCAGATGGACTAGTTTCTATTAATATGGAATTCGATGTGGCACAGATTATTGCAGATGGAAAGTTGGTGGCTGACTGTTATTACTATGGCAAGCCATGGGAGGTGCCAGCATCACTTATCTATGGTAAAGAAACATACATGGTTTACACACCAGTGAATAAGGAAATTTATATGGATTATGATGAAAACCTTCAGTAACAAAAAGTTTTCAAAAATTTAATATTTGCTTTATTGTATTTGGGAAAAGTAATAGTTACTATTTTTATAGTGACTATTATTTTTTTATAATCTGTGGAGCATAATATGGATAACGTAATTGATTATATAAAATGGTACAAAGACTATTCATTTCAGGAAAAGCCACTTACAGAGGTGGACAATTTTATCCTTTGCAAGCTTGCATATCTGATACTAGAGGATGTAAAGCTTGATAAGCCTAGGGCTTTTAGGGATGTTGTCTATGAAGTAATGGCAAGAACTGGAATCCAGGGCACATTCTATGGCAGAGAAGAAATTGTTACTTTAGCTGCTGATTCTAAAAGATATGGCGAAATGCTTTTAGTTAAGCATGAGGACGTATTGGATGAATCAATATCAGCCCAGTTTTCAGCCATGACCTTTGATTTAACAGATGAGATTAGATTCATAGCATATCGAGGCACGGATGATACCATGGCGGGCTGGAAGGAAGATTTTATGATAAGCTTCACAGAAACTGAGGCACAGAAGAAAGCCTTAGCTTATCTGGAAGAATCCTTCGATGAAGAGCACCAAGTAATAGTGGCAGGTCACAGCAAGGGGGCGAATCTTGCTCTATATGCATCTACTCACATCGATGATAAATATCAAAAGTGGATTCAGCATGTATTTTTAGATGACGGGCCAGGACTTTGCCCAGAAGTATGCGATAAATCATGTGTTTCGAAGATAAAGGATAAAGCAACCCGATATGTTCCAGAGTATTCCATCTTTGGACAGCTGTTTGAGGAGCATGATATCCCACAGGTAATTGTAAAGAGCACAAACGAAGGTGTCATGCAGCATGACCCTACATCCTGGGCTGTAGATCATGGAAATGTTTTTATTAGCGAAAGCTTTGATCCAGGATGTGTATTTATAAATCAGGTACTCAATCAATGGATTGAAAGTGTTAACAATACTAAGCGAACAAGCTTTGTTAACGACCTATTTAATGCTATTGACAAAGCAGGCATTAAAACAACCAGTCAGGTAGTGGCGAAGGGGCCTTTTGCCATAGAAAAGATTATGATTGAGCTTTTAGCTCTTGATAAAGAGACTGTAAAGACCTTTATGAAGCTGCCAATTACAGCTGCTTTGGATAAAGCACCTGATGAAAAGAAGGCTAAAAAGATTAAGGAAAAAATAAAAAAGAAGGATTGGCTTCCATATGTAGGTATGATCTTATGCAGTGTGGTGCTATTCCTTATACCAGAATATATTTTGCAAACCGCCATCAGCTTAGGACTTTTTGCAGTAATCGTATTTGAGGTAGGGGTTACTATCAGGCACCTATACAAGGCAAAATGGAATCTGCAGGAAGAATCTGCAAGAGTATATATATGTCTTGTGATGATTGGTGTATACGCTATGCTACTTGTAAAAGAAGATGCCATTTTCTTGATAGGTAGTGCAGTAATTGGCGTATCATTTTTAGCTTGGGCCTACCGCAATGCCATTGCTTTTAGAAATCTTTGCGAGAGAACAGAAAAGAAGGAAAGACGAGGGGAAAAGATAAAGCTTATTGCCGAAATTTCTCTACTTATCATATTGGGAGGCTTCATTTTAGTAGCGCCAAAGGATACTTTGGGATGGTATATGGTATTTCTTGGAATTGTGTTACTTACCGACGGAATTATCAATCTTATAATGATATTTAACAGAATTTTAACATCAAGGCGTGCTATTTAATTTTACAAAATCAAATTTAGATGTTAGAATATATGTCGTGAATAAAATTGAAAACATACCTTGACCTAAAGTTAACTTTAGGAAGTATTATAAGTATGAATTCGGAGGTTATAGTAATATGAAAGAGTATAGACAGGAATTTTTCAAAGGAGAGAGAGCCCTTTATGCAGCTGAGGATGCTGTTATTTACGACTCTATCTTTGATGAGGGTGAGTCACCATTAAAGGAAAGCAAAAATATAGAGGTATACCACTCTCAGTTTAAGTGGAAGTATCCAATTTGGTATTCAAACAATGTAAAGGTAGAAAACTGTAACTGGTTCGAGATGGCTCGTTCTGGTGTATGGTACACAAACAATATCGAAATCAAGAATTCTCTTATCACAGCTCCAAAGAATTTCAGAAGATGTGATGGAGTTACACTTAATAATGTAGATCTTACAAATGCAGAAGAAACATTCTGGATGTGTAAGAACATTAATCTTAAGGATGTTACAGCAAAGGGACATTACTTTGCTATGAACTCTGAGAATATCGAAATTGATAATCTCAGACTTGATGGTAACTATTCATTTGATGGTGGCAAGAATATCACTATCAGAAATTCAGTTATCCTTTCAAAGGATGCATTCTGGAATACAGAGAATGTTACTGTATATGATTCATACATCTGCGGTGAGTACCTTGGATGGAATGCTAAGAATCTTACATTTGTAAATTGTACTATCGAGAGTCTCCAGGGACTTTGCTACATCGACAATCTTACAATGAAAAACTGTAAGCTTATCAATACTACACTTTCATTCGAGTATGCAAAGAATATCGATGCAGAGATTACAAACAAGATTGATAGCGTATTTAACCCAATCAGCGGTACTATTTCAGCACCTGAAATCGAGACTTTGATTGTAGAAAAGGATTTCGTTGATCCTGAAAAGACTATTATCAAATGCCAGGCAGTAGGCAAAAAGGAAGAGGTCGTAGAGTGGAGAGCTCATATTTAAAATCGAGCATAGCGAAGATTTTGAATATGACAGGGTTTAGGACAATTATGGGAAAGTATAATTTTGATTTAGACACAAACAGACGTGGTACAGATTCCATGAAATGGGACGTGAAGGAAAATGAACTACCTATGTGGGTTGCGGACATGGACTTTCAGACCGCCCCAGAAATAATAGAGGCGCTTCAACAGCGCGTTGCTCACGGTGTATTTGGATACACTGATGTAGACGATGACTGGTATCAGGCTTATATTTCATGGTGGGACCGCCGTCATGGTCTTAAAATTGAAAAGGACTGGTTGATGTTTTGTACAGGAGTAATTCCAGCCCTATCATCAATAGTACGAAAGCTTACTACTCCAAATGAAAAGGTTATTATCCAGACACCTGTTTACAATATCTTTTTTAATAGCATTGTAAATAATGGATGTAGAGTCCTTGAAAATCCGTTGAAGTATGAAAACGGTGTGTATTCAATGGATTTTGAGGATCTTGAAAAGAAAATGTCTGATCCACAGGCTAGTCTTATGGTACTTTGCAATCCACACAATCCAGTCAGCAAAATCTGGTCGAAGGAAGATTTGGCCAAGGTGGGAGAGCTAGCAAAGAAGCATGGTGTAATTGTAGTTTCAGATGAAATCCACTGTGACTTGACAGCACCAGGCAAGGAGTATGTACCATTTGCTTCGGTGTCAGAAACATGTAAGGATATCAGCATCACTTGCATCGCACCTACAAAGACTTTTAGCATTCCTGGAATTCAGACTGCAGCTATTTTTGTTCCAAACAAGTTTCTTCGACATAAGGTATGGAGAGGAATCAATACTGACGAAGTTGCTGAGCCAAATGTTTTTGCGGCACATGCAGCAGTTGCCGCATTTACAAAGGGTGAGCAGTGGCTTGATGAACTAAGAGAGTATCTTTTTGAAAACAGACGTATCGTGGAGGATTATGTGGATGCCAACATTCCACAGCTTCATGTGGTACGTGGAGATGCCACATATCTTTTGTGGATTGATGTTTCAACTTTAAATATTTCCAGCGATAAGCTAGCTGCGTTCATTAGAAAAGAAACAGGATTATATTTGTCTGCAGGTACTGCTTATGGAGGTACAGGTGGCAGCTTTTTGCGCATGAATGTAGCTTGTACAAAAGCGACACTCGAAGATGGATTGGCACGTCTGAAAAAAGGTGTGGAATTATTTTTAAAAAACTAAAGTATGAACTTTCTGCGACATTCCACTATTGTTAAAGTTTTTGGAGTAATATTTTATTACTAAAAAGGTTAACAATATAAAGGAGGTCGTTTTGAAAAAAATAGTTAGAAGTTTTACAAGTGTGCTAATGACTATGGCACTTTTGGCTAGTATATTTAATTATAATATGCTAGAGGTTAGTGCTGAAACTAATGATGTAAAGTTATCTTCTGATTCTTCAGACTTTGTATTGCTAAGTGATGTTGTGCCTGATGCGATTCAGGAAATTAGATACTATTCCACATATAATTTTGTTGGAGATAGAATAGCCGGATACGAAGAGCCAGTAGCACTCCTCACGAAAGAAGCGGCAATTGCACTGAAGGGAGCCAGTGATGAGTTGGTACAAAAGGGCTATAGGCTAAAAATATATGATGCATATCGCCCACAGATGGCTGTTACCAAATTTATGAATTGGGCTTTAGATGAGAATGATGTTCGTATGAAGCAATATTTTTATCCAGAGTTGGATAAATCTGTATTATTTCCTCAGGGATATATTGCTGAACACTCAGGTCATAGTAGAGGCAGCACTGTAGATTTGACTCTTTTCGACATGACTACAGAAAAAGAAGTAGACATGGGTGGAACTTTTGATTATTTTGGTGAACTTAGTCATCCGGATTATACCGGTATTACTGAGGAGCAATATGCAAACAGAATGCTCTTAAGAGATGTCATGCTTCGTCATGGCTTTCAGCCATTAGAAGAAGAATGGTGGCATTTTACACTAAAGGATGAGCCATATAAGGATACATACTTCACATTTCCAGTTACAACAAAATCTGTGATTTCATCTGCAAATACCAATGGGGATACTGCATCGACTACAACAATGCTGGGAGATTCTCCTGAGTGGATTTCAAAGCTACCACAGGCAGGAACATCTACACAGATGCTTGTTGTTGCAAATTATGAAGGAACAACGGCATGGGTAACTTTAAATGAAAAAGGGGTAGATGGCAAATGGCACTTGGTTATGAGCACCCCTGGATATATAGGAAAAAATGGTCTTGGCAAGACTATAGAGGGTGATGGTAAGACTCCGGTTGGAACTTATAGCTTTAATGCTGCCTTTGGTATAGCTTCTGATCCAGGATGTGCCATACCTTATATACAGGTTAGTGATGAACTGTACTGGTCTGGTGATGTTAACCCTGGAATGCAATACAACAAAATGGTTAATATTAATCAATATCCAAATTTGGATACAGATAATAGCGAACACTTAATTGAATATACCCGTCAATATCAATATTGTTTAAATATAAGCTATAATGAAGCAGGTGTACCTGGTCTTGGCTCTGCAATATTTCTACATTGCATGGGCCCTAGTAAGCCATATACCGGTGGGTGTGTAGCAATACCTGAAAATCAAATGAAGGTAGTAATGCAAAATGTAAAACCAGATTGTACGGTTGTAATTGATACACTTGAAAATCTTGGTGGGGAATTCTAATAAAAAATAACGAGCCCGAGGAATAATCTCGGGCTCGATTTAATTAAAGTAGATATTATATAGACAATTTGTGTTTACGAGGGTTAAAGCTTTGCCAGCGTTTCGAGAATTGCCACACATGCATCTACACCTAGTTTGTCGGAATTAAGGATTAAATCAAAATAGTCCAAAGAACCCCATTTATATCCAGAGTGTGTCGTGAAGAATTTTTCTCGCTTTTTGTCAAAACGCTTCATAACATCTTCAGCTTTATCTGCTTCGATATTTTCAACACTAATTGCACGTTTCATACGAAATGCTGTGTCTGCAGTAATGAAGACCTTTAAACATTTTTTGTCTTTTAGTATTTCGCTGGCACAACGACCTACAAAAATACAACCAGGTTTTTCAGCAGCTTCTTTAATGATTTCTACTTCGGTATTATAGATTTTTTCTTCCATGGAAGTGTTGTCAGTTCCTGAAGCCTTAAAAAGAGCTTTTACCGGAGTCTGTTCGTCCATTCCAGAAACCTGATCATAAGGAAGTCCCATTCGTTTACAGGTTTCTACAACAACCCCTCGATCGTAAAGCTGATATCCAAGTTTCTTTGCAAGCTTATCAGCAATTTCATGACCACCACTACCATATTTACGTTCTATTGCTATGTAGTCGTACATAAAAGAGCCTCCTCTCATTAAATTCTAGTTTTCGCTCAAAAAATCCTATTAGTATAATATCATAAAACTTTGCTAGTTGTGTGAATATTCTAACAACTAATTCTTTAATTTGAACAGCTACTCATATGTCAAGAAATAATAACAAAACTTTTCTTTTAATTTAGGCCTTTTAATGTGGAGTTTTGCAAATTGACAAAGAAACTGGATATAAGTATCATGACAGTGATATTTAGTTAGAGTCAGCTAATCTGCTGAAAAGGAGAAATCATGAGACAAAGCAATTATAAAAACAGAATGATTGCTGTAGTAGCTCTTGCAGCTACTCTATTTATGATGCTCTTTTCTAGTATTTATCTTACAGAGCATGCTTCGCATCATTGTGAGGACAGCAGTCACTGTCCTGTATGTACAATGATGGTTCAGTGCGAGCGTTCTCTCAAGACACTTGGCACAGGCTTAGCTGTTGCTGTAATAGCCCTTGTTTCCTTTGTATTACTTACAGATATTAGCCAGGGCTATTCATTCCAGTCTGTTCAGACTACATTGATTTCGCAAAAAGTAAGAATGGATTCTTGAAAAATGCTTCCTTTCACTCTGCATTTAACACAATGCAGGTTCTGTTTTGGTATAGATTTTTGTTTTTCATCAGAAAAATAGAAATCTAAAATTTTTTAAGAATGGAGATAATAAAAATGAAAACTAATAAAATAATTTCTTTACTTGCAGCTGCAACACTTGGAGTTTCAGCTTTTACAGGATGTGGTGCAACCGCAGACAATAATTCATCAGCAGATACTACAAATTCAGATAATACGATTTCTGTAGTGACTACTATTTTCCCAGAATACGATTGGGTTAAAGAAATCGTTGGTGACAATGATAATGTGGATATAACAATGCTCTTGGACAATGGAGTGGATCTTCATAATTACCAGCCAACAGCAGATGACATTATGAAAATCGCTACATGTGATGTGTTTATTTATGTGGGCGGCGAATCTGACGAGTGGGTTGAAGATGCGCTTTCAGAGGCTACCAATAAAGACATGCAGGTTGTCAATCTTCTAGAATCTCTTGGTGAAGCTGCTAAAGAGGAAGAAGTAGTTGAAGGTATGCAGGCAGAAGAGGAAGAAACAGAGGCGGAAGAAGGCGAAGAGGAAGAGGTTGAGTACGATGAGCATGTATGGCTTTCTTTGAAGAATGCGCAGGTTCTTGTGGATGCCATTGAACAGGCTATCGCAACAGTAGATGCTGATAACTCAGATACTTATGCAGCCAATGCAGCAGCTTATATCGAGGAGCTTGCTGCGCTTGATGAAAAATATCAGGCTACTATCGATGAAGCTTCAGTAAAAACAGTTCTATTTGGAGATCGTTTTCCATTTAGATACCTAGTAGATGATTATGGTCTTGATTATTATGCGGCATTTGTAGGTTGCTCAGCAGAGACAGAGGCAAGCTTTGAAACTGTCACATTCCTTGCGGGAAAGGTGGATGAGCTTAATCTTAATACTGTATTTACGATAGAAAACTCAGATCAAAAAATAGCTAAAACTATTATTGAAAACACAGCAGCTAAGGATGCTCAGATTCTTACCCTTGATTCGCTACAGTCCACAACTATGGATGACGTAAATGCAGGGGTGACATATCTTTCAGTGATGGAAGGAAATTTGGATGTACTTAGTCAGGGACTAAATTAGGAGGCAATATGGCACTTTTAACAGCAAAGGATTTATGCGTTGGCTATGAAGGTCAGGCAGTTCTTTCAGATATTAATTTCGAGATTAATGCAGGAGATTACTTCTGCATTATCGGGGAGAATGGCTCAGGAAAGTCCACAATGATGAAGACTATGTTAGGACTTCAAAGTCCTATTTCCGGTAGCATTGAGTTTGGGGATGGTCTTATTCAAAATGAAATCGGCTATTTACCACAGCAGTCAGTAGTTCAAAGGGATTTCCCTGCTTCGGTATTTGAGATTGTTCTTTCAGGTTGCCAGAATAGCCTAAAGAAAAAGTTTTTCTATACTAAGGAGCATAAAGCCTTAGCTATGGAAAATATTAAAAGAATGGGCATTGAAGATTTAAAGGACAGATGCTATAGAGAGCTTTCGGGAGGGCAGCAACAGCGTGTACTTCTTGCTAGAGCTTTATGTGCAACAAAACGAGTACTGCTTTTAGATGAGCCAGTAGCTGGTCTTGATCCTATTGTTACAGAGGAAATGTATCAGCTTATAAAGCAGCTTAACGATGAGGGGCTTACAATTATCATGATTAGTCACGACATGGTTGCTGTAAAAGACTACGCAACTCGTATTTTAAATGTTAATGATATGGAGGGAATGTCATGTTAGATAAACTTATTTTGTATATGGGATTCCCATTCGTAAGATATGCGTTAATCGTAGGCGTGCTTATCGCCCTATGTTCATCTCTTCTTGGAGTTACACTTGTTCTTAAAAGATATTCATTTATTGGAGATGGATTATCACACGTAGCATTCGGCGCACTTGCTATAGCAACAGTTCTTCAGCTTACAAACAAGATGATTATTGTGCTTCCGCTGACAATCTTGTTTGCTATCCTTTTGCTACGAAAAGGCCAGAATGCAAAAATCAAAGGAGATGCAGCAATAGCGATGTTGTCAGTAGGCGCATTGGCTTTTGGTTACTTGATTATGAATCTGTTCCCTACATCTTCTAATATATCCGGAGATGTTTGTTCTACACTTTTTGGCTCAACATCTATCCTTACACTTACAAAGGCTGATGTATGGGCTTGTGGAATTCTTGCTGTTATAGTGATTTTGATTTTCATATTGTTTTACAACAGGATTTTTGCTGTGACATTTGATGAGAATTTTGCTAATGCGGTAGGTACAAAGGTTAATCTTTACAATCTGCTTATTGCCACAGTAATAGCTGTAATAATTGTGCTTGCAATGAATTTGGTGGGCTCGTTACTTATATCTGCTTTGGTAATTTTCCCGGCATTGTCAGCTATGAGCATTTTAAAGAGCTTTAGAAGTGTGACAATCTTTTCGGCAGTATCATCAATGATTTGTGCACTTGTAGGAATCATTATTTCTATACTGGCAGGAACACCAGTAGGTTCCACAATTGTAGCAGTGGACTGCATCCTTTTTGGCGTATGCTATTTAATTGGAAGGATTAAAGGATAATTTATGAATAGAAAATTAAATATACTATTAGGGATAATGATGGCTTTGTTGTTTATTGGCTGTGGTGCTATAGATACATCGACAGTTGAAGAAAACGAGGTTGTAGAAGAACAGGTAATTGAAGAGCCAGAGGTGGAAACAGAAGATACAGAAGTATCAGAAAATGAGCTTCTGCTAGAAGATGAAACTGTTGAGGCAGACCCAGGTGTTGATTTAGATTTAACGGCACTTTCGTCAACTATGGTTTATTCAGAAGTTTTCAACATGATGATGGCGCCGGAAGAATACGAAGGAAAAACAATTAAAATGGATGGCGTTTGCAATGTGTATCAGGATTCAGAAACTGGCAAAACATATTATGCATGTATTGTTCAGGATGCTACACAGTGTTGTTCACAGGGGCTAGAGTTTGTTCTTGACGAAAGCCAGTATGAAGACTCAGATTATCCAGAAAATGGTGAAGAAATCACGATTTCTGGCGATTTTTCGACATACACAGAAGGAGAATATCAGTATATAACTATACTTAATTCTGTATTGGAGTAAAATCAATTGTGCATCTTTAAATTGTGGCTAAATTGTGATAAAATGGCTGAAGTTTTGAGGAATAAGGAAATGGGTAATAGATTCACGATAGAGGCCCCAGACCAGGAGACTATCCAGGCTGCAAAAGAGGCTCAAAAGAAAATTCAAGATAAAGCCAGCATGATTATGGATATTTACACCTTTCAGGCAAAGGTTAAGAGTGGTGAAATCAGCGATGATAAGGGTATTGCAGAGCTTATCATTAACGGTTCGGTTTCAAACTATCATATCCATATAAACAGACGATGTGTTACAAAGTCTGACGGCACACTTATCACATATACTGGCATCATGAAGATGTACAAGCCAGAGGAACTTAAAATCAAATACACAAAGCGCCCAAAGAAAATGATGAGCTTGGCTCAATACAAGCAAATGATCAAAGAAAGAAAAGCTCGTCAGAAAAATGCGGGTATGAACTTATAAAAATAACCAGCACTAGGATTACCTAGATGCTGGTTTTTTGCATTTTATTGGACAAATGGCTATAATTGCTTCATACGAAGAATTTATCAACTTATTTCAATTCCATATTGGGGAGGTTAAAAGAAATGGCAACAACTAAAAAAACAACTACAAAGAAAACCGTTAAGAGTACATCAGTTATCCAGTATCAGGGTCTTGAATTTTCTGAAGCAGATTGCGTTAAGAAGGCAACCGCTCAGTTTAAGAAAGACTACAAGGGTGTTGAGCTTGAATCTCTTGATGTTTATATTAAGCCAGAAGAACATAAGATTTACTACGTTGGCAATACAGACCGTGTTGGCTCTGTAGATTTATAATAATTCCAGTTTGTAAAAAAATGAGCCTCTGTCATACAAAATGATAGAGGCTCTTCTTAATTATAATCTCAAATTTACAGCTTTTGCTGAATCTGGTAGGAGTTAGATAAAAAATCAATTAGTGAAAACGATTAAGCAGAATTCACAATTTGTTCACATTTCAGCAATGGACAAACAATGGATTTGATACTATCATTAAAGACGTTCGGTTGTTAACAAATTGCGCTGTGGCGCAAACAACAATCATTAAAATACGCCAAGGGGAGGCATGAGAAATGGCGATAGGTGAAATCATTATATGCACAGGTCCAGAGGATCTTTTTAGGAGAGCTGAAGAGCTTCAGCAAAAGGGAGTTAAGACAGTATTTGTAGCGAGAAATACTATTAAAATTGTTGGAGTTATGACAGCACAGAAGGCTAGCTAGTAGTTAGTTTAATATAAGGATTTGGGGAGTAAGATATGGGAATCTAGTTCCTATATATCAGCATGTAGATAAAGAGGATGCTGCAAGACGAAGCTTGCAGTATTCTCTCTTTTTTCTTTCAACAGTAATTATATCCGAAAACCTTTCAATCTTTTCTTCAATTCTTCATTGGACGAATTAATCAGCCTGGTAATTAACAAAGTATTCATAAATATTTGCTACACTTATATAGATACGGTATATAGTGGGTGAATTGTTTGGAACCATGTAAAACCTACTTATTAAATAATGTTAATTTTACAAGGGTTGGTTTAATATGAAGACATTTCCAAAAATTAATATAATAGTGCTTTTACTTATTTCATTAATGATTGCTTCCATGTTTAATGGGGCAGTTTTGGCTACAGATTTGTCCGATAAGGAAACCATAATAGTTGGTGTACCTTCAGATAGATGCCCTCTTTTTTATACTGATGATTCGTCTAAAAATATTGTAGGTATTGGAATTGATTTAATGAGTCTTGCGGCAGAAAATGCTGGTTATAATGTAAATTTTAAGATCATAGAAGAATCATCACTTAAAGACGCACTAGACAACCCTAATTATGATTTGGTAATGCCTTTTGGCAGTTCTATAAAAAGTACCTCAGGACAACCTTCAATCATATCAGATAATCTTATGACAACACCTTTCACGCTTGTCACTTTGAGTAGCGGTTACATTCAATCTTTAGAACAAATAAAGGTTGGAATGCTACAATCAATGGCAGGTGTTGCTGATACTGTTCACACTTTGTATCCAAGTATGAATCTTGTTTTGTATGAAACTATGCCTGATTGTGTGAATGCTCTTCGAAAAGGTGATGTTGATGCATTACTTTACAACTCTTATGTATGGAGTTATGTGCTTCAAAAACCATCATATTCAGATTTAGAAGTTCAACCAACAACAATGTTCTCAATGGATTTTAGAGTTGGTGCTGTTGATACCCCCAAAAGTCAGGAGCTAATAAACCAGATTAATTTGGGCATTTCTAAGATTAATGATAATCAACGTCAGGCGATTATATTGGATTATACATCTCGGCGTCTGTATAAAAATGATTTCTTTGACTACTTATATATCTATGGCAATCTAATCATTATATTTGGATTATTATTGGTTTTTATTATTCTGCATTTCGTTTCAAAACAATATGCAATAAGAAAAGAGCAAGATGAGCAAATCCGCCAATTAATTGAGTATGATGCTCTTACTGGAACCTTAAGTCTTGATGGTTTCCGTAAAAAAGTTAAAACGCTATTAAGGGAGAACCCAACTTTAACGTATTTAATATCTTATAACAATATTAAAAACTTTAAATTTATAAACGATAAAATGGGTATGAATTCAGGTGATGAACTTTTAGTTTTCTGGGCTGATAAAACAATGAATTACCTGTCTGAAAAAGAAGCTGTTGCAAGAATAGGGGCTGATCATTTTGCAGTTTTAGCTCTAGTTCCAGATGACAATAATCTTTTCAATCAAGAAAAGACTGTATTTGAACCTGTAAAAAACTATTATATAAATCAGGGTATCGACTATACAGTCCAGTTATGCAGTGGTGTATACGTTCTAACAAGTGATGATTACTCAGATATTAATGTTGATAAGATGTTGGATTATGCCCATTTAGCAGAAAAGAAAGCTCACAATTCTGTCTCAGGTGGGGGATATGAAATATACAATACTGACCAATGGGAAAAAGGTAAAATGGTTGCCGACATCTGTGGTCATTTTTCAACAGCCGTAAAGAATAATGAAATACAAGTATGGTACCAACCACAAGTTAATTATAAGACAGGCAAAATAGTTGGTGCCGAGGCATTGTGCCGTTGGAAGCACGAAAAGTTAGGCTGGATAAGTCCTGGCATATTTATACCTATGTTGGAACAAGCAGGGCTTATCTATGATTTAGATTGCTTAATATGGGATAAAGTATGTCAAGACCTCCATAGATGGAATGAAAAAGGTATCCAACATTCCATTTCGGTAAACTTATCACGTTATGACATTGAAAAAAATAACAACATTGCGGACTATTTCAACAATCTAATACGAAAGTATGATATCGCACCGTCGCAGCTAAGGATTGAAATTACTGAAAGCGCATATGTTGAAGATACTGAGCTTCTACTAAAAACAACTACTGCCCTTCAAAAATATGGTTTTATTGTTGAAATGGATGATTTTGGTAGTGGCTATTCTTCATTAAATATGCTTAAAGAGGTTCCTGTTGACGGAATAAAGCTAGATTACATCTTTTTAAAGGACGAGAAGAACAAAGAAAAAAGCAAAATCATTATTAACTATATAATCAAAATGCTTTTGCAGCTTAAATTCAACTTTATTGCTGAAGGTGTCGAAACCAAAGAACAGGCTCAATTTCTTTTAAATATAGATTGCGAACAAATGCAAGGATATTATTTTTATAAACCTATGCCTGTAACTGATTTTGAATTATTAGATTTCGATGACATAAATAATAAAACCTAACCTTATTTGGATTAGTCTCAATGTTAGATTACTACACCGAAAGGTGTGTTACTTGTTAAGTCGATTTTCTGTGTTATAGAGTTTTATAAGTTCATTTCTGTTTTTGCAGTTGGTCTTCTTCATTAGATTCTTTACATGAAACTTTACTGTTGATTCTGTAATATACAGATTTGCTGCAATTTCTTTGTTAGCATTACCAGATAGTAATTCATCAAGAATCTGTACTTCCCTTGAGGATAGCTGATATCTGTCAATAAAAACTCCATGATAATCAATCTCTTCATCTGAACGGGTATTCACTCCATAAAACTGTGTGAAGGGTATTGCAAACAGTACGATTGTTACGGCAAACAAAATGGAAATAACAACAAGCAAAAGTGCATTGTTGTTTGCCAGCCCAAACCTGAATTGCATGCCTATTGGTTCGCCAGCGCGACCTATAAAAAGACCAATTGGAGCTAAATAGTACTTGTCATTCTCCTTTGCAATATCTAAAAAGATTACGGTTCGACATACAGAGATGAAACCAATAAACACATAAGCAAGCACCCAAGTCACATAAACACCTGTAGTATTGTCATGCATAATTGGTAATGCGAATGCAAAAGATAATGCCACAAGGCATAGGATGAATCCCAGCCCACGGCTTTTATCATTAAGGATACCTGCAATAACCAAGCTTAGTGTGTAAAACAACCTCATAGCCTCCACACTTATATGGAAGGAAGAGATATCGCTGCTAGGTTGGAAAAATCCCAGTCCGTTAACAATACTTGCGAACAGTAGGGCAGAAAATATAATTAAAATGTAATTTTTGCTAAATGGGCTGGCAACTTTATAAGTAGAAGATTGCTCCACAAGTCTGGTTGTGTTTATGTAAGAATACAAGGTCAGCACATATAGGACAGTAACGCCAATACTTATCAATGCATATAAATACAGGCATTGTATACTGGTTATAAAGCTATAATCTTTGTCGAAAAAGTAAAGAATATAGGAAAAGACACAGCTTAGGGCTATACCGGCACCAAAGGTGAGACCATAGTTATTTTTATCAATAATATCTACTATTATTGCCACATACCATGCGTATAGCAGACCTATCGCTATATTCATCAGCAATCCTGTTACCACAATACCATCCCTGAACTGGGGAATGATTGTTACAACAGTGAGCAGGAAATTGACAGCAATAAGGATGGAAAATTCGATTATTTTAGATGGTTTTTTCTTGACGAAATACGCGTATCCGCAGAATAATAGAATACCCAGTGCCTGGAAAATCTTTCCTAAAAATTGTCCAATAAAATCAACATAATTTCCATCGTTGCATTGGCCCAAAATATAGAACCAGGACAGGTACTGTGAGCTGTTCAAAAAGAACAATATTCCTATTAAAATACTTGTAAATGCAATCTTTTTTCTCATGAAATAATTCTAGCACTTTCCAATTGGGATAGGTAAAGAAATATTGAATTTGTGGGCTTTTGTTCTGATTCCTATACTAAAACTATCCCCCAGAATCACGGATTATTCGCAGTTTTTTCACTAATTCCATCTATGCTAACAGTCAACTCATTCGTAGCAAAATCTTTGCATCAAGGCAAAGATGGAAAGGAGAAGACAGTCTATGAATAGAAAAAATGTTTTGGGGTTTGCAATGGCGATTGCCATGGTGGCAATGTTGGCATTTTCTGGGTTTGAGGTTAGTGCAGCTGGTTTGACACAGGCACAGTTTCCAGAACTTGTTCATTATGGAACAATCACTGATGAGGATGCTCAGATATTAAAGAGCTTCTTTGATTATGAATACTATAAGGAGCAAAATCCTGATGTAGTTGAACAATACGGAGATAGCTATGAAGCACTCTTTAATCATTTCTGTACTAAGGGCGTGTTTGAAGGAAGAACAGGTAGCGCAGACTTCGACCCTGCGGCATACGCTAGTGCATATGGTGATTTGAAAGCTCAGTTTGGTGCTGATATTTTAAGCTACTATAGACACTATGCAACGGAAGGTAAAGCCGTCGGCAGAAATATCACAACAATTGCAGCTTGCGCAGAAGCTGGCATTACAGTAATCGGCCTTGCTAACGATTCTATAGTAATCACTCCTGAGGTATATAGAGTTGCTGTTTATCTAGGAACAAATGATTACGGGGTGGTAAGACAGTCTATCGCAATCGCACAGCAGAGGGCAGCAGCCACAGGCGGTTCAGTCGTTATAGTTGCAGATGATGCATCTGGTGGGGGATCAGCATTAGAAGGATTGGAAAAAGTTGGTACAATTACTGCTGGTAATGGTTTACATATTGGAATTTATGTAGGACAGAACCTCGAGTCGTATGGTGCATGGCAATTGGATGGAGATACACTAGCAGCTATAACACTTATATCTAGTACTGATGGTTACGTTGCTGTAAAGGATGTGAATGATGAATTAGATCCAACATATCGAATAGCTTCTATACCTGTTTATGCATGGTCTACTGAAGCTACAAGTTCTTATTCAACTTTAAATAATTCATCAGCAGATGTTTATCTTATGGCTAATGCTGAGACAGAGACAGACTACAATATACAACCAGATTCGCGAGAAACAAATGGTGTAGAAACTACTGTAACTTTTTCTGGCAGCAGTGAAGGTACACCTGTTGTTGCAGATGAAAATGGAACAACAAGTACAGAATATACTGTAGGAGTTGGTTTTGTTGAATCTTCAGCAGAAAGTGTTACTGTTAATGTAGCTATAGAAGGTGACGATGGATTAGCAATATCTGATACATATACCTTTGAAGGAGAATAATAATTATTTATAGAAAAATCTAGCCCTAAATAGCGGCATGTAAAAAGAGAACAGCCACAACCCCACATGCTGCGATCCAAAAGCAAGAACAAAAAGAGCTGCCACATTTTAAATGTGACAGCTCTTATCTTATTCCCTATAAATCTTACGCAGCCTCAACAGCTTCGATTTCATTAGAAGTTTCTACTTTCTTCTCACGGAAAATAGTTCTAAAGATAAGTCTTACAAATGGTCCACAATAGAACAACTGATAAAGAAGTGCCATTGGGAAGTTCATAGCCCATGTCTGAATCCATGTTCCAAATGTGTGAGTGTCCTTGAAAAGAATAGTAGCTACAAGGCTCATTGTTGGGCACATGATGCAGCAAATGCAAATTGAGATAGCGTATGTAATGAACTGAGGTCTGTCAGTAGGTTTCATTACAGAGAATGCAAGAGCACGTGCAAGCTTACCAACGATGAAAAACTCAAGGATGAATGCGATAGGCACCATGATAGGAAGCTCATGAAGTGCTAAAAAGAATGTCTGTCCTGTTACTCCACCTGTGTTTAAGGCAACGTTGTAAACCACCATTCCGTAAACCATAACAGTGGCCATAATTATAGTTAATACTACGTCTTGAAATTTGTTTTTAGGCATAATAAATCCTCCTTCTGATAATGAATAATACATAAAATTACATGTGTTGTTCGTTATCATCCGGAGGATGTGCGTTTCCAATTAAACCATATTATCTTTTGTTGCGTCAGCAATGATAACATGATTTTCAACAAAATGTAAGTGTAAATTTTGTGAAATGTGCAAAATTATCTTGTTACGTAAACAGGTAGGCCGTTTTCGTATTCAAGCTCAGGCTCCCCAATTACTAGAGGCTTGAGGTATTCTAACATTTCATCTGTAACCCAGTTGTGACTTTCATTAATCCATTCCTGAGGAACTTCCTTTGCTTCGTTTGCAATATCATGGATAGTAGCATAGCTGTAGTCTACAGTGTATGGTGCGTTACTTGTGCGGTTAAGAACTACCATTGCACCTGTTACACCTTCTTCTGCATACTGCACTCCGTGCTTACCAAGCTCTACAGATTCTTTTAAATCAGTAAGTGAGCTCATATGAGCAGCAGCTCTTTGAAGAACATTTACTTCTATTGAACGAACCTTTACGCCAAGTCTATCCTTAACAATGTATTCAAGGGTCTTGCCAGCACCTGAAAGCTGAGCGTGACCAAAGTTGTCTAATTGGCCTGTAGATGCAGAGATATATTCACCATTAGCATCGCGAATTCCCTCGGATACAGCTACAACTATATTTGTCTTTTCCTTTAAAAGACGAGATAAATCGTTTACAAATACCTCTGTGTTAAATGGAACCTCTGGAAGATAGATTAAATCTGGTCCACAGCAGCAGTTATTTCTTGCAAGAGATGTGGCAGCTGTAAGCCATCCGGCATCTCGTCCCATTACTTCTATAATAGTAACACTAGGAGAGTTGTAGATTTTAGCGTCATAGATAACCTCCATAGTGGTGGTAGCAATGTATTTAGCAGCTGAACCAAAACCAGGAGTATGATCTGTTACACACAAATCGTTGTCTACAGTCTTTGGCACACCGATAAATCTAATAGGAGATTCTATTGATTTTGCATATGCTGAAAGCTTGTCTACAGTATCCATGGAGTCGTTTCCACCGATGTAGAAAAATGCTTCGATATCATATTTTTTAAATTGCTGAAATAGGGTATTATAGATAGGGTCGTTTGAAGTGACGCTTGGAAGCTTGAAACGACATGAGCCAAGGTACATGGCTGGAGTAACTTTTAGTTTTTTTAGAAAATTAGAATCAGATTTTATTGTTTCGGTTAAGTCGATGATGTTGTCATCCTTAATGCCGATAATTCCGTTGATGGAGCCGTAAATCTTGTCGTATTTAGAAGACAAGGCTCCCTCGATAACACCAGCAAGACTGGCGTTGATTGCCACAGTTGGTCCGCCCGACTGTGCGACGATGATGTTTCCCATTTGATTACCTCCCGAACGTATGCTTATAATTAAGCTTCTAGGGATTATTCTAACATAAGGAGAGATACTATGAACACCTTTTTATACGCTATTTTGGATTTTATTAACGACATGCACACATATCTTCTTTCTCTGAATGATGCATATGAGGCAAATTTCACAGATAAAGAGCTACATTTCCTTGTGATTGGCGCAATTGGCATGGCTATGATTTTTGTTGTTCAGCCAATTTTCTCACTTTTGGCCAAAACAGGTCACGTTCTTGTAATCAGTTGGATATACGTATTTACGTTAATTCTTCTTCTTACCTTCGCCATCGAAATCGAGCAAAAGATTACAGGCTCAGGAGCAATGGAGTTTGAGGATATCGTGTTTGGCGTGTGGGGCTTTATGCTGATGTTCTTGATATATGCCCTGATACGAGGAATTATAATAGGTATATATAAGTTAATAAAAAATAGAGATTAAAAAAGTGCCAGGTTTCTAAAAGACCTGGCACTCATTTTATATAATGTTAAGTAAGAGTCTGTTGTAGTCACGGTCTTCTAGAAGATTAAGGACACGGCGGGCTCTTGAATATTGTGTACGACTAATTGAAATAACACAGACGTTTCTGGCTCCATTGTAAGTTCTGCGCTTGAAGAATGGGACACGGCGCCAATTCTTTGAAAAAGGTACTGATTCATGAAGAAGTAGATTAGAAGTACGATTTGATACTATTCTGTTTGTGATTTCGCATAAGACAACGTCTTTATCAATGTTTTTGGCAAGCTTTGGTTTCTTTCTCATAACAATTTCCTATCAATCCAAGTGTATGTTTATTTCTTTACCCATAGAATTTGCAACCTTCACCAGAAAATCCAATGAGGGATTGTATTTACCGCTTTCCATGCGGGAGATATTTGATTTTTTCGTGCCAGCCATATCAGCTAAAACCTCCTGCGTGAGATGCAGGGATTTGCGAGCGTCCTTAAGCTGTTTTGCAATGGAACGCCGGGCTGCTATGGCTTGAGATGAAATGATTCCATCTGAATATCTTTCCTTCATTAGCTACCCACCAATTCGATACTATAATGTTATCATATATGATAACAGACTACAATGAGTTTCACAACAAAAACATTCTTTTTTAAAAGGGGAGAATGTACTATAATCTTAAGAAGAATGTTTTATAGAAAAGAGGTTATGTATGTACGATTTAACGGGAAAAACAATTGTAGAAATAAAAGAATATGTAAACTCACTTAGCAATGAGGAGTTAGATAAGTTTATCGAAGAAGTAGATTTTGCTGATTACGATTTTGACCTTGAGGCTACAGATCTTTTAACCAGTTCACGCCTCTATGATTATATTCAGTATGCTCACAATGGAGAGGCTGCTGTAACTTTCGACTAAATTAAAAATAAGGAGAATGGTATGGTTTCAAAAAAGCAGAAATTCAGAACAGTATTGTTAATAATAATTCTTGCGATAGCAATTATCGCTGGAGTATTTGGAGTAAGCTATGCCAAGGGCAGTGTGGTATTTCCTTGGGAATTAACTGCAAAGCAGGAAGAGGAGCCGCAGGTTGCTGAGGAGCCGGAAGCTGAAGAGGTTAAGGAGGCTACTGCTAAAGAGGAAGAGCTTGAAAAAGAGGTAGAAAAGGTAGAAGAGCCAGAAGAACCTGTTGAAGAAGAGCCAGAAGAAACAGAGACTTCAGCTGCTACTACAGGTGTTTCACTTGATTATTATGGAGCCCTTCATGTAGAGGATGGTAAGCTTGTAGATGAATCAGGCGATGTAGCAGTGCTTACAGGTGTTAGCTCACATGGCCTTAGCTGGTATCCTGAATATGTCACACCAGAGACTATCGAATCTCTTAGAAATAACTGGGGAATCAATGTTATCCGCCTTGCTATGTACACAAGCGATTACAATGGCTATTGCGTGGCAGGAGAGGATGTTCAAAATACATTAAAGGACAACATCGATGCTGCAGTTGAAGCTGCAACAGAAAACGATATGTATGTCATCATCGATTGGCATATCTTAAATGATAGCAATCCAAATGAATACAAAGCACAGGCTATTCAGTTCTTTGGAGAGATGGTTCGTAAATACGAAGACAACGAAAACGTTATCTACGAGATTTGCAATGAGCCAAACGGTGACACTACATGGGAAGATATCTGTGCTTATGCGGATGAAGTAATTCCTGTAATCAGAAATGTGGATAGTGATGCAGTGATTTTAGTCGGTACTCCAAACTGGTCTAGTGACCTTGATTCAGTTGTGGAAGCTCCACTGGATTATGACAACATCATGTACACATATCATTTCTATGCAGGCACACACAAATCCAGTGCTAGAAACACACTTACAGACGCTTTAGATGCAGGCCTTCCAGTATTCATTTCAGAGTACGGTTTTGTTTCAGCTGATGGCGATGGTTCTGTTGATACAAAGGAAGCTGCTAAATGGCAGGATATTATTGATGAGTATCAGCTTTCAACTTGCATTTGGAATCTTTCAAATAAGGCAGAGGGTTCTGCTTTGATTAGTTCAGACTGCGACAAAACAGCTGACTGGGAAGAAGAGGAGCTTTCTGAGCAGGGCCAGTACTTCGTCAATATGCTTCAATCAATAGATACAAGCAAGCAGGATGATGAAGAAATCTCTGATGAAACATCAGAAGACATAAATGAAAAAGAGCAAAAGCTCAATAAAGAAAAAAGTAATATGGAGAAAAAGAGATAATGACAACAAATGAGAAAATCGCAAAACTTAGAGAATTAATGAATGAGAGAGGAATCGATCTTTACCTGATTCCAACAGACGATTTCCATTCATCAGAATATGTAGGAGAGCACTTTAAGGCTCGTAGCTTTATGACAGGTTTTACAGGCTCAGCGGGAACAGCTGTTATAACAAAGACCGAGGCTCATCTTTGGACAGATGGACGTTACTTTGTACAGGCTGCAAAGCAGATAGCAGGCTCAGAGGTTATCCTTGAAAAAATGGGTGAGCCAAAGGTTCCAGAGGTAGAAGAATTTATCGAGAAGAACTTCCCTGAGGGAGGATGTCTCGGATTTGATGGCAGATGCGTATCAGCAAAGAATGCAGCAAAGTATTTTGATATTGCTCAGGACAAGGGCGGTGAGCTTGCTACAACAGAGGATTTAGTTGATATTATCTGGGAAGACAGACCAGAGCTTCCAAAGGCTACAACATGGGTACTTGAGGATGAGTTCTCAGGTGAGAGCATGCAGGCAAAGATTTACCGCATCCGCGAAAAGATGAAAAAGAAAAAGGCAGATGCACACTTAGTAACAAGCCTTTATGATATTGCATATATCCTTAATCTCAGAGGAAATGATATTGCAAACGTACCAGTTTTCCTTTCATTCCTTCTTATTACAGATGATAGCGTAATCTTATTTACAGACACAACAAATTGGCCAGAGGAGGCTATGAGCTACCTCAATGACAACAGCGTTAAGCTTTATCCATACGACATGGTTTATCACTACATGCAGAGCGCTGATATGGCGGACAGACGTATCCTTCTTGATCAAGAAATCGTTAACTACAACATCGTTAAGGCATTAAAGGGCTCAGCAAAGATTATTGATGGCAAGAACCCTTCAGAGCTTATGCGTGCAGTAAAGAATGAGACAGAAATCAAGAACACAAGATTAGCTCATATCAAGGATGGTGTAGCTTGCACAAAGGCTATCAAATACATCAAAGAAAACATTACAAAGGAGCCAATGACAGAAATCACAGCTTCAGATTACTTTGAAGCTAGACGTCGTGAGCAGGAACACTTTGTAGATTTATCATTTAATACAATTTCAGCATATGGTCCAAACGCTGCAATGATGCACTACAGCGCAAAGCCAGGCTCAGAAGCAACACTTAAGCCAGAAGGATTCCTTCTTGTTGATTCAGGAGCCCACTACCTTGAAGGTACTACAGATATCACTAGAACAATCGCTCTTGGTGAGCTTACACAGCAGATGAAGGAGTACTACACAGTAGTTCTTCGTTGTCACTTAAGACTTATGGCTGCAAACTTCCCTAAGGGAGTTACAGGAGCAAACCTTGATGTACTTTCACGTGGCCCAGTTTGGGATATGGGACTTGATTATCGTTGCGGTACAGGTCATGGTGTTGGCCATATCCTCAATGTACATGAGGGACCAAACAACTTCCGCTGGAGAGTTCCACAGGGCAAGAACGCTGCAGAGCTTCAGCCAGGAATGATTACAACAGACGAGCCAGGTCTTTACATCGAAGACGGCTTCGGTATCAGAATTGAAAATGAGCTTCTTTGCGTAGCTGGAGAGACAACAGAGTACGGTGATTTCCGTCACTTTGAGTCACTTACAGTATGCCCAATCGACCTTGATCCAGTTATCCCAGAGATGATGACAGAGGCAGAAAAGAAGACTCTTAACGAATATCACGCATTTGTTCGTGAAACACTTAAGCCATACCTAACCGACGAGGAATATGCATGGCTTGCTAAGGAGACAAGAGACATTTAATGGGAAAATTATTACTGATTGACGGCCATAGTATAGCTAACCGCGCATTCTATGGTGTTCCAGATCTTACAAATAGTCAGGGAGAGCATACAGGAGCCATTTTTGGCTTCCTGAATATGATGCTCAAGTTTATCGACGACGAAAAGCCTGACAACTTTGCTGTTGCATTTGATGTTTCAGCTCCAACGTTCCGCCACAAAATGTATGATGCATACAAAGGCACTAGAAAGCCAATGCTTCCAGAACTTAAAGAGCAGATTCCACGTATTCAGGAAATGCTCAAAGCTATGGGCGTGCCTGTAATCACATTAGAGGGCTGGGAAGCAGACGATATTCTTGGAACTCTTTCTAGAATTGGTGAGGAAAAGGGATTTGACGTAACTATCGTTTCCGGAGATAGAGATCTTCTTCAGCTTGCTACAGACAAAGTAAAGATTTCAATTCCAAAGACAAAAAAAGGTGGCACTGAAATCGAGCAGTATTACGCCGCTGATGTTAAGGAAGTTTATGGTGTTACACCAAAGCAGTTTATAGATGTTAAGGCACTTCAGGGTGATGCTAGCGATAATATTCCAGGTGTTGAGGGCGTTGGTCCAAAGACAGCCGAAAAGTGGATTGCTCAGTATGGCTCAATCGAAGAGTGCCATGCCCATGTGGATGAAATGAAAAAGGGCAAGGTCCTTGATAACTTCATTGCTCAGTGGGATATTGCAGTATTATCAAAGGAGCTTGCTACAATCAACGTGCATGCTCCAATCGAGCTTGAGGAAGGCTCTACAAAGCTTGAAAACTTATTCACAGAGGAAGCATACCTTCTCTGCAAGCGATATGAGCTTAAAAAGCTTCTTCCTAGATTTGAAAATACTGACACATCAAAGGTGCAGGATACTACATCGGAAACATTTAAGCACATTTCTGATTTATCAGATGTGGAAAACTTCTTTGCAGGTTTAAGCAAAAGTGGAAAAGACTTTATCGGTGCAAGCATTATGGCAGGTGCAGATAAATCTATAAAGGGCGTTGCTCTTTCTGTAGGAGACGAGACTGTTTATGTTGATTGCGCAGGCTTTATTACTCCTGATTATTTAGGTCACAAGCTTGTAGAAATCAGCAAGGCGGGCGTGAAGCTTTGCTTCTGGGACTTAAAGAATGCAATGCACATCATTTATCAGCTATTTTCATCAGAGGAAAAAACGCAGGTAGATACAAATGGTGGTAAGGCCGAAATTTTCCCTACTGCCTGCGATGTTGCAGTGGCGGCATATCTTCTAAACCCTACAAAGAATGCATACACAGCAGATGACGTGGCAAGCGAGATGCTTGGCGTAATCATCCCTGCAGTGGCAGATTTATTTGGCAAGAAAAAGCTTGAGGCAGCCTTAGAAGATGATTCAGAGCTTGAGCATATAACTACATATGCTTGCTACAACGCTTATGTAGCTTACGCTTCATTCGAAAAGGTTATTTCTGAAATTAAAGACCAGGGAATGCTTCATATCTACGAGGATATTGAGCTTCCTTTAGTTTATACATTATTTGATATGGAAATAGCAGGTATTGCAATGGACGCTGAGGCCCTATCAGCCTACGGAAGCAAGCTTGCAGTGCGTATCACAGAGCTTGAAAAGAGCATTTATGAGCAGGCTGGTGAGGAGTTTAATATCAATTCTCCTAAGCAGCTTGGTGTGATTTTGTTTGAAAAGCTTGGAATCCAGGGCGGTAAGAAGACCAAAACAGGTTATTCTACAGCAGCTGATATTCTTGAAGAGCTTGCTCCAGAAAATCCAATTATCAACGATATTTTAGAGTACAGACAGCTTGCGAAGCTTAAGAGTACATATGCAGATGGCCTTGCAAATTGCTTAGATTCAGACGGCAGAATTCGTTCTACATTTATGCAGACAGTTACAGCTACAGGACGAATCAGCTCTACTGAGCCAAACCTTCAAAACATCCCAGTTAGAATGGAACTTGGCCGTGAAATCCGAAAGGTATTTTATCCAAAGGATGGCTGCGTATTCATCGATGCCGATTATTCTCAGATAGAGCTTCGAGTATTGGCACATATGTCTGGGGACGAAAATCTTATCGGTGCATTCAAGGCTGGACAGGATATTCACCGTTCTACAGCCTCACTTGTATTCAACACACCATTCGATGAGGTTACAGATATTCAGCGTCGCAGCGCTAAGGCTGTAAACTTTGGAATTGTTTATGGAATCAGCGCGTTCGGTCTTGCAAAGGACATCGGAGTTGGCAGAAAAGAAGCTCAGGAATATATCGATAATTATTTTGTTGCATATCCAAAGATGCATGAATTCTTAGAGGGATTAAAGGCAGAGGGCAATGAAAAGGGCTTTGTTACCACTATGTACGGAAGACGTCGCCCAATCCCAGAGCTTAAATCCTCAAACTTTATGACAAGGCAGTTTGGTGAGAGAGTAGCTATGAACTCTCCAATTCAGGGTACAGCTGCAGATATTATCAAGATTGCCATGGTAAATGTTCATGACAGATTATTAAAAGAAAAGCTCAAATCAAAGCTATTGCTTCAAGTTCATGATGAGCTCCTTATTGAGACATTTAAGGACGAGCAGGCACAGGTTGAAAAGCTTGTTGCAGAAGAGATGGAGCATGCTGCTTCACTGGCAGTTGATTTGGAAATCGATATGAAAACCGGAATGAATTGGGCAGAGGCACACTAATGAAATTTATTGGAATCACAGGGGGCATCGGTGCTGGTAAGAGCACGGTGCTCTCTTTACTAGAGGAAAACTTTAATTGTAAGGTCTTACTGGCAGATTTAGTTGCTGCCGATTTAATGAGGCCTGGTAAGGAATGCTTTGATAAGGTGGTGGCGTTGCCATGGCCAGAAAGCATCTTAGACCCTCAGGGGGAAATTGACAGACCTAAGATGGCAAAGTTTATGTTTGCTGACAACAGTCTTCGCGAGGCAGTAAATGGAATAGTACATCCAGCAGTACAAACAGAAGTACTAAATCAAGTGGAAGCTGAGAAAGAAAAGCACAATATAGAGTATTTTTTCTTTGAAGCTGCATTGCTCATAGAATGCGGTTATGGTAAACTTGTGGATGAGATGTGGTATATCTATGCAAGCCAGGAAGTAAGGGAAAAACGCCTTATGGAGACTCGCGGATATTCCAAAGAACGAATCGCAAAAACAATCAGTACACAACGCAGTGAGGAGAGCTTCAGAGCTCACTGCAACAGAATCATAGACAACAGTGGCACAAAGGAGCAGACGCTTGCTCAGCTGCGCCAGATTATTCACGAATAATTCCCGAGGAGAGTAACTTATATGGAGAAGAAAGATATTGTATTTGGACTTGATATTGGTACCAGAAATGTCATTGGTACAGTAGGATATCTTGATGGCGATGAATTCCATGTTATCGCTCAAAATCTTAAAGAACACGATACCAGAGCCATGCTTGATGGTCAGATTCACGACATCGGTCGAGTAGGTGCTACTTGCGATGAGGTGAAAAAGGACCTTGAAGCACAGACAGGTCTTGCATTATCAGAAGTATGTATCGCTGCCGCTGGTCGTGTGCTTCGTACAATCACTACTCACGTAGAGATGGAATTTCCAGAGGAAACAGTTGTTACCGGAGAGGACTTACATACACTTGATATGATGGGTATCGAGCAGGCTGGTAAGGAAATCAAAGGCGACGAGGACAATAAATACAAGTTCTTCTGTGTAGGTTATTCTACTGTTAAATATTACTTAAACGGAGATGTTTTCACATCCCTTGAGGACCACAAGGCCGATACAATCGGAGAGGACATCATCGTAACATTCCTTCCAGAGGATGTAGTTGATGGTCTTTATTCAGCAGTTGGCAAGGCTGATCTTTCAGTTGCCAACCTTACATTGGAGCCTATTGCAGCTATCAATGTTGCAATCCCACAGAGCTTCAGAATGCTTAATATTGCCCTTATCGATGTTGGTGCAGGTACATCCGATATCTGTGTCACCAGAGACGGCAGCATCATCGCATATGGCATGATTCCTATGGCTGGTGATGAGCTTACAGAGGTATTGGTTCATGAATACCTTGTAGATTTTGCTACAGCAGAAAAAATCAAGCGTGCTTCTACGGAAGGCGGAGAAATCACATACGAGGATATTATGGGTCTTAGCCATACCATCAAATCTGAGGATGTTTGGAAGCTTACAGAACCGGTTATGAAGAAAATTGCTTCTGAGGTTGCAGAAAAGATTAAGGAGCTTAATGGAGGTAAATCAGTATCAGCAGCATTTGTTGTTGGTGGTGGTGGAAAAATCCACGGCTTTACAGAAGCTCTTGCTGCAGATTTGAAAATCGTCCCAGAGCGTGTTGCTCTTCGTGGCGAGGAAGTAATGAAAAACATTGTATTCGAGCAGGAGGATATTGCAAAGGATTCTCTTCTTGTTACACCAATCGGTATCTGCTTGAATTACTACGAGACAAAGAACAACTTCATTATGATTCACTTCAATGGTGAGATGATGAAGCTTTACGATAATGGACAGCTTTCAATTGTAGATGCAGCTATGCAGGCAGGCTTCTCTGCTGACCAGCTGTTCCCAAGACGTGGCCGTGAAATCAATTTTACAGTCAATGGTGTATCACGTATGATTCGTGGAACAGAAGGGGAATCTGCAGTTGTTACAATGAATGGTAAAACAGTTGGAATTAACACTCCACTTGAGTTCAATGCAGATGTTACAGTAGTGCCTTCTACAGTTGGCGAAGGTGGACGCGGTACAATTGCTGATTTGGCAGAGTTCACTACAGAATACCTTTATTTCAATGTTTGTGGTCACAGAGTTAAGTGCCCAAAGTTTGTTGAGGTTAATGGTTCTATGGAACCACCTACATATTCAGTTAAGGATGGAGATGTTATTGAGACTCGCCCATTCTACACAGTTGGCCAGTTGGCAGAGTTTATGGATGTTACAATTGATGACAGATATGAAATCCTTGTAAACAATCGTCCATCTACCAAGGATTCTCTCGTGTATGAGAACTTTGCAATCGAGTGGACCACTACAAATCAAATTGCATACAGAGCAGATTATCTTGTTGATGATTCAGAAGGCTTGCCAGAGGATTATGAAGCTCCAGCAGCACCTGAGGCACCAGCAGAGGATGCTCGCACAAGAATGAAAATCGAAACCGTTGAAATCCCTATCAAGGTCAATGGCAAGGACATGGTCTTGGCAGGTAAAAGGGATTACATCTTTGTAGATGTATACAATCTCATCAATTTCGACCCAAGCACAGGCGGCGGTAGACAGCTCATCACAAAGGTTAATGGACAGCCATGCGGCTACGCCAAGGATCTTAACGCTGGCGATGAAGTCGAAATTAGATGGAGCGAAAGTTAGTAAGGAAGTATTTTAGTAATGGATTTTTTTAGTATTGCAAGTGGTAGCAGCGGTAATTGCATTTGCGTGGGTGACAGCAGCACCCACGTAATGATTGACGCTGGTATTTCTGGAAAACGCATAGAAGCTGGTATGAATCAGTACGATTACACCACAGCCGATATGGCTGGTCTTCTTGTGACCCACGAACATTCAGACCATGTTTCTGGTCTCGGTGTTGTTTCTCGTAAATATCACATTCCGATTTATGCTACAGCTGGTACCATCAGAGCAATACGTTCTATGAAGAGCCTTGGGGCTATCGATGACACTCTTTTTCATGTTATCAAGCCCGATGAGGACTTCGTCTTAGGTAGTCTTAAAATTCACCCATTCCACATCAGCCATGACGCGGCTGATCCAGTTGCATATCGTATAGAAAATGATAAATCTAAGGTTGCAGTCTGCACTGACTTAGGGTATTATGACAACAATATTGTGGAGAATTTAACAGGCCTTGATGCTATGCTATTAGAGGCCAATCACGATATCCACATGCTAGAAGTTGGGTCATATCCATATCATTTAAAACAAAGAATTCTTGGAAATTATGGTCATCTGTCAAATGAAACTAGCGGTAAGCTTTTAAGCAAGGTTTTAAATGACAACGTTAAACACGTATTTTTAGGGCATTTAAGCCATGAAAATAATTATCCAGATTTAGCTTACGAGACTGTCCGACTCGAAGTTACCATGGATGAAACCACTCCATACAAGGGAAATGATTTCAATATCACAGTTGCAAGTCGCAGCGAGGTTTCCCAATTGGTGGTTATATAACTAGTAGATAATGGACTATAGGAGGAAAAGATGGAGAATAAGGTTATTATTACTGTAGTTGGCAAAGATACAGTAGGTATTATTGCGCGTATTTGTACTTATCTGGCAGAGAGCGGTGTTAATGTGTTGGATATTACTCAAACTATAGTTCAAGGCTTCTTCAATATGATGATGATTGTAGATATCAATTCAAGCTCACGTGCTTTTGACGATATTCAGTGTGATTTGGAAAAGCTTGGAGATGAAATTGGAGTTCAGATTAAAGCTCAGAAGGAAGACATCTTCAACGCAATGCACAGATTATAGGAGGGAATATGGTTAATCTACAGGAAGTACTTGAGACAAACAAAATGGTTGAGGAGCAGACCCTCGACGTTCGTACTATTACTATTGGTATCAGTCTCTTAGAATGCATAGATTCAGATTTAGATAAGCTTAATGAAAAGGTTTACAACCGTATCACTACAGTTGCAAAGGACTTAGATAAAGTTGCAAAGGAAATTGAAAGTGATTACGGTATTCCTATTGTAAATAGACGTATTTCTGTTACACCAATGGCTTTAATTGGCGGTGCAGCTTGCAAGAAACCAGAGGATTTCGTTACTTTGGCGCACACAATGGACAAGGCCGCAGCAGCAGTTGGTGCAAATCTTATCGGTGGTTATTCAGCTCTTGTTTCAAAGGGAATGACAACAGCTGATGAATTACTTATTCGTTCAATTCCACAGGCTCTTTGCGAAACAGAAAGAGTTTGCAGCTCAGTTAATTTAGCTTCCACAAAAACTGGTATTAATATGGATGCTGTCAGACTTATGGGAGATATTCTTCTTCAGGTTGCTGACCGTTCAAAGGACAGAGATTCAGTTGATTGTATGAAGCTTGTAGTATTCTGCAACGCTCCTGATGACAACCCATTTATGGCAGGTGCTTTCCACGGCGTAACAGAAGCAGATGCTATTATCAACGTAGGTGTTTCTGGCCCAGGTGTTGTAAAGAAGGCCCTTGAGCAGGTTAGAGGTGAAAGCTTCGAGGTTCTTTGCGAGACAATCAAAAAGACTGCATTCAAGGTTACACGTGTTGGTCAGCTTGTAGCACAGGAAGCAAGCAAGCGTCTTAACATTCCATTTGGAATCATCGATTTATCACTTGCTCCAACACCAGCTATCGGTGATTCCGTTGCTGATATTCTTTGCGAAATTGGTCTTGAGTATGCAGGCGCTCCAGGTACAACAGCAGCTCTTGCTATGCTTAATGATCAGGTTAAGAAGGGCGGCGTAATGGCAAGCTCATACGTAGGAGGCCTTTCCGGTGCCTTTATTCCTGTTTCAGAGGATCAGGGTATGATTAACTCAGTGGAGGCAGGTGCAATCACTCTAGAGAAGCTTGAGGCCATGACATGCGTATGTTCTGTAGGTCTTGATATGATTGCAATCCCTGGTGATACTCCAGCCACAACAATCTCAGGTATGATTGCTGATGAAATGGCTCTTGGTATGGTAAATCAAAAGACAACAGCAGCTCGTCTTATTCCTGTAATCGGAAAGGGCGTAGGCGATACAGTAGAGTTTGGTGGTCTCTTTGGATATGCTCCAATCATGCCAGTTAACAAATTCTCATGTGCTGATTTTGTAAATCGTCAGGGAAGAATCCCAGCACCTATTCATTCATTTAAAAACTAAAAGAAGATACAAAAAACTCCTAGCGTTATTGCTAGGAGTTTTTTGATTAATTATATTGAGGAGTTATTGTCTGGATAGTGCCGTCTGCGTTGTAGGTAAGTTCGCAGTATTTTACGCAACGGCGATGGTTGATTCCTTTTGAATACTCACAATCATGATAGAAGAGATACCATTTATCATGATACTCAACGATTGAGTGGTGAGTTGTCCAACCGATAACAGGCTCAAGAATTTTGCCTGCATATTTAAATGGTCCAAGTGGATTATCTCCGATGGCGTAAGCAATGGTATGTGTTGTGCCTGTAGAGTAAGAGAAGTAGTATTTACCATTGTATTTGTGCATCCAAGGACCTTCAAAGTATCTACGGTTTTCATCTCCGGCTAAAAGAGGCTTGCCATTTTCATCAAGGATTACAATATCAGCAGGAGTAGAAGCGAAGCCTTCCATATCATCGGTCATTACAGCGACCTTTGGACATACAGCTGGTTCATTTTTCTCAGGCTCTGTTCCGTTGGGATTAAAGCTGCCTTCTCTGTATTTCTCAAGCTGACCGCCCCAAAGACCGCCAAAGTAGATATAAACCTTTCCATCGTCATCCATGAAAGAACATGGATCGATGCTAAAACTTCCTGGAATTGGCTCTTTTCTTGGAGTAAATGGGCCTTCTGGATTCTTGCTTTCTGCAATTCCAAGTTTAAATATTCCATCCTTATCCCTTGCTGGGAAAACTAAATAGTAAGTATCGTTTTTGTAAACTACATCAGGTGCCCAAAGCTGTTCCTTAACCCAAGGAATCTGATCTTGATGTAGAACTTCGCCGTGATCTATAACCTCATCGCTTTTGTCATCCATTGATAGGATATGATAATCACGCATCTTGTATTCATCACCATTGTCGTTGTCTTCACCATCATGAGGAATATCATGGGATGGATAAATGTAAATTCTGTCGTTGAAAACATGTGCAGATGGATCTGCTGTAAAAATGTGTGTCACTAGGGGTGTGTTTTGTTTTTTCATTTTGTCTCCTTTAGCCCTTAACTGCACCAGCGGTCAATCCATCAACAATTTGGTTAGAGAATGCACAGTACACAATTATTGTAGGAACGATAGCGATAATGATTGCAGCAAACATCTGGGAATAATTAGTGTTATAAGGTCCTACGAATTTTGAAAGTGAAACTGGCAGGGTTTTCTTCAAATCATCTGATATAAATACCATTGCTAAAAGAAGTTCGTTCCAGTTTGCAATGAAAGTCATAAGACCTGTTACAAATAAGCCAGTCTTTCCAAGTGGAAGACAAACCTTAAAGAAAATCTGGTAAATAGTAGCACCATCGATACAAGCACTTTCAATAAGTTCATTTGGCATACCTTCGAAGAAGCCAACCATGATGAAGATAGTAACTGGAAGTGCAAATGTAAGGTATGGCAATATCAAACCGATTAGGCTGTTTGTAAGATGAACCTTTGCAAAACGAGTGAACAAAGGAATCATTACACAGTGAACAGGAATCATCATTCCAAGAAGGAAATATGTAAGTGAAAGCTTTGCAAATTTCCAACGGAGTCTTGCGATTCCAAAGGCTGCCATAGAGCCGATAATCATGCTTAATGCCAGTGTAATTACACACACAAGGAAAGAGTTTAATGTGGCAATGCCTAGCTTTCCTGCTGTCCAGGCAAATGAAAAGTTTTCAAAGGTAGGAGCCTGTGGCAAAGCAAATGGTGCTGTAAATATTTCTGCATTTGTTTTAAAAGATACGTTAAATACCCAAAGTAGTGGTGCAAGGTAAAGCACAGCCATGAGTACTAAAAATATATAAATAATAATTTTAGGAATTGATATTTTTTTCATTACTAAACCCTCCTATTACATTTCGTACTGCTCGGTTTTTACAACTTTATTTATGAAAGCTGTTACAAGCAGACACAGGATTAGTAAGAGTACACCGATGGCACTTGCATAACCGTATTTAAAGTATTTGAAGCCTTGCTGATAAAGATGTGTTGCAAGAACTTCAGTTTTGTGGTTTGGTCCGCCTTCAGTCATGTTGAAGATCAAATCAAAGAACTTTAATGAACCAATAGCATTAAGTGACATTGCGGTTGCAACCATAGGTCTGATAAGGGGGAGTGTGATGTAACGAAAACTTTTGACCTTGTTGCATCCGTCAATGTAACTAGCCTCGTAAAGAGACTTACTAATGCCTGATATCTGGGCCATGTAAAGCATCATAGATTGACCAACATATTGCCAAAGGGCTACGAAAGCGATTACCCACATAGGAAGGATTATGAATCCGTTTATATCCATGAGCCACAGAGGGCCTTCGATACCAAGCTTTGCAAGTAATTGGTTGATACCAAGCTTAGGACTGAAGATAAACATCCACAAAAGTCCTAATGCTGCAGAAGAAAGAACGCATGGTAAATAAATAATGTTTTTAAATACGTTTCTTCCTTTGTCTATATTTGTGAGAAGGGCTGCAAGAAACAGACCCATAATTAGCTGTGTTACACAAGAGAAGATAAGAAAGAACAATGAGTTCTTTAATGCAATTGCTAAAGTCTTATCTTGTAAAAGGTTTTTATAATTCTCAAGTCCTATGAATTTAGGAGGAGTGAGTGCATTGTAGTCACAGAATGAATAATAGATTGACTGACAAATAGGTATAAATAGAACAAATGTAAAAAGTATAAATGCTGGCGCCATAAAGATGAATATGGCTTTTTTATTTCTTAATAGCTTATCCATAACAATATCCTTATTAATTAGTTAGTCTGAATTGGTTCCTTTTTTAAAATTGGGGCACATTAAAGTGCCCCAAAAAGAATGAGATTATGAAGAAGAAGTTAGTTTTTATCTACAGTTTGCCTCGTAATATTCTTCCATGTCTGTAGCTGCCTCAGCAGGGGTTATTTCGCCAAGGAATACAGAAACCATTGTGTCATCGAAGTGAGAACCTGTCTCAGTTGTAGGCATTGACTCGTTGTAGAAACCGAATGTTCCCTTTGCGTTCTGGAATACATCCATAACGTATGCAAGCTGTGCAGGAGCCTTAGATTCATCGTACTCAACGTTTGTTACAGGAATCTTTCCACCAACTTCTGCTGTGTACTTCTGAGCTGTGTCATCTGTGAAGTACTTCATGAGAGCAGCACAAGCTTCTGGATGCTCTGTTGTAGAGCTCATAGCAAGTGAATCAGACTTAGCAATTAATCTGTCACAACCTGGGAACTGGAATACACCACACTTAGACTCGAAGTCTGGGTTTGAACCATTGATCTGTGCGATTGCCCATGAACCCTGGATAAGGATAGCAGCTTCTTCGTTGTAGAAGTTTGCTGTAGCTACATCGTTTGTATCACCAGCAGCTGTTGGCTGGAAGTACTTAGAAAGTTCAACAAGCTTTGTTGCAGCTGACTCGAGCTTTCCATCTTCCCAAGAAGCACTACCGTCTGCAAGAGCTGCAAGGTCAACGCCTTCCTCTTCGCAAAGGTAACCAGCTACCATTGAAAGGCACCATGCTGTACCAGCTGAGATTGAGATTGGTGTGTAACCTGCTGACTGAAGCTTGTCACATGCTGTAAGCATTTCATCCCAGTTTGTAGGAACTTCTACACCGGCTTCTTCGAACATCTCTGTGTTGTAGAAGCAGCAAGCTGCAGCTGTGTTAAGAGGTACCGCGTAAATCTTTCCATCATATGTCTGCTGTGTAAATACTGCGTCGCTTGTGAATGTATCTTTCCAACCATCCTGTGCGAGATAATCATCAAGTGGAGCGGCAACGCCTGGCTCTACATAATCTGTAAGGTTTGGACCAGGGCTGACAATGAATACATCAGGTGTATCACCTGCAGCTACAAGAGCATTTAATTTTGCGTAATACTCTTCAAGGTTTGTTGTAACTACATTTACGTGATACTGTCCTTCGTAGTCTGCATTGAATCTGTCGATAACATCTTTGTAACCGAGAGAGATAAGATCCTCAGTTGCATTTAAGTCATCCCAGAACATCCAAGTGATTTCCTCTACGCCATCAGCAGATGTTGATGAGCTAGAGCTGCTTGACTGGCCACAACCTGCAAATAAAGAAGCGACCATCATTGTTGATAAGATTGCTGATAATAATTTTTTTCTCATACCTTTCTCCTTTTTTCTTAGATAGCAGTTTGTTATAAAAACCCCAAATAAACTGCTTCGTTGTTGTTAACCTAAATGTAGCACACAGATTATTCACATTCTTATAAATTGTTGTTTCTTGATTATCAAATCTTGCCATAGTGGTACGACATTCTATTGGTGATTTGTATATGATTTCTGAAAGACTATAGTATAAAATATGCATTATGCACAAAATGAGAGAAATATAATTCGAATTTGATAAAAAATGTCTTGATTTTTTTGACAATTAGAGCAAAAATTGAAAACAAGAATTATTGCTAATTGTTGCTATAGGGGGAATTTGCAAATGATAGAGACTTTAGATGGCATATTTGAGACTGTCCATTATAAGCAAAGCACCACGCTAAAGCTTTATGACAATAGAGAATATGAGGATTATCCAAAGCATTGGCATCCTGCTATTGAAATAGTAATGCCAGTGGAAAATGGATATACAATGCAGTTTTCAAATTCAGAAGTGTATTTAAGGGAAAAGGATATCTGTATTATATGTCCTGGATGCGTTCATGCTATAAAAGCACCCGAAACCGGTCGTAGAATCATCTTTCAACCAAATACTACATATCTGAGATTTCTTAGAGAATTCGAGGTTTTAATCTCATTTATGTCACCATATGCAATCATCACGCCAGAGGAATATCCAAGCATTCATGAGCAGCTTGTAAAGATGCTGATAGAAATAAAAGAGGAGTATATGGCGGGCACATCTTTTTCAGAACTTAGTATATATAGTAAGATTTTGGAAATGTTTAAGCTGATAGGACGAAACTATTCAAGCAAGTCCAACAAAACAAACGACACTAGTATTTCTTCGAAGGAGGATTATGCCAACAAGTTTGTGGAAATCTGTGATTATATAGATAGCCATTGTTCAGAAGATTTGAAGCTGGATGAGGTGGCAGATATGAGTGGATTTAGTAAGTTCTATTTTGAAAGACTGTTCAAGCAGTTTACGGGTACTAGCTTCTATAAATACGTAAATCAAAAGCGTATTGCTAAGGCGTCAGAGCTTTTGATTGAACCGGGAAATTCTGTTACTGATGTAGCGCTTAACTGCGGATTCATGTCTATTTCTTCTTTTATTAGAATGTTTAAGCTTCAAAAGGGATGCACTCCTACAGAGTTTAAAAGCATGTATTGGAGCCTTGAAATTGAAAGAAATGGAGAAAAAGCAGAACTTGTACAGTGATTTTACAACTTGTACACTCTCTCTAAATGGCTAAAATATGATATTTTAAATCAAAGAAATACAACTTGTGCCAATACTTGGACAAGTTGTATTTTATTTATATACGGTAAACGATTTAGGAGGAGGGTAAATCTTATGAAAACACAGCTTAACTACAAGTTTTGGTTCTGCACAGGTTCTCAGGATTTATATGGAGACGAGTGCTTAGAGCACGTTGCAGCACACTCAAAGGAGATTGTTGAGACTTTAAACAAGTCGGGACGTCTTCCTTTCGAGGTAGTTTGGAAACCAACAATGATTACAAACGAGGTAATCAGACGTACATTTAATGAGGCAAACAATGATCCAACATGTGCAGGTGTCATCACATGGATGCACACATTCTCACCTGCAAAGTCATGGATTCTTGGACATCAGGAATACAGAAAGCCACTTTGCCATCTTCACACACAGTACAATCGTGAGATTCCATACGCAACAATGGATATGGATTTCATGAACGAGAATCAGGCTGCTCATGGTGATAGAGAGTATGCTCATATTCTTTCAAGAATGGGTATCGAGAGAAAGACAATTGTTGGCTATTGGCAGGATGCTGAGGTTCAGGACAAGCTTGCTTCTTGGATGCGTACAGCAGTTGGTGTTGTTGAGTCTAGCCACATTCGAGTAATGAGAGTAGCTGACAACATGAGGAATGTTGCAGTAACTGAAGGTGATAAGGTAGAAGCTCAGCTTAAGTTCGGATGGGAAGTTGATGCTTACCCTGTAAATGAAATTGCAGAGGCAGTTGCAGCTGTATCACAGTCTGATACAAATGCTCTTGTTGATGAGTATTACAGCAAATATGATATCTGCCTTGAAGGTAGAGACCCAGAGGAATTCAAAAAGCATGTTGCAGTTCAGGCTCAGATTGAACTTGGCTTTGAAAGATTCCTTGAGGAGAAGAACTATCAGGCCATCGTTACACACTTTGGTGATCTTGGTTCTCTCAAACAGCTTCCTGGTCTTGCTATCCAGAGACTTATGGAAAAGGGCTATGGCTTTGGCGCAGAAGGTGACTGGAAGGTTGCTGCCATGGTTCGTCTTATGAAGATTATGACAACAGGCATGAAGGATGCTAAGGGAACTTCAATGCTTGAGGATTACACATACAACCTTGTAAAGGGCAAGGAAGGAATCATTCAGGCTCACATGCTTGAGGTTTGCCCAACACTTGCAGATGGCCCTATCCAGATTAAGGTTCAGCCTCTTTCAATGGGCGATAGAGAAGATCCAGCTCGTCTTGTATTCCAGTCAAAGGAAGGCAAGGGTATTGCTACATCTCTTATCGACCTTGGTGATAGATTCCGTCTCATTATTCAGGACGTTGATTGCAAGAAGGTTGAGAAGCCACTTCCAAAGCTTCCTACAGCTATCAATTTCTGGACACCACAGCCAGATTTCTATACAGGAACAGAAGCTTGGTTACTTGCAGGTGGCGCACATCACACAGCATTCTCTTATGATTTGACAGCAGAGCAGATGGGCGACTGGGCTGCAGCAATGGGAATCGAAGCAGTATACATTGATAAGGATACAAAGATTCGTGATTTCAAGCGTGATCTTGCACTTGGAAATCTTGTATACGGTAAATAAATTGCCATTAGAAAGTCATAAATTTGATTGAAGGCAAATGTTAAAAGCATTAAACTTTTAGTAGTTAAAAACTAGAAGAAATTGGCAAAATTGCCAGCACAGAAAGAAGGAGAAATAAAATGAAGTTATTTGTTGACACTGGAAAAATTGAGGACATTAAGAAGGCTAACGATCTTGGAGTAATCTGTGGAGTTACAACAAACCCATCATTGATTGCTAAGGAAGGTGGACGTAGCCAGGAAGAAATCCTTAAGGAAATCGCATCTATCGTAGACGGACCTATCTCAGGTGAGGTAAAGGCAACAACTGTTGATGCAGAAGGTATGATTAAAGAGGGCCGTGAGATTGCAGCAATGCATCCAAACATGGTAGTAAAGATTCCTATGACTGCAGAAGGACTTAAGGCTGTAAAGGTTCTTTCAGCTGAGGGCATCAAGACAAACGTTACATTAATCTTTTCTGCAAACCAGGCAATTCTTGCAGCTAATGCAGGTGCTTCTTATGTATCTCCATTCCTTGGAAGATTGGATGATATCAATATGCCAGGTATCGACCTCATCCGCGATATCGCAGAAATCTTTGATATCTATGGATATGATACAGAAATCATCGCTGCATCAGTTCGTAACCCAATCCACGTTACAGACTGCGCTCTTGCAGGTGCTGACATCGCAACAGTCCCATACAAAGTTATCGAGCAGATGATTAATCATCCACTTACAACTGCTGGTATCGAGAAATTCCAGAAGGACTACGTAGCGGTCTTCGGAGAGTAATTTTTTCATAAAGTATAAATAGCTGGTAGGCATCAAGCTCTACTATTTCTCAAGCGAGGTATGTCACCGAGCGGAGAAATCAGTAGGCTTGTAGCCGTAACCAGCGAGATATATTGGGGGAATTTACACATGAATATTAATGAGATAATTGCTGAGGGCAAGAAGACAGCCCTTGGTATTGAGTTTGGCTCGACAAGAATCAAAGCTGTTCTCGTTGATGAGGAGAATAAGGTTTTGGCTCAGGGAGACCATGAATGGGAAAACCATTTAGAAAATGGTATCTGGACATATCCTCTTGATGAAGTGTGGGCTGGACTTCAGGATTGCTATGCAAAGCTTAAAAAAGATGTAAACGACAAATATGATGTTAAGCTTACAAAGATTGGTGCCATCGGATTTTCAGCTATGATGCATGGTTATCTTGCATTCGATAAGAATGACAATCTTTTGGTTCCATTTAGAACATGGAGAAATACTATCACAGGAGAGGCTGCAGCAGAGCTTAGCAAAGAGCTCAACTTCAATATGCCTCAGCGCTGGAGCATTTCACATTATTATCAGTGCATCCTTAACAAGGAGCCACATGTAAAAGATGTTGCATACTTCATGACACTGGCATGCTATGTTCATTTTAAGATGACAGGCAAGAAGGTTGCAGGTGTTGGTGAAGCATCTGGTATGTTCCCTATCGATTCAAAGACATGCCAGTATGACACAGCAATGCTTGAAAAGTTCAACAAGCTTGCAGCTGCTCATGGTGTAACAACAAAGGTTGAGGATTTAATGCCAGCTGTTTTAGTTGCAGGTGACGATGCAGGAACTCTTACAGAGGAAGGTGCAAAGCTTCTTGATCCTACAGGAGAGCTTGAGCCAGGCTGCCCACTTGCTCCACCAGAAGGTGATGCAGGTACAGGTATGGTCGCAACAAATGCAGTTTCAGCAGGTACAGGAAATGTTTCTGCTGGTACATCAGTATTCTCGATGGTAGTTTTGGACAAGCCATTATCAAAGCCTTACGAGGAAATCGATATGGTTACAACTCCTACTGGCGAGGCAGTTGCAATGGTTCACTGCAACAACTGTACATCCGATTTAAATGCGTGGGTTGGAATCTTCAAAGAGTTCGCAGATGCGTTTGGAATGGATGTTTCGATGAACGATATTTACGGCACACTTTATCGCAAGGCACTTACAGAAGATGCAAATTGCGGTGGCGTTGTTTCTTTCAACTACTTTGGTGGCGAGCCTGTAGTTAATGTAAACGAAGGTCGTCCAATGGTAGTTAGACAACCGGATGCCAAGTTTAGTCTTGCAAACTTCATGCGCTCAAACCTTTACGGTGCACTTGGAGTATTAAAGATTGGTAACGATATTCTTCTAAAGGAAGAGCATGTGAAGGTAAAGTCTATCACTGGTCACGGTGGATTTTTTAAGACAAAGGGTGTTGGTCAGTCTGTTCTTGCAGCAGCGCTCAACGCACCTATCACTGTAATGGCTACAGCAGGCGAAGGTGGTGCCTGGGGAATGGCCGTTCTTGCTAATTACCTTCTCCGTGAAGACAAGAGCAAGAAGTTACAGGATTATCTTGATGAAAACGTATTCGCAGGTCAGGAATCTACAACAATGGAGCCAGATGCTGATATGGTAAAGGGTTACGATGAGTGGATGGTTGACTACCGCAAGGCACTTAAGGCTGAGGCATGCGCAGTGGAGGAATGGAGATAATGTTAGAAGAATTAAAAAAGCAGGTTTATGAGGCAAACATGGAGCTTCCTAAGAGAGGCTTGGTTACATATACTTGGGGAAATGTTTCTGGAATCGACAGAGAGTCTGGAATATTTGCAATTAAGCCATCAGGTGTTGAATACGATGAGCTTAAGCCTGAGGATATGGTGCTTGTAAACCTTGATGGAGAGGTTGTAGAAGGAAAGTACAAGCCAAGCTCAGATACAGCTACTCATGTTGAGCTTTATAAGAAGTATGAAAACATCGGTGGTGTAGTTCATACACATTCTACATACGCAGTAGCTTGGGCACAGGCAGGAAGAGATATTCCTTTGTATGGAACAACTCATGCAGATTATTTCTGCGGCCCTATTCCATGTACAAGAAACCTTACTCCAGAAGAAATCGATGAAGCATATGAAGTAAACACTGGAAAAGTAATCATCGAAACATTCGAAGAGCGAGGTGTTAATACAAAGTATGTTCCAGGTGTTATCTGCAAGAACCACGGCCCATTTACATGGGGCAAGGATGCAGACCAGGCAGTATATAATGCAGTAGTGCTCGAAGAAGTAGCAAAGATGGCACTCTTCACAGAGCAGGTTAACCCAAAGGTTGAGCCAGCTCCAGATTGCATCAGAGATAAACACTTCTATCGTAAGCACGGAGCAAATGCTTACTACGGACAGAACTAAATAAAAATAATGTTGGGACCGCATTGCCAGTAGGTGATGTGGTCCTTTTTCATTGTATAAAATTTAATTGTTGACAAATACCCTATGGGGGTATATTATCGTCTTAACGAAGAGGATACCCCTCGGGGGTATATAAAGGAGTGCTAATCATGGGAAATAAGGACGAATTAATAGAGGAAACTTGCGAATGCTGTTGCTCTGGCAAGCACAAAAGTCGCGAGGATAAAGAATTTAAGGATTTGATGAATCGTCTCAAAAGAATTGAGGGACAGGTTCGCGGAGTGGAAAGTATGCTTGAGAAGGATGCGTATTGCACAGATATTCTCATGCAGGTTTCTGCCATTACATCAGCTCTCAATAGCTTCAACAAGGTGTTGCTTGCAAATCATGTAAAGACATGCGTTGCCGACAACATCCGCAATGGCGACGAAGAGGTGGTAGACGAGCTTGTAACGGTTCTTCAAAAACTAATGAAATAAGGATGGTGTTATATGGAACAATATAATGTGACAGGCATGAGCTGCGCTGCATGTCAGGCTAGGGTGGAAAAAGCCGTATCCGCAGTTCCTGGTGTGGACAGTTGTGCAGTTAGTCTTCTAACGAATTCAATGGGAGTTGAGGGAAATGCAGACCCTGCTGAAATCATAAAGGCTATCGAGAATGCAGGCTATGGTGCCAGCTTAAAGGCAGATGGTTCTGCAGGAGCAAGTGCTTCAGTGCCAAATTATGACAATGAACTTATTGATACAGAGACGCCAAAGATTAGAAATAGATTAATCGCTTCAGTGATACTACTGATCCCTCTCATGTATGTGTCGATGGGACATATGCTTTTGGATTGGCCTCTGCCAGGTTTCCTGGATGGAAATCATATCGCTATGGGATTGTATGAAATGCTTCTTACAATCGCGATTATGATTATCAATCAAAAGTTTTTTGTCAGCGGATTTAGAGGGCTCATGCATGGTGCACCTAATATGGACACTCTTGTGGCCCTTGGTGCAACAGCATCATTTGGATACAGTGTATTTGCATTATTTGCAATGACATCAGCTATGGTTGATGGTGATATGGACAAAGTCATGGAATATATGATGGAGTTCTATTTTGAATCAGCGGCTATGATTCTTACACTGATTACAGTTGGCAAGTTACTGGAATCTATTTCAAAGGGAAGAACCACCAATGCCCTAAAGGATTTGATGAAGCTTGCTGCCAAGACAGCAGTTGTATTAAAGGATGGAGTAGAGACAGAAGTACCTATCGAACAGGTCAAAATAGGAGACAGATTTGTTGTAAAGCCTGGTGACAATATCCCGGTGGATGGAATCGTTGTAGATGGAAGTAGTGCAGTTAATGAATCTGCCCTTACAGGTGAAAGTATTCCTGTTGATAAGACAGTAGGTGATTCGGTTTCGGCTGCCACAAGCAACGAAAGTGGCTACATGGTATGCGAAGCCACTAGAGTTGGTAAAGATACAACACTTTCTCAGATTATCCAGATGGTTAGTGATGCAGCAGCTACAAAGGCGCCAATTGCTAAAATCGCAGATAAGGTATCAGGCGTATTTGTTCCAACAGTTATCGTAATTGCGATAATCACATTTATTGTGTGGATGCTTGTTGGTCAGCCTGTGGGCTATGCTCTTGCTAGAGCAATTTCTGTCCTTGTAATCAGTTGCCCATGTGCCCTTGGCCTTGCTACACCTGTTGCCATCATGGTAGGAAATGGCATGGGTGCCAAGAATGGCATCATGTTCAAGACAGCTGTATCTCTTGAAGAAACAGGAAAGGTTCAGATTGTCGCCCTTGATAAAACAGGTACAATCACAAAAGGTGAACCAAAGGTGGTTGGTATCTTTGAAGCCGAGGATGTGGATGATGTGGATCTTCTTCGAGTTGCCTTCGCAGTAGAGAATAAATCAGAGCATCCGCTAGCTAAAGCTATTGTAGAAAATGGTCTGGAACATGGTATGGAGCCAGCTGAGGTTACAGACTTTAAGGTTCTATCTGGAAATGGAATCACAGCTATTTTGGATGGAGAGAAAGTCTACGGAGGAAACCTTGACCTTATAAAACAGCATGTGACTGTTAGTAAAGAAATAATTGAGCTTGCAGATAGACTAGCGGAAAAGGGCGAGACACCATTATTCTTTGCAAAGAATGGCAAGTATCTAGGAATTATTTCTGTTGCAGATGTTATAAAGGAAGATTCTGCAGAAGCAATAGAACATTTGAAAAACTTGGGTATCCACGTTGTAATGCTTACTGGTGACAATGAAAAGACTGCAGCAGCCATAGCAACGGAGGCAGGTGTGGATGAAGTTGTAGCAGGAGTTAAGCCAGATGGCAAAGAGGAAGTAATCCGAGCATTGCAGCAGTATGGTAAGGTTGCCATGGTAGGTGATGGAATCAATGATGCGCCAGCACTTACCTGCGCAGATATGGGAATCGCTATTGGTGCAGGTACAGATGTTGCTATTGATGCAGCAGATGTAGTTCTTATGAAAAGTAGACTTTCAGATGTTGCAGCAGCAATCAGACTCAGCCGCGCAACATTAAGAAATATTCATGAGAATCTATTCTGGGCATTCTTCTACAATGTTATTGGAATACCACTTGCAGCAGGTGCATATATACATGCATTCGGCTGGACTTTGAATCCAATGTTTGGCGCGGCGGCCATGAGCTTATCAAGCTTCTGCGTTGTAACAAATGCCCTGCGCTTGAATCTATTTAAGATGCATGAGCATGGCAAGGATAAAGCAATCAAGAAATCTCTTGGTCATGAAAAATTATTAGTAAACAGCCAGCGCTTATCAGCTGGAGAAATAAAGGAGGACAAATCAACAATGGAAATTACAGTAAAAGGAATGATGTGCGCTCACTGCGAAGCACACGTAAAGGAAGCCCTTGAGAAAATCAACGGAGTAGAAGAGGCTACAGCAAATCACGAGGCAAACCTTGTTACACTTAAGACTTCAGCTGATGTTGCTGAGGCAGATCTTAAGGCTGCAGTAGAAGCCGCAGGCTACGAATTCGTAGGCATTAAATAGTAATTGAATATAGCTATATTAGTATAATGTGAGGCCAGACTTTCGTCTGGTCTCTTTTGTGTTTCAACCTGCTAGACACATCATATCTGCCAAGCTATTTCAGTCAAGGGCAGGCCTTCGGAGCTTCGCTCCCTTGACTTCATAACTTTTGGCAGATAAATGTTAGTCAAGCAGGTTTGAAACTTGGATTGTGGCGAAGCCACAAGTCATCACTAGGGGACTACTGCCTAGAATAAAAAATAAGAAATAGGCAGTAGTTTTCAAGGGAAGTGTGGCGTAACTAGACGACATTCCTAATGATAAGTTGATTAGTTTTTAGCATACAAAAGTATTTCGATTATATCTGTCCCCAAATATCAAAAAGGCTACTGCCTAATCTAGGATAATCTAGTTTAGGCAGTAGTCTCTTAAAAAGTTATGCCACACTAAGGATTTCTTCCTTAAGGCATTAGGGGTATCAGAAATAATTGATTGCAAAGATGGATGATATATGTTTAAAGAAGCAAGTTTACGATGATTAGTGAAGATGTTGAGTGTAGGAAGTGTCAGACAAATTATAAACAAAATATTAAATAATTATAAATTATTAGCACTCGCACTTGACGAGTGCTAATTTTGGAGTTATAACATAATCACAAAGAGGAACAAAAGAAGTTCTTCTTTAACCACATTAACAATCAGGCTCAAAGAAGCCCGTAAATAAAAGGAGGTAAGTATTATGTTAATGCCTAGTATTTTATCAAATGATTTTATGGATGATTTCTTTGGAGTACCACGTGTCACAGGATTTGGAAGAAATTTCGATAATGACTTCGCAAGAATGATGACAACAGATGTGAAAGAAACCGAGAACGGTTATCAAGTAGATATGAATCTTCCAGGATTCTCAAAGGAAGATATTAAAGCCGAGTTGAAAGATGGATATCTTACAATCAAAGCTGAAACAAATCAGAACAACGACAGTCAGGACGATGATGGCAACTACATCCGTCGCGAGCGCTACACAGGCTCTTGCAGCAGAAGCTTCTATGTAGGTGATAACATCACACAGGAAGATATTCATGCAGCATACAAAGATGGAGTTCTTACCCTAAGCGTACCTAAGAAGGAAGAAATTCCTCAGAAAGATGAAACAAAATACATAGCTATTGAAGGATAACTTGTTTAACTCAAGCTCAAATCATTCAATGTGGCGTAATTTTATCAAAAGCTCTCAAAGGCTACTATCTAAAATAGATTTTCTAGATTAGATAGTAGTCTTTTTACTGTTTTGAGGCAGTTTAAAGAAAAACACTTTCGCAAGCCAAAGACTAATCAACTTAGCACTAGCATATGTGGTCTAGTTACGCCACACTGACCTCAAAAGCTACTGCCTATTTCTTATTTTTCATCCTAGGCAGTAGCCCCCAATGCTGACCAGAGGCTTTGCCATGTATGATGTGACCTAGCTTTACCTACATTAAACATTAAAACATATTAAACTTGTATAAACCCCAATATTTAATTTTAGTATAATTTAATAAAGTTCTTACAACATTTTGTAGGGGTATATACAGATGGCACTATATGTGCTATTATGCTGTAGAAGGGGAGATTATAATTATGGAAACAACAGATATTTTATTTAGAACGCATTTAAAATATCAAATTGGAGCAAATAGCGATGAGGTGCAAGTCCGGAAAGTCACACGGGACGAAATCGAAAACATTGACCTACATCGCTGTACTTTCTCTGACTTCAAAACTTTTCTTGCTTACATTCGAGACAATTACCCAGATTATTATTTTAGTGATGCTGCTATCGAGGCAGTTAAGCCAACAGGCTTTAATGAAAATGAAAAATATGATTTTGTATCTTTAACGGACTATGCAAAGCACACGGCAATCACTATTGGTAATATGACATTATTTAATGAACTGCAAAAGCTGGCTAGTGCTATAGAACTTAGCAATATAAATCAATACGATTTTGATCCTCAGCCACCAGTATACGAAGAATTAGGTAGCTGTGTAGTCGGTGGAGCAAATATTGATGCATATAAACTGACTGCATATTTCCATGAAAGTAGCACAAAAGAAAGGCCAATTGTTGCAGTTCGTTCATATTCTATTGGTACAAAAACATATTTGTTTAATCCGGATATTATAGATATTCATTTTATTTATAAGCCTAATGCCACATTAATGGAGGCATTTGCTTACATGTGTTATGAAGACTATCGTCAGCATCGTGCATCGCAATCTTTTGATAGACTTCTAATTAGTGGGGATGTAGATGTAGAAAGTTTGGAAGATATGTATTCCAACCACTATGATTTACATGTATACGATAGAACTAATTGATAAGCTGTTCCACAAATTCTTAAATAATTATTAATTATTAGCACTCGGACTTGTCGAGTGCTAATTTTTGTGTTAGAACATAATTACAAGATAAATAACGGGTGGAGGTGAGATTATGAACATCCAAAAATTTACACAAAAATCAATCGAAGCAATTAATGCATGCGAAAAAATAGCCATGGATTATGGCAATCAGGAGATAGAGCAGGAGCATTTGCTGATGGCGCTGTTACGCCAGGAGAATGGATTGATTCCATCATTGATTAGCAAGATGAACATCGATGTGGAACAATTCAAAAATGCTGTAGATGCAGCACTTCAAGCCAGAGTAAAGGTGCAGGGTGGTGAGCTTCGAGTAGGTCAGCATCTCAATTATGTTCTTACTTATGCTGAGGACGAAGCAAAATCAATGCGCGACAGCTACGTCTCAGTTGAGCATTTGATGCTTGCTATGATTAAGAAACCAAGCACACCTATTAAGAATATTTTTAAGGCATTCAATATTACAAGGGATTCATTCCTTGCAGTGCTTGCAACTGTCAGAGGGAACCAAACCGTAAATACGGATAATCCAGAAGCAACCTATGACACACTTGAAAAATATGGATACGATTTGGTAGAAAGAGCTAGAGAAAATAAGCTTGATCCTGTAATCGGCCGTGATGAAGAAATCAGAAATGTCATCAGAATCCTTAGCCGTAAGACAAAGAACAATCCAGTTCTTATTGGTGAGCCTGGTGTTGGTAAGACAGCAGTTGTAGAGGGCTTGGCTCAGCGTATTGTTAGAGGTGATGTGCCTGAAGCACTTAAAAACAAAAAGGTATTTTCACTTGAGATTGGCTCAATGATTGCAGGTGCCAAATACCAGGGTGAGTTTGAGGAAAGGTTGAAAGCTGTTCTTGATGAGATTAAAAACTCTGATGGAGAAATCATTCTTTTCATAGATGAGCTTCATACGATCATTGGTGCTGGTAAAAATGGCAATGGTGGTCTTGATGCAGGAAACATGCTTAAGCCAATGCTTGCCCGTGGCGAGCTTCATTGTATCGGTGCCACAACTCTTGATGAATACCGTGAGTACATTGAAAAGGATGCTGCTCTTGAAAGACGTTTCCAGCCTGTAATGGTTGACGAGCCAACAGTTGAAGACACAATCTCTATTCTTAGAGGACTTAAGGAACGCTACGAAGTATTCCATGGAGTAAAGATTACAGATGGTGCATTAGTTAGCGCAGCAACACTTTCTAACAGATACATTTCCGATAGATTCCTTCCAGATAAGGCTATCGATCTTGTAGATGAGGCTTGTGCACTTATTAAGACAGAGCTTGATTCCATGCCAGCTGAAATGGATGAGATGAATCGAAGAGTAATGCAGTTGGAAATCGAGGAGGCTGCTCTTAAGAAAGAGACAGATAGATTATCTCAGGAGCGACTTGTAGATTTACAAAAAGAATTGTCAGAGCTTCGTGATGAATACAACACAAAGAAGGCTGCATGGGATAATGAGAAAAAGCTTGTTGAGGATGTGGCAAAAATCAAAGAAGAGCTTGATGATGTGCAGGGCCAGATAAAGGTTGCACAGCAGAAATACGATTTGGAGGAGGCTGCAAAGCTTCAGTATGGTAAGCTACCAGAGCTTGAAGCACGACTTGCAGAAGCAGAAGAAAAGCTTAAAGCTAGAGATACAGGCCTGGTTCATGAAAATGTTTCAGAGGAAGAAATTGCAAGAATCATTTCAAGATGGACAGGTATTCCTGTAGCAAAGCTTAATGAAACAGAGCGCAGCAAGACACTTCATCTTGATGAGGAATTGCACAAACGAGTTATGGGACAGGATGAGGCTGTAAAGCTTGTGTCAGAAGCTATAATTCGTTCAAAGGCAGGAATAAAGGATCCAAGCAAGCCAATCGGATCATTCCTTTTCCTTGGTCCTACAGGTGTTGGTAAAACAGAGCTTGCAAAGACATTAGCTCAGGCACTATTTGATGATGAAAACGCCATGGTTCGTCTTGATATGTCGGAGTACATGGAAAAGTTTAGCGTCAGCAGACTTATAGGAGCACCTCCAGGATATGTAGGATATGATGAGGGCGGTCAGCTTACTGAGGCAGTTCGCCGTAAGCCATATTCGGTAGTACTTTTTGATGAAGTAGAAAAAGCACATCCTGATGTATTCAATGTTTTATTACAGGTACTTGATGATGGTCGAATCACCGATTCACAAGGCCGTACAGTTGATTTCAAAAATACAATTATTATTCTAACCAGCAACATCGGCTCTCAGTATTTGCTTGAGGGAATCGATGAAAATACTGGTGAAATCACCCAAGCGACAAATGATTTGGTAATGAATGATTTGAGAAATTCATTTAGACCAGAGTTTTTAAATCGACTGGACGAAATCATCATGTTTAAGCCACTTACAAAGAGCAATATTGGTGGAATAGTTGATTTGATTATGGCTGAGCTAAATGGTAGACTTGAAGACAGACAGCTAAAGATCGAACTTACTCCAGCAGCAAAGCAGTTCGTCATTGATCAGGGCTACGATCCAGTATATGGCGCTCGTCCTCTTCGCAGATACATTCAGAAAAATGTGGAGACTATGGCAGCTAAAATCATACTTGCAGGAGACATAAGCGAAGGTTCAACTATCACAATTGATTCAGATGGAACCAAGCTGTTTAGTTAAGACACAGGAGGATAATGTATTATGTCATTTCAAACATTCATGTTTAAGTACATGGCAGCAAAGGGGGACAAAAAGAGGGATTCTACATTGACAATACCAGATGATATCGAGCTTGAAACAAACATCAACTACCTTGGAAACAGCGATAAATACAACCTTTTAGATGTTTATTTCAAGAAGGGCATAAATGAAATTCAACCAACAATTGTCAGTATTCATGGCGGCGGATATATCTACGGCACAAAGGAGATTTACAAACACTATTGTGTATATCTTGCAGGCCTTGGATTCACAGTTGTTAATTTCAACTATCATTTGGCACCAAAAGCTAAGTTCCCATCTCAGCTTAGTGAGATTAATCAGGTAATGCAGTGGATTGTGAAAAATGCCACTCAGTACAATATTGATATTAACAATGTATTCTTAGTGGGAGATTCTGCTGGAGCACAGATGTGCAGCCACTATGCAGCTATCTTTACAAATCCAGAGTATGAAAAGCTATTTCCATTCAGCACCCCACAGGAAATAAAGGTTAGGGCTATTGCTCTCAATTGTGGCATGTACAAATTTGGCCTTGAAGCAGGTGGAAAGGGAAATGAAAAATTTACTCAGGATTTGTACAACATGTATGTTGGAAGAGACGATGATGAAGTAAAGAAACAGCTTGATGTTTTAGGTCACATTACTGAAAACTTCCCACCAGCCTATGTTATGACATCCTACTATGATTTCCTAAAAGCTAATGCAGAGCCTATGTACAATTTCCTTAAGGACAAGGGAATTGATACAGAATGGAAGCTGTATGGAGAGGAAGGTCAGGAATACATGGGACATGTGTGCCATGTTAATATGAATCTTGAAGAGGCAAAACAAATCAACCAGGATGAGGCTGCTTTCTTCAAAAAATACATAAAATAAAAATAAGGGATTCCACTTATTTAGTGGAATCCCTATATATAACATCAGTTTCGATGTATGTTTTCTTATATGGCATAAGAGGATTTGCAATTCTAGAAAGAAGAATTTCTGCAGCTGTGTAACCCATAGAACTGCTATGGATTTTAACGGTTGTGAGGCTTGGCTCTAAAAGGGCTGCCTCAGGGGCATCATCAAAGCCGCACACCTTTACATCTGCAGGAGCATCCTTGCCTAATAATCTAAGAGCCTTTAAAACCGACATTGCCAAGAAGTCGTTTGCACAGAAAAACAAATCTGGCATGGTTTTAAGGGCTTTTATTTTTTCGCTAAGCCATAAAACATCTGAATATGGACAACTGTCATCCTCTAATATGCAGTTTGCTGTATCTATATTAATTCCTTTATCTGCAAGAACAGACACGTATGCTTGCCATCTTTCAAAGAATGATTGGCAGTGGAAACGGTCACCTACGAAGGACACATTCTTGCATTCTTTTTTTATCAAAGTATCAAGCATGTGATACGAGCTTGATAGATTTTCCATGTATAAAACATCTGCATTTATTTCACAGCGATGGGATATAGGGCTATCTATAAAGAGAAGAGGGATATTTTGTCTGCACAAAAACTCGCTGTACTTTTCGGAAAAAAGCTCTATACATAGAATGCCGGCAATATTATCAATGTTAAGATTGCTAGGAAAACATAGATTGTCTATTTCATAATCTCTGATAATGTTGATAGTTAATTTGTAACCAAGGCTATCGATTTTGTGCTGGAATGCTTCTAAAAGCTTGGTTCCAGAGTGAGAGTAGCCTGGGAAGGAATGTGTAAACAAAGCAATTTCAGTTTTTCCATCTGAAGCAGGTAACTTTGCACTCACTGTACCATTGTACATGGCTCTTGAATCAGGCATACTAAATTGCTTATATCCCATTGAAATGGCAGTTTGGCATATCTGATTTCTTGTTTCTTCTGAAACATTTCCTGTATTATTAAGAGCTCTTGAAACCGTATTTCGTGACAATCCAAGAGCGTCTGCAATTTCTTGTAAAGTAACCCTTTTACTCATAGTAATCTCCTAAATTTAATCTAATATCAATCATACTTGAAGGTGATAAATGTGTCAATTGTAACATTTTGAAATAGTCTAGTATGTAATTTCTAACAAAATGAATGGTGCGTTTGATTACATTTGCACAAAAATATGTTACTTTTGCAAAGCGTTATTGATTTATATGCACCATGAATGTAAAATTTATGGTGCAAGATATAGTGCAAATGCACCTTAGGGAGGTAATATGAGAAAAGCAGCGGTAGTGATTTTGGCCGGTATCATGGGTTTAAACATGGTAGGATGTGGCAATCAAACAGTAGAGGCAGAGGAAGAGAAGTACCTGGGAGAAGAATATGATAATTATGAGTTGTTTCCAGCTTCGGTAGAAGGATTTATTGGAGATACAATGCCTTTTTATGATGATGGAAAATATAATGTTTTCTATTTGGCTGATCAACGAAATGGAAAACAGGGTTATCATCCATGGGCTTTGATTCAGACCAGCGATTTTACAGAGTATGATGACAAGGGTGTGGTGATTAATTATGGAGATACTGTCGAAAGTCAGGATATTGCACTTGGTACAGGAAGCGTAATCAAGGATGACAAAGGAATCTATCATGCCTTTTACACAGGCCATAATGACACATATGAACCCAAGGAAGCTGTGATGCATGCCACAAGTTCGGATTTAGAAAACTGGGAAAAGATTCCAGCAGATACGTTTACAGGTGCGGGCAAGTACTCCACAGATGATTTCAGAGATCCATATGTTTATTATTCGGTTGATGATAAATGCTATGAGATGCTTGTAACCACTCGTTTTGAAAATAAGGGAGTTATCGTAAAATACACATCCAAAGATTTGAGTAAATGGACTGACGGGGGAGTCTTTTTTGAGAATGACTTGGGAACCGATTCAAATATGGAGTGTCCATCTCTTCTTCAATATAAAGGAAAATACTATTTGGCATTTTCTGATCAGTGGCCAAACAGAGTTGTTCACTATCGAGTATCAGATTCTTTGGATGGTCCATTTGAAAAGCCTGAAAGAGATGCATTTGATTGCAATGGATTCTACGCAGGAAGATTGGAGACAGATGGAGAAAATCTTTATGTAGTAGGCTGGAATGGAACCAAGAAGGAACACCAGGATACTGGAGAGTATGATTGGGGTGGAAATATGGTCTCTCATCTTTTGAATCAAAATGATGATGGAACATTATCACCAGTATTGAATCCAGAGATTAATAAGAAGCTGATACATGAACTTGATTTGGAACCACTGAAAATGACAGAGACTGTGAAAGCAGACGGTACAACCTATACCTTTAGCGGCGACAAATACGAAATGGTTGGCTTTAAGAATCTGATGGGAAGCTACCTTGTAAAAACAGACATTAGGGATTTTGACGCTGATGGTATGTTTGGCTTTTGCTTCAATACAAACACTGAAAATGTGGGCAATCTCAACATCATTTTCAACGGGGCAAATAATAGAATCGAGTTTTACAACGGCAGCAACATAATGGAAATAAGTGCTCAATCTTATATTGATTTTGATTTGTCAAAGGAAAAAGAGCTGCATGTATCAATGGTGATTTCTGATGGAGTTGTTTGTATGTATGTAAACGATGAGCTTGCTTTTACGACTCGCATGTATTTATCACAGGGAATGGAATGGGGAATTTTCTCAGTTAATTCTAATGTGGTATTCGAAAATATGAGCATTAGTAAGTAGGAGGGGAATAATGTTAAAAAAGGGTTTTAGCAAGGTGCTTCAGGCTGTCTTGGCTCACAAGGTGAAAACGGCGCTGATAGCATCGGGAACCACGGCAGCTATTGCAGTTACTGCGGTTGTCATGACAAATCATCCTATGGAAATTAGGGATGAGGTGATAGCTTTAGGAGGCGGATGGCCGGATTCATTTTTTTCAGACGAATACGTAGAGCCTGAATTTGTGGATGATCCAAGCAGAACAAACAATGCATTTAATGTGGCGGATTTTGGAGAACAGGGAAATAACGGTTGGTTTTATAGATATGGTTCAGCCTTGGACCCTTGTAAATCCAGAAGACTTGAGTCTTATGACGGGGAGAAATATTTCCAGCTTGGTAAAACGGGTATGGAAATAAAATCAAACTTTATACACACTGCCGAAGGAACGGCGCCAATTCTTGAGTGGCGAGCGGCAGACGCAGGTAAGGTAAATGTACAGCTGACTTACGTAAAGAATGCTAACAAGGACAAGAATCCTTCTTATCCAGATGGTGTCACTCTTTATGTGTACAAGGGCGATGAAGCAATTGGCAGATACGAAGTAGATGTAAGTACAGATAAGGAAGAGGTTGTAGAGGAAACAATTAAGGATTTATCTGTGGAAGAATTGGAGAGCCTTTACTTTATCGTCGACCCAAATATGAACAATGCATTTGACGGCGGTTCACTTTATGTTGCAATCAACGATGTAAACGCTAAAGGGCCAACTGCTTCAGTAGATACCACAAGAGAGAATAACAATGCTAATTCTCAGGAAGATTTTGGAAAGCAGGGAAATAATGGTTGGACATATCTTTACGGTAAAAGTGTAAAGGATGCCAAGCTTGTATCCACAGAAAAAGATGGAGCATACATGAATGTTACGTCTCCAAATCTTACAATTAGCCAGTATTTCATCCATCCAGCTATAAATGACGAGGCAATGCTTTGCTGGCAGCCAGCAGTGGATGGAAAGATTGAGGTCAGAGGAAAGTACACCAAGTTTGAGCAAAACGATGGTGATCCAACATGGCCAGACGGGGTAGTTGTATCTGTTTACAAGAATGGTGAAAAACTATTCAACAAGAAGGTAGCTGCTCCAGCAAAGGGAGAAAACAGCATTTCCTTTAGAGAGCAGGACTTAGAGGTAACAACAGAAGATAAGCTATATTTTGTTGTTGATGCAGGAATCAACTCATCATATGACGGTGGATGTTTCGATATCAACATCATCGATAGAACAGGAGCAACTACAGAAGCAGATGTTCAGATAGATGAATCAGAAACCAGACAGAACTTTGCAGATGTAAAATATGATTTTGGTGAGCAGGGTAAAAACGGATGGTTCTATCAGGATGGTTTTGGAGATGAGCCAACTGGTTCATATAACATGCAAAACTTTGAAACTGAAGAAGATAGATATTTTGATAGCAGCTATTTGGAAATCAAGCGTGATTTTGTAAATACAGGAAAGGGCAAATCGGCAGTAATCAAGTGGAAGGTTGCTCAGACTGGAGATATTAAAATCGATGCATCTTATACCAAGTTCAAAAATGAAGATAAGAATCCAAGCTGGCCTGATGGTACTAGAGTAACAATCTACCACAATGATGAAGTATTAGTTCAGGAAGAGTTTGAAGCAGATACTAAAAAAGAGATTACAAAGTCATTGAACGTAGAAAAAGTGTCTGTTAAAAAAGATGACTTCATCACAATGGTAGTAAATGGTAAGGACAACAATGCTTATGATGGTGGAAAATATGAGTTTTCAATCAAGGGATTAACACCTCTTACAGGAAAGACCCATAAGGATGTTACTTATACAGGAGGCTCTAGAACAAATAATGCTTCTATGCAGGAAGATTTTGGCAAGCAGGGAAGCAATGGATGGGTATTCCAGTCAGGATATTATCTTGATCCAGATTTTGCAGTAAATGTTGAAACTTATAAAGAGAATGATAAGTACACAACTAACGACGGAATTGAAATAAAGAGAGATTACATCATGCCAGCCAATAAAGGCAGATCAGCAAATGTAAAATGGGTTGCAGCTCAGACTGGTCCAGTAGATATTTCATTGACTTATACAAAGCTAAAAAATGAGGATGCAAATCCTGATTGGCCAGATGGTGTAACAGTATATCTTAAGAAAAACAATGAAATTCTTAAACAGCAGGATTTCGAACCTCTTACAGACAAGGAAGTTACAAAAGATTTGTCGGTGGAAGGGGTAAATGTGAAAGCTGGTGATTGTCTGACACTTATGGTAGATGGCAAGGAAAACACTGCTTATGACGGTGGTAATTTCACATTTGTAATTGAAGATGCAGATTTAAAAACTGTTGATATGGTAAACAATAGTGGTAGCAACTACGCTAACCTTGCTTTAGATTTTGGTGAGCAGGGTAACAATGGTTGGTACTACTGGGAAGGCAAGAGTGTAGATAAGGCAGAGGTCCTTCGCCAGAAGACAGAGGACGGTACAGGCTACACCTCTAGAAAGCTTAAGGGCTTAGAGGTTAAGAAGGATTTCGTTCAGCCTCGTCTCAATGCTCATGCAATGTATAAGTGGGTTGTTGCTGTGGATGGTCAAATTGATATAACTGGAGCCTATGTGAAATTTGGACACGAAGATCCAAATGCATCATGGCCTGATGGAACAGTAGTAACGGTTTACAAGAATGGCAAGGATATATTTGATGAAACTTGTTTTTGTCCTCGAGGGGAAGACCGAAGCAACAAAACAGATATTAATATTTCAAAGCTGAGTGTAAAAGCAGGAGATGTAATTACCTTTGATATTGGTTGTAATAAAAATAATGCCTGGGATGGTGGTCGTCTTGAAATCGACATTGAGGATGCCAATGCTACAAAGGTAGGAGTAGGAGATAAAAAGAGAACAAACAATACTGTTCTTGGTGCTATCGACTCTATTGAGCAAGGTACGGATGGATGGTGGTTCTTAGACGGAACATCTCTGAAAGATGCAAAGGTTCTTCATTACATGAATGATGATAAAACTGCTTATCTTTCAGGTAAAAATGAAGGTCTTGAAATAAAGAAGGATTATATACATCCAGGAAAAGATGGAGCAGCCATTTATCAGTGGGTAGCTTATTCAGACGGCAAAATTGATATTTTAGGAGATTATGTAAAGTTTGGTCAGAATGATTCAAATCCAAGCTATCCAGATGGTACAAAGATTCAAATCTACATAAATGATAAGCTTTTAACTGAGCAGGATGTTGCAGTATTTGCAGGTGATGGAAATGATAACAAAATCGATTTCATGTTCACGAAGCAAGAGGTTCATCGCGGAGACAAGGTATCATTTGTAATCTCAGCAAAAGGAAATAATGCATATGATGCTGGCAAGCTTTCAGTCAGCATATACGAAGCAAAGGAAGCAGCATCAAGTAGAACAAATAATACAGACCTTAAAAAAGCATTTGGTGAGCAGGGCTCAGATGGTTGGTACTATGGAATGTGTGACTGGGATGGCAAGAACTTTGAATTGCTTGAAATGGACACAGAAAACAACAGATATTACAACAATGGCAAGCCAGAGCTGAAGGCAGATTTTGTCGAACCAGGAAATGGTAAGAATGCTGCATACAAATGGGTAGCCGGTGAAACAGGAAAGATTAAGATAACAGGAAAATATACTAAGTTTGTTAGCAGCGATGATCCTGCAGCAGATGGTGTAGTTATTCGAATCTTTATCAATGGAGAGGAAAAGAAGTTTATCGGTGTTCAAGGAAACTTCTCAAGTGAAGTAACCAGAGATATCAATGAAGAGTATGTTGTTCATGAGGGAGATGAAATCGTATTTGCGGTAAATCCTGAGGGCAATGACAGCTACGATGGTGGACGTCTTGAAATCAAAATTTCTGATGGAACAGGAAATGATGAGGAGGATGAGCCAGAGACTCCAGAGATTCCAGATGATCCAGAGACTCCAGATGATCCAGATAATCCAGAAACTCCTGGTGAAAACACAGACCCAGAACCATCAGATGATCCAGCAACAGATGGCAGAACAAATAATACTAGCCTAGCATCTGCATTTGGAGAGCAGGGTTCTGATGGATGGTACTACGGAATGTGCGACTGGGATGGAGCTAACTTTAGCGAGTTAAGCTACGATTCAGGAGCAAACAGATATTACAATGATGGCAAGCCAGAGCTTAAGTCGGATTTTGTAGAGCCAGGAAATGGCAGAAATGCAGCTTACAAATGGGTGGTAGCAGAAGATGGCACAATCAACATTTCTGGAAGCTATGTGAAGTTTGCAAATAGTGAAGATGAAAATGCTACAGGAACCTGCATGAGAATTAGAGTTAACGGTCAGGAGATTTACTTCGAGAATCAAACAGCTGGAAACTTTGATTCAGAAAGAGAAGCCACATTTGATAAAACAATAGATGTAAAGAAAGGTGATGTAATACTATTTGCTATAGATCCTGAAGGCAATGATGCCTGGGATGGCGGCAGATTAGTGGTTAATATTAAATCAGTGGATTAGTTGATTGATAACAGGTAATCGGAAACCTCTGGGGAAACCGCCTCAGAGGCAACGATGCCAATATAAAGATGTTCAGAAAAACCTGCTTGAACAAATAAATTAGAGTAAGATAAATCAATGGCATAAGGAACTTGACCTTCATCCTCTAGATAATAGTTTTCTAATTTGTTTGCGAGAGCAGGATTTTTTGACTCTAAATAATCCTTTGGATTTGTAAGATATCCAGCGTTATTAGCCATTTCGATGCCGTAGCTATCAGCAACAATAATATCAAGCTTGCCAGCACTAATGGCAGACATAAGCTTCATAGAGGATGCATAGGCATACTCCAGATTGTCGCTAGCTGGATCTTCAGTGATAAGTAGATTTGTGTAATTAGAAATGTTAAGACCTGTCGCATCATCGATAGATTCAAGCAAACTATCATCTGCGGCAATGTTTACATATGCCACATATAAATCTATATCATGATTTTTTTGTACGGTTCTTATGATAGAAAAAAGAATACAAATAATAGCTGCAGTGACTATTATGTGGATTTTGTAGTAATCCATGATGTACTGCAGCTTTTGTTTTTTGTTTAATTGTGAAAATGTATTAGTTTTGTTCTTCATAGTTCTCAGTGCTTTGTAGCTCGCATTGAATCAAAATATTTTTCATTAGCATGGAATTAATAAGTGCACATGTGCCAACACCCAGGATGATACATGGTGTACAAACATAATATACGATGTATCCCATAATAAGAAATACGCCAAACATTATGACAGTGCAAAAAATGAAACGCATTCCAAGCATAATTGAGTTCTTGAAAAGATTAGCTATCGTATTTTCGAAGTGTGCATGCAAAGGATAAATCCAAAGCAATACTATCGTATATGCGATAGAGGCAATGATAAGTACTGCACTGATTAATGTCCAAAGCTTTGATGTAAAACAAAGATGATAAAGAATGTATCCATCTGTGAGGATGATGCATCCTAGCAATGTCATAATCAATCCGATAATAGTGCTTTTCTTAAAATCATCCTTAAAAGCTTTAAAGAAAGCCTTTGTAATATAGCCTTCTTCATCTTTTACTATCTTTTGACAGCAGTAGTACAAAGCTGTTGTAGATGCGCCGATTGTGACGATTGGAATACAGCAAATGAACCAAAGTATGTTTAGCCAAACGCTGTACACAATCTTTGTAAGAAAGGTCAGAACCGGACCATCGTAATTAAGTAAATTTCTCATAAAATCTCCTACTAATTAATCTCTAGTAGATTCCCTATAAATAAGGTTTGTCTCAGTATAAACGGTGCGATAGTTTAAATCAGGCTGTTCGATACGAGATACCAAAAGGTTTGCAGCAGTGAAGCCCATTATCTGTGAGTGAATGTGACAGGTGGTTAAAGCAGGTGTCATAACCTTTGATTCTGCTGAATCATCGAAGCCTGCAATCATAACATCCTTTGGATAAGAACGATCAAGGACCTTAAGGCAGTTGATTATATCAATTGCAACAAAATCGTTTGCACAGATAAGTAATTCTGGAAGCTCATCAAGAGCTGAGATTGCTTTAAAAAGATTTGCAAAGTATTCTGGCCCATGTGGATGAACATCTGAAAAATCAAACTTTTCATCAATAGGAAGATTGTTTAAATACATTGCATTTCTGAAAGCCATATATCTTTCAAAGAAAGAGCGGCAGTGATTTGCCTGACCAACAAATCCAATCTTTGTAACACCGCGTTCTTTCATATTAGAAATCAAGTTAAAGAAGCCTGCGGAATTGTCCATCATAAGCACGTCCGCTTCAAGCTGCTTGCTGTAGCTTTCTACAGGTGCATCCACAAAAAGCATTGGTATGCCAAGGCTGCAAAGCATCTCGCAGTATTTTTGATTGAACATCTCTACACAGATGATGCCTTTTGTGTGCTCTTTGTTAAAGCTGGCTGGTAGAACCATATCAGCAATATTGGCAGGAGTAACACGATGCATCAACATGCTATATCCCAAATCTGTAATTTCGTGCTGGAATTTATCTAACATAGTAGAAGCAAAATGGGAGTTATCCAAAAAGCTTCCTGTAAAAAGAGCTATTTCACCAGTGTGTTCTGGTTTCTTCACTATGCTTCCTCCGAAGATATCGGAAACTGAATTTGCATATGAAAACTGCTTGTACCCCATTTCAACAGCTTTCGCTAATACCTTTTCGCGTGTGGCATCGGCGAGGATGCCAGTGTTATTTATTGCCTTTGATACGGTGTTTCTTGAAACGCCAAGTGCATCGGCAATATCTTGAATTGTAACTTTGTTTGCCATTATATTCTCCTATTTATTTTATGTAAAAATCCGCTGTAGGATTTATTGTCTAAATCCGTTGGTAAAATTATAAAATGTAAAAATGTATTTGTCAAATGTAAAAATTGAGATGGTTCATTTTTACAAAAAGAAAAGTAGAGTATTGTAATAATGTTACAAATAAACAAAATCGCATTGACACAAATGTAAAAAATGGTATAGTAAATTCATACACAAGTTGTGCAAACGCACACAAATGTTTTGGGTGTATATGAGGAGGATAAATGGAAAAGGAAGGCAAATTTCACAATACGATTACGTATGTGACACATCATTGGAGACTATATGTTTTCTTCTTGGGACCAGCGCTTTTACTTACAATCATTTTTAAGTATTTGCCAATGGGTGGTATTTTGATTGCATTTGAAAAGTACAGTCCTTTCAAAGGCTTTTTCGGAAGCGAATGGGTTGGGGTTGAATACTTTCAGCAATTCCTATCATCACCGGATTTCATTTCATATCTGGTAAACACATTAAAGCTTAGTGTTTTTGGATTGTTATGGGGATTCCCAGTTCCAATCATTCTTGCACTTTTGCTTAACAGAATAGAAAGCAGCAAGATCAAACAAAAGATTCAGCTTGTTTTATACATGCCAAACTTCATATCAGTAATTGTACTTTGCGGTATGGTTAGAATTCTTCTTTCAGTAACAGGACCAGTTAATATGTTGTTCCATACAACAATCAACTTCCTTACACTTCCAGAGGCATTCAGACCTATCTACATTATAAGTGGTATCTGGCAGGGTGCAGGTTGGGCATCAATCATGTATACAGCATCACTTGCAAATGCCAGCCAGGAATTAAAGGAAGCAGCTCAGATTGATGGAGCAAACATCTTCCAGCAGATAAAGGCAGTTGAGTGGCCTGCTATTAAAGATATGGTAATCATCCAGTTCATTTTACAGGCTGGTAACATAATGAGCATTGGTTTTGAAAAGGCATATGCTTTACAGACAGACTTGAACTTAGGTGCTTCAGAAATCATTGCAACTTACGTGTACAAAAAAGGTTTGTTGGATGGAAATTACAGTTATTCAACAGCGGTTGGTTTGTTCAATACAGTCATCAACTTAATCTTACTTTTATCAGTAAACAAAGTTGTTGAAAAAATGAACGACGGCCAGGGCCTGTAATTGGGAGGATACGATGGAGAATAAGAAAAAGAAGAAAAGTACATTTGCCAAGTATTCAGCTGGTGATAAAACATTCTTATTAGTTGGATATGTACTTTTAGGATTATTTGTATTGGCCATAATCGTGCCAATGGTTTACATAGTAATTGCTTCATTTATGGATCCAATTACATTGCAAAACCAAGGAATCTCATTTGACTTAGATAAATGGACATTAACAGCATATGAAAGAGTTATTTCCAATTCACAGATTTGGGTAGGCTTTAGAAATGCCGTAATTTATTCGTTGTTGTTTACCTTCCTATCAGTCGCTATAACAATGCTTTGTGCCTACCCAATGTCATTGGATGACTTCAAAGGAAAAAAGTTTTTCAACGTAATTTTTATGATAACAATGTTCTTCGGCGGTGGATTGATTCCTACATATTTGTTAATCAGCAACCTTGGTCTTCTTGATAGCATGTGGGCAGTAATTCTTCCAGGAGCATTCTCAGTTTGGAACATGATTATTGCACGTACATATTATAAAGGAATCCCAGGAGAGCTTAGGGAAGCAGCAGAAGTTGATGGAGCAAATGAGCTCACATTATTCTTCAAGATTCTACTTCCAGTATGTACACCAGTTATTGCGGTGCTTTGCTTATGGCAGTTCGTTGGAATGTGGAACAGCTACTTCGATGCAATGATTTATTTAAACACAGCTTCAAAGCAGCCATTACAGTTGGTGCTTAGAGCTATATTGATTCAGAACCAGCCAGATGCAGGAATGATTGCAGATATGCAGTCAACAGCAGAAAGAGCAAGACTTGCAGAGTTATTAAAATACTCAACAATCATTATTTCAAGCTTGCCACTTTTAGTTATGTATCCATTCTTCCAGAAGTATTTCGATGCTGGAATTATGGTTGGCTCAGTTAAGGGATAAATAGTAGCGTGTAGCTATTATATATATTAAATGGAGGAGATAAAATGAAGAAAAATGTAAAGAGATTCGCAGCAGCCGCTCTTGCTATGACTATGGCAGCGTCAGCATTCACAGGCTGTGGATCAAAGGGTAACAGCGCAAGCAACGCAGACAAGGTAGATGTATCAAATCTATCATTTCCTTTGGATGAGAAGGTAACAATCACAGGTATGATTAGCTACCCAACAGGAACAGAGGAGGAACCAAACAATCGTACAATCTTCAAGAGACTTGAGGATGACACAAACGTACATGTTGAGTGGACAGCCATTTCATCAGATCAGTGGGGCGACAAGATTTCATTGAATATGGCAAATGTAAACACACTTACAGATTTCGTATTCAATGCAGGCTTCAGTGATAGTGACCTTTTAAGATATGCAGATCAGGGTGTTATCATTCCTGTAGAGGATTACATTGATGAGTACATGCCAAACTTAAGCACTGTATTCGAGAAGTATCCAGAATATCGCACAATGTGCGAAGATGAAAATGGTCACATTTGGGCATTGCCTTGGATTGAGCAGCTTGGTTCAGAAAAGACTGCTATCCAGACTGTTGGTAACAACATGACATTCATCAACCAGAAGTGGTTAGATTTTCTTGGACTTGAAACACCTACAACAGTAGATGAGTTTGAGCAGGTTCTTTTAGCTTTCCAGGAGCACTCAAGTGAGCTTCAGAAAGAGTTTAACATTGATGGTGACATCATTCCTATGTCATGCATCGTAAATGATCAGGATCCAAACCTTTTGATTAATGGTTTTGGCGATGGTATCGGTGATGTAGATATGGGTCAGCATATTGCAGTAAATGATGACGGAAAAGTTGTATGTACTGCAACTACAGATGGTTTTAGAGATGGTGTAGAATGGTTACATAAGCTTTACAGCGAAGGCTTAATCGATCCAGAGTGCTTCACACAGGATTGGTCAACATACGTTGCAAAGGGTAAATCACACAGATATGGTGTATGCTTCTCATGGGATGTTGCAAACATCGACAACATTCAGGACTATGTACCACTTGCAGCTCTTAAGGCAGATACAGTAAGCGTTACTCCACAGAACGGTTCATTCACTTCTGGTTTTGATAGAGGACGTTGCGTAGTAACAAGTGTTTGTTCAAACCCTGCATTAGTATGTGCTTGGTTAGATCAGATGTATGATCCATTCCAGTCTCCACAGAACAACTGGGGTACATACGGTGAGGATGATGATTTCGATATCTTCGAGCTTAGCGAGAATGCAAACGGTGAGCCAATGCTTAAGCATGCAGCTTTAGGTGATGCATCACCAGTTGAGGTTCGTGAAGCAGAGTGCGTAGGCGGACCACTTGCAGTATTAGATGAGTACTATGATGTTTATGTAACTTGCCCAGATGATGCTCAGTATCGTCTTGATTGGATTAAGGACTACTACACAGATGATATGCACTGCAAGTATGTATATCCAAAGGTATTTATGTCTGCTGATGATACAGAAAAGCTTTCAGCTATTCAGACAGATTTAGTATCTTACTTAAATTCAAGCAAGGCTGAGTTTATTAGAGATGGTATTACAGATGCTACATGGCAGTCATACCTTGATCAGGTTGATAGCTATGGCTTAGATCAATATTTGGAAATCTATCAGAAATACTTTGATGATTTCTATGCTAATTAAGAAATAAAACACGGAAGGAATTAGAAATACCAATGAGCAGTCAAACACTTAGAGAGGCGAGAAAATACGAGGAGGTCTATGATAAATTAATCCCTGAGGAGAATAGACCAAAGTTTCATTTGTCGCCTAGGGTTGGTTGGATGAATGACCCTAATGGATTAAGTTATTATGAAGGGAAGTATCATTTATTCTACCAGTATCATCCATATGATGCACACTGGGGTCCAATGCATTGGGGCCATGCCACAAGTAAGGATTTGCTTCATTGGGAGTTTCTTCCAGTTGCTTTGGCTCCAGATGAGTTCTACGACAAGGATGGCGTCTTTTCAGGAAGTGCCATTACTCTAGAGGATGGCAGACATCTTCTTATCTATACTGGCGTTATGAAAAGAACAGCTGAAAATGGTCAGATGAAAGAGTTCCAGACACAGTGTATAGCAGTCGGTGATGGATTAGATTACGAGAAATACGAAAACAATCCTGTTATTAATTCAAATCTTATCCCTGATGGGTCAAGCAAAACAGATTTTAGAGATCCAAAGATTTGGAAAAAAGAAGATGGCAGCTACAGATGTTTAGTTGCCAACAGAGCACCAGATGGAAGTGGACAATTGCTTCTATTTAAGAGTTCAGATTGCATTCACTGGGATTTCGAGAAGATATTTGCAAAGAATGAGCGCAGATATGGTCTCATGTGGGAATGTCCAGACTTCTTTGAATTAGAAGGCAAAGGTGTTCTTTTAACAAGTCCACAGGATATGCTTCCTGAAGGATTTGAATTCCACAACGGCAATGGTAACCTTTGCATAATTGGTGATTTCGATGCTGCAACAGATACATTTACAGAAGAAAATGTTCAGGCAGTTGATTACGGAATTGATTTCTACGCTATGCAGACAATTCTCACAGAAGATGGCAGAAGAGTCATGATTGGCTGGATGCAGAACTGGGATACAACAGGAGCTCACGATGGTTCAGAACCATGGTTTGGCCAGATGTCACTTCCAAGAGAGCTTTCTATCAGAGATGGTAGATTATGCCAGTGGCCAATTAAAGAAGTGGAAGATATGCGTTCTAATAAAGTAGAGTATCGTAATTACGATATTACTGCTACAAAGAACATCAAAGACAGTGATAGCGAAAGCGTTGCAGGTGGTGTTTCATTAGAAGGCATTAATGGCAGATGTTTAGATTTAGAATTAGAAGTTAAGCCTAAGGATATTCAGGCTATGTATGACAGATTTGTTATCTCAATTGCAGCAGATGACAAGTATCATACGGATATCGTTCTTCGTCCAAAGGAAAACATTGCAAAGATTGACAGAAAGTTTTCTGGTTCAAGACGTGCAATAGTGCATCAGCGTAGAACTCATATTCCATGGAAGAGCGAGACAATCAAGCTTAGAATTGTAATGGATAGATACAGCATGGAAGTATTCTTCGAGGATGGAATGTACGTTATGACAGCATCACTTCCAACTGATGTATCTTGCGATGGCATCTATTTCAACACTAATGAGGATGCAGTTATCAACATTACAAAATACGATCTAAACTAAATTGATTATTGCCACCGACGGACAAATGTCCGCCCTACGGAAATTTTTTATTGTAATACTGAAAAAATTATAGTATAGTATCAAGAGCGATTACTTTAGTTTAGTAAAGTGACCTCTTGATACTTTTTTTGTGTAGATTTGAATGTGAAAACTCTATCCTATACAGAACAAATGTGCTATTATGGATGCGTACGATAGTATCAAGATAAGGAAGGTTTTACATGGATCTATTTGATTACATGAGACAGGAAGCAAAGAAAAAGGAATCGCCTCTTGCCGCTAGGCTTCGTCCTACCACACTTGATGAAGTGGTTGGTCAGCAGCACATCATTGGCAAGGACAAGCTACTCTACAGAGCCATTAAGGCGGACAAGCTTTCTTCTATTATATTTTATGGACCACCTGGTACAGGCAAGACCACACTTGCACAGGTAATCGCCCACACCACATCTGCAGAGTTTACTTCCATCAATGCCACCACATCCGGCAAAAAGGACATGGAGGCAGTTGTTGAGGGAGCCAAACAGACACTTGGTGCATACGGCAAAAAAACAATTCTATTTATCGATGAGATTCACAGATTCAATAAAGGCCAGCAGGATTATCTGCTTCCATTCGTTGAGGACGGCACCATCATTCTTATAGGAGCCACCACTGAGAATCCATACTTCGAGGTCAACGGAGCTTTGCTTTCCCGTTCAATCATCTTCGAGCTAAAGCCACTTGATATAGAGGATATTAAAACCCTCATCAACAGAGCTTTAACAGATTCAGAAAAGGGACTTGGAAGCTACGATGCTGTTATCGATGATGACGCTTTAGAGTTTTTAGCAGACATTGCAAATGGTGATGCCAGAAGCGCACTCACAGCTATTGAGCTTGGCGTTCTCACTACAGACAGATCCGATGATGGAAAAATCCACATCACCATAGATGTTGCCAGTGAATGCATTCAGCGTAGAGTTATCAAATACGACAAAGATGGCGATAATCATTACGACACCATCTCTGCTTTTATAAAGAGTATGAGAGGCTCAGATCCAGATGCGGCTGTTTATTATTTGGCTCGAATGCTTTACGCAGGAGAGGATCCCAAATTCATTGCAAGACGTATATGTATTTGTGCATCAGAGGATGTAGGAAATGCTGATCCTCAGGCACTGGTAGTTGCTACCAGCGCATTCCTTGCAACAGAACGAATCGGTATGCCAGAGTGTCAGATTATTCTTTCTCACGCTGCTACATACGTAGCTTGTGCACCTAAATCAAATTCAGCCTACGGAGCTATTGATTTAGCCATGCAGGAGGTGAGAAACAACCACACGCGACCAATTCCAACACATCTGCAGGATGCACACTATAAGTCTGCTGGAAAGCTAGGACATGGCATAGGTTATGAATATGCTCACGATTATCCTAACCATTTCTCACACCAGAGATATCTTCCAGAGGGACTTGAAAGGGGAGATTTTTACAGACCAGGAAATCTCGGTTATGAACAAGTTATTAATGAGTACTTAGATAAAGTACGAAATAATAAATAAAGTAAATGAAAGAGGACCAACAATGAAAAAGTACAGTGAAATGTCACCCGAAGAACTTGAAGCAGAGAAGGAGCTACTTAGAAAAGAGTATGTTGCTTGGCAGGCAAAGGGCTTAAAGCTTGATATGAGCCGTGGAAAGCCATCTGTAGAGCAGCTCAATCTTTCTATGCCACTTTTCGACATCCTTGATGGAAAGTCTCTTATGAAATGCATGAATGGTGTTGAGACTAGAAATTACGGACAGTTGGAAGGCATCGTAGAAGCTCAGCATCTTATGGCAGAGATTATGGATTGCCAGCCAGAGCAGGTAATTGTATGCGGCAACTCATCATTAAACATCATGTTTGATACAGTTGCTCGTGGATACATGTTTGGTTTCGATGGCTGCACACCATGGTGCAAGCTTGAGAGAGTTAAATGGCTTTGCCCAGTTCCTGGTTATGACAGACATTTTGCTATCACACAGCATTTTGGTTTCGATATGATAAACATCCCTATGAATGAGGATGGTCCTGATATGGATGTTGTTGAGGGACTTGTTGCAGCAGATGACACAATCAAGGGTATCTGGTGCGTACCAAAGTACTCAAATCCTCAGGGTATTGTATACTCAGACGAAGTTGTTAGACGTATGGCAAATCTTAAGCCAGCAGCTAAGGACTTCAGGGTATTCTGGGATAACGCATATGCGGTACATCACTTATACAAAGAAAAGAGCAAGATTTTAAATATCCTTCACGAGTGTGAGGAAGCAGACAATCCAAATCTCGTATTTGAGTTCGCTTCTACTTCTAAAATCACATTTGCAGGTGGTGGAATTGCAGCTATCGCATGCAACCACAACAATCGTGAGGAGCTCAAGAAGACACTTACAGTTCAGACAATTGGCTTTGACAAAATCAACATGCTTCGTCATGCTAGATATTTCCAGGATGTTGAGTCTGTATCAAAGCACATGGAAAGACATGCAAAGATTCTTCGTCCTAAGTTTGAGCTTGTTATCAAGACAATGGAAGAGGATTTAACAGGCCCAGGATGTGGTTCATGGATTTCTCCAAAGGGTGGATACTTCATCACATTTGAGGCTCCAAAGGGAACAGCTACACGTATCGTAGATTTAGCAGCAGAGGCAGGCGTTAAGCTTACACCAGCTGGTGCACCATTCCCATACCACATGGATCCAAGCGATTCAATCATTAGATTTGCTCCATCTCTTCCACCAATCGAAGAATTAGAGGAAGCAGCAAAAATCTTTACAGTTTGTGCTCGTATTGCATATCTTGAAAAACTTATTTTGGCCAAGGCTGAATAGGAGGTTTCTTTATGAAGATAGGTTTTATTGGAACAGGTAACATGGGCAGCGCCATGATGGGAGGAATCATTTCCTCAGGCATGGTAGAAGCTACTGATGTTATGGCTACAGATATTTTCCAGGCAGCGCTTGATAGAATCAGCGATGAGTTTGGAGTACACACAAGCACTAACAACAGAGACGCAGTAGAATTTGCAGACATCATCTTTCTTGCTGTAAAGCCTCAGTTTTTAGCTAAGGTTGTAGATGGCATCAAGGATATGGATTTCAGTGATAAGCTTGTTGTTAGTATTGCTGCTGGACAGTCATTGGAGCGTCTTGCAGGAATGTTTGGCAAGGAGCTCAAGCTCATTCGTGTAATGCCAAATACTCCAGCACTTGTTGGGGAAGGCATGAGTGCTCTTAGCCCTAATGAGCTTGTTTCAGAGGACGAGGCAGCCACTGTATTAAAGCTTTTTGAAGCATTTGGACAGGCAGAAATTATTCCAGAGCGTCTTCAGGATGCAGTAGTTGGAATCAGCGGTTCTTCACCAGCCTATGTTTATATGTTCATCGAAGCACTTGCTGACGGAGCAGTTGCAGAGGGAATGCCTCGCACACAAGCATACAAGTTTGCAGCGCAGGCAGTTCTTGGCTCAGCTAAAATGGTTCTTGAAACTGGTGAGCATCCAGGAGTTCTCAAGGATGCAGTTTGCTCTCCAGGTGGCACCACTATCGAGGCTGTCGCAGCTCTTGAGGCAGCAGGATTCAGAAGTGCAGTTATCGAAGCAGAACGAATCTGTATCGAAAAATCTAGAGACTTATAATATGTAAAAAATCTTACATCAAAGGCACAAAAAGTAAGGGCCACAATATTTTTTATAATGATAATATGTAACTATTCAGAATAATCTGGGGTATATCAGATTAGGCTGAATAGTTATTTTTTTGCAAAAAAGGAGAGAATGTTATGAATATCCTAAGACCGGACAGCGAGGTAATGGAATTTCTAGGGAAGGCGACGGATTTAATTATATTAAATTTGCTTTGTGTTCTATGTTCTATACCAATAATCACAATTGGTGCGTCTTTTACTGCTAAATATTATGTTTCCATGAAGATAGCTAAGGGAGAAGAACCAAATGCAGTAAAAAGCTTCTTTAAGTCATTTTGCTTAAATTTCAAGCAGATTACTCCAGTATGGATTGCGGAGTTGTTGGTATTACTGGTTTTAGCTTTTGATTGGTACAACCTTTTCTTTGGAATGGCCAAATCAATGCCTATTCCTATGAGAGTGGTACTAGCAGTTATTACTTTTTTGGTATGGTCAATTATTTATTGCATGTTTCCTTTTATGGCAAGATTTCAGACCACAACAAAGGATTTGGTAAAGGCATCCATAGTTATGGCAATACTTAATATCCCAAGAATGGTACTGATTTTTATAGTAACTTTTTTACCATATATTATTTGTGCATGGTATATCCAGTGGGGGCTGGGAATTTGGATACTTGTTACTACTGTCTCTCTTTACTACATCAGTAAGGAATTCGACACTCAGCTAGAAATGATTACAAAAGACTAACTATTAAAGAAAGTCAATAAAAATGTTTTAAAACAGAAATGTTTTGAATATAGCGGTGGTGACTATAT
>NZ_SVET01000025.1 GCF_015057245.1 Pseudobutyrivibrio ruminis
ATTATTTCTATCTAAATGACATTGGGACGGCGGCAGCAGTGGTCACTTGAAACAGGACGTTGAATGTGCCACGGTGCTCATCCATACAAATATCTCTTTTATAGTTCTACTTAACGAATGTAATATGAGCCCAAGGTACCATAGCTTTGAAAATCCATATTGTTAGTTATAATGTGTCCGTCCTAGCCTATACAGATTCAGAAAAAGTTCATCCCGCAATAAGACACCTGCTGAATGCTCACCTTTTGCGTCAAGAAAAACTATAATACTCGCGAAATCGTTACATACTGACAGTGGTGCGGCGTGGCCCAGGGGAAGCCCAAGATATATTTCATTTGGGATTAGTTGGATGGTGGCACGAAAAACACTCCACTTGATTTACCTATTTACCTAGGATATTATAGTGTTATTAAGGAGGTACGATATGTTTAGTACTAAAGGTAGATATGCACTTCGTGTAATGATTGACTTGGCGCAGCAAGATAGCGAGGCTTACATTCCGCTTAAGGATATTGCTGAGCGTCAGGATATTTCTAAGAAGTATTTGGAAATAATAGTTAAGGAATTGGTTAAGGGTGGCCTTGTGGCTGGTGTCAGCGGTAAAGGCGGTGGATATAGACTTACTAGAAAGCCTGAGGAATATTCTATTGGTGAGATTATAGAATTACTTGAAGGCAGCCTTGCTCCTGTGGCTTGCTTGGCCGACGGTGCAAAAGACTGCCCTCGTGAAGGTGTTTGTAAAACTCTTCCTATGTGGACCGAGTTTTATTTGTTAGAACGTGATTTCTTCTATGGAAAGAAACTTAGTGATCTTGTAAACGAAGCTTAGTTTACATGGCAAGCTTCACAATCATGCTCTTCAGGAAAATCTGCTGGATCGTACTCTATGTCATTTTTGTCGTAGTAGTCCTTTACAGCAGATTTTATTGCTTCTTCAGCAAGAACTGAACAGTGTAGCTTGTGTGGTGGAAGTCCATCTAAAGCTTCTGTTACGGCTTTGTTGGTGAGCTGTAAAGCTTCTGATACCGGCTTTCCCATAATGAGCTCTGTAGCCATTGAGCTTGATGCAATGGCGCTGCCACATCCAAATGTCTCAAACTTAACATCATCAATTATCTGTTCGTCATTAATCTTAAGATATATTTTCATGATATCGCCGCAAACAGGATTTCCTACTTCACCTATTCCATCGGCGTCTTCAATAACTCCTACATTTCTTGGGTTTCTAAAATGGTCCATGACCTTTTCACTATATAATGCCATCTTTCTACTCCTTCTCTCTTGTGTTTTTAAGCAATTTCTTTGTGCTCTGCAAATACGTGATTTCTCTTGCCGCTAATTAAATCACCCCAGAATGGTGAAAAGCTTCTAAGGTACTCAATCACCTCTGATACAGATTTGATAATGTAGTCCACCTGCTCTTCTGTTGCATCCTCGCCAAGTGAGATTCTTAGTGAACCGTGAGCTACCTCGTGTGGTCTGCCGATTGCAAGAAGTACATGGCTTGGGTCTAATGAGCCTGATGTACAGGCAGAGCCCGATGAAACTGCTACGCCCTTGTCGTCTAGTAGTAATAAAAGTGATTCTCCCTCAATTCCCTCGAAACAGAAGTTAACATTTGATGTAACTCTAGCGTGTCTGTCTCCATTTAACTCTGAATATGGAATCTGAGATAATCCCTGGATAAGTCTTTCCTGAAGAGGTGCAAGATGCTCGTTGTTTGCGTCAATATTTGCAACAGCATCCTCAAGTGCAACTGTAAGTCCTACAATGCCTGCAAGGTTTTCTGTGCCTGCTCTCTTTCCTCTTTCCTGAGCCCCACCGTAGATTACGTTAGACACTGGGATACCGCCCTTTACATAAAGAACTCCTACACCCTTTGGTCCATGGAACTTGTGAGCTGAAATTGAAAGCATATCAATATTCTGCTCTTCAACATTGATGTGAACATGGCTAATAGCCTGAACTGCATCTGTATGGAACCATACCTTCTTCTCACGACAGATTCTTCCGATTTCTGCGATTGGTTGGATTGTTCCGATCTCGTTGTTGGCATACATGATAGTAACAAGTGCTGTATCCTCACGAATCGCATCCTCGATTTCCTTTGGATCTACCACACCATTCTCATGCACATCTACAAGTGTGATTTCAAAGCCTTCCTTTTCCAACGCCTGAAGTGTATGAAGCACTGCATGATGTTCAAACTTCGAAGAAATGATATGCTTCTTCCCCTTCTTTGCACCTGCTTTTGCGGCAGACATGATTGCCTGATTATCTGCCTCACTTCCGCCTGATGTAAAATATATTTCTCTAGGCTTCGCACCTAAAATGGCTGCCACCTTTTCTCTTGATTCCTCTAATACTTCCTTTGCCTTCTGACCTACCGAATAAAGGCTTGATGGATTTCCATAAACTTCTGTGAAATATGGAAGCATGGCATCCACTACTTTTTTACTAACAGCTGTTGTCGCTGCATTATCTGCATATACAAACATAACTACTACCTTTCTTTAACATTATTCTAAGTTGCTCCTTTTACCTAGTAACCTAGTCTGTTAATGAAGATATCACCAAATACCTACTAGGTCAATAGGTGTTTGGTTCTTTTATGCTTATTAAGAAATCTTCTCATTAAACAAGAGATGCTAAATTGCATCTCTTGTTTCACACACTATTAAATATCCTTCTTTTAATGTAATGCTACCAACCGATTCTATTAGTTCGTTACTAACTGTCAAAGTATTAAACCCTTCTATAGTGGCATTTTCCAAAGGATATTTGAATCCTGTCATGGTCACTCCAGCAGCCTTGCCTCCATAAGGGAATATCGAAACATAATGACCAAATTGGGCTCCCTCTCCCTCTCTGGAAAGATCAAGAACCTGCCCGGCCGAAATCATTTGAATGTAATTATACTCATCTACAATTACAACCTTACGCTGTTTCAGGCAGCCCATACCAAGAAGATTTACATTTCCAAGGAAGTGATCCAGGCGTTTGCCTGTGCCTCCTAAAATATAAATAAACTCCCCGAAGGAAGTTTTATGAATTGCTATATTTACGGCTGCTTCAATATCTGTATCATCCTTTACAGGATTGAGCTTGATTACCTCGGCATTGCTATGCTGAAGCTTTTCGTATGCTTCCCTAGATATTGAATCAAAATCTCCAATCACTATATCAGGCTCTAAGCCAATGGCAAGACAGTTTTCATAACCACTGTCACATGCCATTATGCTTAATGAAGATTTATCTAGCCTATCAATGAATTCTTTTGCAAAGCTTGTATTGATGCTACCGCCACCAATTATAACTATCATCGCATTTTCTCCATAAGAGCTTCAACGTTTGCTGAAATATCGCCGTTAAACACAGCTGAGCCAGCTACGATAATATTGGCTCCTGCATCTAAAGCATCATCAATAGTGTCTTTATTAATGCCACCATCAACTTCAATATCAATCTTTAATCCCTTTTGATTTAAAAGCTGTGATAGCTCTCTTACTTTATCAAGTGTGTATGGAATCAATGACTGTCCTCCAAAACCTGGATTGACTGTCATGATAAGAACCATATCTACCTTTTCCAAAACATGGCTAATTGCACTAAGTGGAGTTGCTGGATTGATTGCTACACCGGCCATAGCACCACTGGCCTTAATCAATTCAATCGTTGCATCCAAATGCTTGCATGCCTCAGCGTGGACTGTAATAATATCTGCTCCTGCCTCAGCAAAATCCTTAACGTAACGCTCAGGATCTACTATCATCAAATGCACATCCATCATTCTGTCTGTGTATTTACGAATTGTTTTTAGAACAGGAAGTCCAAAGCTGATGCTTGGCACAAAAACTCCGTCCATTACATCGAAATGAACATACTGTGCTCCAGCCTCATCAATGACTTCTAGCTGTTGTTTTAAAATTCCAAAATCCGCTGACAAAATTGAAGGTGCTAAACATTTTTCCATAATCATTACCTGTATTTATTATTCCTTTCATTAACCATTTCAGAATAAATCTGAAGGTAGTTCTCGTATCTGCTGGCTGCGATTTCGCCAGATGCCACAGCATCTTTTACACCACAGCTTGGCTCCTTGTCATGAGCGCAGCCTGTAAATTTACAACAAGATGCTGGCTCTATGAACTCAGGAAATAAGGTATATAAATCCACAGGCTCAATCTTTGGTACAAACAAAGATGAGAAACCTGGTGTGTCCATAATGAATGTGTCGTCACCTAAATATAAAAGCTCGGAATGACGTGTCGTATGTTTTCCTCTACCAATTTTTTCAGAAACCTCTCCTGTTTCCATTGTCTGGCCTTCAGTCAGTTTATTGACTATGGAGCTTTTGCCAACACCGGATGGTCCTGCAACGGTAGATGTTTTGCCTTTTAATATTTCTCGAATGCCATCTATGCCCTCGTCGTTTTTTGCAGAACAGAAAATAACCTTGTATCCTGCATTTTCGTAAGTAGCTCGCATTCTTTCTTCAAAGCCCTCGTCTGCTATGTCTTCCTTGTTGAAGCAAATGACGATAGGCAAATCCTGCTCCTCCATCATACACAAGAATCTGTCTAAAAGATTGAGATTTGGCTCAGGATTTTTAGTTGCAAAAATGAGCAATGCTTGATCAACATTTGCAACAGCCGGTCTGATAAGCTCAGACTTTCGCGGCAAAATGCTTATAACATTGCCCGTCATTTCCTCGGAAGAGATGACGTCAATTGTAACGTCATCTCCTACCAAAGGCTTTATTTTATCTTTTCTGAAGGCCCCCTTGGCCTTACACTCGTATACACCCTGGTCCTCCACGTATACGTAGTAGAACCCGGCGATACCTTTAATTATTTTTCCTGTCATTATTGCTCAACTGTACCCTGTATAGTTTCGGTTTTGGTTTCAGTTTGGTCATCAAGAGCTACTGTACTTCCATCTGATGCAGTAATTGTAGGAGTGTAAGTCAATGTAATAGTAAGTGAAGACTTTGGTGAATTGCTAATGTTGATTGCACCATTCTTTGGAATATTACCTGACTGGTTTGTCTCTGCAATTGAGTATGTGCATGGACCATCAAATGGGTTTGAAACTGTGTAGCTGTATGTAGTCTCTTTCTTGCCCTTGCTGATTACAAGTGTAATGCTTGTGTTTGGAGCAACCATTTCACCAGCTTCAATTGACTGGCTAATTACTGAACCAGAAGCAACATCATCTGAGTATTCCTGTGTTGTGCTTGTAACAACGATTCCCTTTGCATCCAAAACTGTTGTAGCTTCAGCCTGAGAAAGACCAACTACACTTGGTACTGCAACTGTAGAATCTGAATCTGTTGAAGTAGATGATGAATTGTCATTGCTTGAGCTACTTGAGCTGCCAGAACTGCTTGAGCTACTAGAATCTCCAGAGCTTGAGTCTGATGAGCTAGATGATGAATCATCTGAGCTGCTTGATGTATCTTCACCTGCAACAGTAAGTCTTAATGTATCCTTGAGAGAGAACTCCTCGCCCTCTGCTACTGACTGATAGATAACAGTTCCATCTTCGTAATCGTCATTTTCCTCATATGAAACAACGATGTTATCCTCTGAATCAAGGCCAAGTTCTTCAAGCTGTTCAACTGCTGACTCGTATGATGAACCAACAACATTTACCATTGTTACTTTCTTTGCACCAAAATTGAAAACACCAAAAACATTTCCAAGAATTGCTACAAGAATAGCTACAATAGCAACACCAACGCCAATGCCTGCGAATGTCATGATTCTGTCCATCTTAGAATCTTCTTCATCCTCGTCATCATCGTCATAGTATTCGTCATCATCATAGTATTCATCGTCATCATAGTACTCTTCTTCGTCATCATATTCATCGTCGAAGATAAGTGCTGCTGCTGCCTTCTTTGTAATAGATTCCTCTGTCTCAACAGGAACCTTTGGCATAACCTTTGTCTGACCAAGATCTGCCGCACCAACGATTGTAACGAAATCCTCATTAGGGCTAACAAGTGCTTTCTTTAAATCCATAAGCATATCAGAGATAGTTGGATATCTTCTATCTGGTGACTTCATTGTAGCCTTGAGGATGATTTTCTCAAGTGAAATAGGAAGGTCTGGTGCATATGCTGAAGGTGCTACCATCTCCTCCTGTAAATGCTGGATTGCGATTGCAACTGTATTGTCTCCATCGAATGGAACACGGCCTGTAACCATTTCGTACATAACAATACCCAGTGAGTAAATATCACTTTTTCCATCAACAAAACCGTTTCTAGCCTGCTCTGGTGATGAATAGTGAACTGAACCCATCACATCTGCGTGGATTGTGTTTGAGCTTGCTGCATGAGCAATACCAAAATCTGTAACCTTAACCTTTCCTTCTGTGGAAATGATAATGTTCTGAGGCTTGATATCACGATGGATAATGCCCTTTTGATGAGCAGCCTCGATACCACGTCCAACCTGGATGGCAATTGAGATAGCTTCCTTGAAATTGAGCTGTCCCTTTTTCTCGATGTATGTCTTGAGAGTAATACCCTCTACATACTCCATAACGATGAAGTACATTCCGTTTTCAGAACCTACATCATATATATTAACGATATTTGGATGTTCAAGACCTGCTGCTGACTGAGCCTCAGTTCTGAACTTTGCTACAAATGTAGCATCCTCGGAAAATTCCTGCTTTAAAATCTTTATTGCAACTTCACGGCCAAGAATATGATCCTTTGCACGATAAACATCAGACATTCCGCCTGATCCAACTCTATCTATTACTTCATATCTATCTGCTATAAATACGCCTTGTGTAATCATGTATTCTCCTTTATACAACCTATTTCTTATTCGATAATAATAACTGAAACATTGTCTTTGCCACCATTTGCATTGGCACGCTCAACGAGCTTGTTTGCCCTGCTTTCAATGGTCTCCTCAGATGTGAGAATCTCATAGATTTCCTGATCCTCAACCATATTGGTCAATCCATCTGAGCAAAGAAGGATGTGTTCATTACCGCTGATTTCCACATCAAAATAATCTGGTGTAATAGTTTCCTCAGCTCCGATAGCTCGAGTAATCATGTTCTTACGTTTGTCATATTTAGCATCGTCTTTATCTAACTCACCAGTTCTAACTAGTTCAGCAACAACAGAGTGGTCCTTTGTAACCTGCTTTAGCATTGCTCCATTAGCAACGTAGAGTCTACTATCACCCACATTTGCCACATAAAGATGTCCATCGAAAACAGTAGCTAAGACCAAAGTAGTCCCCATACCAGTTTTGCTAGAATCCTTATGAGACTCTGTAAATATGCGATTGTTTGCTGTCTGAATAGCCTGCTCTAAGATTCGGACAGTCTCAAGCTCATTTGAATTGGTAATTGAATTAATTATGATTTCCACGCATTTTGCAGAAGCATAATCACCTGCCAATTCTCCACCCATGCCATCGGCCACAATATAAAGGTTTGGAAGCTTTCCAACCCTTGCGTCAGATGCATAGATAGTGTCTTGATTTACCTTTCTCTTGACACCGACATCAGTTTTTTCATAGCTTATCATTAAGTAGTCCCTTTCGAAGCGTCTTTTGCGTCCATTGTTCGCTTTCTAAGTTGTCCACAGGCCCCATCAATATCGCGACCCATTTCCCTTCTAATAGTAGCATTATTCACGTATTTTTCAATCTTTTTTTGGAATGCGTAGGCCCTGTCCATGCTTGGTGAAACGAAATCGCGCTCCTTAATTGGGTTCACCGGAATGAGGTTCACATGGCAGTTAAGATGACCTATTAATTCACCTAATTCTGTGGCATCCTGGTCTCTATCATTGACGCCACCAACAAGGGAATATTCGAAAGTAATTCTTCGACCTGTCTTGTTGAAATAGTATTCACAAGCATCGATTAGCTCATGAATCTCATACTTGTTTGCAATTGGCATAAGCTCTGCTCGCTTCTGCTGGTTTGGTGCATGTAAGGAAATGGCAAGTGTGATTGTCAAATCCTCATCTGCAAGTTGCTTTATGCGAGGAACAATACCACATGTGCTGACTGTGATATTTCGCTGAGAAATATTCAGTCCATTTTCATCTGATAATAGTCTAACAAATTTAACTATATTATCATAGTTGTCCATTGGCTCGCCTGTGCCCATAACAACTAAATTGGAAACACGCTCTCCTGTATCCCTTTGGATGGCATATATCTGTCCAAGCATCTCTGAAGCTGTCAGGTTTCTCACCCATCCGTTTAGTGTAGATGCACAGAAACGACATCCCATTTTGCATCCAACCTGAGAGCTGATGCACACAGAGTTACCATGCTTGTAGCTCATCCAAACGCTCTCTACCATTTCTCCATCATATAGCTCGAAAAGATATTTGCGAGTACCATCGATTTTTGAAACCTGTAAATCGATTTGCTTTAATGGATGATAGTTGCATCTGTCTTTTAGCTTTTCCTTGAGAGACTTTGGAATGTTTTTCATCTCGTCATAATCCTGTGCCAAATGCTGATGCATCCACTCATAAAGCTGCTTAGCTCTATATTTGGGCTCTCCCAAGTCAGCTGTGATAAATTCTGTTAGTTCGTTTAAATTTAGAGACCTAATGTCTACTAGTTCTTTTTCATTACACATATAAAAAATCCATCGTGACTAGAATCAGGCAATAGCTGCTCCATGCTAACCATTGTAAACTCCTTATGTGATGATAAGAAGTTGTTTACCTGATTTTCGTTTTCATCTTTGTTAATAGTACATGTGCTATAGCACAATGTTCCGCCGGCCTTTACATATCTACAAACATTCTCCAGTATATTGGCCTGAAGCTGTACCAGCTCATTCAAGCTTTCTTCTGTCTGATTGTATTTAATATCCGGCTTCTTTCTGATAATACCAAGACCTGAGCATGGTAAATCAGCAATTACCACATCATACTGATTTTCTGCTTCCTGGTCAAATTCTGTAGCATCCCACTGCTTGGCAATGATGTTGGTTGCCCCGGTTCTTTGTATGTTTTCATTTATAATAGAAACCTTTGCTTCGGTAAGGTCTCTGGCTTCCACACTTCCTTTGGAAGCAATCTGTGCCGCATGAAGCGCTTTGCCTCCTGGTGCTGCACACACATCAATGACTTTATCAGTATCCTTGATGCCTGCCCTGTATGGTACAAGCTGAGAAGAATAATCCTGAATATAGAAAAGACCTTGATTAAATTCTGGAATACTTGCCAAAGAATCGTATCCATTGATGTAACATGCGCTGTCGATTGTATCGCATATACGTACTGAAATGTTTCTGCCTTCCAATTTTTCTTTCAGTTCTTCCCTGGTCACTTTGCTAAGGTTGACCCTGATGCAAAGATCCTGTGGTTCGTAAAAGCCTCCCAGAATTTCTTCTGTCTGTTCTTTGCCATACTCAGCAGTCCACTTGTCCACAATCCACTGTGGCATGGAGTACTTTGTGCACAAATCTGTAAACTTAACCTCTGCTTTCTGCCTGGAAATGTTTCTAAGTACTCCGTTAACAAATCCAGACAAACCAGTAAAGCCTTTTTTCTTTGCAATCTTTACGTATTCATTGCAGGTTGCAGAGTCTGGAACTGAATCCATGTAAAAGATTTCATAAGACCCCATTCGCATAATGGTGCGAATCACAGGCTTCATTTTTTTAGCCTTTGTTTTTGAAAAGCTGTCAATAATGTAATCAAGCTGAAGCTTTCGCTCCACTGTGCCGTTTACAAGACGTGTGATAAATGCTCTCTCGTTTTTATCGAGATATGCGTATTTATCTAAAACAGCTTTTAAATATATATGTGAGAACTGCCCATGCTCAAGAATCTCAAGTAGAGTTTCAAAAGCAATCATTCTCGTGTTTATCTTATTGTTATCTGACATCAAATATCCTCTAATTAATTCTTACTATTTGATAGTTTGGCACCAGTCTCAAGCTGATATCCTCTAAGGAAATCACCAGCTGCCATACGCTTTTTGCCTTCAAGCTGAAGCTCATTAATCTCGAGAGCCTTGCTGCCGCAAGCTATGGTAAATACGTTTTTATTTACATCAATAACTGTGCCAGCCTCACCTGACTTATCAACTACAGTTGCTTTCCAAAGCTTTAGCTGCTTACCATTAATAAATGTAAATGCTGATGGCCATGGATTAAGGCCTCTGATAAGGCGCTCAATCTCCTCTGCTGGCTTAGTCCAATCAATATTTCCCATATCCTTTGAAATCATACCTACGTGTGTAGCCTGTGATTCATCCTGAGGGATTGGTGTGATTTCTCCTCTATCAAGAGCCTCGATTGTCTTTACTGCAAGCTGTCCACCATCAAGAGCAAGCTTATCAAAGAGGCTGCCGCCTGTCTCATCTTTAGCAAGCTCAATCTCTGATTTAAGAAGCATATCACCATCATCAAGACCTGGGCCCATAAGCATTGTTGTGTTTCCCGATACCTTTTCTCCGTTGATAACAGCCCACTGAATTGGTGCTGCACCACGATACTTTGGAAGAAGTGAGCCGTGAACATTTACGCAGCCAAGGCGTGGCATATCAAGGATAACCTTTGGAAGAATCTGTCCAAATGCAGCCACAACAAATACATCTGCCTGGAACTGACGTAAATACTCTACCGACTCCTCTGCCCTGATTTTAACTGGCTGATAAACTGGGATATCATGCTCCATTGCAAATTCCTTTACTGGAGTAGGCTGAAGCTTTCCACTACGTCCCTTTGGCTTATCTGGCTGAGACACTGCAAGGATAACTTCATGCCCAGCCTCATATATTGCCTTTAAAGTCTCCACCGCAAAATCGGGTGTACCCATAAATACTACTTTCATCTATATCAATCCTTTCTGCCTTTTGCATAAGAAAAAACGTCTCAAGACGCTACTTCTAAGTGTAACATTTTAAGACGTTTTTGTACAATCGCAGTGACCTGACATAATATACGTAGGGCATTTTATAATACCTTCTCCATAACTGAGACTGATGATTTCTTATTACCCCAAGTCAATTCATCACGTCTCTTTGTCTCAAATCCCATCTTCTCCCAAAATGGAAGAACGTTATTTTCATAGTCATCAACTACATCAATTCTAATAATTTGTGCTCCATCATTAAGAACCCTATTCTCAAAGAAATCATAAACAGCTGTGCCTAGGCCATTTTTCTGCTTTTCCTTTGTAATCATCATCAGAGAAAGATAAACATATCCTTCACCATTTATCATATAGTCAAGGATGCCGATTGGTTCATTGTCTACAAGTATATAGTTAGATGTAAAACCATGGGCTAGCATTTCTTCAAGCTCATTTTTAAGGAAGCTTTCATCTATATGATCTTCCCCTAAATGATGAATTAAAAAATCTGTATTTGAATTATATATTTTTATAGCGTCAGCTATGTTTGTTGTGTCTATTGTTCTTTGTTCCATTATATTTTGTAGCTTCTTTCTAGTGATTTATTATTTCTAGCAATTATCAAGCTCTATCTGCTAGCTTCAGGATGGATTAATGAGTCTTTAGATAGCATTTTGGAACCAAGTTAAGTGAATTACTGAAATCCCCAAATTCACTTACACGCAAATTGAATAAAAGTTAAGTGAATCTAAAAATTTTTTAATCTCACTTAAAAATGAAACATGGAATTAAGTGTATAAAAAATATCTCAAAATAAACTTAACTTTTTCATCCTAAAATCTCCGCTTCTTAAGTTTATTATGTAATAAGCAAAATAAACTTAACTCAATCACACTGTTTATTAAGTGAATTTTTGATTACCTAATAATCGACTTAACTTTAACTAAAATATTTTAACTTATTTTAAGTTTATTTTTGTTCTTTCCATATTCACTTAACTGCCAAATCACTTTTTAAGTGAAAAATAGGTTTTCATATTTTAACTTAACTAAATATCTCCTCAAGTCACGAATTATGAATCCACATTAATATATCAGTCTACAGAACACCAAACCTACTCAACCGAATAAATTGTATTCTTCTCAAACAATCCAATGGCGAATCCCATCTTCATAAACAGTGGCATATTTTCGTATGCCTGAAAGCTGGTTCGCTCCAGCAGCTCTTCCAGTGTAAGCTCCTCGTAATAGCCGTATGGATTGGCTACAGTGATTTTATCGTTTGGAATATCTGCAGCGATGATCAATGAATAATGCAAAGTCCATTCGTCTCCATACAAAGCTGCCCACTCAAATGGAACAGGTTTTCCAGCTGCCAGAGTATCGTACATGATGTCGATGAACTCGGTGTTTTTCACATACTTGTGAATCTCGGTTTTGTACTCAGGAAACTGCTTATTCATCTCCTGGCAAAACTTATTTCCTGTAGAAGTAACGACTTTGCCATATTGGTCATACAAGCTTTCTTCTGTAATATCTCCTCCATTCCAGGCTGAAAACATTTCAATTACAGCATATCCGCAGGAAATATCCTGGGTAATTACCTCAACATTTTCAGCCCCCACAGGAGTCTGATATTTTTCATCTGTATATACACTGGAATAATCATCCTGTGTGAGCTTTGTGCGAATGCCTGTAATTCCCAATGCAATCAAAGCCACGCAGATGACTAAAACCAAAACGCACCCTAACACTTTCAGTACTTTTTTCATATATTCTCTTTCTCCTGTGTATCCTATAGCATTTTCACCATAAGATATTCATCGCGGTAACTACCATCATCATACTTCAGTGCCTTTAGTGTCTTGCCGATTTCAACAAATCCCATCTTTTCATAAAGATGCTTTGCTCGATTATTGCCATCAACTACACCTAACTCAACCTGCTCATATCCCATGTCTTTAGCCAGAGATAAAGAATACTTCATCATTTCAGTGCCTAGGCCTGAATCACAAAACTCCTGCGCCAATGCTATTGCAAAATCACAACGATGACGAATTCTGCGAATCTCTCCCTTTGTCATAATGCAACATGTTCCTGCAAGCTTTCCTTCTACTTCTGCAGCCATCATTATTTCCCTAGGAGCATTGCGCTTGCCCTCAAGAAGTTTAGCTTCGTCCTCAATAGTGTATGTCACTTCATCTGCATAACGAAGCAGAAACTCAGTTTCACCAGAGACAATGCGTAGATATTCAATCATATCTGCTGAATCACTCTTATCAATGGAACGCAACTTACATTTTCTTCCATCTTTCAATATGATTTCTTTTTCTTCAAAAACCACGACTTATTCCCCCTACTCTCTTTAATTATTGTTTCTATTCTATATGTTATGGCTTCATAAATAAAGAAAAATATTCACACTATCTGGAATTTGTTGTCTCCTACTATTATTCTTCAGCTATTTCTTTTGCTAGCTCTATAATTTCATATGCATACATAGACTTTCCCTTTTTTAGTAGTTTTAAATATAGTGGATAGTTAATGATGCAAATTGCAATTCCTATAATTCCAAGAATTATTCCAAATACCATTGCTGCTATGCCAGATCCAAGCACGCCCATAGAAAAGCACATTCCGGTTCCTAAAATCAAAGCACCTACTATACCTACCGATAAAGCTGTAATAAATGCTGGCTTTTTCGCCTTGTCATCAAGCTTCTTCAGCTGGCGCACCTTGCTTGTTTCCTTTGGCATATAGTCCTTTGCAATACTTTCTGCATATACTTTGTCTAAATTGTTCATTTTGTTTTCCTCCATCATAATCAAAATTATTTACGCTATTTTTCCTGTGTCTTTTAACCATCTGATTTCATCACGAATTGTTTCTCTGTATGGTCTGGTTGTATAGCCAAGTTCCTTGGCTGCTTTACTTGAATCAAATCGATTATTTCTTGCCAAATTGTATACAGAGAATGTAGTCATAAGTGGCTTTTCGCCTGTTTTCTTAGCCTTCTTTTCAAGCATCTTTGCAAGTAAATTTGCAGCTGAAATTGGCAAAAAGAATTTCAATGGCTTGCAGCCGCTTTCCTCTGAGACAAGCTTGGTGAAATCTTTAAAGCTGACTGGCTCATTTCCAAGAATGTAACACTCTCCACTCTTTCCCTTGTCTGCTGCGCCAATAACACCGTCTGCCAAATCTCTTACATCACATAAATTGAAGCTGCCATCTATTCCAGCAGGCATTTCACCGTTGATGATATCTACAAGTGTCTTTGTTGTTTCGCCCATTGCAAAATCTTCTGGTCCAAGGATTCCAGAAGGATGAACTACACATGCGTTTAATCCATCAGCTGCTGCCTTCAGTACTACATTTGTAGCCATAGCTTTTGACATTGAATAACAACCTTTGATTCTCTCTGGATCAAGTGGAATAGAACCTTCGCACTCTCTGATTGTTCCTTTTTCCTCTTCTGGAATAGCTCCCGTTGACGAGCAATAAACCAGCTTAGATACTCATTTATCTTTACCTCCATCACTTTCATTTTTCAGCTCCTTGCTTTGAGCTTGATGTGATTATAGGAAAAAGCTTCTATAAACAGAACAACACTTTCCACGAAAAGTGTTGATTTCAGGGACTAAGGTCCCAACACGATTCATGAAAAGTGTTGTATTTTCATTTATTTAGTTTTAGTTGCTAATGCGCAGGCCTCAAAATGCACTTTTGAATTATGCCAATTATTTCCTCTTTTGGCTGTGCACAATCCCTGGCCAGCCACTCGTTAATCAAACCTATGATACCATTCAAATAGAAAATCATGATGAATGGTTGCTCTTCTTCTGATACTCCAAATCTAGTAAGAATCGGTCCAAATATTTCTTTAAACCATTTCTCGTAGGTTTTCTCAGCACCCATCATCTCATTCTTTTCATACATAATTAGAAAGAGCTTGCGATTATCTTCCACAAATTCCAAATACGGCATCAGATACTTTGGTGTAATCAAAAACAGTTCCTCATCAGTCTTATCAGCAATATTAACTTCCTTAGGTCCCTCTGCAGAAAACCTGCCAAAGAAATCTTTATAAACTGCTTCAATGGTCTCCTTTAGAAGATCATTCGTATTGTCATAATGCAGATAAAATGTGGATCTGTTAACCCCTGCCACTTCACATATTTCTTTAACAGTAATCAATTCAAAATCCTTTTCATCTATTAATGAAATAAGTGCAGTGTGCATCTTTTCAGCCGATTTGAAATACTTGCTTTCGTTTTTGTTCATAGCTAAATTACCCTCGTTAGTTGTATTGACTAAGCTCCAACAATACCCAATCCTGGGACTCTATGTCGTATTCAGTTCCGCAGAATGGACAGTTCTTGTTGAGGACTGCATTAAAACTTCCAGAGCATTTAGGGCAAGATATTCGTGTCATTGAAAACTGAAGGTTCAACGGAATATCTACTCTTCTACGAAATACGGCTCTGTATTTTTCGTGCTTGTATTTAATTTTGTTATCAAAAGCATACAACGTATCAAAGAACACATCCATGGCAACGGTCACCGAACCATTATTTTCCGTAAAGCTAATAAGCTTCATGGCATTGCCATAGTTCATGTCGATAATGTCTTTGAATCTTTTATCGAGAGCTGGTCCCTTGTAAAAAAGCAAATCCTGCTCATCTTTTGAATACACGGCTGTCTTAATAAGAGATAAGGCCTTTCCAGAAAAATAATCGAAGGAAAACTCAGGGCTATACTTCTTCATCATTTGCTCGAACTTGCCATGTGTACCTGCCGTGCCCCATTTACCTGCATTATTAACTATATCCCTGCGTATAAGATTTAGAACATTCAGCACGCAAAAGGCTGAGTAAGTAATCAACATACCAAAAATAGTTACGACAAAATGTTCAAAAAGATTATAGTCCTCATCGTATACGTTTATGGAATACAGATTCAAGATTGCCCCGATAATGAATCCCAAAATTAACCCGCCAAGCAACACCTTTCCGCGAAGCCTGGTGTCCTCTCGCTCCTTAGGTGCTGCATCCTCGGTAAAATAATATCTGGTGATACGTGGAAACAAATCGTCCATCTTGTACATGGTTTTGCAATATGGACAGCCATCCACCAATCTAGAAATAGTACTTACTGCGCCACAGTTGGGGCAAGTACAAGGTTCCAAATCAGCTCTTATTCCGCTTGTCACATCTGTAATGACAGTATGAAGTGTGTTGTGTCTGCGGTCACTGTATTGCTTTTTGCCATCCTGCTTAACAGTTCTTTTTACATCATATTCCTCAAGACAAACGTAATTCTGATAGTGAGCATCCTTCCAATCACTAAGAACAATTGGTCCTAAATCTAATTCGTCCTCTTCTTCCTTGTCGTTAACTTCGTAATCAATAGAAAGCCCCTTGTCCATGATGCGCTCATGCTGAAGCTTTAAAAGATTAGTTATATCATTATCTGCGAAAGAGATTTTCTTGCCTTCAGATATGGCTAATCCCAAATTTTCTGTAAAAGCATCATATTTCTTTCGGTATAGTTCTGTCAGTCTTACTGGTCCAATATTAAACCCCATAACAATATTCTGTTAGCCCCCTTTATTTGCATTCTACTGTTTATGCTACCAATTTCCCCATAATTTTTCAATTGTCTATATTTCGCAATATTGATCGTAGACAACGACACTAACAACTGGCGAATCCCATGATGCATATTTAAGTGAAGCATTTCCTCTTTCATAAATATCTGAGCGGATAGATGCTTCATCAATAATGAATTCGCTACAGCAGCTTGATTTATATGTGAATGTGTTTGTTGAATCTGTATCTACATCTGCTTTTGCGTCACCCATTATGCATTCAATAACAACGCCATTTTCAAGAACAAGGTCGATATACTGCCCTGCTACTGTGTCAAATCTACTTCCGACAGCTATCAAATATCTTTCGTCCAGTTTCATAAAGCCATCGCTATCAGGCTCAGCTAAGTCATTAATATCTCCTAAATCACCATATGTGATTTTGCTTGAACGCTCAATGGTTTTTCCTCCATTGTAGCTAACTGTGTTTCCAGATACAGGATTTACATAGCTACTAGGAATCTCATATACAGTTTTTTCAACTTCCTCAATTTCTTCTTCAACTTCTTCTATAGAGTTTCCAGCATCTTCAATAATTTCTGAGATTATTTCTGTGCTTTTCATTGCTATTTCTTCTTCAATAATTATCGCTTCTTCCTCCACCATTTCCATGGCATAGCTTCTGAGATAGCAATAGCAATGCAATATTAATAATAATGATGTGATTAAAATAATACTACAGGCCTGGTGGCCCGCTCGAATGTAATTAGAGTTCAATCCTTTCATGTTTTTAATATCCTTTCTCTCATAAAGTGGGTAGTCTAACAAAAAAAATGACATCTAGCAATGGCTAGTTGTCATTTTTGTGGCACTATTCACTCTGAGAGAAAAGCGAGTAGCAAGCATAAGCTTTTCCCTATTTTGGGAAGGATTAGTAATAAATATAAATGCTTCTTTTATTCACCTTTAAACGCAGAAAAAATATCTATGGAAGCAGCCATCTTTTTAAGCTCTGTAAGGTGTTCTTTTAAATATCTTTCCAACTGCTGAACTTCAATCTCCGCAAATCCATCATTTTTTAATATTTTACAGTCAGGAATTTTCCCTTCAGCTGTCCTAACACCATCCTGAAATGTAACAAACGCATACTTATCCCCCTGTTCACTTCTGCAAACAGATGATACTGTCATTTTTAATTCTCCTGCTTCCAAAGCTTTCTCCTCCTTCAAATCCCATTTTACAACTTATACTGCATAAAATTTCCGTTGTGCTCAAATCCATAAGAAGTGTAGAGCTTTACGCCCATATCTGAAGCAGTAATATGTACTGCTCCACAGCCATAAGCCTTTGCCTCTTCTACCACTCTATTAAGCAGTTCTTTTGCAATGCCCATCCTTCGATAATCTGGATTAGTATACATGCTGGAAAGGAGGCCTAATCTTCCTGTTGGACAACCAAAATATGGTGGCTTTTCAACAAAAGACATACCACTAGTTCCTATTATTTTATCCCCATCAAATGCCAGCCATGAGACAAATGTCCCATCCGCAAGATGTCTATCATAATAATCTTTCAATGCTGCTTGCAAATCAACATCTGTCGGAACAGTTCGCCCAGATGAAACATATTCCTCTGTAAGCTGTGTAATTCTCATATTGATGAATATATCTAATTCAGTTGGTGTAAGCTTCTTATAAGAAATATTCATTTGTCTCCCCCCTCTATATTATTTAGATTAAATCCCCGCTAAAATGTTGGATTTCATGCTGTATAATCTGTGCGGTAAAATCTGTATACCTGCCATGCTGAGGCTTAAAGTTTTGATCAAGATAATCCACTTCTATTTCCTTATATCTTACGCATGGTCTTTCGCCGTCCAACGACAGGCAGCTTTCCTCTGTCTCATACTTACCGCTCTTGGCAGTAATCACCGGATTGACCATCGGGAAAATGAAAGGACCTGCAGCCACAACTATGATTTGCTTTTTAACACCAATCATATTTGCAGCCATTCCCACACATCTATCTAAATTTGCTTTTAATGTATCAATTAAATCCACTATAACCTGCGCGTCAGCCTCTGTGGCCGGCTCAGACTTCTGTTGTAAAAACAGTGGATCTCTAACTATTTTTTTTACCATAAATACTCCTTCACTCTGCCTATCATTATATCGAATCCGCCTCCATCAAGGAATACATATTCAAAAGTTGTAATAAAAAAGAACAGCTATCTCTCTTAAAATAACTGTTCTAAAAAATATAGAGGATCCTAAGATCCTCCATCTCTATTTCTTTACATCAATCCGTTTGCAGCAAACCACTTTTCTACTGCAGCCTTCGCATTTGTAGCCTGACTTCCTGTAATTGCAAGACCTTTTACTACATCTGCGCCATTAGCATATTTTTTAACATCACGTTCGCTAGAACCCATGCCACTTCCCTCATTTGTGCAAAGAGGAAGAATTTTCTTTCCTGTGAAATCGTATCTTTCAAGGAAGGTTGCTACCGCCATTGGGAATGTTCCCCAGTAATTTGGATAAGCAAGCACAATGGTGTCGTACCCATCAATACTATCTAAATACTTTGTAAGCTCTGGACGAGCATTTTCTCTTAAATCTTTCTTCGCTTCATCAATGCAGTTCATGTACACCGGAGAATAAGGATTTAACATCTCAATCTTGAATGTATCTGCATCTATCAGTTCTTTCATCTGGTTAACAACGATTTCTGTATTACCGACCTTTACATATCTCATTGCTCCGCCAAAATAGTTTTCATCCGCTCTTGAAAAGAAAGCGATTAATGTCTTTGCCATGTTTACTACCTCCTTTGTTGTTTACATTATCTCACGTCAGTTATATAATATCCAATAGAAACATTAGATAATTGATTTAATTTTTAAATATCAGAGGTATACTATGACAACAAAGCAGATAGATTATTGTATAGAACTGGCTCGTACGGAGAGCTTTTCCAGAGGTGCCGAGAACATGTTTGTGAGTCAGCCTACATTTTCATATCAGATAAAACTGCTTGAAGAAGAAGTTGGTTTTGAAATTTTTGTTAGAAATGGAAAAGGGGCTACTCTTACTCCTGCAGGAGAACAGTTTGTAACCTACCTTTCAAATATGCGTAAAGAGCTCAAAAGAGCCATTGAACAGGCTCAAAACTTCAGTGCGAAATATCAGGACAATATCACTATCAGTCTTATGGTTAGACAGGCTCTTTACTTTCTCCCTGAAGCAATAAAGGACTTCGAAAAGAATGAAACTGGAGTGCAAATAACCCCTCTATTCCAATATGAAAACGGCATAGATAGCTTTTTGAAAAATGAATCCGACATTATATTTGCCTTGGAAGAACAAACAAAACAGCTTGCAGGCACCAATGTCCACAAGCTGTTTGAAAGTCATATTTATTTAATTTGTGATAAAGCTGATTCTCTAGCCGAGAAAAATCTTATTACCGACGAAGACATTTATGGTCGCACTCTTATGGTAGGTGGAGGCTCACCGGCACTTCTCCGCTCAGTTCAGCAAAAGCTTATTTCATCAGGAAAAATTGAATATTTTAATAGTCCAGATCATGACACCACACTTACTAACGTTGCTTCCGGTAAAGGAATCTGCCTGGCTCCTGGTTTTCTTAACGACCACAGCGGACAGTTTGCCTGGATTCCTTATGACTGCGACGATACTTTCTCCTGTGTTTTATGCACTCACAAAGCTGATCAACGTCAGAGCCTTGATACTTTTATTAAAGTGTTACAGAAGCTGTATAATGAAACTGTTGCGTTTCCGTTATAAGGCACTGCTTTTCATTTCATTATATTTGGTAAAGAAAGCCCAGTCTCTATAACTCGAGCCTGAGCTTTCTACATCTACAAACATTATTTGTGATTTATTACCCCTCCATAATATCTGGTAGTGGAAATGGAATTACATTTTTAGGTTCATTCTGATTAGCAGTCCCCAATGCACTATGTAAGGTTTTATTTAGTTTTGTCCGACAAACTGGAATTCTTAATAATCGAATATAAATGACATAATATTAGACCAGTACGAATCATCCAGCCTTTTAGTAAGTTTTCCCAAGCAGCTCAAGCCCATATGTCTGAACAGTACCATTTGTGGCATCATAAATCCACTCGCCGACACTTTTATCATTTCCAAGTTTATCAAACATATTAGCCGAAATGATTGTATGCTGGGTATTATGCGTATTGGGATCCTCACCTGCATTCCAAATATATATCCCTACGTTCGGAATATTTGCCTGCAACCCATTAACCATATCCTTGAGGTCTTTCTGGAATTTATCGCCAAGATCTTTCGTCTTATCCATTTTGCCATTATCAATGTATGACTGGTATTGCATCAGAGTGTCATCACGATAAGAACAGTCGAAAAGGATCTTCACACTGTCACCACGTTTTTCGTACAATGCGGTCAGACTGTCAAGAACGATATTGTTTGTGGTAAGCCTCTCAGATATTTCAGCCGGTGACTTCCAAAGATTAACCGCTGTTTCATGCCATCCATCATAAAGCAGAAGTGAGCTGTCAACACAGACTGTTACATTATTTGCGCTTGGAAAACGGCTGATCACATCATCTGCTAGAAGCGAAGTAGCAAATCCTCCCGCCGAGAACCCTGTAACAAGAAGAGTGTCAGGTTTGCCAACATACTCTTTTATCTGCTCTATGTATGCAGAATAATTGCTATATCCGGTGTGGTATACCGTTTTCTCACCCTCATAAATGCCCGTCCCGGCATGAAAATCGCCGGTCGCATATGGTATTACAATAAAACTCCAATCCTTAAAGGGATTCTCATCAGAGTTACTTCCGATACCGCCTTGAGCAACAAAATCCTGTGCGGTCATCGTTGTAGCAAAGAACTCTTTTCCTCCCTCTGACGTTTCCGGAGTGATACTGACTCCGCCGCCAAAGAAATACACAACCACTTTGTTCTCTGTGCCTTTACGTAATATACCATGCCATTCACTGCCATCAGATGACTGAGTACCGCTCACAGGCACCTCATACCATTTCCCGACCTCCGGTTCTCCTTTAAGCTTTGGAAAGCTCTTTAAAAACGTCAGCTTCAAAAGTGCAAAGATACCAAGACCCACCACAACAATAATTATTCCGATGATTATAAGAAACCTTTTTAAGATACTCTTTTTAGCACTTTTCATCACTTGTTCTCCTCTGTATTTGTTTTAAGAAATACAAGAAGCCTGTCAAACGCTTCTTTAGCCGTTGCGTCCCCCCTTTCGTTTGCAACAAAGCAATGCAGCTTTTCTTCTCCCTTCTCTGCATAAGGATCCACAAGTTCATTCTTCACGCCAAGTGCATCAAGCTTTTCATGCATTTCGTTCATATCATAGCGGTATTCACTGCCAAGCATGATGGCCGGAGGGAAATCTCCCGTCATATGCGGAATACAATCATAGCAGTTCAACTCATCTTTATTAAGGAAAATAGATCCTTTAACATAATTTCCTACCAGGAACTTGCATCCAAGCGAAAAGTTTTCGTAGTCCAGCGGAGCGTCATCAGCCACAATTGCACATATATGTTCAGGAGACAACGCAGGAGTAATACCGAGAAGCTTAGCATATTCTGGATTCGTTATTATTGTCCCCATCTGACAGGTGATAATGGCTCCGGCTGATGATCCCATAATGATAATCTTATCTGTGTTAAGGTGATATTCCTCACCATACTCCATGATATATGCAAAAGCCTGATTTGCCTGGATCAAAGGAACCGGGAAATGCTCATCAGGAACAAGCGCATAGTCCACATTTACGATGTTATACCCCGCGGCACAGATATCATCGAGAAGTGATGTTGCTTCAGTTGCTGCAAGGGGATCTCCCATATTCTTGCTGCCAGCAAAGAAGCCTCCGCCATGAAAGTAGAATAGCGTCGGTCTATCAGCTTCTCTGTCATTGTCAGGATAGGTAATATCAAGAAAACTATTCGGATAGTCCGTAGCATAGTTGATCTCACTGATAAGATACTGCCCATTATCTTTTAGTCCATCAATCGGTTCATACAAGGGTTCATATGAATTAATCGGCTTGCCATTGTCTGCGTAGTTCTGTATAGCGCCTACCAGAATCTGTGCATGTGTGGCAACAAAGAAGAATACGCCCACCACTATAATGGCAAGAACTACTGCAACTATCATAACAGCCTTCAATACTTTATGTTTTTTTGCCGAAATACGGTTCATAATATACGCCCCTTTCTTTCAGGTGCTTGACAATCCCCCTTTTGATGATACTATAGTATCATCAAGGACTTAAAAATCAACATTTTACAGAAAATGATACTATTTTGCCAAATAGTATCACAGCTCTGAAAGGAATACTGAAAAATGTCGGAATATGTTACATCTTCCTATGGCGAAGCTCTTTTTTCACTTATGAAAGAAAAGAATATTGAAAAGATCACTGTGGACGAATTATGTGAAAAGGGCGGCATCGGACGTGCTACATACTTTCGCAATTTCAAATCCAAAGATGAAATCATAACAGCATATATTGTCATGAAATGGCGGGAGTATGAACAAAAGCATAAACTAAAAGAACACCAGCTTAATGACAGCTATCGGGTAAAGCGATATTTTGATTTCTGCTATTCCATGGGAGAAAAGAATGATCTGATCATCAATCAAGGACATAAAGGTGCAATACTTGCAGCCTATGAAACTATCGTAACTAATAGTGACATTGGAGAAGACTCAGATACTTATGAAAGCTATTATCTTGCATATGGTCTCTTCGGGATCTTTATAAAATGGGCAATAAATGGTTACACTGAATCAACAGAAGATATGACAAAAATTGTCGTAGGATTGGTTTCATAGCAACAAAATCCGGACAATTCCACTATTTTTGCACCATTCAAGAAGCATAGTTTCAAAGGATTTCCAAATATTGCATCTTTACGACATTTTCATTAAAAAATATAAATGCCTTGTGTGATAAATCTGCTATAGGATTATAATGGAAACTTATAATAAAACATATACCCAAGGCAATGGTATAACCAACCAATATAGGCCATATCTTATACGTTAATTTTATTTTTTTATTCAATAAATCTATAATCAACGGAATAATCATTATGATTGCAAAAATAGCGCTAACTATATTATTTATTAACCTTCCCGCTTCTGTATAACATACTGCGTACATAGTACCATCGCCAAAATCTACCGAAAGTGAAGGTTCCTGAAGATTAAATCCATAAAAAAAAGATATAAATATAAAACCATAAATAATAAATAATAATAATTTCTTTCTCATCATGTCCTCTGGCAATTTGAAGTTATCAAGCTTTTCGCTTATAGAAGAGCTCAACAAATTGCGATTTTTATCTGATTAAATTTAACACCTCTTATTTTCACAAAAGATGTTGACCCTAACGTTACGTCATAGTTTATTGTATAATTACCACGGAGGGAAAAGCAATGATGACAGTAAATGAAGTAAGCAAATTAGCAGGCGTGAGTATACGCACACTGCAATACTATGATTCAATTGGACTACTAAAGCCGGCAGAGTACACTGAATCAGGGTATCGACTGTATGACGATGCAGCAATGGAACGTTTGCAACAGATTTTATTATTCAGAGAGTTGGAGTTCCCGTTAAAAGAAATTAAGGAAATCGTTACGCGACCTGATTTTGACAAAAAGAAGGCCCTGGAACAACAGATTGAACTTCTTACAATGAAAAAAGAGCATCTGGAAAGCCTTATAGATTTCGCCCGTGGAATACAAAACGGAGGAAATAATATTATGGATTTTACAGCATTTGATACTAGTAAGTTAGAGGAATACACAAGAAAAGCGAAAGAGCAATGGGGAGACAGCAAGGCTTTTTTAGAATATGAACAGAAGTCAGCTTCTCGTTCTAAGGATGATGAGAAAAAGCTTTGGAGCGATTTCATGAAGTTATTTGAGAAATGCGGTAAGCTTAAGGATTCTGACCCTAAATCCGCAGAAGCTCAGGCCATGATAAAGGACATCCAGAACTACATCACAAAAAACTTTTATGAATGTACCAATGAAACTCTTGCAGGTCTTGGTAAGATGTACGCTGCAGAAGGCGAATTCAAAACAAACATCGATAAAGCCGGTGGAAACGGTACTGCCGAGTTTGTCAGCCGCGCAATTGCTGAATATGTAAAGTAACCAGGCAGGAGGCACATGCCTCCTGTTCCCTAATGATTAATTTTTTCTAAGTCACTTTGACATCATTTTTTCACTACAAATTTGAAGTTATACCACTGTATATCCTTCAGCATCCAATACGTTCAATGCACGCTCAAAATTTTCTTCTTTTACAAGAATATAATCTGTGTTATATGTCGATACTGCAAAGATTCCAATTTTGTGCTCTGCAAGAATACCTGAAAGTTTTGACAAAATTCCAATTAATGAAAAATCAAGAACTCCTTGAATGCGAAAACCTCGCCATCCATCATCTCGTTCCACCGTATTTATAGGAGTATCTTCCGTTTTACAAACTAACGATACCTCTTCATCTGTCTTACCAATAAAATATAAATCCGACTCTAAATTGATACTTGATACCTCAGTTACCTTACAGACTGTTAGTTTGCAATCTATTCTCTTCAGTTCCATCTATGTTCTCCAATACAAGCTGCGATTCAATAAATTCTACAAGTTTTTCAGCTATTATATCTTGCCTAAAATTATGTACATAATGACCACAATCCAGTTCTATAACTTCTGCATTTGTAAGATCTGAAATATAATCACTTTGAATATCTTCTTTTCTTTGTCTGTAAGTTTTTCTGGAAGCTGACTATCAGAATAAAATAACCTAACGCCTTCGGTGTATATATTCATCATCTGAACAACTCAAGCTATTTCTTCCTATTGAGCTAATTTCAATGTCACATCAGCATTACTTAATAACCCTGTCACCTCATCTTCAGACAGATTGATTTTACCAAGCCTGGTGTATGCCCATGAATTAGAGCCATAGAATACAACAATCTGATTGCCTGAATAGAGCACAATGTCACCTGCACTTGTGGTGGTCTGCTTATCATCTCTGGCAATGCTCTGGCCGATAGAGCCCACCTGCTCAAATCCACCATACATAGACATTTGGATTTCCAGGCCATCAGCTGCAAGTTCACGCAAAGCATCCACAGATGCATTATCTTCCCAAGTAACTGGTATTTCTTTTCCATCAATTTGTAATATCATCCCTACCTCTTCCACTGAATCTTCTTCAATAATAGCCTCCTGCACTTCTACAGTGTCAGGCGCATTTGGAGGCTGTTCAATGCTGCTATACGGCATCAGCGATACAACTAACCCTGCCAGGGCACACACCACTATCGCCAGCCCTTCGCCTATGAAAAATCCTTTGATATGAAACCAATAGTCGTGATACTCGTCCACCATGTCCTCAGTGCCTTTGAGCACAAACCATGGATCATGACAAAACCAAATGATATCAAGCACAATTGCATCATACGCATTTACGATAGTCCAAAGCAAAAAACCATATTCAAATGCCTGCAAGAACGTTGTATATCCATTGATAAATCTTAGGATCAAAGCAAGAATCACCACAAATAATACTGATGCTCCTACTTTGGCTACCACCTTATTCTTTCGGGTAGGAACCTGGTCCTTATATTCATCTAAGGACATTACACGTTCCTGAATCTTCGGCGGATAGTTGTACAATGTCTTAATCGGATTTCTAGACATGATATAAACCATCAAGGTAAACAATCCACATAAGACTATGCTTTCAATTGCAAGAATCATATTGCTCCCCCCTAAATCGCGCTTTGTTAATTTCACTGCCTTTAATTATACAGAATCCTTAGTCGTCACGAAATACCAAATCGAAATCCTGATATTTAAGCAGTGCATCCCGTATATCGATAATGCGTATTCAGGATGCATACTGCCAAATACTTTTTCATCCCAAATCTCAAAATATTGACTATGGGATGTATTAACTTAAACAATCGTCTCTATAAATATGCATCCCCAAAAATCAAAAAACACCTATGGGATGAAAATCACTATAATCAACTCTAATCATATGCATCCCAACAACACATAATTCTCCTCTGGGATGCATCATACAAAATTACAACTTAGATGCATGCATCCTAAAACAACAAGTCCAACATTTGGGATGCATTTTATAGAGTTTCACTAGTATTTGACCGGAATTATCCCCAAAAGCCACCTCCAACAAACAGCCCACAATAGCCAAAAAGACCCAGCCCTCGGCAAAACCGAAGGGGCTGGGCCCAATAACTCAACTATATTTCACTAGCCAAACAACAAAGCCGCCAATTACTTGTTAGCGATAGCTGCCTGTTGCTGTTCTGCAAACCTACGACACTTTTTGCAACGTTCACATTATTGCTCAGAAAGAGCATCATAAACAATTTTATATAAATACTCTTTTTGCTAATTCTTCATGATTAAATGCATCCCATTCTTTTTCTCTCATGTCTTTCAATACATGATGAATATCAGAAACAATATCAAACGGATCAGAATACTCTACAGATTGTCCACCTAAAACATCTTCCTCTTTATAAATCGAAATAGTTCGAGGCGAACCCGCCCAATCAAATATATCTTGAAAGATAACCTGATGCATCTTAAGAAAATGTTCCGTGTGATAATCTCCCGGCAATGGATTAATTGATACATCTTTTAATCGATATACAACATAATCAGCCTCAGCTTCATCCAGCAATTCTTGAGATTTTATACCAAGAATATTTTTTAGTACAGGAACATCCTCATAAAGATAAGGATCACGCATTTGCGGACTCCTTCATCTTATATTTCTTATCTAAAAAACGCTTTGCATCCTCCATTGTTACTTCACCACGTTTTTCTTTTTCTATATATTCTTTAAAATCTTTAGTTGGCTCTAGACCGTCTACTTTAATCATACCTATTGCATAATTCCATGCGTCAGCATTAGTCATAATATCCGCCTCCTTTTCTATTATATTTTAACATATATCGGCATATATTTCGATTTATATCCGCGCAGTCTTTTCAATTAGTGTAGAAATACATTTTTACAGGCGAAAACTATTAAACTTGAATTTGCCACGCTCTTTCTTTAGTAAAAGAGCCCTACAAGCTGCGAAATTTGTTAATTTATTTTCAAAAAATCTCCTACTATTATATAAAGTCATAGTCTTTCTTTACCTTTTCTATAGGTTCGACTATGCTATTTTAAGATACTGTG
>NZ_SVET01000026.1 GCF_015057245.1 Pseudobutyrivibrio ruminis
GAAAGAGACGCCAGCGGAGCGTCTCTTTCAAAAGGGAGAATAATGTTATGAAAAAATTGTATCTCTCTCGAGATGAGTATATATTAACTGAAATTTTTGTTCAAGTCGTGTAAAAGTTGTGAATTGTCTGTGAATTCTCAAATCTTACTGAATACTCTCTACCTTAATTGTATTTGTGTTACCTACGTTACCATCGATAGGGCCACCAGTAAGAACTACGCGGTCTCCACTCTTAAGGTTGAGCATCTGCTTAGCACGGCCAACTGCATGATAGAACATAACATCAAGTGATGTGAACTTATCAACGAGAACTGGTGTAACACCCCAGCTAAGTGCAAGCTTTCTCCAAACCTTTTTGTCTGTAGTCATAGCGATAACATCTACTGGACAACGGAAACGGCTAACACGCTTTGCTGTGTAACCAGACATTGTGCAAGCAACGATAGCCTTTGCCTCAACGTCGATAGCCATTGAACATGTAGAGTGGCAAACAGCATCTGGAATAGAAGCGATTGCGATGTCATCCTTGTGGAAACGACCATTGTAGTTGATATCGTTCTCTGTAGTCTCTGCGATTTCTGCCATTGTAGCAACAGCCTGTACTGGGAACTTACCCTGAGCTGACTCGCCTGAAAGCATGATTGCAGATGTTCCATCGTATACAGCGTTAGCAACGTCAGAGATTTCAGCACGTGTTGGACGTGGATTTGTAATCATAGACTCAAGCATCTCTGTAGCTGTAACAACTCTCTTACCAAGCTCACGAGCTCTTGTGATAAGCTGCTTCTGAACTGCTGGAAGATTTACAAATGGGATTTCAACACCAAGGTCACCACGAGCAACCATGATACCATTAGCAATTTCAAGAATCTCATCTACGTTGTCAACACCTGGCTGATTCTCGATCTTAGCGATAACTTCAACATCCTTACCACCATTCTCATCAAGGAATGTTCTAAGCTCGATCATATCCTGCTTTGTTGAAACGAATGATGCAGCGATGAAATCGATGTCGTTCTCAAGACCGAAAAGGATATCCTTCTTGTCCTGCTCTGAAAGGTATGGGCCTGACATAACCTTGTTAGGGAAGCTCATTGACTTCTTGTTGCTCATAGTACCGCCGGCTGTACACTTTGTAATAACATCGTGGCCTTTGATTTCTGTAACTTCGAAGAATACGATACCGTTGCAAACTGAAAGTACGTCACCTACGTTAAGATCCTTGTGAAGGTTCTTGTGAGTAACTGATACTCTAGTCTGATCACCTTCTACATCGTCAGTAGTGAAGATGAATGTGTCACCTTCATTAACTGTAACAGATCCATCTTTGAATGTTTTGATACGATACTCTGGTCCCTTTGTATCAAGCAAGATAGCGATTGGCATGTTGAGCTTCTTGCGGACTTTCTTAACTAAATCCATCTTCATGCCCTGCTCCTCATGATCACCATGAGAGAAATTCATTCTTGCTACGTTCATTCCGGCCTTAGCCATAGCTGTAAGAGTCTCCTCATTCATGCTGGCTGGTCCGATTGTACAAATAATCTTTGTCTTTCTCATTCTACAAAACTCCTCTATTTAGACTAAAACTTAGTTAACCTAAAAAATAAAAAAATCCTATCTATAATAGCATTAATTAAATTTTAAGTAAACATTTATCCTAATCATTTCTTATTATATATTAAAAAAAGTGTCCTGTGAAACTAATAATCACAGAACACTGTTTTTTAACTATTTGTTCATATTTTATGCCATGAGCATACGGAACATGTCAATTACCTGCTCCTTTGTAGCCTCACGAGGGTTTCCAGGGTAGCAAGCATCATTAAGAGCATCTGTTGCAAGTTGGTCTAAATCCTCTTCTTTAATCTTATCAAGAGTCTTTGGAATACCAACATCCTCAGAAAGCTTCTTAACAGCTGCAATAGCTGCGTCACGGTACTCATCCTGTGACATGTTATCAACGCCTTCTACTCCCATAGCTCTAGCAACCTCGCGAAGTCTCTCCCCAGTATACTCGCGATTGAATTCCATAGAAATTGGAAGGAACATAGCACATGCTACGCCGTGTGGTGTGTCATAGTGTGCTGAAAGTGTGTGAGCCATTGCATGATCAATGCCAAGACCAACATTTGAGAAGCCCATACCTGCAATGTACTGGCCAAGTGCCATACCCTCACGGCCTTCCTTTTTGTTTTCAACAGCATCGCGAAGATTCTTTGAAATAAGACGAATAGCCTCGAGATGGAACATATCTGTCATCTCCCATGCTGCCTTTGTTGTATATCCTTCAATTGCATGTGTAAGAGCATCCATACCTGTAGCTGCAGTAAGTCCCTTTGGCATAGAAGACATCATCTCTGGGTCAACAACTGCAACGATTGGCATATCATTTGTATCTACACATACAAACTTTCTTTCCTTTTCAACGTCAGTAATAACGTAATTGATTGTAACCTCTGCTGCTGTACCTGCTGTTGTTGGAACTGCGATAATAGGTACGCATGGGTTCTTTGTAGGTGCAACACCTTCAAGTGAACGAACATCTGCAAACTCTGGGTTTGTAATGATGATACCAATTGCCTTTGATGTGTCCATTGATGATCCGCCACCGATAGCAACAATACAATCTGCACCAGAAGTCTTAAATGCTTCTACACCATTCTTTACATTTTCGATTGTTGGATTTGGTTTAATATCTGAGTATACGCCATAAGGAATACCTGCTTTATCAAGTAAATCTGTAACCTTAGCTGTAACTCCAAATTTAATAAGATCTGGATCTGAAGCAACAAATGCTTTCTTGAAGCCATGAGCCTTAATCTCATTTACTACTTCCTGGATTGCACCAGCACCATGATAAGATGTTGGATTTAAAGAAATTCTGTTAGCCATAACAATACACTCCTTTTTTGTAACAAACATTGTGTTAAAAAAATAACACACCCTACGATTGATATTTTATCATCATAGGGTGTGTCAATATAAGTTACAGATATACGTATGTGTAACATTTTTATAAAATTCACAAATCGCTATAATAAAGGCTTTCTAGACCAATTCTATTTCTTTAAACAGCTTGTGTAACATATCTGGCATGGCATCAATCATCAAATCAGCCAGCTCTTCCTCCGACTCTTTCATACCCTTCATAAGCCACTGAACGGTCATATAAATAGATGCCTGGCAATACATCTCAAGAAGCTTTCTCATATGTTTATCAAGATTTTTACCAGTCTTCTTTCTTATCAAATCACAATAAAACTCATAAATCATTATAAAGTCATGATCCTTGAGATTGTTCTGGTCGTCCCCCTTAAAGCCTGCTGTAAAGAATAATCTCTCCTGCTTTATGTATGCAAACTTTTTAATAAGGCCTTCGCGAATGGTTTCACCCTGGCCCATTTCTTTAAAAGACTGTTCCAGCAGCCTGTCAAAGTACCAGTTTATCAGGTCGTATTTGTCGATAAAGTTGCGATAAAAGCTTTGTCTCGAAACTCCACATACATCAACTATCTGTTTGACTGTGATGTTTTCAACTGATGTTGTTTTCATGCAGGTTTTCATAGCTTCTGCAAGTTTGTATTTGATGTCTGATTTCATAATAAAACCTCCCGCAATCATTCTAAATGACTAAGGGAGGTTTTACAATTATATATGTACTTATGCCAATAGCTTTCGAAACTCCTTTAGCCCTGCCACTTCACCTGCCGCCACCATCTGGGCACCGATGTTGCCAAGGGCTGTAGCCTCTGAAGGACCTGCAACAACTGTTTTTCCTGTAGTTTCTGCTGTGAGCTTATTCAAATATCCAGCCTTTGAGCCACCGCCAACTACATTGATAATATTAAAATATTTGCCTGTAATCTTTTCTACCTCATAGCAGGCCATTTTATAACATACCGCCAGAGACTGGTAAATAACCTTTGCCAGCTCTCCTGGTGTTTCAGGAACCTTTTGTCCTTGATTTTTACAGTAATCCTTTACTGCCTCTATCATAGACTTCGGTGCAAGGAAGCATTCATCATTTGCATCCACTATAGAATCTATATCTGCCGCCTCTGCCATTTCACAAAGCTCAGCAAATGAATATTCCTGTCCTGCTGCAATCAGCTCATTTCTTACCGACTGAATCATCCATAGTCCCATGATGTTTTTAAGGAAACGGAAACGTCCTTCATAGCCACCTTCGTTGGTGAAGTTGGCCTCCATTGCCTCTTTTGTGCAGATAGCCTTCATGTTCTCACTACCTAAAAGCGACCATGTACCTGATGAAATATAAAGTACATTGTCGGATGTGTTAGGAACTGCAAATACAGCTGATGCTGTGTCATGAGTAGGTGGAAGCACAACCTTGCAGTCGAATCCCACTTCTGCCTTAACTGAATCAGTAAATGTGCCAATGCATGCGCCTGGCTGCTTAATATCACCAAACAAATCTTTGTTAAAACCTAGCATTTCAATAAGCTCGTATTCCCATTCCTTTGTATCAGGATTTAGAAGCTGTGTTGTAGAGCAATTGGTGTATTCATTCGACTTAACGCCTGTCAGCAGATAGTGCAGATAATCTGGAACCATCAAGAAGCTTTTTGCCATATCCAAATATCCATCCTTTTTATCCGCCATAAGCTGATAGATTGTGTTAAAGATAGCCTTTTGAATTCCAGTGCGCTCATATAGCTTATCCTCAGGAATGATTTTATAAACCTCTTCGTCCATTCCTGCTGTTCTGCTATCACGATATCCAAAACATGGGCGAACTACATTATCATTTTCATCTAAAAGAACATAGTCTACTGCCCATGTATCAATGCCCATTGAGGTAGGTATTTTTCCAAGCTCCTTACATTTCTTTAAGCCAATAATTATCTGTCTAAAAAGCTCCTCAATGTCCCATCTCTTATGACCATCCACCTCAATCATTCCATTGGAAAATCGATGGATTTCCTCTAAAATCACTTTGCCATCTTCAAGATGGGCAAGCATATGCCTGCCCGAAGATGCCCCAATATCTACCGCTAAATAGTAATTTACCATTATCTTTCTCCAATAATATCGCTCTTCTTTTCGTATAAGCATTCTTCATTAATCTGAACACCAAATGGTGCATTTAATGCTCTAAACTCATCTGGCTGGATTGTCTGACGCTTCTTGTTTGTCATAGAAAGAACCTTTACAAGTACCTCAGCCGCCTTTTCAACTGTATGCATAAGACCAAATGCAATATCAAAATCAGTACCGCATACAAACATACCGTGATGAGCCCAAACAGCAACATCCTTTGTTGCCATGATTTCAGATGTTGCAACTGCAATGTCTCTTCCACCTGGAACCATCCAAGGTACTACGCCAATTCCCTGTGAGAATACGATTGGGCACTCTGTAGCCATTTCCCAGATTTCTCTTGTGAAGATTTCATCCTCAAGTGGAAGAACATATGTAAGTGCAATAACATTTGTTGGATGACAATGATATACAACACGAATTTCAGCATCTCTCTTCTTGCAAACCTCAAGGTTCATAAGGTGTGATGGAAGCTCTGATGTTGGTCTGCCACCATTTACGAATCCCCATACGATTCTGTATTTGCTACCAGTCTCATCCACTTCAATGATTCCGATAGAATCAGTTGGATCGATAACTACATTTCTGAAATACTTTCCAGAGCCTGTAACAAGGAAATACTCTCCTGCTAAATCCTTAACTTCTGTTCCGATTTCTCTCCAATCTCCTGCTACAAACTCTTCCTTTACGCTGTCTACTTCCTCAGGCTTAATTCTATATGAAAGGTTTCCGCCATTGCGCTCATGCCAGCCCTGCTCCCAGCCGTCATTTGCCATTCTCATAAAACCTTCTACAAACTTTGCTTCTAATACTTTCATTTCTATTTCTCCTTTATCTAACTACTACTTCAACTGGTACGTTAAATACCTTTGCAACTTTTTTGATTGTTTCAATATGATGACCAACTGCTGCACCAAAATGATGTGTAGGGCCAGTCTCGCTCCATCTGGTTACAAACTCTGCAGCGCTGCAGCTGAATCTTGTACGCATCATTGTGTCGCCGTTCTGAAGAATCTTTCCTTCTTCGTTAACACCCTCAGCAACTACGAACTTGAAGTGACCTTCGCCATCCTGTGTGATACCAAGGTAAGTGATAGGTCCTGTAGGTGGATAGAACTGTGTAAGATATCCGCCGCCTGTCTTACCATGGAACACATCCATCATCTTCATAGTTGGCTTCTTAGCCTGTGAGATTGCTGCATCCCCAGAACCAGAATGTCCAATAAGTGTCACATCATCGTTGAAATCGATAGTGTACATTTCTGCCAACTGACCTGTGCCAGAGATAGTCTTCAAAATGCTCATTGCCATAGCAACCTTCATATCTCCTTCAACAGCACATGCTGTTCCTTGCTTGATCAACATAGAGAAGGCTGGAATAAGAAGGCTGTCCACCTTACCAGCAATTCCCTTTGCAAATCCATCATAGTGAGATGCTACGAGACCAAGCTGCTCATCCTTAACCCACTGTTCAAAGGCAACAACATACTTTGCCATTTCCCATACTTTATCTACATCGCCACCACCGACAATATCGAATGTATCTAAGATATCCTCAGCCTTTGCTTTAATAACGGCCTCGTCTGTAATATCATCTGCAATAGCCCAAATCTTTTCCCAGTCAAACTGCTTTGTATAGAGTCCCATTCTTCTGTAAAGATTTGACTCATCGATATATAAATCCATCATGCCTGGATATGGTCTTCCAATCTGGGCAATATTTGTATCTCTAAAACGACGTCGACAATTTGCTGCAAGGCACCACTCATTTATTTCTCTTGCGACATTTTCATCTCCACCTTCTACAACACCTGTGATTACAGCGCTACGCTTACCATAGCGATTAAGATCTGCCACCATTTCTCCAACTGCACCGCAGGCATAGGCTTCTCCAAGCCACTCTGCTGTACCAGCTGTATCATAATCAAGTGCCTTAAGCTTCTGTATATTTACAAGCACTACAGGAACATCCAAATCCTTTACTGCTGGAAGCATGTTGTAGCTTGTTGCATATGTAAGAAGCTGCATGAATACTAAATCTACATCTGCTGCTCTAAACTTATCTCCTGCGGCCTGTGACTGCTCCTTTGTTGTAACCACACCGCCATCGATTATTTCTACAGTGTCCGGAATTGACTTTTTAAAATCCTCAAACTGCTTTTCAAATTCTGGTACCAACGATGGAAACTGTGGTAAATATGCGCCAAGGGCGATTGAAAACACACCCACTCTTGCTTTTGTTTCTACTAACATCTTAACCCTCCTAGAACTTTATTTGCTCTTTATTTAAGCCTATAATATAATGGTTTTATTGATGTAACTAGAACAGCAGATTATATATTTTGGGACCTTATTTGACATTATGAAAAATGATATATATGAACTCCTAAACCGAATAACAGATGAGGAAAAAATGATTCTTGAAGGGGATGCCAGCATTAGAAAAGAGCTGTATACCTCTGAAGATGAATTTGTAATAGATTCGGGAAAGCTTTTGGCACAAGGCAAGCTAATCGATATTCGCCCTCACACCAGATTTGCATATTTCCCTACACATAGACACAACTATATCGAAATGGTTTGTATGCTAAAGGGTCATTTAACCACTCATTTTGTGGATGGTGAAACTTTGACTCTACATGAGGGAGATATTTTGCTTTTGAACAGACATGCCAGACATGATATTGAGCCATGCGGTAAGGATGATATTGCAATTAACTTTATTATTCTTCCTGAATTCTTTTCCCGCACACAAATTTTCTATGATAGAAATGATATTTTGAGAGATTTTATCGTAGCATCCCTTTCAGAAAGAAAAAATTATAATGACTATCTGCTCTATCATGCCAAGGGAATACTGCCTGTCGAAAACTTATTAGAGAACTTAATCTGGACCCTTACATATCACAAAAATGATATGAACACTATAGCCATGTCCACAATGGATTTGCTTCTGATGAATCTTTGTACTCTCTCATCTGATACCTTAACAGACATGAGCCGTGGCAGTAACTCAATCACAATTCAGGCCCTGGAGTATATCGATACCCACTTTGATAATGGAACACTTGATGAACTGGCTCAGCTAACAGGATACTCCACAGCCTACCTTAGCCGACTTCTAAAGCAAAATACTGGTCTGAATTTTAAGCAGCTCCTTCAGCAACGCCGCCTGCAAGAATCTGCCTACCTTCTTGAAAGTACTACCCTTACAACAGAAAAAATCATAAAAAAAATTGGCTACGAAAACTCTGCATATTTCTACAGAATCTTCGAAGCCAAATATGGTCTATCACCTAAGGAATATAGGATTAGATCTGGGCGATAAGACATATTTATAACTTATTATAATTCACAAATATATTTTCCTTGAACTATTACCTCTTCACCATTAGGCTTTATCAATTTTCCAGATAAACCATCAGGTAATTCTACACTATAAAGGCATTTGTCATCCTCATAGTGCCAACCTACTTTAATAACTCCTTTTTCGGATTTATAAGAGACTTTTGCATATTGTAGCTGTTTGCTTGGTAGTGGATTTAATACTAGTTCATCAAATGTGTATCGTAGACCACAAACACCCTCTATCAGCCACTCACAAATTGCTCCGTAGCTATAATGGTTTTGGGATGCTTTTCCATCCCATGTTTCCCAAACAGTTGTAGCGCCTTGACTTACTTCGTACAACCAACTTGGTTTTGTTTCCTGCAAAAGTAGCTTGTAAGCAGTTTCTACATAACCGTTATCAGCAAGCACTTTGCATAAAAAAGGTGTCGATAAAAAGCCTGTATTTAAATGAAAATCCATCTTTTCAACTAAAGCATTTAGTTTTTTAGCATTGATGCAAATATCTTTCTCATCTAAAAGTCCAAAAGCTATTGGCCTTACATAATCCTTTTGTCGATCAGACTCAATGATGCCATTTGAAATAAAACGGTGCTGGTATGCTTTTTTTGCGCCTTGGCTTATCTTCAAAAATTCTTTTGCATCTTCATGCTTTCCAATGATATCCGCCATTTCAGCTAAGAGCCTTGCAGAGTAGCTTAAATAAGCAGTTGCCACGCCACTCTTACCTTTCATATCTACTCCACTTGCAAATTCTACATCTGGTTCAGCCCATTCACCATAATCAAGTCCTGTTGTAACGTCATAAAAACTGTCTAAACTGCCGCTAAGAAGTTTTTTTATACAGCCTTTTTTTGCTCTTTTTCTGAGAAACATGAGCCACTTTTTCATTGCCTCATAGTTTTCACGAATAATCGACTGCTCTCCATATCTCTTATACAACGTGTGTGTAACAATAATAATTGCATCTCCCCATCCAGCAGATGCAGATAAAAGCTTTCCAAAGAAACTTTCCTCATTGTTTCTTGGTACGATATTTCTAACAGCTCCAGATTTATATTGATTTGCTCTGCAACTTGCCAGCCATTTTTCATAAATTCGTCTACAATCCATTAAATATAGACCAGTATTTACGAAAATCCCTGCATCACCAGTCCAACCTGCTCTTTCCCTAGTCGGACAATCCGTTGGTATATCACAGAAATTTCCCTTCATGCTCCACATTGCATTTTTGAACAACGTATTGAGCTTTTCATTGCTTGACTCAAAGCTTGCTGTTTCTTCCATATCTGAATACACAGCAATTGCCTCAAACACTGCATCCTCTAATGAAATATCTGTTTCTATTAAACAATATCTGAATCCGAAAATAGAAAAATGTGGTTTGTAAGTATTTTTGCCATCATGAGCTGTATACTCAATTCTTTGAAAAATACCACCTTCTTTGTGACGTTCTCCAGGTTGAAAATTTTCAATAGTAAACTCACCATTTTCATCTAGTGTTTCACCATGAGTTAATATGATTTTTTGACCAGACTTTGCATTAAATGTCATCTGAACATATCCTGCAATATTTTGACCAAAATCTATGACTGTTTTTCCAGATGGAGTTTTTATTTGCTTTCCCTTAAATCTTTCCTTCTCAACAATATGAGGATTATCTGTAAATATTAGATTGTTAAAGGAATAGTTCTTCTCGTATACATGTGATTTGTTTTCTTGTACGGTTTTAGAACAATCAATCACTTCTCCCTGGCACATATCAGCAGACACTATTTCAGAATGAGGATAAGTCTCCCATGTATCATCAGTTTTCACAATAATAGTATCTTCCGAAGAAATCCACGCCAAAAGTCCAATATGGGTTCCAAAAAGATTCCTTGCGCCAGTAACACCTGCTGCACTTCTATACCAGCCATCTCCAAGCAATACCTTAATAGTATTATTGCCTTCCCTCAAAAGACCTGCAACGTTATATCTTTGAACATATAGTTCCTTTTCATATTCCGATGTGCCTGGAGCAAAAACAAAGTCTCCTACTCTGTGATTATTGATATATGCCTCATAACATCCATGGGCTGTGATAAATAGTTCCTCGTTACCATTTATAGTTTTTACATCAAAAGACTTTTCCACCCACTTTGGTCTTTGTCTTTTTTCTGTATCAATTTCCTTTTCTGGTTCTATCCAATGTACTAGATTCGATTTTAATATTTCACTATTTTTCATAAATATAATTCTCCTGCAAAAACGCTATGCTTTTCTCCAAAGATTCAAGAGGATTATTGTTAATCCAATTTCTATGACTTTCGAGAATTATTGCATCTGCATTTTTTATACAATCCAAACTAAGAATCTTTTTTAATGGCATATTTCCATATCCTAACTCTATGGAATCTGATTTAAGTATTGGAGTAATTGGAGCTTTTTTAACTCTTGAGCCTCTATCATTGATATGATATAAGACCAACCTATCATTAAGCTGCTCCATTATAGGAATAATTTCAACACCAGCTTCTGCAGGCCAATATGAATCAAATTCTACCTTAACCAAATCAGGATCCGTATCCTTAAGTATCATTTCATATGCCGTATATTTATTATCAACCTTCAAAAATTCCACATTATGGTTGTGATATAGTAATTGCAAATCTGATTCATGTAGTCTCGCGCCTACTTTGTCCAATCTTTTTGCTAAAGACTTTACATTATCATAATTGCCATAATCAAATCTGTACATTCCAGTTATTACTATTTTGTTTGTGTCTAATTCTCTCGCCTTTGAAATAACTTCATCAATTCTATTTTCCAAACTTCCTAAATCGGCATGAAGACTAGTAGCTTTAAGTCTACTTTCCTTTAACATATCGGGCCAATATATATTGGCCCCCTTACCAACAGGCATCCCTGCCATTTTTGTAAGCAATCTAACTATAAGTGGCGTGTCCTCAATCATAAATAGATTCAATTCTATTCCATCGTAACCAACCTGTTTTATTCGTTTCAAAGTACTTAATGTTGTCTTCTCATCTTTACATGCCGATCCAATCATTATCTGTTGCACAGCTAAATTATTCATTACTCTTATTTCACTTTCGCTTTCTGTTCTGCTATCTTTTCCTGAATCCTTACCATTTCTTCTTTAGATATAGGAGAAAGCTTCATTGCAAATAGATTACAAATCCAACCAATAAATGGTAATCCAATATATATGAATATTGTCATATTTTTAATTGCAAGACTTGGTGTATCTGTTGGCTGTGGCATTGTTGATGTATAGCCAATTAAAGCTATAAGTGTAGTTGCCAAAACTGCACCAAGGGATGAAAGAATACGATCAAAGAAATTGTATGTTCCTGTAACAACCGCAGGCATATATTTTCCTGAACGGGCCATTTCATAATCAATCACATCCCCACTCATAGAAGATGTGGCAGTTGTCACACACATCTTTGCACCATTAACTAATAATGTAATTACAAAGAATATAGCAGTTGGAAGTATTTCAACAGTAACCGTTCTCATATCCACAATATACATGAATGCAGCTAGTAATAAGGAAAACGCCATACTTATTCCTGTCCAAAAATAAAGTGCTTCCTTGCTACCATGTTTACCTGCATATCTTGCGCCAAAAATAGCAAAAGCTATAGAAGGTAGCATAGCAACAACATTTAATATTGTAGATAATTGCATGTTTCCAATTAGAATACCAAATAACATTGTAGTAATAATAGATTGACTAGCAGTCTGCTGTGCTAGCTTGTCAGTAGCTCCAGCCACAATGTACATTTGTAAAGCCTTGTTCGATTTCAAAAGCTTTATCATATCCTTAATTTTCACCTTTTCACTTGCGCCCTGACTATCTGCACCAAAATTTTCTGGCTTATCAGCCTCTGATATACCAATACAAGCAAGTATCGTAAATACGAATGATATAATAATTGTCACTGTAGCGCATGCCGCGAGCATCTCTACTGTGTATTCATTGTTGTATTTAGGTAGCAAAACAACAGTAAAAAATACAGTCATTATCATTGGTGCAAAATAATTATAAACTGTTCCCCACACACCAACGATTGGTCTTTGCTTTGGATCATTTGTCATAACAGGTCCAGCAATCATACCAGCAACATTATTCATCGTATATCCCACAATGTATATTAGATACATCACAGTAAAAAGAATAATTCCATGGCCTTTGCCTGAGCACCATATATAAAGCATAAAAATTGCCAAACTTTCTAAACCCCAGCCAGCAAGCAAAAATAAGCGAATTTTTCCAAATCTTGTCATAGTCTTATCAATTAACATAGCTATGAACGGATTAATGAATCCATCAAATATTCTTGTAGCGGTCAATAAAAATCCAACAAGAGCAGTTGCAATTCCATAACCTACATTAGCCACATAACTTGCATATGTTAAAAGCATATAAAAACACATTGCTCCACCTGAGTTAATTGTTGTAAGCGCAATTTGCCAATTCTTTGCTTTTCTATAAATATCTTTTTCTTCCATATTAGATGTTAAATTCGATGTCATAATAAACCTCACTACTTTTCAATAAAACTGCCAAGAACCTTTAGGCTGTTTTTTGGTGTTCTTTCCATTGTATTTCTGTCTACAGAGATTAATCCAAATGTCATTGAAAATCCCTTCTGCCATTCAAAATTATCCAGTAATGACCATGCAAAATATCCCTTTAGCTTTATGCCTTCTTCAATGCAATTTTTAAGACCTGACATAGCCTCTTTTATAAACTCACATCTTCGGTCATCATCCGCTGTTGCTATTCCATTTTCAGAAACAATTAAATTTCCCTTAAATTCTTTAGCGCATTTTCTAACAACATTTACAATTCCCACTGGATAATCTTCATATCCCATCTGTGTTTTGGGTCCTGTTTCAAGTGTTGGATTTGCCCCATTTGCATCAAAAAGCTTTCTTGTATAACACTGAACGCCTAAGAAATCGTCGTTTTTGATATATGGCAAATAATGCAAAAATTCACTATCCCATGCTTCCTTCGCATACTCTTCGCCGCCCTCTACACACTGAATATCATGAAGAGAAAGTGTTAAACCGACCTGAATATTTGAGTCAATATTTTTTATTGCAGCTCTGGCAGCATTATGTGCTTTCATTACAAGTAAATCGCCTTCTTCCGATGCTTGGGATACAAAATTTGCAACTTTCCTTGGATCAGCAACATTGAAAGCTTTTGCAGTTTCCATCATAGACATCATCATCTGAGATTGATTCTGCGAAAGATTAACTCCAACCTGTACTGAACCCTCCTGATTTTGTACTTCTGACTGTTTTGCCATTCTTCCCATAATGTCTTTAATCAAAAACGCCATTTGAAGTCTCATGTTTGCTTCATTAATGGTGCACACATATCTGACCTTGCCAGCTATATGTTCTGTTACATATTTTGCATATCTCTCAAAGTAGTAAACCACTTCAGGCGCTTCCCAGCCCCCTTTAGTTATCAGCCAAGCAGGTGATGTAAAGTGATGATAAGTTACTACTGGCTCAATTCCATTTTCTTTGCAATAATCAATCACCTGAATGTAATGATTCATTTCTTGTTCATCCCATTGTCCCTCGGTTGGCTCTATTCTTGCCCATTCAATGGAAAATCTATATGCATTTAGTCCTGCCTGCTTTAGCAAATCTATATCTTCTTTGTATCTGTTATAGTGATCCACTGCCAATCCAGATTTTTCAGCAAACATAGAATGCTCTATATTCTCCATAACCCAATAATCACTATTTGTATTGTTCCCCTCAACTTGATGAGCCGCTGTAGCTGCTCCTAACATAAAATCTTTTTTAAATAGCTCCATATCGTAGCCCCCCATTTCTTATTATGGGTTAATTATATTTGACAGCAGGATATACAAATAATAGAATTGTACATATTTTATTAAAATTGTACACTACAAAAGGAGAGCGCTAATGTCACACAGATTACAGCTATTAGAATCCCTACAATCTACAATCAACATTCCTTTTTGCATCTACAATAGCCACACTGAAATCTCCTATTCCATTCCAGACATTCCTATGCCTAGCTTAATGAAATATGTGGTCACAAGATTTAATAATGAGGAGCACGATATGGATACCCCTCTAATCATTATTGAAGAACCTTCCATTTTTATAGCCATTTCTAAGCTATCCGACTACAGTTTTCTAATTCTTGGCCCTTCTTTACCTCAAGAACATAGTGATGAATTTATAAATCACTTTTTCTTTGGCAAACCATATAGTAAAGACAAAGATGCAATTAAGCTAAACATAAAACAAAGTAAGCTTATTTCTATTGAAGAGTTAAAAAATGCCCTTTGCCTAGCCTACTTTATCAATACTGCTAAGGAGCTAGACAAATCAAATATCTTAGTTGATGAAATCATAGCTTCAAATGAACCCTTAGATAATCTTCAATCACTTCTTGAAGTAAATCATCTTGAACCCGACGATAAAGATTACAGTAGCCCTGAATCTATCAACAACAACCTATACTCATATTTCGCAATGGACGGAATTCCAGTCATGGAAGACCTATTTAAAAAATTTTCAGAGCCAAATCAATATTCATTTACAAAAATGTCATTAGATCACGATCGGCAAACAAAATATGTATTTATGGTCGTTGCCAACAAAATTTGTCAGGAAGCAATACGCAGTGGTGTTGGAGAAGATGCTATAAATGTGATTGCTGAGATTATTTGTCAAAGGGTTGACTCAGCACCAACTTATTTTGATGTAAGACCATATTATGTAGAACTTATTGCCGCAATCTCAGAAGTTGTAAATAAACAATCTACAAATAAAAAAGGCTACTCCCCTATGATTTCGAATTGTGTCTCTTACATCAATTCACATGTACAGAAAAAACTAAACTTATCTGTACTATCGGAAATATGCAATGTTTCCGAGCGTTGGCTTTCCAAATGCTTTAGAAAAGAGGTCGGTATGTCTATTCCTGATTACATAAATAATATTAAGCTTCAAAGAAGTACCCAATTACTTCTGTATTCAAATGCAACTATTGAAGAAATATCGGATTTTTTCAGCTTTTCGAATCAAAGCTATTACTCGAAATTATTTAAAGAAAAATATTCCTGCACCCCATTGGAGTACAGGAATAATAAAAGTATAGATAACCCAGCTCACACCTAGTGTAAGCTGGGTCTTTTTTACCACATTTTATATTTTCCACTTAGTGCCAGCATAGCAAACATGTACAAGCAATTGTCATAATATCTTCTATCACCCGTTCTAAGTGGAGTGTTCCAAAAATCTTCTACTGCTTTGAGACTCCACTGATTGTCAGAAGCTAAGCTTGCCTGAGCAATTGTAGCAGTGAGTCCCACTGGATGAAGTGCTTTGCCTTCAATAGGGGTGCCGTCTATTGCATAGATTCCACGGTTGTTTTCTTCTGGCAGTGTGTAGAAGAAGTTTTGCAGATTGTTTGCTGTATTTCTACTCCACTGTAAAAAGTCTTTGTCTTCCGTATCATCTTTTGTCCATTCATAATTCAAGCCTATATTTGCAATAGTTCTGTAGGCATCACTGTAAAACCAATCATGTCTACCACCAAAGTTTCCATCATCAGGATATGGTGTTCCGTCGTAAAAGCTATACTCTGGAGAAAGTCCAGTTGATGGATGGCATGCTATCCTGAGGAAATCTCTGCTTGCCTGTGCTGCCTTCCTCCAGAATTCTTTATCCTCTGGATAACAGTTTTCGGCAAACAACTCGTAAAAATGAGGCAGATGATATGATGGATCTGTAAACTCTAAGCCTGGCACAAACTTGATTAAGCCATCATCACTCCACATGTTGTGACCACCGTAAAGCTCTTCGTGATGAATACAGGTTTTCAGAAGTTCCTTCGCCATCTGGCTATAGTTATATATTCCAGTCCCATCTCCCCATCTATGGCTTGCAAAAATAAGAGCCATAGCGAAAAATTCCTCACCATCTGGAGCTGGGCCATCAGAGAATTTCTCGCCATTAGTCCCTATGGACCAGGCAAAATAGCCTTTATTTTCTCCCTGGCTCAAATACATGTTTGTCATGGCCCAGTTCCAAAGTTGATCAAACTCCTTCTTCTTATCCATCTGAACGCAAATCATCATGCCATATGAAATGCCTTCAGTTCTGGTGTCGTTGTTTCCTGTGTCAACAAGATACCCCATAGTCTGATCATCAGTTGTGTAAAAGAATTTGTCATTGCCATAGAAAATCTCATTAAATGTCTCTTCTACTCTGGCATTTATTTCTTCACCTGTTTTTCCTATTTCTAAAAATACATTTCTCATAATGCCTTTATTCCTTTACGCCTCCAAGTGTCAGTCCAGTTACGAAGTATTTCTGAAGGAATGGATAAATGCAAATTATAGGAAGCATTGTGATAATTGTCGCTGCTGCTCTAACGGATGTTGGAGTTACGGAACCGTTAGAATTCTTCATAGACTCAGCAGACGAGCTTTGGTTGGTTACAGAAGAAAGGAGTTTCATTAATTCGTACTGCAATGTTGTTAAGTCATCACTCATTCTGTTATAAAGCATTGCATCGAACCAAGAGTTCCACTGACCAACAGCTACGAAAAGAGCGACAGTTGCGTAAACAGGCTTGCACAGAGGTGATATTATCTTTAGGAAAATTGTTGTATAGCCCGCTCCGTCCAACTGTGCCGACTCTTCCAAACTATCTGGAATACCCTTCATGTAGGTTCTAATAACAAGCATGTTAAAAGCAGAGATCATTCCTGGAATCACATAAACTGCAAAACTGTTTGTTAGACCAAGTGACTTATATAGGAGAAAGGTTGGAATAAGTCCGCCATTAACATACATTGTTATTACCCAAAATAAGGATACTTGTTTGGCAAATATAAAATCTTTTCTACTTACAATAAATGCTAATATCGCATTTGATACTAAAGCTAAAAGTGTTCCAATAATTGTTCTTGCAACAGTAATAAATGCACCTGTTATCAGATTATCTTTCTGAAGTACTGTGGTGTAATTTTTCCAAGTAAATACACGTGGCCATAAATAAATTCCGCCTCTTAATGCATCTGTACCGTCGTTCAAAGAAATTGCTAAAGTATTCAATACCGGATAAAGAGTGATTACTACGAAAGCAATCATGAAAATTGTATTGAATATTCTAAAGGCCAAATCGGCACCAGAAATCTTCTTTCTCTTTTTCTTATTCATTGCCTAGCCCCCTTAGAATAATCTTTCTTCACCATGTCGTTTTGCAATTCGGTTACAAATTACAATCAACACTATACTTACTACACTCTTGAAAATACCTGCTGCAGTACCGATTGCATAATCGCCCTGGCTGATACCCCATTTCAATACATAAATATCAATTGTCTGAGATACGTTTATAACAAGACCATTTCCAAGTAAGTACTGAATTTCAAAGCCTGCATTCAATACATTTCCGATATTCATCAGAAGTAAAATCATGATTGTAGGTTTAATACCTGGCAAAGTAACATGCTTGATTTTTGCCCATCTTCCAGCTCCATCGATTGCTGCAGCCTCATACAAAGAAGGATCAATAGCTGTGATTGCTGCCAAATAGATAATGGCGTTCCATCCTGTTTCCTTCCATACATTTGCAAAGGCAACGATTGGCCAAAAGTATTTTTCATGTGCAAAAAAGTTGATTGGCTGTTCCACTAAATTAAAGTTTAAAAGCAACTGATTAATAATTCCTGTTCCTGAAAGTGCATCATGAAGAATTCCTGTAACAATAATCCAAGAAAGGAAATGTGGAAGGTAAGAAATTGTTTGAACAACCTTTTTGCCACCTTGGCAGGCAATCTCATTTAGCAAGATTGCAAATAAGATTGCCATGAAAAATGTTACAGCCAAGTTGATAACACCCATTGCAAGGGTATTTCTAATTACTCTCAAAAATGTGACATCAGAGAACAAGCGAATAAATTTATCAAAGCCTATAAACTTGGAATGCAATAGTCCAGTTACTGGTTTGTAATCCTGAAATGCCATTACCCATCCTGCAAGAGGTAGATAATAGAATACAACTCCATATACAACTATTACTGCAGCCCATATCAAAAGTACCTTTTGATGTTTTAATTGTGTTAGGCTAATTGATTTTTTATTCATACTTAGCAGCCTCTTCTATTCTTCTATCAAGCTCTGTCTGCATCTCAGAGAGGAAATCCTCTGGATGACATGCATTGTATGCTTCCATGTACTCATCCCAGGCGGCATCGAAATCGTCAGCCATTACAACCTTTGGAAGATACTGGTGTTTTGTCTCACCCATAAGTGTCCAAGCTGTACCACCTGGTGTTGATGTTGTCATTGAATTTGAGAATGTGTACATTGGATACCATGGTCCTGGTGCTGGAGATGTACCAAGCATTTCAACATATGTCTTCACACCATATGCTGCAAAACAATTTTTTACAGAATCTGAAAGTCCATCATAGAACTCATCTTCCTGACCATCAGGTCTCATAGCATTCTTTCCATCACGGCTAGTGCCTACCCACTGTGGGAAATATGAATATGAGCATAAATGTGATGCCTTGTATGCTGTATCTGACGCATTGTTTCTCATTTCCTGTGTACGAGAGAACATACCGTCATCACCTACAACGTAATCTACACCTTCTACACCCCAGAATCTAAGGTCATGTACTTCCTGTCCCAAAAGATCATTTACAAACTGAAGTGCGCCTTCAACATCTTCGCAGCTAGTTGTAATTGCAAGACCTGAAGAAACGTTTAACTCTCCGCCTGAATTGTGCCACTGATTTGTAATGCTTTCATCAATAGTTATTGGTAGAGGAACGTATTGACATCCCTGCTTATCAAGACCTGCTGACTTAATAGCATCTTCTGCGTTATATGCAAAATCCCACCACTGGTCAATCATACCAAGAACACGACCTGTAGAAAGCTTTGCGATGTACTCATCATATGTCTGTGTGAATGACTCCTGATCTACGATACCCTTCTTGTACTCTTCATTTAACTTCTTGAAATATGCAACAGCTGTATCAGTTGTATTGTAATCGATAATCTTTTGTGTTTCTGGGTCTACGATTACAGAACCATCATTTGGATAACCATCAAGGAACTGTGGTGCATTTTCCAAACAGAAGTATCTCCAGTCATCGCAAAGGATTGTGTAAGGAATATTCTCTGTACCATCTTCCATTGTTGGATTAGCTTCGTTGTATGCTTCAATTAAATCGAAGTACTGATCCATTGTGCGAACTTCTGGATATCCTGCCCACTCAAGCACTCTTGTCTGAATCCAAAAAGCCTCACCGTTTTGTGTACATTCTCTTTCTTCTCCATAGATGTTTGTGAACTGTGGAATCCAGTAAATATGTCCATCATCCTGTCGAATAGCATCCCACTCCTGATCTGTGAAGAATTCCTTAATATTTGGATATTTGTCAATATAATCATCAAGTGCAACTAATGCTCCAGCTTCATATAACTGAACAGAACCATTACCACCATCAATAAAATCTGGATACTCGCCACCAGCAATAAATGTTCCTACAGCCTCCTCAGCTGTCTGTCCTGTAAGCCAAGTCTCTTTTACCTTGCAACCTGTCTTTTCAGCGATAAGCTGCTGAACCTCATTGTCATCATTAATTTCTGTACCTGGAACTGCAAAGAATGCCGTGAATTCTTTGATTCCATCTTCGTTAACTGCTCCGCCATGTCCTGCTGTTTTGCCGCATCCAGCCAACATAGAGGTAAGCATTGTAGTAATTAATAATGTGCTTACTACTCTTTTTTTCATATAAACCCTCCTTTTATTCGGGAACCTTTCTCCCTCTTTTATGGTATTATTTTAGGAAAAATCACAATTGAAAACATCCGAGAAACTATAGATAAAAGGGGGAGAAACTTTACATTTCTCCCCCTCAAATTTTAGACGGCCATATTCTTTTTATACTTTGTAGGGGTACATCCCTTTGCCTCAATAAACTTGTTTACAAAGTAATCAACATCCTTGTAGCCCACCATTTCAGCTACTTCATATATTTTCATATCGCTTTTACGAAGTAGCTTTGCAGCTTCATTTAGGCGCTGTTCATTAAGATAATCTTTAAATGAACAACCATATTTTTTCCTGAAAACCTGACCTAAATATGCTGAATTAATATAGTATTTTTCGCTAAGCTCTCTAAGGGTCAAATTGCTGGCATAATTTCTTTTGATTTCATCTTCTATCTGACCAAGCACACCCTTGGATACGTTTTTGCGTAGCTGTGTTATATAATCGCCGTAAGCATAAGCCATTTTGCAAAGATGAGTCCGGCCACCTCGTCTAATTCCCTCTTCTGAGGTACTTTCCAAAATCATTCTAAGAATCTCTTCCTGATTGACTTCATTATCAAGCTCACTGGCCAAATGTATAAGCTGAAATAATAGGTAATTGATATTTAGATTCATAGTGGATTCAGTGACACCAGTATTTTTCATTTCCTGATAAAACTCATCTACTCTTTTTCTTATTTCGACATGCTCCCCATCTTCGATTGCCTCTATAAGGTTGTCTAGCTGTTTCTTACAAATAAGTATGCCTGTATCAGTGATTTTGTATTCATCTTCATAGTAATAGATGTTTTTCTTTTCCCTAAATCCCTGGAGAGAACGAAGCATATTGGCTGTTCCATATGATTTTGAAATATTCCTAATACCAGAGACATTTTTACCTACAAGCATTGTGATTTCTAGATTCGTATTTACGATAAGGTAATCGTAGAATCGTTTTAAATATTCCTCAGTGGTAAGCTGTAGCTTTTGTCCCATTGAGTCTGTATAGATGAAGCCTATATCATAGGTTTTCTCACTGTCAGAAACATCCATAATACATAAAGCAAAATCATTTTTCAGGAATTCATCAGCTGCCAAATATAGTTTGTTGAGTTGTTCCTTCTTTTCTTCATCAGAATAATCCTCGGATAAGGTAGCAACATCCAGCTGCACCTCTACATAACACATATCCTCATCCACATTGATTTTATCTGATATGCATTCAATATTTGTTTTATCGTATTTGCCTCTAAGAAGAGACATTATATTTCTATCAAGATAAGCCTTATCCTTCTTTGCCTTCTCTTGAATCTCAATGATTTTTTCCTTGTTTAAAGCAGCAATCTTTCTAAGAATGACAAGTAATTGCTCCTTTTCCACAGGCTTTAAAATATACTCTACACATCCATGCTTTAATGCTTCCTGGGCGTATCCAAACTCCGCATATCCGCTAAGAATCACATAGTATATCTCATCATTTAGCTTTCGAACTTCCTTTAAAAGTTCGATTCCATCCATTAGTGGCATTTTTATGTCAGCTATGACAAGATCAACTGGCTGTTTCTTTATGAACTCAAACGCTTCTTTTCCATTTACAGCAGTGTAGATTTCATAACCTTCGGCTTCCCAGTCAACAAGCACCTTTAATCCCTGTAGAATAAACGGTTCATCATCCACTAACAAAACTTTTAACATTAAATCATCCCCTTTAAATACATCATTGGAATTGTAATTTGAAATAAGGTCCCCGTACCTATTTCTGACTCCATATCAAACATAACATCATCTTCTGATATCATCTTTAATCTAACGCATGCATTTACAATTCCAACTCTACCTTTCTCCTTTAACATAGAAATATCGGCATTACGCATATTCTCCAGCAGTTCATTTGCTATATCTTCTGGAATTCCGCTTCCTGTATCCTCTATTTCTATAATTACATTTTCGCCTTTAACGTATATACGAACAAAAATCCATCCCGGTGTGGTTTTACTTTCAATACCGTGAACAACTGCATTTTCCACAAATGTTACAAGGGTCAGCTTTGGTATCAACAGTTTTCTGCATTCATCCTCAATATCTATTTCAAAAGAAAGCCTATCTCCAAATCTGTATTTTTGAAGTTGCAAATATGCCTCTACAAAATTCAACTCGTTTTCAATTGCTATTATGTCATCGTTCCATTCGGTATATTGTCGTTGTAGCTTTGCTAAATGCTCCACCATTTTGGCTGTTTCCTCTTCCTTTTTAAGAAGAGAATGCATTCGAATACTCTCTAGCGCATTAAACAGAAAGTGTGGATTTATCTGGCTGTGAAGTGCTATTAACTCTGCATTCTTTCTGGCCACCACAGCTTCCTGCTCTCGCAGTCTGTTTTTCAAATTGGTGTGCATTAAACTGCTAACAAACAACGGCAAAGCAATATTTATTACAATTAAAAACAATAGCTGATACCATCGTTTTCTGAACAAATCAATAAAACTGTAATCAGTATCTTTTATTTTGATTTCCAGTTTTTGTCCGTAAACCTCACACTCCTGAGAATATGCAATATTCTCAAGCAACTCCTTGTTAGCATATTCCTTGCTTACATTACTATATTTTCCATTGGACATTAACACTCTTGTATCATCACAAATGTATGCCTTATATGGATAATTCAGATTTTCGATATCATCCACACACTTTGAATAATCTATCTTTATCAGCAATATATTAGGCGAATTATATTTGTAATAGTTTAATCGCTGAAAATAATAAATTGTTCTTTGAATGGCTCCTGTTGGCTGTTTTGTCATTCCAAAATAAAGTCCCTTATTCAAATGAGATGTCAAAATGTAGTCATACCAGTCTGTCCCTATCGCCTTGGTAATCTTTTGAAATTCCGCTCCATTTGTAATGGTATTGTTATCCAAATATATGCGATATTCCATACCAGACTGACCTGTTACTAGCTTTAAAAGTGTATCATCAAAAAATGTCTGATAGGCGTTGTAGTATTCAAGATTCGATGAGTATTCCTTGTGTAAAAACCTATGAACATAAAGACTGCTGTATAAAGCATTTCCCAGCTTAGCAGCCTCATCAACTTGATTAAAAAAAGTGTAATTTATGGCATTGGCTTCATTTTCCATCTGATGAAGAATGGAAGATTTTTCTGAATTATATATGGACTTGAAAACAAAACCATCTGAAATAATTATTGGAAGCACTACGCAAAGGATATATAAAAGGGCCATCTTCCTTTTTACTTCAAGCTTATTAAAAAACCTTTTCATATATCATGCCCTTAATTCTTTGTGTGACTAATCCATTTAAAGCTGCATTTATTATCAGAAGTATCTCCATTTGAGGAAGTGTACATACCAACTGTGCAGCCAACAAATCCCCCGGCTTCCTCTGTTGTGTATGGAATTAAATCAACATCATCCTTTGCTGGCAGCTGACCGTTTTCATCAACAATATAAATCTGGCACTTCTGTTCCTTTGCCTTTATTCCAATTTCAACTAAACCATCTGAAACTGGTATGGATTTTATAATCTCTTCTTTGCCAGAAATTACAGTTCTCACACGGAACTGCTTTCCACTCTCGCCTTTTACAATTTCCATAACCAAATGATTTTCATGGTTTTGGAAGAGCACAAGGCCGCCACACTCTTTATCGCTCTTAGGAGTGAAATCAACTCCACAGCTAACTGCAAATGAATAATCCTTTTGGCGAATTCCCAGATAAGAAGGATTGCAGATATCTTCTATTCTTTCTGGGCGAGTGTAAAGTGTAAGGAATCCTGGATTTTCTTTGAGAGAATAAAAATCCTCACTTCTTCTTTCGATTCCAACTAATCTATCATCCAATTCTTTGCTATCAAAGTGGATAATATCTGTGTAAGTGTTTTCCTGATTGAATCTGTATTCCTCAAATGGAAGCTCAACCTGGTCTGTAAGCTTTCCAATGCCTTGGTTGATAACAGGCCATCCATCTTCCCAAGTGACCTTGGCAAGGAATGTTTCTCTGCCCATGCTGCAGTGATTTTTACACTGTCTCGAAGCAAGCATTACAATGTAGTAGTTTCCATCTTTATCATCTACCAAATCTCCATGACCTGCATAAATAACAGGATAGTTCTTGCCCAGATTTCTATGTGTAAATATTGGATTACGTGGGCAGCCATCAAACCATTTGAAGAGTTCCTTCGAGCGAGCAACTGATATGGCATGCTCTGGGCCTGTGCCGCCTTCTGCGTGAATCAAATAATAATAGCCATCCTTCTTGTAAAGATGAGGACCTTCTGGCCAAATAACATCCTTAACAGCACCCTTCCATATTGCCATAGATGGGCCAACAAGCTTCATAGAATCTAAATCCAGCTCCTGTACCCAGATTTCCCAATCCCCGTTGTATCTAACACCTTCTGGATTTGGTCTGGTTCCAACATAGTAGCAACGGTCATCATCGTCAAAGAATAATGATGGATCAATACCTGGGCATTCTTTATCACCCAAATAGTATGGATCTGACCATGGTCCTGCTGGGTCCTTTGCTGTAACAAGGAAATTTCCTCCAGCATCCACATTTGTTGTAATCATGTAAAATGTGCCTTTGTGCTCTCTAATTGTTGGAGCAAAAATACCTCTAGATATTTCACCATGCAATGGAAGCTGGCTTTCTCTATCTAGCACGTGTCCTATCTGCTCCCAATGGGCCAAATCCTTACTGTGGAAAATTGGTACTCCCGGAAAATACACAAAGCTTGAACATACAATATAAAAATCATCACCCACTCTGCATATTGATGGGTCTGGATAAAAGCCCTTTAATATCGGATTATTAGCAATTGTCATTATCTTCTCCCTAAACAAACTATCCTAGTATTCCACCTGAATAGTTTCCCCTTTCAAATCTATTTCAAATACATCACATTTATTTCCAGTAAGCTCTTCACTTCTACCATCAGGCTGACTGGTTCCAACAGCTATCTTAAACTTGCCTGGCTCTACAATAGCATTTCCCTTTTCATCGATGATTGCAAAATCTCTTGGAGCAAGCTCAAATGAAACTGTCTTTGTCTCCCCTGGTGTAAGTGAGACTCTCATTACTTTTCTCAAAGACCACAATGGAACTCTTGTTGATGCTTCCACGTCCTTGATGTACACCTGAACAACTTCTTTTTGATTCATGCTGCCTTGGTTTGTCACATCGATTGTCAATGTAAAAAGTTCATCCATGTTGCCTGAAAGTTTATCAATAGAAGCATTTTCGCATTTGATTTTGGAATATCCCAATCCATATCCAAATGGATAAAGTGGTGTTCCCTTAAAATATCTATAAGTTCTATTATCCATAGAGTAATCTTTGAAATCAGACAAATCCTTATCTGATGCATAGAATGTGACTGGAAGCTTTCCACTTGGACTATCCTGTCCAAACAGTACCTGAGCAATAGCTTTTCCACCTCTTGCTCCAGGATACCAGCATTGCATTATGGCATTTACGTTATCTTGTGCCCAAGACAAGTCAAGTGCTGAACCAGATAAAAGAAGAAGCACAACTGGCTTTCCAACTGCTGTAATTTTTTCCAACAATTCCTGCTGTAACCCTGGAAGCTTAAGTCCCTTTTTGTCACCGCTGCCGAACTCATTTCCAGCGTCACCTTCTTCACCTTCTATTGTGGAATCCAATCCTAAGCACATAACCACAACATCTGAATGCTCTGCAACTGCCATAGCTTCTGCAAAATCATCTCTTGCTTCGCTAAGCACATGCATCCTATCCTTCCAAAGATGAGTTCCATCTGCATGGAATACTCTTACATCATCTCCAACAAATCTCTGGATACCTTCAAGTGGAGTGATATATTCAGATGAAATTCCTTCGTAATTTCCGACAAGCGCTATTCTTGAGTTTGAATTAGGACCAATGACTCCTATGGTCTTTAACTTGTCTTTATTCAGTGGCAGGACACCATCATTCTTTAATAAAACAAAGCTCTCCTTTGCTGCTTCATTAGCTAAATCCTTATGCTCTTTGCATTCCACCACTTCATATGGAATATCATCATATTTACTTTTTCTCTCAGGAAGAGTTCCTAAGCGTAATCGAAGTTCAATCAATCTTTCAACCGCAGTGTTAATAGTCTCCTCTGTAACAAGGCCGGCTTTATATGCGTAAATTAACTTTTCATATACACATCCGCAGTTCAAGTCACAACCGTTATTCACAGCCAATGCTGCCGATTCCACTTCACAGCCTGTTACCTTATGGTTTTCGTGGAAATCACGAATCGCCCAACAGTCAGAAACAACATGTCCTTCAAATCCCCAGTCATCTCTCAGGATGTCCTTAAGTAAGCGTTTACTTCCACAGGCAGGCTCACCGTTTACTCGATTGTAGGCCCCCATAACGGACTCTACCTTGGCATCCTTCACCAGTCGCTTGAACGCATACAGATATGTGTCATACAAATCCTGATCTGATACCCTGGCATCAAAATGATGTCTGTCTGCCTCCGGACCAGAATGAACTGCAAAATGCTTTGCGCAAGCAGCTGCCTTTGGATTATCAAGATCTGGGCCCTGTAATCCTTTTACAAAAGCCATTCCCAACTGGCCAGTAAGATATGGGTCCTCACCATATGTTTCATGGCCTCTGCCCCATCTTGGGTCTCTGAAAATATTTACATTTGGTGCCCAATATGTAAGTCCCTTATAAATATCTCTGTCACCATGCTTAGTGAACTGATTGTATTTAGCTCGACCTTCTGTAGAAGTAGCATCACCAATTTTCTCCACTAGCGCCTCATCAAATGTAGCTCCCAGTCCAATTGCCTGAGGAAAAACTGTTGCATCTCCAGCTCTGGCCACCCCATGCAAAGCCTCATTCCACCAACAATATGCCGGTATTCCTAGCCTATCTATTGCTGCGGCATGATATAGCATCTGACTAGTCTTTTCTTCCATAGTCATTTGCGACACTATTTCTTTAGCACGCTTCATTGTTTCTTGATTCATTTTCATCTTCTCCTACTATTATATAAAGTCATAGTCTTTCTTTACCTTTTCTATAGGTTCGACTATGCTATTTTAAGATACTGTG
>NZ_SVET01000007.1 GCF_015057245.1 Pseudobutyrivibrio ruminis
GATGGACTTCCAGTGGAGGCTGATAAAAGAGATATCACAAAGCTTCGCCAGAAGATTGGAATGGTGTTCCAGTCTTACGAATTGTTCCCTCACAAGACAGTAATTGAAAATATCATACTGGCACCTACAAAGGTTCAGAAGAGAAACAAGGAAGAGGTTACAAAGGAGGCAATAGAGCTTCTAGACAAGGTCGGTCTCTCTGATAAAAAGGACTATTATCCTAGACAGCTTTCAGGTGGACAGAAGCAGCGTGTGGCTATTGTAAGAGCGCTTGTGATGCATCCAGAGATTATACTTTTTGATGAGGTTACAGCGGCACTTGATCCAGAGATGGTTCACGAGGTTCTTGAAACTATGATTAAGCTGGCTAAAAGTGGCCGCACTATGCTCATAGTAACTCACGAAATGAGTTTTGCAGAGGCTGTTGCAGATAGAATCCTATTCTTCGACAATGGCGAGATAGTAGAAGAGACAGAAGACGTAAAGGGATTCTTTAAGGAACCTGTTACAGAACGCGCTCAAAAGTTCCTTAGAACCTTTGAGTATGATAGTGCCTTGTATATATAAACAAGCACAGTTGTCCTAGTGGTGACTAGAAAAACGTAACAAACATTTGTAGTTGCAAAAAATAGGCACAAAACCATATTTATATTTCTTTTCTAGTTCAACAGTTGATATTTCAAATGTTTTGCGACACATAGGGCAACGAAGTTTTACCATATCCATAAAAAACACCTACCTTTATTGTTTTATAAGGATATAGTAGCAACAAAATGTGAAAATATAATATTAAAAGTGTGACTATAGCTGGTTATAAATTCAATTTATAGCCAGCTATAGTTTTTGCTTATTGTAAAACCTATTGACTAGGTAGGTAATTAAATGTATTATCATTTCAACACAAAAACATATCAACCAGATAGGCAAAAAAAGGAGGAAGAATTATGAGCAATTATAGATTTGAAACTTTAGCACTTCATGTGGGCCAGGAAAACCCAGATCCAGCATCTGATGCAAGAGCAGTACCTATTTACCAGACTACTAGCTACGTATTCAGAGATTCACAGCATGCAGCAGATAGATTTGGTCTTGCTGATGCAGGTAACATTTATGGTCGTCTTACAAATTCTACTCAGGGTGTTTTAGAGGAGAGAGTTGCAGCACTTGAAGGTGGAAGCGCAGCACTTGCAGTAGCATCTGGTGCAGCAGCTATTACATACACAATCCAAGCACTTGCAGCAAACGGCGGACACATCGTAGCACAGAAGACTATCTACGGCGGAAGCTACAATCTTCTTGCTCATACACTTACACAGTACGGTGTTTCAACTACATTTGTTGATGCACACAATTTAGATGAGGTTAAAAACGCAATTCAGGATAACACAAGAGCAATCTACTTAGAGACTCTTGGAAATCCTAACAGCGATATTCCAGATATCGATGCAATTGCAAAGATTGCACACGAGGCAGGACTTCCACTTGTTGTTGACAACACATTTGGAGCAGCTTATTGGGTAAGACCAATTGAGCATGGCGCAGACATCGTTGTTCATTCAGCAACAAAGTTCTTCGGTGGACACGGAACAACACTTGGTGGTGTTATCGTAGAAGCTGGCAAGTATGATTGGAAGGCAAGCGGAAAGTACCCTAACATTGCAGAAGCAAATCCTAGCTATCATGGTGTATCATTTGCTGAGGTTGCCGGTCCTGCAGCATTTGTAACATATATCAGAGCTATTCTGCTTAGAGACACAGGGGCAACAATCTCACCATTTAATGCATTCCTCCTTTTGCAGGGAATTGAGACATTGCCTCTTCGTCTCGACAGACATGCAGAAAACACAAAGAAGGTTGTAGAGTTCTTGAAGAATCATCCAAAGGTAGCTCATGTAAATCATCCATCACTTGAGGATCATCCAGACCATGAGCTTTATAAGAAATACTTCCCTAAGGATGGCGGCAGCATCTTCACATTCGAAATCAAGGGTGGCAAGGAGGAAGCCTACAAGTTTATTGATAGCCTTGAAATCTTCTCAATCCTTGCAAATGTAGCAGATGTAAAGAGCCTGGTTATTCACCCAGCGACAACAACTCATTCTCAGCTTACAGAGGAAGAGCTTTTAGATCAGGGAATTACACAGTCTACAATCAGACTTTCAATTGGTACAGAGCACATTGATGACATCATTGAGGATTTACAGAAGGGCTTTGATGCAATTGATGCAGAGAAGATTGAAGAAGTTTTTAATGCAGAAAAAAACGCAAATGCGGTATAATATAAAAAAACTAGGAGGAGACTAGAAATGTCTAAGATTTATAAGGGAGCTATTGAGTTAATTGGAAAGACTCCACTTGTTGAGGTGGTTAATATTGAAAAGGAGCTTGGGCTTGAGGCTACAGTTCTTGTAAAGCTTGAGTATTTCAATCCAGCTGGATCAGTAAAGGATAGAGTAGCAAAGGCTATGATTGAGGATGCAGAGGAGAGAGGTCTCCTCAAGGAAGGTTCAGTAATCATCGAGCCAACTTCAGGAAACACAGGTATCGGTCTTGCAGCAATCGCAGCATCAAAGGGATATCGTGCAATCCTTACAATGCCAGAGACAATGTCAGTTGAGCGTAGAAACATTCTTAAGGCATACGGCGCTGAAATCGTTCTTACAGAAGGCTCAAAGGGTATGAAGGGGGCTATCGCAAAGGCTGAGGAGCTTGCAGCTGAAATCGAGGGAAGCTTTATTCCTGGACAGTTTGTAAATCCAGCAAACGCAACAGCTCACAGAACAACTACAGGTCCAGAAATCTGGGAAGACACAGATGGAAATGTTGATATCTTCATCGCTGGTGTAGGTACTGGTGGAACAGTTACAGGTGTAGGTGAGTACCTTAAGTCACAGAAGCCAGATGTTAAGATTGTTGCACTTGAGCCAAAGGATTCACCTGTTCTTTCAGAGGGACGTGCAGGTGCACACAAGATTCAGGGTATCGGCGCAGGATTTGTTCCAGACGTATTAAATACAGAGATTTACGATGAGATTTTCGTAGCAGATAGTGCAGATGCATTTGCAGCAGCAAAGCTTCTTGCAAAGAAGGAAGGAATCTCAGTTGGTATTTCTTCAGGAGCAGCTCTCCACGGAGCAATCGAGCTCGCAAAGAAGCCAGAGAACAAAGGCAAGACAATTGTAGCTTTACTTCCTGATTCAGGTGATAGATATTACTCAACACCTCTATTTACAGAATAAACAACATATAGACTAAGAAAGCCATCCTGTTACGGCTACAAGCCTACTGATTTCTCCGCTCGACAACACGTCTCGCTTGAGAAATAGTAGAGCTTGATGCCTACAGGATGGCTTATTTTAGTTTATACAATTAATAAAGTAAAATTACCATTTACTTCTGTGTGAAGTAGCTATCTACGCCGTTGGCAATGCCCTGAGCGAGCATCAATTGGTATTCGTCATCCACAAGCTTTGTTTCCTCATCCGCATTTGTGAGGTCACCAACTTCGACGATGGCGGTAGGAGATGCACACCAGTTTATGATAGGTTTGTCATCGTCTTCGGTGACGCCTTCGTTATCACAATCAGCTTCCTGGACAACAGATCCTAGGATTGCATCTGATAATAGTCTAGCATCATTGTAATTTCCATAGTTGTATGGATTATCTTCTGACTGACATACAACAGAAACTCCATTGTTTTCCCCAGTCTGAATTACTATAAATGCATCGGCATTTGCAGTGTTGGCAATCATTGCACGGTCGCCACTGCTAAGATTTACATCGTTTTCATTTCTGGTAAGGAGTACGGTGTAGCCTTGCTTGCTAAGAAGAGAAGATGTCTTCAAGGCAATCTGCAGATTCAGATCATATTCGTGAATTCCTGTTTCGGCCCCATCCACACCAGTTGTGGCACGTGCAGTTGTTTTGAAAGCTCCAGGCCCAATTGGTTCCTTTCGATTGTTGGCATTCATCTGACAGCCAGGATCAATCACAATTACTTTCTGGGTAGATGTCTCTTTAACAGGTTGTTTTGCATCTACAGTGATAGAAGGATAAACCATTGCAACTAGGAGCATTACTACAACATTTTTTCGTAAGAGCTTTCTAATTGGTTTCATTTGTAAATCACACTCCCTTCCAAAAATCTCTCTATAATGATTATCGGATACTGATGTGAAAAAACTATGTAAAATCTGTATATTTTAAGGCTTTTTTACCAGTAATTTGCAAATCCAAGTTCTATTAAACGATTAGTTTCATAATAACGTGATGATTTTACGGTTCCATCGCACATGGTGCGGTTTTTCCCACCAAGAACAACAGTGATAATTGTCTTGCCTTCTCGTGAAGCGACAGTCACAAGACACTGGCCAGCTCTGCCTGCTGTTCCTGTTTTGCCACCTACTACGTATGGGTTGTAGTAAGCAGAACCTGGAATTACAAGAGCGTTAGTGTTTACAAGTGCTCTAGGAGCGGCGCACATGTTTGTGGCTGGAAGCACAGCGCTTGCCATACCAAAATACTGCTTGAATAGTGGATGAGCGTATGCGTTGGCTGTAATCAAATAAAGTGAGTAAGCGTTTGTATACATATTTTTATCTGGATAGCCAGATGGATTAGTAAAGTTTGTATTTACACAGCCAAGCTGAGTGGCTCTAGCATTCATAAGTGCTACGAAGTTTGATACGGAACCGGCAACGGCCTCAGCAAGAATATTGCAGGCCTGGCAATCAGAGCTTACCATCATTGCTGTAAGAAGCTGATCTACAGTAAGGATTTCTCCGGCCTGAAGTCTTGGCTCCACGTGGCTTGCATCAGATGGAAGAGAAGCAACTGCAGTTGCAGAAGTCAAAACAGGTGTATCTAAAGTAAGCTGTCCAGCTTCGATTGCTTCTATTACAAGAAGAGCAGTCATGATTTTGGTTGTGCTTGCTGGCTCAAGCTTGTCATTTGCTCCCTGGCTATAAATGATTTTGCCTGAAGCTGCATTAGCAACAAGGGCTGCATTTACATCATAAGAAGTAAATCGAACAGCAGTAGTGTTTGCTGCAGCAGAAAGTGCTTGCTGAGAAATATAGTAAATTCCGCCATCAAGGCTAACCTGCCAAAAGCCATTTGATGTCTGGCCTGTAACCTGCACAGGTGTATTAACTGCGAGAGTTTTTACGAAAGTGGTGGTATCTGCATCAGCAAATACTTCAGTACCATTGCAGGACAAAAGCACTGCAGATATAGGTGTAACAGAATAATAAGCAGCTTCAGCCTGAAGTGATGCCATTGGCACAGTAAAACTAATAGTCAATGCCAAGGCTAGGGACAAGGCAGTTTTAGTAATAAGCTTTTTCACGTTTTTTAGGTTCAAATTAATATTTCCTCCATATATAAATGTTAATTTTATTTTATCAGAACAAGGAAAAAAATAAAATTTGAAAAAAAGTGTTGACAAATAAAATTTAATTGCGTACAATTCAATCATAATCAATTGCACACAATTAAATTAAAAAAGAAATATGAACATGTTTTTCTGTGAAGGAGGAAAAGTAATGGGATTTTATGATCTTACAGTTGAAAAGACAAATGGCGAGCAGCAGGCTATGAGCGATTATCAGGGCAAGGTTGTTATGATTGTCAACACAGCTACAGGATGCGGTTTCACACCACAGTACAAGGACATCGAAAGTATCTATGAGCAGTACCACGCTCAGGGCTTCGAAATCGTAGACGTTCCTTGCAACCAGTTTGCAGGTCAGACACCTGGCAACGACGAGGAAATTCACGAGTTCTGCCAGCTTCACTACAACACACAGTTCCCTCAGATGAAGAAGGCTGATGTAAATGGTGAGACAGCTATCGAGCTTTTCAAGTATCTTAAGTCTCAGAAGGGCTTTGAAGGATTTGGTAAGGGTGCTAAGGCACTTGCTATGAGCGCAATGCTCAAGAAGATTGACAAGGATTACAAGAACAATCCAGAAATCAAATGGAACTTTACAAAGTTCATCGTTGACCGTCAGGGTAATGTAGTTGCCCGTTTCGAGCCAACAGCTGACATGAAAGAAGTCGAGAAGTGTGTAGCTTCTTTGATTTAGTCTAATATATTCGTATTATTTCTCCCTTTTTGTAAGGACTAGGCACGCCCATGCCTGGTCCTTTTATTTTTTGCAAATTTAATGAAGAAATGGGGGGATTTTTGTGTATAATGTAGATGTAAACTTTTGCGTGTACGATGGAGAATAATAAATGAATTTTGAATTTGTTTTAGATAAGCTTAATAATTATAAGAATAATTTAAATAGAGAATGGCTTTTGACAAATGGCCTTGGTGGATATGGAAGCAGTAGCATTATCGGTGCACACTCGAGAATTCATCAGGGCTATTTGATTGCTAGCTTGCAGGCGCCGGTGGATAGAGTGCTTGCGTTTTCAAAGACAAATGAGCGTCTTGTGTGCGGTAGCAGGATTTATGATTTGACTACAGCTCAGCATAAGGGCCCTTATACTAGCGAGTTTAATCAGGGTAATATGCACTTGAGCCAGTTTAAGTATGATGGCAATGTTACCTTTATTTATGAGGCGGGTGGTATGCGTCTCACAAAGACAATTACTTTGGTTCATGAAAAGAATCAGTGTACTATCGCATATACGTTGGAAAATAATGGTCCGGCAGCAGGTGTAGTTATTACACCTCTTATGAATTATAGAAAGCACTCAGCTCATATGACTATCGATGATTTGAGATTTGAGTTGCCAGAGGAAGTTTTCCAGGAGATTCGTAACGAGAATAATGGCAATGTGGGATTTTACTATAGTCCTGTTAGCAATTCAGATGTGAGAATTTCTCTTATTTCTGCAGGCTGCGAAATGGTAAAGCGCAACAACGTGTACGATGAAAACATGGAGCTTCAGCACGAATTGGATGATGGCAAGGATGGTTTGGATTGCCATATTAAGCCATATGATTTTGTTATGGAAGTTGCTGCAGGTGGAGTTTCGAAGGCTTCATTTGTTTGTTCAGTAGATGTGAAATCCAGCACTGGTCGTAAGAAAGTGAACTGGCCAGAGTTTGAAGAAATTGATAGAGACACAGCTTTTGTAGAGGCTGAAAAAGAGAAGAATAGAGTCCAGGCGCTTATTGAAACTGCTGGATTTGATGAGGATGATGAGCTTGCACAGGTTCTTACTGTGGCTGCAAATCAGTTCATCGTAAAGAGAAAGTCTTCTAATAAAAAGAGTATTATTGCAGGCTATCCATGGCTCACAGACCGTGGTAGAGATGCAATGGTGGCGTTCACAGGTATTTGCCTTGAGACAGGTCACTTTGATGATGCCAAATCCATTCTTCTTACATTTGCAAAATATATCAAAAATGGTTTGCTTCCAAATGAATTCCCAGAGGAGGGAGGCACACCTTCAAACAATACAGCGGATGCATCACTTTGGTATTTCTATGCAGTATATAATTATCTGAAATACGTTGATAATGATGAGGCATGGAAGTTTGTAGAGGATGAAATATATCCATATCTTCAGGAAATCATGGGAGCATATAGAAAGGGTACATCATATTCAATCAAGATGGATGATGATGCTTTGATGCAGGTAGGCAAGTGCAAGCCTGTTGATATTAATGCTCTTTGGTACAACGCTCTTATGACAATGGAGGAAATCTCACGAGGCATTGCTAGAAGAACTCACAACAAGCCAGAGAACTATTTGGCATACGCAGGTGGTTGCAGTCAGCTTGCTATCTGGGTTAAGGAAGCATTCAACACAGATTTCTGGTATGAAGAGGGCGGATACCTTTACAACTCAATCAGCGAAGAGGAGAAGGATACAGCGCTCTGCCCTGATCAGCTTTTTGCTATTAGCCTTCCATTTACAATGCTTGATCCAGAAAAGGAAAAGTCAGTAGTAAAGGTTGTAAAAGACAATCTTTATGTTGGCGTTGGTCTTAAATCTTTGGAGGAAGGCACAACCTGGGGCTTCATGCTAGGTGCATTTATTGAGGCATATCTTAAGGTTGGCGGACATAGCGCACAGGCTATCGAAGAAGCAAAGGCTATGTTTGAGCCAGTAGAAAAGCATCTTGTAACAGAATGTATTGGCAATTACTCAGAGAATTTTAATAGTGAAAAGCCATATCAGCCAAAGGGATGTTTTGCGCAGGCTTGGTCTGTAGGCGAAATACTTAGAGCATATGCACTCCTTAAAAAATAGTTTTGAGGGAAGAATATGATTAAAACAAGATTACTAAAAATGATGAAGCAAGGCACACGCCACGTGTTCATGTCAATTCTATGGCAGTGGCTTGGTCTTGTTGCTCAGATTATCATAGTAGGTTGCTTTGCCAGAATAATTGGCGGCACATACGCCGGCAAATTAGACACAAAGCACATGGTGATTTATCTTGCAGTTGCCTTGTTTTGCATTTTTTCTAGATTAGTTTTTGACAGACTCTACACCGAAGCTTCTTTTGAAGCCAGTGTAGATGTTAAAAAAATGATGCGTCAGGAAATCTACAGCAAGTTGCTTCGTCTTGGAAGCAGCTACCGTAGCAAGGTATCCTCTGCACAGATTACCCAGATGATGGGAGAGGGCGTTGAGCAGCTGGAGATATACTTTGGAAAGTATATCAGTCAATTCGTATATGCGTTACTTGCTCCCCTTACATTATTTGGAATTCTATTTCAATACAATTTGAGAGCGGCAGTTGTTCTACTTGTCGCAGTTCCACTTATTCCAATTGTTATCATGATAGTTATGAAGGTTGCCAGAAAGCTTTTGGACAAATACTTCAAAGTATACTATGGCCTGGGAGATACATTCCTTGAAAAGCTTCATGGACTTACCACTCTAAAGATTTATGAGTCTGATGGACAGGCAGCGGAGGAGATGGATGTAGAATCAGAGCGCTTTAGAAAAATCACTATGAAGGTGCTTTCTATGCAGCTCAACAGCACCATCGTCATGGATATTGTTGCCTATGCAGGAGCAGCTGTGGGAATCATCACCACAATCAAAGAGTTCCTAGATGGAAATATGACTCTCGTTAGCGCCATTATGTTTTTGCTTTTGTCGGCAGAGTTTTTCCTTCCAATGAGACTCCTTGGCTCATACTTCCACATTGGTATGAATGGAATGAAGGCGGCAGATAAGATATTTGAATTCTTAGATTTGCCAGAGCCTGAGGCAGGTAAATATTTAGTTTCAGAGGGACCTTACGATATTCGATTTACTGGCGTGTCTTTCGCGTACGACAAAGAGGAGACATTAAAAGATATCTCCATGGATATTAAAGCAGGGCAGCTCGTTTCAATTGTAGGTGTGTCAGGCTCAGGAAAGTCCACAATCGCCAGTCTTCTCAGACAGCAAAACAGAAACTACAATGGATCAATTACTGTTGCAGGTAAGGAGCTTAAAAATATTTCAGAAGCATCACTTATGTCTGCAATGACAGCAGTTTCTTTGAATAGCTATATTTTCCACGGAACAGTTCGTGACAATCTTCATTTGGGTAAGCCAAAGGCTAATGATACAAAGCTTGTAAACATTCTAAAGCTTCTAAATCTTTGGGATGAGCTTGCGCCTTTAGGCGGACTGGAGTTTGAATTGGCAGAAGGCGGAGCCAATATTTCAGGCGGTCAAAAGCAGCGCCTATGCATAGCAAGAGCCTTGCTTAAAAACTCACCAATTTATATTTTTGATGAAGCTACCAGCAATATCGATATGGAATCAGAAGAAATCATAATGAATATTATCCGCAAGCTTTCAAAGGAGCTTGGAAAGACGGTTATCCTTATATCACATCGACTTGCAAATGTGGTGAAGTCGGACCAGATATTTATGCTTGATAGTGGAAGTATCGTAGAAGCCGGAACCCATAGCCAGCTGATTAAAAAGAATGGAGCTTACGCTACTCTTTACAAGAAGCAGCATGCTTTGGAAAACTATGCAGGAGGTGCCATGTAATGAAGAAAGAAACATCTGGATTAAAAATCATGGCACGCTTAATAGGCCTGGTAAAACCGCTGATATTTATCATGTTCCTTGGTGTTCTGTTGGGAAGTCTGGGACATTTGTGTGCCATTTTCGTTACGGTGCTCGGTGCAGAAGGAATAGTAATGGTAGTCAACAGTATATCTAACCCTGTTCTGGTTCGTACCTTGCCTAAGTTTTTCCAGCTGATTGTGGCTGTGGCAATACTTAGAGGTCTGCTTCATTATGGAGAGCAGTATTGCAATCACTACATTGCCTTTAGAATCCTTGCCATCATCAGACACAAGGTTTTCGAGAAGCTTCGTGTGCTTTGCCCAGCCAAATTGGAAACAAAGGAAAAGGGTAATCTTATCACAATGATTACCACAGATATAGAGCTTTTAGAGGTGTTCTTTGCTCACACAATTTCACCTATCGCAATTGCGATAATAGTGTCCCTGTTTATGTCGGGATTTTTGTGGATGCAGTATCCTGTAGCAGGCATTATTGCGGCAATCGCATATCTTACTGTAGGTGGTATGATTCCTGTTTCTAACGAGATGAGTTCGGCCGAGGCGGGACTTAAATTCAGAAATAAATTTGGCAAGATGAACAGCTTTATCCTAGGTGCTTTATATGGCATCGATGATACCATCCAATTCAAAAATGGTCATAAGCAGCTAAACAGATTAAATGCAAAGTCAGATAATCTGGCGGAAATCAAATCAGATTTGGTGGACTATGAAAAGAATCAGAAGTTACTTACCAATCTGTCTATACAGGCGTTTTCATTAATCATTTTGGTAGTAATGGTGGTTGCCTACAACAAGGGCCGCGTTTCCTTCGAGCAGGTGATGGTGGCTGTTGTTGGTATGATGAGTTCCTTTGGACCAGTTGTAGCCCTTGCATCATTATCCAACAATCTCAATCAGACCCTCGCCAGTGGTGAGAGAGTGCTTGCACTTTTGGATGAAAAGCCTCTTGTAGAGGAAGAGACAGATGGCGTGGATTTGGAAATGGTGGCCAACTCAAAGGGCAATATTGCCACAGTAAACAATGTTTCCTTTGCATATGAGGATGTGGAGGTTATCAAGGATAGAACAATCGATATTCCTAAGGGACAGATTCTTGGAATTCACGGTCCAAGTGGCTGCGGCAAATCCACATTGCTAAGGCTTTTAATGGGATTTTGGAAGCCAGACAAGGGGCAGATTTACTATTACGACAAGACTGAAGGCCCTACTGAAATTGGTGATGTAAACACGGCATCCCTTAGAAAAAATCAATCCTTTGTCACACAAGAAACCTGGATTAGTCAGGATACCATCGCAAAAAATATTGCAGTAGCAAAGCCAGATGCGACCATCGAAGAAATTATGGATGCGGCGAAGAAGGCCAGCATACATGAGTTTATAATGAGTCTCCCAGAAGGCTACGACACAAAGGTGGGTGAGCTTGGCTCCACACTTTCGGGAGGAGAGAAACAAAGAATTGGCATAGCCCGCGCATTCCTTCATGGAGGAAATATGCTTCTTTTGGATGAACCTACCAGCTCACTTGATTCTTTAAATGAAGGAATCATCCTTAAATCTTTAAAGGAAGAGGCTAAGGACAAAACTATAGTGTTAATTTCTCACAGAAAATCCACTATGGGAGTGGCCGATTCAGTAATAGATTTTTAAAATATTTATGTTAAACTATGGCTTATGAAGAAATATGTTAGTTTATTATTAGTATTAACCATAATTATCAGCTTTGTAGGCTGTGGAAAGAGCTCTGAGGTAGGAGATGTGGATGTGGATTTAACCACTATGTCATCTACCATGGTTTACTCTTATGTGGCTGATATGCTTGCCAATCCTTCCAACTACAAAGGACAGCTTGTGAGAATGGATGGGGATAGTAACACCACACACGGCGGTACACATTCTTGTATCGTTTACGACGCTTTGGGCTGTTGTACAGAGGGAATTGAATACCTTCTGCCTGAGGATGAAGAATACCCGGACGATGGTGAGGCAATCACAGTAGTTGGTACTTTTGCAACATATACTAAGGGCGAGGGGAAATATTTTGTATTGATTGACGCAGTCATCGAGTAAAGTTCAGATAAATTTTAGAAAAATTTAAGAGAGTTTACCAAGTTTTTTTGGTAAACTCTTTTTATGTGGAATAATTATCATTGAAACTAAATTTGTTGAGGACTCAAATTTAAAAATAGGAGAAAATTTTGGAAGAAAGTATATACGGAAACCATCGTAGTGAGATGGAAAAAGTTATGAATATAATTCTTGGTTCAATTGATGAGCTGAGAGAGGATATGATAAAAGAATTTGGCAGTGATCCTGTGGAGCATTGTTTGTCTCGTATCAAGGATGAGGAAAGCATGCGCGAAAAATGCAGAAGGCAGAATCTTCCTGAGACTACAGAATCCGCACTGGTGCAGATACATGATGCAATTGGTATCAGAGTTGTTTGTGCATTTATTAGTGATGTCTATTCTGTTCGTGACCACCTTAGAAAAATAGAGAAGGTGGAAGTAATCGAGGAAAAGGATTACATCAAGCAAGCCAAACCAAACGGCTACAGAAGCTTGCACATGATTCTGAAATACGATAATAAATATTTTGTCGAGATACAACTTAGAACTATTTCTATGGATACCTGGGCTGCGTTAGAGCATCATATGCGCTACAAGAAAAAGGTATCCAAAAGCGATGCACTTATTAGCGCAGAGCTAAAAAGATGTGCTGATGAGCTGGCGTCCACTGATATGTCTATGCAGACAATAAGGGACCTGATTCGCTCAGAAAGCATTGATGAATAAGAGAGGAAATTTATGAAAATATTACTAGCTGAAGACACACTTGATTTAAATAAGGTTATTACATCCATGCTGGAAATGCAGGGGTTTGTTGTAGACAGTGCCGTTGATGGAGCGCAGGCTTTGGAGTTTGCTCTCAGCAATGGTTATGACGGCATTATCCTAGATATAATGATGCCAAAGATGGATGGACTTGAAGTTTTAAAGGAAATCAGAAGAAGAAACATTGTTACACCAGTGCTGATGCTTACAGCAAAGGCAGAGGTGGATGACAGAGTAGAAGGGCTGGATGCAGGAGCAGATGATTATCTTACCAAGCCTTTTGCCATGAAGGAGCTGATGGCCAGAGTAAAGGCCATGACAAGACGAGGCAGCCAGTATGCAGCCAAGGAGCTTTCATTCGGAGACATTACACTTAAGGCTGAAAGCCTTGAGCTTATTTGTGCAAATACAGTTCGACTTTCTTTGAAGGAATTTTCATTGATGCAGGCGCTTTTGTTAAATCAGGAACATCCTGTAGATACCAACTATCTAATCGAGCATGTATGGAATGACGAAACAGATGTTGAGGAAGATACGGTTTGGCTCTATGTAAACTTCTTACAGGGCAAGCTGGAGTACATTAATTCCGGAGTAACTATTAAAGGCGAAAAGGGCGGTTCTTTCCAGGTGGTAGTGAATGAGTGAAAAATCAATTCGAGCATTAAAGAATAAGTTCATAATTACTGCAATGGTTTCATTCTTTATTGTAATGAGCTTTATTGCAGGGTGTATTTATGTTATCAATTCCTTGATGACACGTGGACAAATAAAAGATAACATTCAGTACATTGTTGAAAATGATGGTGTTTTGCCTATGCAATACGAGAGCATCGAATCAAGTGAAACAGGCGATAACAACAATACTATCGATAACAAGAATGACTTTGTTTATCAGCTTGAAAAGCTTTTCGGTGTTGAGAGCAATTACATTTCTGATGAATTCTATTATTCCACCAGATATTTTGCTGTCACCTACACAGAGGATGGAGAGGTGGAAAAAGTTATCACATCTCATACTGCAGCAGTAGAAGCAGATCAGGCAGTCACCTATGCAAATACTGTCATGAAACGTTGGTTCAAGTTCGGTAGCTATGAGGACTATTACTATATGGTTGCCGAAAGAGAAGCCGGTGGCACCATAGTAGTTGTATTGGACTGCAGCACTCAGGTTGCAATCAATCGAAGACTGGTATTGTTGGCTTGTATCCTGATTGGATTTGGTATGGTTATTTCGGCCTTTGTTATTAAATCATGGGCAGGCAAGCTCATCCAGCCTGAAATTAAAAATGCAGAGCTTCAGAAATCATTCATCACAAATGCCAGCCACGAGCTGAAAACACCACTTGCGGTTATCAAAGCAAATACAGAAATGCTTGAAATCATGGGCGTTGAAAACGAATGGACTCAGTCTACCATGCGTCAGGTAGATAGACTGACAGGCCTCATTCAAAATCTTGTTTTGGTTACAAGAGCAAGTGAGAAGGATAGCAAAGAAGATAGAGTAGAGACAGATTTTTCTGCTATTGTCACAGATACGGCAAAGTCATTTGAGGCTGTGGCCACTTCTGATGAAAAGACAATGGAGCTTAGCATAGCGTCTGATGTAAAGATATTAGCCCATGAAGGGGATATCCGCCAGATTTCAACATTGCTTATTGATAATGCCATCAAGTATTGCGATCCAAAGGGAAAAGTAACTGTTGGACTTGGCAGAGATAAAAAGCATAAACACATCTATCTGCGAGTTTCAAACAGCTATGAATCTGGAGCGGGTATAGATTACCACCGATTCTTTGATAGATTTTACAGAGGTGATGAAGCCCATAATATCGACAAGGAAGGATATGGCGTTGGTTTGTCTATAGCGCAAGGGCTTATGGAGCGCTATCACGGTGATATCAAAGTAAACTGGCGCGATGGCATCATTACGTTTACTTGTATTTTTTAAGTATTTTCAAGAAACTGGTTAAAATATCTTACATTATATGGCATAATGAATGATAGGGAGAATAGATAAGAAGGAATAATACATTAGGTGGGGGATTGGTATGTATTATCTGGTTTGTTTTATCTGTTCGCTAGCCATATTAGTATGGATAATATCTAATGAGAGAAAGCTTGGTACAAACGCAATTCTTGTAGCCTTTGTTACTGTTATAGGTGACGGAGGTTACTATGCCTTGGCGTCTTCTACATCTTTGAATGAGGCGCTGCTTGGCAATGAATTGACCTACACTATAGGTATGTTTTCGCCAATGCTTTTCTTTTTTAATATCTGCGATATCTGCAAAATTCATTTATATACAAAGACAAAAATCGTTTTGTATTTGATTCAGATAGTTCTATTTTTATCTGCCTGTACGGCAGGCCAGCTTGATATTTTCTACAAGACTGTGGAATTCCATTATGGACCTTATGGTGGTTATTTAATTAAAACCTACGGATTTGCCCATACACTGTACCTGATTTCTATGGCCTTTTATTTCATAATTTCCATTGCAATTTCTTTTAAATATAGCAGAAAAAAGAATGTCGTTAGCGCAAGAGATGTGGACATTCTAATCTTTTTATACTTCCTGATGTTCAGTGCATATGCAGTTGAACGACTGATTCATATGAAGGTGGAATTGATGCCATTTATCTATACCATTGGCATCTTCGGAATTTTGATTCCTGTGGTAAAAATCGCAAACTATGCAATTGAAACCAACCCGGAAATCCTGGAGGGAGAGCTGAAAGAAACAGGGCTAATTGTTCTGTCTAACAAGCTTTTATATATGGATTGCAACGACAATGCGGTTAAGCTTTTTCCAGAGCTCAGCCAGTGGGAGAAGGAAGAAAGGATTCCAGGAAATGGCGGCAGGTTCAATACATTTCTTAGACAGGATTTGATGAGGTATGTTGAATCAGGTGCTGACGATAGTATGGCGGGTAAGGAATTTACTGTTCAGGGTGAGGATTATTATTTGGAACTATCAAGGCTCCACAAGGGAAAGAAAGCAATAGGATACTTGATTAAGTTTACCAAGAAGAATGGATAGTTGCGGGAAGGTATTGTATGGATCATAAAAAATCCTTGATTGAAAATCTAGTGGAATGGTGTGTTTATTCCATCATTGCAATGTCTATTTTTATGGATGTTGTAGCTATTTTTTCCACGGATGTGGCACACGAGGCACCAGTGGGCTCTTTTGCAGCCCAGGATTTCAACCAAGATTGGATTTTAGAAATGGAAGATGGTACACGGGGAATCATACAATTGCCATTTTTAACGGATTTTGATGGAGAAGAAGTTTTTGTAATAACAAATACATTGCCAGATAATTTGCAGGACAACAGCAGCCTTATGTTTCGCGCAAACATCGAGGATGTTTATGTTTACATAGATGGCAAGCTCAGGTCAGAGTATTCCACAGAATCCATTCCATTTATGTCCTACTATATTCCTAGTGCATATGTGGTTACCAAACTATCTTCGGAAGATGCATCAAAGGAAATTACAATCAAAATCCGCGCAAAGGTGTATGGCATTATAAATGAAATAAAACTAGGCGATGGAAATAACGTCTGGTTCAATGTAATCTATCAGAATATCCCGGTAAATCTTGCAGCCGAAATGCTTTTATCGCTGGGAATAATTCTTTTTGCGCTTTCACTTATTTTTTCAAAGTCTAATCTGAATTATAGATTGGTGTTTTATCTGAGCTTGCTTATGATAGACATCTCGATTTGGATGTTTGCGGAATCGATGATACGCCAGCTGATTTTTGCGAAGACAACCATGATTCAGTATTTTTCTTATTCATCAATGGAGCTAGTGGGAGTGCTGGCTTGCATGTATTTCGATGAAGTTCAGCATAAGTATTATCACAAATTCTATTTTATAGCGGAGCTAGTAGGCACGATTGTAATAGCCTTAAACTTCACCTTGCATTTTGCAGGATTAGTAGAGCTTTTCAAGAGTTTACCAGTAGCCCACCTGATAATGGTATTGAGCCTTTTGATGAGTGTGTGCACAATAGTCAACGATGTCCGAATAGGCAGGATAAAAGAATATCGGGTAGTAGCAGTGGGCATGGATTTGATGCTTGCTACATGTGGAATGGAGATAATTGCATTCTATACTACTGAAAATCATGCCTTTGGATTATTTGCATGCATTGGTTTGGTATGTTTGATGATTACAACCGTGGTTCAGATTCTTGTGGATTGGACTGCAGAGACAAAGCTACGTGAAGCGGAGCGTGAAAGAGCTACCGTAAATACCATAAAGACTATTGCTGGTACAATTGATGCAAAGGATGAATACACAGGTGGTCATTCAGAGAGAGTGGGATATTATGCATCTATCCTAGCCAGGGAAATGGCTGCTGATTATGACTTTACCGAGGAAGATATTGAGCGCATTAAATACATTGGCAACATGCATGATATTGGAAAAATTGGTGTTCCTGATAGCGTCCTTAACAAAACTGAGAGGCTAAACGATGAGGAATATGAAATCATAAAGAAGCATGTAGAAATTGGATCGGCCATTATGGATGGTATGGATTCAACAATACAGGATTTGAAGGATGGAATCAGATATCATCATGAAAGATTCGACGGCAAAGGCTATCCTGATGGCCTGAAGGAGACGGAGATTCCACTTGTAGCAAGAATAATTTGCCTGGCGGACTGCTATGACGCTATGACATCCGATCGTGTGTACAGAAAGCGTCTGGACGATGAAACAGTTCGAGCTGAAATCCTTAGATGCGCCGGCACCCAGTTCGACCCAGCTCTGGCGGAGATATTTGTCAGGCTGCTGGATAGAGGAGATATGAAGGCGGTAAGGTAGGATTATTTAGCATTGAGATTGGAATTGTAGAGCCAGTGCTTTTGCGCTGGCTCTTTTTTGTGGGGCGGGGTTGATTTGGGCTGGCTGCCGGTTTTGATTTGGGCTGTGCGGGCCGGGACTACTGCCTGAGAGGAGATTTTTGAATTTAGGCAGTAGTGGAATTGGCTGTGGCTACTGCCTGTGCGAGGATTTTTGGTTTTAGGCAGTAGTGGAATTGGTCGGGACTACTGCCTGAGAGAGGACTTTTGAATTTAGGCAGTAGTGGAATTGGCCGTGACTACTGCCTGGGGAGAGATTTTGAATTTAGGCAGTAGGAAAAATGGCCTGGCTTACTATCTGGGAGAAAAATTCTATTTAAGATAGTAAGAAAGTAGGCAAAATTTACTATCTGAAACGAAAAAGCAAATCTAGAGAGTAAGAAAGCGTACAAATCTTACTATCTAAAACGAAAAAGTAAATCTAGATAGTAAGAAAGTGGAGAAAACTTACTATCTGGGATGAAAAAGAGATTCCAGAGAGTAAGAAATCAGGAAATGACTACTATCTATAAGATATAGTTTTTGGCAGGCAGTAAAGCTTTGCTATTGATACGTGAGTAAATATAAAAAATATAGTTGAAGTATAAACGTAGGATGTTTATACTGAAGAAAAGAACATCCATTGCTTGCTAATAATTAAATATAGTGAGGTAAGGTGGGATGATAATACGAAAGCGAAATAGTATTTCACCTACCCCTATTGAGCATTGTATGGGAGGCGAAGGTACTGTCATGATGGAACGTCTTCTTGAAGGTTCGGATGAAATGCTTAATAAGGGTAGAGCTTATGTACGTCATACTCTTAATCCTGGAGTTACTATAGGTAAACATACTCATGAGGGTGAGATGGAAAGTATGGTTATAATCTCAGGAAGAGCCAAACATATTATTAATGGTGTTACTCAAGAGCTTGAGGCAGGAGATATAATAGTTGCTCAACCTGGAGATACTCATGAGATAGCTCAAACAGGAAAAGAACCTTTGGTTTTAATTGCACAGGTTCTTTTTGAATAGGAGAAGTGTATGAATGAAAAAATAATAAGTGCTGATATTTTGGACTCTTTTACAAATCCTGATAGAACGACAATTGATAAACTATTGGCAGATGAGTTTTTGTCAGCAAATATAAAAATAGTTGTTTTGGATGATGATCCTACTGGCGTTCAAACGGTTCATGATGTTTCAGTTTATACAAACTGGAGTATAGAAAGCATTCGCGAGGGTTTTTCAGAGAATAATCGTCTTTTCTTCATACTGACAAATTCACGTGGATTTACCGAGGAACAAACACGGAAAGCACATATAGAAATCGCAGAAAATGTTAATAAAGTAGCGAAGGAATTCAACTGTGATTATATAATTATATCTCGTGGAGATTCTACTTTAAGAGGTCATTATCCTTTAGAAACACAATTGCTAAAAGAAGTTTCAGAGGAAAATGGCGTAGCCATTGATGGAGAAATTATATGTCCTTATTTCAAAGAGGGCGGACGGTTCACAATTAACGATGTTCATTATGTAAAATATGGTAATGAGCTTGTACCAGCAGCACAAACCGAATTCGCTAAGGATGAAACTTTTGGATATGCAAAGAGCAATCTATGTGAATATGTGGAAGAAAAGACAAAAGGAGCATTCACTGCAAATTCATGTAAATCTATTTCTTTGGAACAATTGAAAAACTGTAAGTACGATGAAATAGAAGCGATACTTATGGATTCTAAAGATTTTAACAAAATAATTGTTAATGCGATAAGTGATGAGGATGTAGAAGTTTTTGCAATTGCGTTGTATCGAGCAATGAAAAAGGGGAAACATTTTGTTATACGATGCGCAGCTGCACTAGTTAAAGCTATTGGTAATGTAAGTGACAAACCAATACTCACTAGAGAAGAATTGCGTTCATCTGATAATTCTGCTGGTGGGATAATAGTTGTAGGAAGTCATACAAAAAAGACTACTGCACAATTGGAAAAATTAAAGGGAATAAAAGGTATTGAATTCATAGAGATGGATTCAGATTTAGTCTTAGAATCAGGAGCACTTGAGAAAGAGGTAGACAACATCCTATGTAAGGAAGAAGAGCTCTTGAAAAAAGGGATTACTGTGTGTGTTTCTACAAAGCGAAACTTGCTTAAAGTAGATAATGATACCCCAGAGGAGGCCTTACTAAGATCGATAAAAATAAGTGATGCGTTAAAGGACTGTGTTGGCAGATTAACGGTAAAACCATCCTTTATTGTTGCAAAGGGAGGAATTACCTCAAGCGACGTAGGAATCAAGGCATTACAAGTAAAAAAGGCTATAGTGATGGGGCAAATACAGCCAGGAGTTCCTGTGTGGAAAACAGGAAATGAATCAAAGTTTGCGGATATTCCGTATGTGATTTTCCCTGGAAATGTTGGGGCTGAAAACACTTTAAAAGAAGCAGTGTCAACTTTAATTTAATAGTAAAGATGTAACATCCTATGTTTTGTAATCAATTAACAAAACATAGGATGTTTTCTTATTTGTTTTTGCTAATTTACACAAATGTGATAATGTGTAAGAATTGAATTAAGCAAACATAGGATGTTCAATAGCAAGTTAAAAAGAAAGGAGAATAATAATCAATGAAAGTAGGACTGGTATATACAAGTACTACGCCAGAGCTAATTGAACTCGTAGAAGAAGAGGTAAAAAAGCAATTAGGTGAGGATGTGGAACTGTATAGCATTCAAGACCCATCGATTCTTGCAGATACTCGAGATGCAGGGTATGTAACAACAAATGCAGCTGCTAGACTTATAACAATGTATATGCAGGCAGCACAAGAGGGATGCGATGCAATTATTAATCTTTGCTCATCAGTTGGGGAGGTCGCGGATAGCGCACAGGATGTAGCTAATTATATTGGAGTCCCTATTGTAAGGGTAGATGAAGAAATGTGTCGAGATGCGGTGAGAAGTGGCACTCGAGTAGGGGTTATGGCAACTTTGCCAACAACATTAGAACCTACAAAGAATACTATTAAAAGAATGAGCCGTGAATGTGGAAAACATGTTGAGCTGGTGGACTGCTTGGTAGAAGGAGCTTTTGGTTTAAATCAAGAAGAGTTTAAACAAAGAATGGCTGATTCAGCTAAACAAATAGCAGACAAGGTTGACGTAATTGTTTTTGCACAGGGAAGCATGGCGTACTGCGAGGAATATATTGAAAAATTATTTGGGGTAAAAGTTGTTTCAAGTCCTCGTTTTGGAGCAAAAGAATTGAAGAAGGCACTAATAAAAAAAGGTTGTATAGCAGAGTAACAGTGTGAAATGAATGGGGTTAAATAAAGGAGAAAAGTTATGCATAAAAAATTATTATCTTTAATAGTTGTTGCAACAATGGGGTTATCTTTAATGGCTTGTGGTTCAAATTCTGGCACTACTGCAGAAGCAGGGACAAGCGATACAACTACATCTGAAAGTGAAGCAAGTGGCGATATGCCAGAGGTTACAATTAAATTAGGATTCTCAACAAACGAGGAGGATCCTAGAGCTAAAGCAGCTACTCAGTTTAAGGAAGAAGTTGAAGAAAAAACAGGAGGAGCTGTTACAGTTGAATTATATCCATCAGGACAGCTTGGTGGAGATGCAGATTTAATAAATTCAATTTCATTGGATTCAGGTACAGTAGATGTCATTATCACTGATGCATCAAACTTTGCAACATATGAGCCATTGATGGGAATCTCAGCATTGCCATTCCAGTTTGAAGATTTTGATGAAGCCTGGGCATTTATGGATAGTGACATAGAAGCAGAGGCAGAAGCTGGACTTATAGATCAGAACATGAGAGTACTGGCTCATTATTGTAATGGTTTCCGTTGTGTTACAAATAGTAAGGGGCCTATCGAATCACCAGATGATATGAAAGGATTACTAATTCGTACCCCAGAGAATCCTGTTATTATGTCTACAATGACAGCGCTTGGAGCAAATCCTCAGCCTTTATCATTCGCTGAGTTATATCAGGCATTACAGCAGGGCACATATGATGCACAGGAAAATCCTATTCCAGTAATTTACAATAACAATTTGTACGAGGTACAGGAATATTTATCAGTTACAAATCATATTTACTCAGGTATGTGCTTCACAATTGCTGAAAGCACATGGCAGAAATTATCAGCAGAGGAACAGGAAATTGTTGAGGCAGCGGCAAAATCTTCTGCAGATTATGATAGAGAGTTAAACAAACAGCAGACAGAAGACTTGGTAGCAGAACTAGAAGCAGCAGGAATGAAGATTAATTATCCAGATCTCGAACCATTCGCAGAAGCTACAGAATCAGTTCTTACAGACAATGCTTCAACATACGGTGATTTATTAACAGAGTTGGAGTCTTGGAAGGCATCAAGATAATTAATAGATTACGTATAAATGTAGGGCAGCAATAGCTGCCCTATATAAAAGGAGTAATGTCATGATAAAAGCGAAAGAGTGGATGGAAAAGATATCAATTGTCATTTCTTCGGTAATGACAGCTGCTATGATAATCATACTATTTGTTAATGTTGTTTTACGTTATATACCAGGGATTGGCGGATTCAAGTGGTATATGGAATCAAGCCAGTACCTAAATGTTTGGGCAATGCTTTTAATTGGTGCTCAAATTACAGTTACAGGAACACACTTAAAAGTAGAAGTGCTAGATTCCTTAGTTGCAAATAATAAGTTGGCGACAAAAGTTGTTAAGGTTATCAGAGGAATTTTTATTACATTATTCTACTTAGCAATTGCATATAGCGGATGGATGCTTGCATCCAAAGCAAAACAAGCTATTTCTACAATGCCTTCTTTTACAATGGGACAGGTATATATAATGTTTCCAATTGCTGGAATAATATGTGCGGTGGCTTCAGTGATAAACATTATTATAGTGATACTAGATAATGAGAAGGGGGGAGAATAGGCATGATTGCTTGGCTATTAATATCATTTTTTGTTTTGTTATTTATGGGTGTGCCTATTGCGATGGCACTTGGTTTATCAGCAATCGGTGGCATACTTTTTATGGGCGGTGGAAATATTGTTACGGTTTCTCAGAGAGCCTTTGAGGGAATGAACAGCTTTACATTATTAGCTATTCCTCTATATACCTTTGCTGGGTTTACCATGAGCAAGGGTGGTATTTCAAAACGTTTGATGGATTTCTGCTATTCAATAGTTGGTCATATCACAGGTGGTTTAGCCCACGTGAATGTCTTGTCTTCAATGATATTCGCAGGAATATCAGGATCTGCTGTAGCAGACACAGCAGGTGTTTCTGGAATGTTTATGCCAGAGATGGTGAAGAAAGGATATTCAAAAAAATTTACAACATCTGTAACGGCAATATCTTCAACTATAGGTATTATCATTCCTCCTTCAATTCCTATGGTTGTAATTGCTGGAATCTGTGGTATATCAACAGGAAAGCTGTTTTTAGGAGGAATTTTACCAGGAATAATTCTGGGACTTGCACAAATGGTAGTGTCATATTTTATTGCAAAAAAAGAGGGCGTACCAAAGGAACCTGGAAAGTTTTCGATTAAAGAAGTAGGAAAGGGATTTATAGGAAGTTTACCAGCACTATTAATGCCAATTATCATTGTAGGAACAATTATAACGGGTATCGTTAGTCCAACTGAGGCTGGTGTAATAGCAGTTGTATATGGTCTTTTTGCAGGGGGAATTATTTACAAAGAACTTAAATGGGAAGATATAAAATTTGCAATGGTAGAGACAGTAAAGACCAGTGGAAAAATCTTTATTGTAATAGCAGCTGCAAAGCTTTATACAGTAATGCTTACTACTGCAGGATTTGATAAGTGGCTTGCAGGTAAGATGCTTGGATTTACAACAAATCCAACTATCATCCTTATTATGATTCTTCTAATATTCTTCATTGTTACAATGTTCATGGAGTCAATTGCTACTTTGACATTGTTTATGCCTATACTATATCCAATTGCAACAAATGTAGGAATTGATCCAATAGTAATGAGTGTGTTAATTACTGTAGTAATAGGAGTTGGCCTAGTTACGCCACCTGTTGGAATGTGTATATATGTAGCATGCGATTTGATGAATCTAAAGGTTGGAGAAGTGTTCCCTAAACTATGTCCATTTTTATTCGCAACGCTATTATGCATAATTCTTTTCATTGCATGCCCATGGCTAATAACCGCGCCAGGCTTGCTGATGAAATAGCTAAAGAAGTATACTATAAAGAAAAAGCATAGGAGTATTAATTAATGGGGATGAATGAGAACAATAAAGTATCTGTAGTAGATATGGTTTTGGATGGTATTATTTCCGACATTATAGAGGGACGACTCAACCCTGGAGATAAAATTCCAACGGAACCTGAATTGTGTAAGCGTTTCGGAGCAGGAAGAAATTCGGTGCGTGAGGCAATAAAAAAGTTAGAGGCTAATGGAATATTATATATAAAGCGCGCAGATGGGACTTTCGTATCTGAAAACTATAATCACAAGATGTTAGACCCTATGCTTTATAGCATTATTCTCAAGAAGAATAGTTGGCATGATTTTGTGGATTTAAGGTTCGTAATTGATATAGGAACTTTGCAGTATATAATCAATGAAATTAATAAGGACGAAAAATTCAATGATGTGAGAAAAGTACTGCTACAAATGGAAGCAGAGCTTTGTGAAGAGAATCCTGATATAGATACGCTTTTGGAACTAGACAGAAAATTTCATTCTATTCTAGTAGAAAAAGCAAACAATCCACAATTAATAACGATTACCGATTATATAACTCGTCTTACGCTCCCTTCAAGAAGAGCCACGATTGAAAAAATAATATCTGATGGGCAAACAGATGAATTTATAAGTTTGCACCGTCAAATGTTAGAGGTAGTTGAAAAGAAGGAGGCAGATAAGGTAGTAGAGACAGTTATGAATCATTACAAATACTGGAAATAACGTGAGGTATCAAATGAATAAAGTTATGATTTCGGTTGCACCTGTGGATGCGGCTGATACTAGTTATGATGCTAGAGCTATAGCAGACGATGTAATAGAATGCTATAAGTTGGGAGCATCGATGGTTCATTTACATGTTAGAGATGAGCATGGAAGGCTCACACCTGATATGTCACTTTTGCAGGAGACTGTTGAATACATTAAAGAAGCCTGTGACATTGTGATAGAAATCTCCACTGGTGGAGTGTCAGATTTGACCATAGAAGAAAGATGCCAACCATGTTATGCTTCATATGTTGAGGCAACAAGTTTAAATGTTGGCTCAGTCAATCTGGGAGAAGCGGTTTACCAAAACCCAATAAACGATGTAGAGTACTGCGTTGATAAAATCCTCAAGAATAATAAAAGACCGGAGATTGAGGTGTTTGAATTAGGTATGGTAAATACAGTTAAGGAGTTAGATAAAAAGTTTAATTTTACAAAACCTATTTGCTTTGCATTGGTGTTTGGTCACGGAGGCGAAATGCCTGCTACAAAAGAAGCATTTCATCATATGAAATCATATCTATATGAATTATTTGATGAAGATGATGTTCGTTGGGGATATACCCAAGCACATAGAAAAGATTGGGATATGATGGGGTATGCACTGGATAATGGTGCACATTCTCTCAGAGTTGGATTTGAAGACTCACACCATTTGTCATGGAACAAAGTGGCAAAGACAAATGCAGAAATTGTTAAAGCTGCAGTAGATTTAGTAAAAGAAAAAGGTATGGAGCCTATGACTCCAGCTGAAGTAAGAGAAATGTTTAAAATATGAAAGTAAAAAGGGCACTGGTTACAGTGCCTTTTTTAGTTCAATAAAGATTTTGTAGTTAATCAACTGCACCTGCAATCAGTGAAATCACACCTACTGCGATTAGTATTGGCAAAGCCAAATACATCAATCCGCCAAATACAAGTGCTAACAAAAACAATGGTAAGAAGACGATATAAAGCATAATTTTAAAAATGCCCCATGTAGCTCTAAAAGCTAAACCAATCATCTTTCCAAAAACCATGAAAAATAAAATTCCAAATAAAACTGACATAACAATGCCTCCTTTGTTATACAACGTCTACTGGATTATCATCCATTACAAGAGCTGCAACGATGTAGATGATAATTCCGCTTCCACCTGCAAGTGTAACTGCTGCCCAAATCAATCTTACAAGTGTTGGATCTACATCAAAGTATTCTGCGATTCCGGCGCAAACGCCACAAATCTTTTTATTGTTGCTTTTGTATAATCTTTTTCCGTTCATATTAAGTACCTTCCCTTTCTATAAATAAGTGGTTTGTTTGATTTCTTACTTAGATTTTACATTTATATTTCTTACTAATATATCACTATTTTGGCAAATCAATATATGCTATTTTTCTTTTTTAGCAAAATAGATATAATGATTTTAAATAGGAGGATGATACTGATGGGAAGAAAATCAATTAGAGAAGACAAAAGTGTATATTTCAAGGCTCGTGAGGAAGCTGGACTTACAAGAGTTCAGGCTAGCGAATTGATAGGTTCGATGACAGAAAGTCGTCTTGAAAAAATCGAAACTGGTAAGGTTGCAATCTATCCGGAAGATGTTGTGGATTTGGCAAACGCATACAAGCGCCAGGATTTATGCAACTATTACTGCACTCATCAGTGTAAAATCGGCCAGGAAACAGTCCCTGAGGTGAAGATGTCATCTCTGCCTGAGATTGTACTTGGTATGTTGTCCGCGTTGAATTCTCTCAACAATCAGAAAGAGCGTTTCATTGATATCACTGCCGACGGTATAATCTCTGATGATGAAATTGATGATTTTCTTGCGATTCAAAAGCAACTTGAGCAAATCGATTTGACTGTGGAATCGCTCAAGCTTTGGGTATCAAAAATGATTTCCGAGGGAAAAATCAATAAAGATAAGCTTACTTAGTCAGGTTTTTCTGACTAAGCAAGTTATTTTTGCGTACTTGATATAATTTCCGTACCACATATAATGTTCTTATCAGCTGATTAAAAGAAAGATGATTAGAATAGTGAGGTACGATTATGGAATATGTATTTACATCAGATAACTTTAATTCGGAAGTATTAAACAGTGACAAGCCTGTTCTTATAGACTTTTACGCAAACTGGTGCATGCCATGCAAAATGATGGGGCCAGCAGTGAAAAAGATTTCAGAAGAATATGATGGAAGAGCAAAAGTTGGCAAGGTCAATGTAGATGAGCAGCCAGAACTAGCTAGTCAATTCAATGTGAGAAGCATTCCATTTTTTGCAATCGTCAAAGATGGTAAGCTAGTAGACAGCGCCCTTGGCGCAATGCCAAAGGCTGCTCTTGAGGAAAAATTGAATAAGGTCCTCTAATCGTTTGATGAATACATCACATAGACATTCGTTACTGATACTGATTTGTGGTAAAATTTAGTAAGTTAGGTCGAAAATAATGAGATGGGGTTAAACAAAATGACAATCATACTAGAAAACATTAGCAAATCATATGATGGTAACAAGGTTCTGGAGAATCTTAATGTGGAAATAGAAGATGGCAGATGCTATGCATTTGTTGGGCCTAAGGGGTCAGGCAAGACTACAGCTCTTAAAATCTTTATGGGGATGGAGAAACCGGATGAGGGAAAAGTGTGTAGGATGGGAGATTACAAGTATCCTACTTTACAAAGCGCATATGTTTCCCAGGATGGCCAGCTAAATCTGAAGAAGGATGCCATCTGGAATGTAAAGAAGGCGCACAGATGGGCCAGCAAAGGAAGAGCCATAGAGGAACTGACCCGCTTTATAGAGCCAGCTAGGCAGAGCATTCCAGTGTCGGAATTATCTGTGCCAGAGCGCAGGTTGGTGGAGCTTGTAAAGGCCTTGTTTACACCAGCGGATTTTATAGTGCTGGATTCTCCATTTGAAGGGATGGACGCTGACACCAAGCAAAAGACCATAGATTATCTGCTAGATATAAAGGGCAGCAGACCGCTAATTATTGCCCAGGAAGATCCTGAGGGACTGGATTTTGCCAGAAAGGTTTGCTTGTAGAAAAATAATGAAAAATAGCATCTTATTTGACGTGCGACAAATAAGATGCTATTTTATATTTAGGAGGACGACAGTATGGATACAAAGATAATCCTAGATAAACAAGATATGACTCATCTTCAATGGTCTCATACTAGGTCATCTAGTGGTACAGCCGGAACATTTTTGAAAGCTTCAGAGCGAGTGCATGGGAAAAAAGTTTATTATAAGCTTTCCAATTTTGATAGTGAAAAAGGTATTGTTGGGCACGAGTGTGTAAATGAAATTATTGTAGATAGATTGCTGACGATACTTGGAGTGGAACATTTGCATTATCAGCTTATACATGCAGATGTTGATATTGATGGTCATATTTATGAAACATGGCTTTGTGCTTCTGAGGATTTTAAAGAGCCAGGAGAAACAAAGGTTGCACTAGACAACTATTATCAGGTTAATAGTGAAGCAAAAACGAGCCACTACGATTTTTGTGTTCAGAATGGATGGCAGGGCTATATCGATACTATGCTTGCTGTAGATTATTTGATCATGAATCGAGATAGACATGGTGCAAACATAGAGGTTCTCAGAAATGCCAGAAAAAAAACGCTTAGAATAGCGCCTTTGTTTGACCATGGGTTGTCTTTCTTATGTTCATGTTTTAGTGAAAAAGAAATTGCTGAGTTTGATATTGATGTAGATAGAAAATGTCAAAACTTCATTGGCGGCAGGTCGACACTTGAAAATCTTGATTTGATAAAAGATAAGAAAAATTTGTTTTCAAACAGTATTGCTTTAGACACAAAGGAAGTGCTTTTCAAAGATTTGAATCGGGTTTTATCCGTTGAGCATATGGAAAAGATTTGGAATATGCTTTATAAAAGGTGGTGTTATTATGAGAGTATTTGCAATTCATGATGATGAAATAGACAAAAACAATCCAATAGGAATGTTGTTGTATTATGAGCGTTCAAATCATTTTATAATAGAGCTTTGTGAATGTTTGGATGAATGGAATGCCCCATTGTTATTTGCTTCGTTTGTAAAGAAAGGAATATTTACTATTCCGCATCAGTACGCAAAACTATGGGTCGAAGAAAGGGTAATTCCATCTGGCAGACAGAATATTGGAATGATTCTTAAGAATGCAAAGCTCACTAAATATGATGAATGTAAATTGCTGTGGCTCAGTAGAGGAAAATCTTCTCAGGATTCATGCTATTTAAAGGATGTAAAAGAAGAGGAGATACCTGAATGGCTTGTAGCAAGGCAGGCTGATAATATTTATGAAAGTTTTCCATACATGGATGGAAGAATAATATGCCTTTTGAAAAACGACACATCGATGGAGGTGGATTTAACTAAGTGCATTGATGAGGTGCCTAAGCTTTATTCGGTTATCAAAAATGAGAGACTGATGTCAAGTCTCACAGTTGATTCTGGCGGATATGGGATAACCTTTAATGGCAATATATTTGTAGAAAAGCGTATCCTGGTTGAAAACGGAGTGGTTTTACCGATATATGCAAAGGTTTTCGATGCATTTGCAAAACACTGTGTTATAAATACGACAGAAGCGTGTGATATATTGGAGTGTACAAGGCAGAACCTGGGTTATTTTGTGAAACAAGAATTACTGCATCCAATTAAGACTGATTGGAAAGAGAATGTTTTCCTAAAAGGAGAAGTAACAAGTAACACTTGACTATTTAATAAAAGAGGACTATAACAGAGTCGAACACGAGAAACAAACGAAACGCCAATTGAATATCGACATTCCGCAAATTTCCCTGCTCAAATATTTGTATTTTAGGAGGAAGAGACAAATGGATACTTACAGAGTACAAAGACGTGACATGGAAAAGAAGGCAAAGAGGTTGAGAAGAGAAGGCTACGTTACAGGTAACCTGTTCGGTAAGGATATCGAACAATCAATCCCACTCCAGTTCGAGGTTAAAGAGGCTGAGGCGCTCAGAAAGAGCAAGCACACTCAGATGACTCTGGATTTGGAAGGAAAGAAGTACAATGTGTTACTTAAGGAACTACACTATGATGCAGCTAAGCATCAGATTGTAGAGATGGATTTCCAGGAGCTTGTTAAGGGCGAGGTTATCCACGCAACAGCAGAAGTTGTTCTTGAAAACAAGGAAGCTGTTACAGAAGGTGTTTTAGAGCAGCTCGTTTCGGAGGTAGCATACAAAGCAAAGGCCGAAGATGTAGTTGAGAAGATTGAAATAGACTGCAGCTCACTGAGACTTGGTGATACAGTAACTGTTGCAGATCTTGCTATTTCAAAGAACAAGAAAGTTGATGTAACCACAAACGCTGACCAGGTAGTTGTTGAGGTTATTGCATCAAAGAACCAGGTTGCTGATGCTGAGGATGAGGATTCTGAGCAGGCAGCTTCATAGAAGATATGATTTTAGGGAGTCTCCGTTGGAGGCTCCTTTTTTGAAGGGATGGATAAGAAAATAGAGTGCCATAAAAAGTACCACTGTGCTATACTAGCATTGTTAGAAAACACAAGAAAAGGGATATGTTATGACACAGGAAACTATAGATCGTATAAGAAAAATGACAATAGATCGTGATTGGGACCAGTTCCACTCACCAGCAAACTTGGCAAAGTCTATTTCCATCGAAGCAAATGAATTGCTTGAGTGCTTCCAGTGGAGCGACGATGATTACGATATCAACCATGTGAAGGAAGAGCTTGCAGATGTAATCGTGTATTGCAGAAACATGCTTGATAAGCTGGGCCTTGATGAGGATGAAATCGTAAATGCGAAGATGGACAAGAACGAGGCAAAGTATCCAGTGGAGAAGTCCAAGGGAAGCAATAAGAAATATAATGAATTATAAGAATAAGGCTGCACTTTTTGTGCAGTCATCTTTTTAAGCGGGGAAGAGTATTTGAAAAAGAAAAATGATTAAAGAGAGAAATTGTTAATTGGAATCAATAAAGAAAAATAAAGTATCACTTAGTAATAAATATGTTGTTTGTGCTTTAGCTATAGTTTGTTGCTTGCTATGGGGCAGCGCATTCCCTAGCATCAAAATCGGATATCGTATTTTCGGAGTGGATGCAGCAGATTCAATGTCACAGATTTTATTTGCAGGAATTAGATTTTCGCTTGCAGGAGTGCTGGCGGTAATCTTTGGAAGCATTTCACAGAAGAAGGTTTTAGTACCAAAGGCAAGCTCATGGAAAATGATATGCACACTTAGCATTTTTCAAACCATATTGCAGTACTTTTTCTTTTATATAGGCCTGGCACATGCTTCAGGAGTCAACGCATCAATCATTAATGGAATGAGCACATTCTTTGCAATCCTGCTGGCATGCCTGGTGAAAAAGCAGGAGCACATGACAGTCAGCAAATTGACAGGATGCATCCTTGGAGCAATCGGAGTAATCCTTGTAAGTTTGAGCAGCGGCAGCATCGGAACTGGCATCGCTTTTAATGGTGAAGGATTCATCCTCATTGCATCTGTATCCTATGCCGTATCTTCAGTGCTGATAAAGGAGTATTCTCAGCATGAGAACCCGGTAACACTTAGCGGATACCAGTTTATCATCGGCGGCATAGTGATGATAGCAGTTGGCTTGGCAGGCGGCGGTAGACTTCACCAATCATCCGGCCAGGGAATTCTTTTGATAGTATACCTAGCTTTGGTTTCATCAGTTGCCTATTCAGTGTGGGGACTTTTGCTGAAGTACAATCCATTTTCTACCGTTACCGTATACGGATTTACGAATCCAATCTTTGGCGCGCTGCTATCAGCCATTTTCCTGAGAGAGTGGGAAAATATTTCGTGGAAATCATTGGTGGCGCTGGCGCTTGTAAGTGCGGGTATTTATATTGTTAATAGTGGGAAGATGAAATAAAGAATATTTATGATAAGAAATAGAATGAGGGGATTGTTCGATGAATAAAAGTAGTCGTTGTTTATACAATGGTTCTTTTGAAGAATTTTTGAATGAGACAGAAGAGTCTATTTTAGGAACAATATGTCAGAATTATCATGGAGATATAGGAACAACTTCGAGAAATGCTTGGGTTGATGAAATATCTATTATGAAAAATATTATATCTGAATTTAGAGTGCCAAATAGTCAGATCATTTTTGAATATGATATTCCACGTTTAGGAAAAAGAATAGATGTGGTCCTTTTGCTTAGGGGAATTATTTTTTGCTTGGAGTTTAAAGTTGGCGAAAAGCATATTCTTGAAGCAGATGTTGATCAAGTTCTTGATTATGCTTTAGATTTAAATAATTTTCATAAGTACAGTCAGAATAAGGTGATAGTACCTATTCTTGTTGCTACCAAGCATAATGGAGCATCAAGCGTTATACAGCCATCTGGATATACGGATCGAGTGATGAATCCTTTAATGACAGGAACCGAAGGGTTATATAGTTTAATATCTATGGCACTGAACTCATTTCCAAAAGAAGAAGCCATAAATGAAAAATGGATTAATAGCCCATATGCTCCAACGCCTACAATAATAGAAGCTGCAAGATCTCTTTATGAAAATCATTCAGTTGAAGATATAACTAGACATGAGGCTGATAAGGTATATACAGACAAAACGATAGCATATGTTCTTGATGTTATTCATAAGAGCAAAGCTAAGGGCGAAAAAAGTATTTGTTTTGTTACTGGAGTACCGGGAGCTGGAAAAACTTTGGTAGGTTTAGATGTTGCAGTTAAACAAACATATCAAGGTGGTGATTCTCCAGTTGATGATGAAGGCGCAGTATATTTGTCAGGAAATGGTCCATTAGTAGCTGTACTTACAGAGGCACTAGCAAGAGATAATTATGAGAAGTGTAAGGCGCTAAATCAAAAGAAAACCAAGACAGATTCAAAACGAGAAGTTGGTAAATCGATACAAATGATTCATAGATATCGAGACAATATGCTACATAAAATAAAGAATCCTGTTGAAAATGGAAAGCTTGAAATCGATCCAGAAAAGGCTGAACGTAATGATACAGCAGGTTTTGGAGAAGTCGAACATGTAGCTATTTTTGATGAGGCACAACGAGCATGGACACATGAACGTTTGGCGGCATATTTAAAGAGAGGAGGTACTTACGGTAATAAACTAAAAGTGCCTAATTTCCCTGTTTCGGAAGCAGCATTTTTAATATGGTCTCTAGATCAAAGAGAAGACTGGGCAACTATTATTTGTCTTGTTGGTGGTGGACAGGAAATTAATACAGGTGAGGCAGGTATCTCAGAGTGGATTAATGCTATTAATGAGCATTTTCCACACTGGAAGGTATATATATCACCAATGCTCACTGAGCCTGAGTATGCGGAGGGAAAGGTAAACGAATTATTGGAAGTAAACAATAATGTAACTTTTTCAGATGATTTGCATTTAAAGGTGTCCCTTCGCTCATATAGAGCAGAAAAGCTATCAGCATTTGTACATTCCGTTTTGACTTTTAATCCTAATGCAAAAAATATATATGAGGAAATAAAAGACAATTATCCAATTGTTTTAACAAGAGACATGGATAAGGCACGAGAATGGTTACATAAAAAAGTTAGAGGTACAGAACGTACTGGGGTTTTAGTTACAAAGGAAGCGGCACGTTTTAAACCTTTGGCTATTCATATCCTAGAGACAGGAGATGAAAATGCCGTTCATTGGTTCTTGGAAGATAAAGATGATACAAGATCGTCAAATTATCTTGAAGACGCGGCTACTGAAATTCAGGTTCAAGGATTAGAACTAGACTATACATGCCTTCTTTGGGATGCAGATATGAGATATGATAATGGTAAATGGAGATATTATCGTTTTAATGGAAGCACTAAATGGATAGAAAGGACCGGTAAAAGCGAGAAAGAACAGGAGCAGATGAAATATATGCTTAATGCTTACAGAGTCTTACTTACTCGTGCGAGAGCAGGAATGGTAATTTGTGTGCCTAAAGGTAATTCAAATATGACACCTAGTGGCTTTTATGAAGATAATACTCGTTTGCCTGAGTTTTATGATGGAACATATGAGTATTTGAAAAGTGTTGGATTGATGGAGATTTAATATAAATATCGCATACTATATGGAGGTTATAATTTATGAGTTTAATATTTGGACTATTATTTGGAGCATTAGCAGGCTTTATCGCTAGCTTTATTATGGGAGAAAAGTCTGGATGGATTAAGAATATAATCCTCGGTATTGCTGGAGGATTTGTAGGAGGATTTGCATTCGATATTCTAGGACTATCAGCTAGCGGGCAGTTCGGAAGTCTTATTGTATCTGTGGTAGGTGCATGTATCTGTATTTGGTTGGGTAGAAGATTATTCTAGTATCGAAAAGGAATTCATATGAAAACAGTACGTGTAGTTGCAGCAGTCATAAAAGCTGAAAATGAGAAAGGCCAGCCTATTATATTTGCCACCCAAAGAGGATATGGTGAATACAAAGATGGCTGGGAATTTCCTGGTGGAAAAATCGAAGAAGGTGAAACTCCTCAGCAAGCTTTAAAGCGAGAGATTATGGAGGAGTTGGATACAGAAATCAGTATTGGTGAGTTAATCGATACTATTGAGTATGACTATCCAACATTTCATTTATCAATGGATTGCTTCTGGTCTGAAATTGTAAAAGGTGATTTGGTTCTCAAGGAACACGAAGCAGCTAAGTGGTTGACTAAGGAGCAGCTTGGCGACGTGGATTGGTTACCAGCGGATATTACTTTGATAGACAAGATACGTGGAGAATTACTATGACCTACAAACTAAAGAAAATCCTAGAAGCAGATTATGGATGTGAAGAGCGACCTGCAGGTTACGTGCCGCAGGTCCTTGTGATATTACAAGATGAGGCCGGCAACCAAATTGAGCGCGAAGTCCCTGATTCTGATTTGTATAAGAGAGATATCAATGAAGGTGATTTAGTGTACTTCGACGAGGCGGGCCAGATTCAGAAGGGAGCAAATGAAAAGCATTAAAGCGTAGTCATTTGCTTAATACTCCTTTTGCAGTTATAATAGCAAGGATTTTGTTTTTAAAAGGAGTATATAATGAGAATAGCAGTTACATATGAAAATGGTCAGGTGTTCCAGCACTTCGGGCACACTGAGCAGTTTAAGATTTACGAAGTAGAAGATGGCAAGGTTGTTTCATCAGAGGTTATCGGTTCTGATGGACAGGGCCATGGTGCCTTAGCTGGTCTTCTTAGCAACAATTCAATCGACGTACTTATCTGCGGCGGTATCGGTGGCGGAGCTCAGGCAGCTCTTAGCGAGTGCGGAATTGAGCTTTGCGCTGGTGCTTCAGGAGATACAGATGCAGCAGTTGAGGCATACCTTAAGGGTGAGCTTATCAACTCTGGTGTAAATTGCAATCACCATGGCGAGGGTCACACATGTGGTGATCACGAGGAAGGACATAGCTGTGGCGGTCACTCTGGTTGTGGCGGATGCCATTCTGAGCCAGAGTTCGAGGGCAAGAATGTAGGCAAGACATGCCGCACACACTACAGAGGTACATTCAACGATGGCACACAGTTTGATTCATCATACGACAGAGGCGAGCCACTTGAATTCGTTTGTGGCGCAGGAATGATGATTAAGGGCTTTGACAAGGCTGTTGCAAACATGGAAGTTGGCGAAAAGGTTGATATTCACCTTATGCCAGAGGAAGCTTATGGCCAGCGTGACGAGGAAGCAGTTTTCACAATTGAAATTGCACAGCTTCCTGGTTCAGAAAACTTAGAAGTAGACCAGCAGGTATACTTACAGGATCCATATGGCAGACCATTCCCAGTAAAGGTTGTTGCAAAGGATGATACAAACATCACTCTTGATGCAAACCACGAAATGGCCGGCAAAGAACTCAACTTTACAATTGAGCTTGTAGAGGTAAAATAACACACAATAGAGCGGTGCTTGGCACCGCTTTTTTATTGGAAAATAGAACATAAGAAAAGGAAGTAATCGTCCAGGTCAAGGTTTGATTACTTCTTTTCTAATTGCTCTTTTAAATTTTTTAATTGTTTCTCAGAAATAGCATCGTAATAATTATTGCATTCATATGTAGGATGGAGCTTAGGAATATGTTCTTTAGTTTGTAATATATAGTGATTCTCTAAGGACCAATTGACTATCTTAATAATCTCTATGTAAGACATGCTAGCTAACATTCTATACTCTGGGACAGTATAAAGCTCATATTTTTTTATTTTGTCAGAATTTCCTCCGTTTAAAACAGTAACTAAGGTTTCTGTATTGAAATAATGGTTTTCACTTATATGTATTAAACAATTAAGAGTAGTATGTAGAAGCTCATTTACATGGTAATCTTTATACATAACTTGGTTTAATCGTTCTATTTTTTTTGTGTAGTCAGAAACATCCTGTTTTGATTTCGTATTTACGTTAGTAGATGATGAGCTTTCTACATCAGGAGTTATATTTTCTTCCTTCTCGGTTGTTTGTTTAATTTTCTGTTTATATTCATTTGTAAAATTGTCAGGGATGATTTCTTCAAATACTTTTTGAGTAGAGTATTCCTGAGGGCTCATGGTATTATTACAGCCAGTACCATCAGTTTTGTAATTTGTGCATGCTAAGAAGTACTCACCACGAGCTGCTTTAACAATTAAATATCCGTCTTTGCAACATTCACATTTTAAAATTGAGAGCTTTCCTGCTCGGTATTCATTTGTCATGAAACCGCATACTTCAGGTTCATTCGTACAAATAAATAAACGAAGACCGTAGGAATTTTTGTATTTATATTGCATTGGATAGCCACAAATAGGACACTGCTTTATTGCTAATTTATTTTCTACAGGGTTATCGTTCCATGAGCCTTTAAGAACCACATTCTTATAATCTTTTTTTATTTCTAGCAAAAATTCAGAAGGATTTTGTTCTGGCGCCACAAAGTAAACTCGATTTTTGGTTCGAGTCATTGCTACGTAGAATAGTCTACGCTCTTCAGCATAATCTATAGAATTATCTCCTTTAATTACAAATTTTAAAACAGGGTCATCCTGAATTTTTGAAGGAAAACCATATGTCTCGTTTTTTCCATTAACTACTATGACATTATCGTAACCTAAGCCTTTTGACATATGTACTGTCATAAAGGTGATTTTAATTCTAGGATATTTAACTGACTTGAGGATATTTCCTCTGTTCTTAAACTCAAATAGACCAGTACGTTCTAAGTGGTCACCTTCAAATGTATAACGACCTAAGAGTAGAACAGTACCAACATCTTCTTTACCTTCAGCTTTGTTATAAGCAACAATTTGATCAAGTGCATATTCAACTGCCTGTGCTTGAGCGTACATAGCTCCTGTTCGGCGATTAGCCCCAGGAATCTTCGCAGCAGAATCATAGGTATAGATGATTACAGGGTCTTGAATAGTTTTAGGTGAAATAAGTGATTTTGTAATTTGGCTAGGGTTTTTCTGTACAAAGTTTCCTGCAATATCGATTATATCTTGGGCATTACGATATGTTCGAACTATCTTCAGTAATTTAGCATAGCCCATTTTCTCTTGAAACTTTGTAAATAGTGTTATATCTGAGCCACTGAAAGCATAAATCGATTGCCAATCATCACCAACTGCAATGATTTTTGCATCACAAATGTCGGATAAGGCTGATGTTAGATCGAATCGTTGTCGAGATATATCTTGATATTCATCTACAATAATATATTTAAAATGAAGGCGTTGTTTCATTTCCTTCTTTTCGCGTAGTATCCTGGCCGAATTGTTAATCATATCTTCGAAATCGACTAGATTATTTTCTTTGAGGTATCTTTCATATTCTAGATAGCAATCCTGACAGATGTTTAAGAAAAGGCGAGAACGCTCATTTTTTGTAGAATGGTACATTCTGTCAAATTCCTCAACACCATATCCATTTGTTTTGAAATTATTGATAAAACGGCATATCAAGTTTACAAGTCTTCGAATATATCTAGTTTCTTCGGTGGAAACAAGTTTTTCCATCAATTCTTTATTAGTTTTACGTTGCAGAACAAAGCCAGCCTTCTCAAGCTTTTCTTGGAGATGCTCAGTAATAGAACGGTGGTCTTTGAATGATGAAAAAGTGTATATCAGTTTTGTATTATGTTCTCTATGCAGAAGAATTTTGTCATTAATAGAGCTCTTATAGCGAGCTAATTCAGCTTCTGAGAATCTGTTATTTGTTCCTTCTTCAGTAATACCAAAATGTTCTATATAAGCGACTTTATCACCTTGTTTGATTATGAAATCTGGTGTGTATGGCTTGCGTGCATACATTATGTTATATGGATATCTTGGCTCATATTCGTAGTTGATATTATTGAGATATAAAAAGTTTGCAATTTCAACTTCTTCATATGAACGTACAACCTCATTCTGGATTGTGACCATTTTTTTAGTGCGTTGATCCAGAACTTCACGTTTGAAATCTTCCAGGTCACTTCGCATAGTAGAAAAATTTGATTTTGCTATTTTATTGAAAAACTCATTTAAATCAGATCCTTCATACGGAGCATCAAAATAAGACGAGAAGAATAGAATCATATTGTTTACTAGACTCTCGTTGGTAAGTACTGATTTTTTGAAATAATCAATGATAAGAAAATACAAACGGTATCCATCAAAGATATTAAGCTGTTCTGGGCTATTGATGTGTAATATCGCATTTCCAGTAGAGTGGAAAGTGGTGATAGGACAGTCAATTTTTAAATCTTTATTAATTTTGTCACGAAGTTCACCTACTGCTTTATTAGTAAATGATATTACCAAAATATCTTTAGGATCAATATTTTGTTTTTCTACTAGATATTTTACTTTAGCAGCAACGGTAGTTGTTTTACCTGCACCCGCACCAGCAATAACTAGAGAATAATCTTCATCAGAAAGAATTACTTTTCTTTGGTCTTCATCTAAGGAAATGGCAGGGTCTACATCATGAAGAATGTTATCAAGATACTCTTTTTCGCTAATTAAATGCTTGGCTATGTATGCATTATTGAAATTATCAATTGTAGATTCTAACGATTCAAATGTGTCTACTGTTTGTTTGACAAGTGTCTCGTCAAAAGAGTTTTGTGCGCAGTAAGAAGAAAGCATACCGCTTTTGATTAGGATATTAAAAGTCTCAACGGTATCCTTATAAGTATCTATTAGGCCTAAATATTCGCTCTTAGCTATATAATGGTCGGATTCGAGTAACTTATTTAGAGTCTCATTTAAGTTAAGAATTTCCACGCAGTCCTGAGGTAGATCTTCACGTGAGAATGTGATGCTGGCCTTTTCTTTTCGGTTGAATAGATTATTTAGAAAACCCATTTCAACTGGAAATAGACAAAGCTATTTCTCGTGCTCCCTTCTTATAGTTTATAGAACAAATTTATGATAATACATAAATGCGAAAATTTTGTTACTTAATTCTTTAAATGAATATGATTATATAGAATTCGTATATACGATAATATATAATTGACATAAATATTTTAATAAATGGAGAAGGATGGTATGTATTATATAAACAAGGAAGATATAGAAAGCTATCGTTTTGCTATAGCGAAAATTGCTTTTCTAGAAACACAAGATGATTTTAAATTGGTTCAGGATATTCCAAAGAGCAATTGTTTGGAGTGTTTCTATAAACAAGATAATAAAGTAATAGTTTCATTATTTAGAGAACCGACAATTAAAGTAGATAAGAATAAAAAGGCATTTTATTTTTATCAAAAAACTCATGTAAAAAGAGCAGTGGCAAAATATGAAGGGCATAATAGAATTCATATTGAAGAGTTTTCGCCAGTGTTTGATGAAAAATATAATATTTATTTTGAACAGGCTATAAGTAGCCCGAAAGCTTTTATGGAAAATAAACAGTATTTGGAGTTCTTAGATGGAATTCTTTTAAAGCGAGAAGACATAGAAGAGAACGATGAAAAAAAGTGGTATAAATACTATTCTAAAGAATCCATAATTAGTAACAAACATGGATTAGTAGACGGAACTATTTCGTTTAGTAATCCCAACAAATTTAATGATCCATTTGATGTAAATTGTTCATTTGCAAATAGTCAGGATATAAGTGATTTGTTTAGAATCTTTTGTGTGGCCCCTTCGCCAGAAGAAATATTATTATGGTCATATTATAGTTCTGACCATAAGGGATATTGTTTTGAATATCGCCATAAAGATATCATGGAGGCTGTATTAGCGAGCATTACCGATGGATTATTTATCATTGGGAACGTCACATATAGCAATTATAGACCGAAACAAAAATCTAAATTAAATAGGATTTCATTTTCCGAGGTGAAATTCTACATAGAGGCTGCCTTTACTAAATTTGAAGAATGGAGTCATGAAAAAGAATTTAGATTTGTTTTATTATCACAGAACTTTAAAGACGCAGACGACTACATTTCATATAAAGTTGATGTTGTAAATATTTATAAAGGTATAAAAGGTGATGGAACGCTAATAAAGGATGGTAAAGGCAATATTATTACTCCAAAGCCAATATCAAAGGATAGTAGCAAATATTTATTACATAGTTAGTAGATTTTGAATGGCATATTGAAATCATATAATAAAATAGAATTGCATGTTATTGAGCAAGTTTTACTCAAAATGATGTAAGATTCCAACGAAGAACGCTTGGAATGCTACCCAAAGTGTGTGTGGTGACAGTATTATGAAGTAGCTGATACAGATTTATATACTAGAAATATTGACGAAGGTGACCTGGTTCACTTCAATGAGGAGGGCCAGATTCAAAAAGGGGAATAAATGAAAATCATTTATAGAGTTTTACAATGTACATGGGGATTGCCACAGACATTAGTAGGGGCAATATATTTTTTATTGAACAGAGACTGCAAGCATTATTCCTACAAGGGGGCGATAGTCACAGAGTGGAAGAGCAAATCTAGCTTGTCACTAGGGATGTTCTTGTTTGTTTCGGATGACCCATTTTGCTTCTATCCAAATCAGAGGGAGGCGTACTCCGAAGAGGAGTATTCAAAAATGCTTATGGTGCATGAGTATGGACACACCATTCAGTCGCTGATATTTGGGCCGATGTATTTGATTGCTGTAGGATTGCCATCTATTGCTTGGAGCTTTTTACCTGTTTATGTGAAGAAACGGGATGCAGAGAAGATATCATATTTCTCAGCATATCCAGAACGATGGGCGAATCATTTGGGAGAGAGAATCACCGGGGATGTGTCTATTGGCGAGCCAGTGTAATAATTTATATAATATGGGATATTTAAGGCCTAAAATATATCAATGGGTGATTAGTGATATTTACCATATTAGTCACATGACAAGTTGAATGTTTAGTTAAAAAAGAACTAGCGTTCGGAAAATATGTTCGATATAATGTAAGCATAAATAATAGGGTACAGGAGGTAGTATTATGAAGACCCTACAAGAACTTACATTATTGGATAAATTCTTATTTGATGAAGTAGTAGAAGACAGAGAAACGTATGAAGCTTTGCTTCGTATCATATTGGGAGAAGATGAGCTCAATCTTCTAACTGAGTCTCAAACAGAAAAGGAGTTTAGAACAGCTCCTTGGTTACGTTCTATCAGAGTAGATGTCTTTGCTATGGATGATAAATCAAATATCTATAACACTGAAATGCAAAAAGAATGGCGTGGCGATTTAGTGAAGCGCACTAGATATTATCAAGCTTTAATTGATTCGTCACTATTAGCGCCTGGAGAAGTTGACTTTAACAGTATCAAGAACACAACTATTATAATGATTATGCCATTTGATTTGTTCGGTTTAGGAAAGTATGTTTATACATTTGAAAGTGTATGTGATAAACATGCTGATTTGAAATTGGAGGATGGAGCAAAGAGAATTTTTATTAATACTCATGGAAAAAATGCTAGTGATGTTTCTTCTGAATTTATTGCGTTGATGAAATTCATTGAATATAATGAAGATGAAGAGACAAATAACATCATGGCCTCATCAAATCTTGAAAAAATAAAAGCACGAGTCGCAAGGGTGAAGGCCAGCGAGGAAGTGGGTGTTAAATATATGCAGAAATGGGAAGAAGAGGCGCTTATTAGGCATGAAGCGATAGAGCAAGGTCGTAATGAGCAGCTAATAGAATCAATAAAAACTTTGATGTCTAATATGGGCATCACAGCAGAAGAAGCAATGAAAAAACTTGGCGTAAATCCAGGAGATTATGAGAAATATTTAAAGCTAATATAGATTACAGAGCGGTGCGTAGCACCGCTTATTTTCTAAGAAAAATTGGAAATGGGGGGAGTTATGGCAGTATGTAACCTATGCTACAGGCATTGCAGTATTTCAGAAGGTAAACATGGTTTCTGTCAGGTGAGGACCTGCAGGGAGGGCATCATTGTGCCGGAGAATTATGGGATGCTCACGGCGATTGCACTGGATCCGATTGAGAAGAAGCCGTTGAATCGATTTTATCCGGGTAGCTATATTCTGTCTGTGGGAAGCTATGGCTGTAATTTGCGATGTCCATTTTGCCAGAACTATCACATTTCATGGGGTGATGAAGTGGATGATAGTAAGAGAGAGGCAAGGTTTGTATCGCCTGAGACGCTGGCTCAGATAGCTGATGAGCAGCAGGCAAATGGAAATATTGGAGTGGCTTTTACTTACAATGAGCCATTGATATCATACGAATACATTTTAGATACAGCAAAGCTCCTTTCGGCAAAGGGCCTGAAAACTGTTTTAGTATCAAATGGAATGGCTGATGTAGCTACGGTGAAGGAGTTGTTCTCCTATGTAGATGCCATGAACATCGATTTGAAGGGCTTTACAGACCATTATTATGAGGACGTGTTAAAGGGAAACAGGCAGATGGTAATGGACTTTATCCAGGAGGCGGCCAAGCATTGTCATGTGGAGCTTACCACGCTGATTATTCCAGGGGAGAATGACTCTGATGAGGAGATGGATAAGCTAAGCAGTTGGATAGCGTCAGTGAATCCAGAGATTCCTTTGCACATTTCCAGATTTTTCCCAAGATTTCATATGGTAGATAGAGGCGCTACACTAGTGGAGACTATCTATCATTTAAAAGATATAGCTAAGCGACATTTGAAATATGTTTACACAGGAAACTGTTAAGGGAGGGGTTATACTATGGCAATTCTTGCAGCATTTATGGTTCCACATCCACCGATGATTGTGCCGGCTGTAGGCCGCGGTGGCGAGGCCCAGGTTCAGGAGACTATCGATGCCTATGAAAAGGTGGCAGATGAAATAGCGAAGCTTGAACCGGATACAATCATCATCACCAGTCCACACAGCATCATGTATACGGACTATTTCCATATTTCTCCGGGAAAGGGAGCGAAAGGTTCATTCGCCAGATTCAACGCACCGGAGGTATCTTTCCAGGAAGAATATGACACAGAGCTTGTAGATAGAATCAACGAAATCGCTTATGACGCCAGCTTTCCAGCGGGCACACTAGGTGAGCGGGATCCAGAGCTTGATCATGGCACCATGGTTCCTCTTTGGTTTATAAGGAAGAAGTATGCCAAGGGGCAGATTGTGCGCATCGGCCTTTCCGGACTTGGTTTGCTGGATCACTACCGCTTAGGTCAGATGATACAGGAGGCTGTGGATGAAGTTAATCGCAAGGTAGTTTTCGTTGCCAGCGGTGATTTATCTCACAAGCTTCAGGACTATGGGCCTTATGGATTCGCTAAAGAGGGACCTGTCTATGACCAGAGGATTATGGACGTGGCCTGCCGTGCAGCTTTTGAGGAGATGTTTGATTTTAAAGAGGATTTCTGTGAGAAAGCAGCAGAGTGTGGTCATCGTTCATTTGTCATAATGGCTGGTGCTTTGGATGGAAAGGCTGTAGATGCCCATGTATATTCTCATCAGGATGTGACAGGCGTTGGTTACGGAATTGCATCTTTTTATGTGACAGGAGAGGATGAGAATCGTCGTTTTAGAGACTCCTATCTGTCAAAGCTGAATGCTGATTTACAGGATTCACAGGAGACGGCTGACGAATATGTAAAGCTGGCCAAGAAGTCTCTGGAAAGCTATATATTACGGGGCAAGGTGCTAGATATGCCGGATGATTTACCTAAAGAGCTGGTATCAAAGCGAGCCGGAGCATTTGTATCCATCCACAAGGCTGGTCGTCTGAGAGGCTGCATTGGAACAATCCTTCCTACCACCGAGTGCGTGGCAGCAGAGATTATTCAAAACGCCATCAGCGCCTCCACCAGAGATACTCGCTTTAATCCAATCAGCCCGGAGGAATTGCCTGATTTGGAAATCAATGTTGATGTGCTAAGCGAGCCAGAGCCTATATCCTCACCAGATGAATTGGATGTTAAACGCTACGGAGTTATTGTAAGCAACGGAAATCGCAGAGGCCTATTGCTTCCAGATTTGGATGGTGTGGATTCTGTGGCTCAGCAAATTTCTATCGCTCGCCAAAAGGGTGGTATCGGCATGGACGAACCAGTTCAGCTTCAGCGATTTGAGGTTATAAGACACAAGTGATAAGAAAAAAGGCTTGCATTCCTAATTGCAAATAATTAAAATAACTGAATTAAGATATATTTAATTTTTTAAGTAATTAGGAAAGGACACAATAGAATGGCAATAAGAATAATCACAGATTCCGCTAGTGATATCCCACAGGATGTAGCTAAGGAATGGGGAGTGACAGTATTACCCATAAATGTAAGATTTGGGGATGAAGAGTATTTAGATGGTGTTACACTCTCCGCAGAGGATTTTTATCATAAACTAATCGAAACTGATGAAGTGCCTAAGACAAGCCAGATTTCACCTTATGTTTATGCGCAGGAGTTTGAGAAGGCTGATGAAGCTGGGGATGAGCTTATTTATTTCTGCTTATCATCTGGAGTTTCAGGATGTTATCAAAGTGCGACCCTTGCAGCAGCGGATTACTCAGACAACATACATATCGTTGACACTAAGCAATTCTGTATTTCAGAATACATTTTGGTGCAAAGAGCAGTTATGCTTAGGGACGAAGGAAAATCTTGTGATGAAATCATTTCTATCATCCAGGAAGAAATGAAGAACGTTCATGTAATATCAGCATTTGATACTTTAGAGTATTTAAAGCTTGGTGGAAGACTTTCTTCAGCGGCAGCCTTCGCAGGAAATATGCTAATGATTAAGCCTGTAATCACAATCGAGGATGGCTTGGTTAAGGTTATCGGCAAGGCTAGAGGTTCAAAAAAGAGCCACAATATGCTGACAGAATTTGTTACTAATTCTGGTGGGATAGATTTTAGCAAGCCATTATGTCTTGCTTATTCAGGTTTCTCCCAGGAAGTACTTACTAAATATTTAGAAGATTCAAAGGCTATTTACGAGGGCCATGAAGATCAACTTCAGTACACAGTTGTAGGTGCTACAATTGGTACATACGCAGGCCCAGGCGCAATAGCACTTGCATATTTTTCATTATAAAACTAATCTTTTTTAATCCAGCGAATCTTTAATATTATTACTGATATTAGTGATAAGACGAAAAACGCTGACAGCATCATAACAGCCTGGCGGAGGCCCCACATGTCCCCGAGATATCCAGTGAGGGCGGTGAATACCACGCCTCCGATACCAGTGGCTGTTGTGATTAAGCCAGTGGCTGTAGCCTTGTGATTGCCAGACAAAGGCATGGCAAGATTCAAAACACATGGATAGATTGCGCCGCAAGCGAAGCCCAATGGAATGCAAAGCAGAAGCACTGCCACATCACTGGAAAGCTGGGCGATGAGTACGGTTATAGAAGGAATTGCTATTATTGCACCAATTAGTATTTGGTAAGCATGTTTAGCGTTATGGCCTACTAATACTCGTGATGGAATCATAACAATCCAAAACAGACTTAAGGCATATTTTCCTAAAGCAGATTTAAATTCATTAGCAAATAGAGTATCTACAAAGAAAGCAAATCCATTTTCATATCCAACATAAATACACATAACTACACACAGCATGATGATTCCAGCTAGAATAAATGGACCAGCGGAGGTAAATTCTTCCGTAGTGGTATCTGCTAATTCTCTGAATTCATTTTTAGATGAAACTATGTCTATCAGTGCAGCAGCACTGGCTACACATAGAAAGATAAATAATATCTTCCAACTGAATCCCATATTTAAATACGCAGCAACAACTAGAGGCGCTACAAATGCGCCCAATGCATACATAGAAGTGAGATAGCCTATTTTTTTGTGGTAACTGATAGGATAGTAATCAGCAAGAGCTGCAATGGAAATAAACTGGAGGGCACTTGTAGTGAGTCCTAAAAAGAAGACTCCACCTACAAAGAGCACCTTCGATGTCAAAAGGCCAATCAGTAAAGCTGCTATTATTTGTATGGAAAGCAGGATTTTGATACATTTCAATTTATTAGTTCTATCTGCCCATGCACCAAGCAGTATCGGCGCAAGCATCGTGGCAAATAGCTCTACAGAGGCAAATAACCCCTTGGTTGTTGTAGATAAATCGTATGTATTTCCTATATTTAATAGACTGGCCTGATAACCTCCAGCTTCAAATCCATTGATAAAGATTATAAAAAAGAATACCAACCATAAAAAATCATTTCGATCTTTAGTTCTCATACTCAACACATCCCCAATAAAAGCTATAAAATGATACTAGAAAAGTATATCAAGAGAATGTGTCTATTTTGGGTGGTACTATAGTGTGTTTGCTCGATCAGCAATATTTTTTTGGAAATTGATAACGTCGTGGTCGTAAGGTGTATCCATAAACTCTGATTTAATCATGAAATCAGCAGATGCCTTGTTGACTGCGATAGGAATGTCGTAAACCTGAGCGATTCGCATCAGCGCCTTTACATCAGGATCGTGTGGCTGAGCTGTGAGAGGGTCAGAGAAGAATACGATTAAATCGATTCTGCCTTCTACAACCTTTGCGCCGATTTGCTGGTCACCGCCGAGAGGGCCTGAGTTGTAGCCTCTAACAGGAAGTCCTGTTTTGTCGGAAATCATTCTGGCTGTAGTTCCTGTGCCGCATAAGAAATGATTCTTAAGAATTTCTTTGTTGTCTTCGCACCACTGAATAAGAAGTGGCTTCTTTCCATCATGTGCGATAAGAGCAATGTTTTTTTGTTTCCCAATAGTAAGTGTAATTTTATCTTCCATAAAAAACCTCCAGTCATTATTTTTGCTAGTGCTATTTTAATGTTTAACTCTGGATATCACAAGTGAAAAAATCCATTTGACGTAACCTAATCGGCTTGCTATGATATGCCTTATGAAATATAAAGCAATAGCACTAGATTTAGACGGAACTCTTTTAAATAGCAAAAAAGAGGTTAGTAACAAAAACAAAGAAATAATAATGAAGGCTGCAAAGGCAGGAGTAAAGATAATACTTGCATCAGGCCGTCCAGTACCAGGCATTAAAAAGATTGCAAAGCAGCTTCACCTGGAAGAGGTAGGAGGATACATACTGGCGTATAACGGTGGTATGATTATCGATTGCAAGACAGGAGAGGTTGTCCGCAGAGAAACTATTCCTGAAAAGTACTATGCAGATATTCTTCGTTGCGCAAACAAATTCAATGTTGCCACACTTACATATGATTCAGAAGGCATCATTTCAAACGACGAGAATAATCAGTACGTGCAGCTGGAATCAAAAATCAATAACATTCCAATCAGACAGGTATTCCACCTGGATGAGGAAGCACAGCTTGATCCACCTGTTAAGTTTTTATGCGCGGGTGATCACAAGGTTCTTAGAAATGTAGAAGCAAAGCTTAATGAAAAGTTTAATGGCACTGTTAATGTTTTCTTCTCAGAGCCATTTTTCCTAGAGATAATGCCTCAGGGAATTGAAAAGGCATCATCTCTAGAAATATTGTTAGGAAGTCTTGGTATTGATCGCAAGCATCTGATTGCCTGCGGCGATGGTTTCAACGACATTCCTATGATGCGTTACGCAGGTCTTTCTGTTGCCATGGCAAATGCACAGGATGAGACCAAGGAATGGGCTGATTTTATTGCACCATCCAATGATGAAGATGGAGTAGCAGTAGCAATCGAAAAATTCATCGAGCTGAATTAATCGTTCTGCCATACCTCTTCAGCAATTTCTTTTACTAGCTTCAGCTTAGCCCACTGTTCTTCTTCGGTAAGCTTGTTGCCGATTTCGCAGGAAGCAAAGCCACACTGTGGGCTCAAAGCTAGACGCTCAAGTGGAATATATTTTGCTGCTTCGTAAATACGTTTTTTGATAGATTCTTTATCTTCAAGCTGAGGACGCTTTGTTGTAATAAGTCCCAGCACCACCTTCTTATCAGAAGATACCTTTGCAAGAGGAGCAAATCCACCAGAGCGAGCATCATCGTATTCAAGGAACAAAGCATTCACATTTTCTTTTGCAAATACATAGTCAGCAACTGTGTCGTATGGGCCGCTTGTAAAGAATGTAGAGTGGTAGTTGCCTCGGCAGATGTGTGATGTGATTGTCATATCCGCTGGCTTGTTTTCAAGGGCCAGATTATTAACTTCAAGAAGCTGTCGCTTTACTTCTTCAATATCAATTCCAAGGCTTGCATATCTCTGCTTTGCAGCAGCGCCTACAATTGCACCCCAAGTACAATCATCAAACTGAAGATTACGGCAACCAGCATCGTAGAATTGTTTAATAACATCCTGATAAGCAGTCGCAATATCATGAATCAATTCATCATTATTAGCATAGAATTTTCTGGTAGATTCAAAGTTTACAGGAACAATCATCTGCTGAAATGTTTGAGCTGGGGCAGGGATAGTATATTTAGCAACTGTATTTTCATCCTCAAATTGCTTTAAGAATTTATAATACTCAACAAATGGATGAGCCTTTGCTTTGATTTTGCCTACAAGATAAGTGTCATCAAGTAAAGCAAGCTCCCCATCAAAATCAACTCCGCCGCCTGTATTTTCATGGGCAACTCCATCGAATCCCCACATAAAATCAAGGTGCCAGAATGATCTTCTGAACTCGCCATCGGTGATTACATGAAAACCAAGCTCCTTCTGCTTAGCAACGACTTTTGTGATTTCCTCATCAACCACCTTGTTGAACTCATCCTCGCTGATTTTGCCAGCTAAGAAGTCAGCCTTTGCATCCTTAAGGGCCTGTGGGCGTAGAAAGCTTCCTACAAAATCGTATCTGTATGGTGTCTTAATATTACTCATTTTCTTATTCTCCTTTTGATTACTATAAATATATTGCGCAACGTTCATTAACTTATGTTGAGGATTATAGGCCTAGTTGATTAGTAGGTAAAATATAAAAAATGATAGTTTAACAATAGATAAAATCTATGAATAATGATATAATTAAAAATAAATCTATTAATCGTTGTGGACTCGTGCATATAAAGAAAGGAAGGCTATGACCCTAAAACAGCTTAGATACGTAGTAGAAGTAGCAGAAATAGGAAATATTACAGAAGCAGCAAAAAGGCTGTTTATCGCACAGCCAAGCTTAACATCTGCAATCAGGGAACTGGAAAATGAATACCACATCACCATATTCAACCGTTCCAATAAGGGAATCGAGATCACTCCCGAGGGAGATGAATTCTTAGGATACGCCAGACAGGTGCTTGAGCAAACAAATCTTATAGAAGAAAAGTACACAGGAGCTGGCCACAGCAAGCAACGCTTTTGCGTATCAGCCCAGCACTATTCATTTGTAGTGGAAGCCTTTGTAGAGTTGCTAAAGCAGTATGGCGGTGACAAATACGAATTTCATATGAGGGAGACCCAGACCTACGATATTATCGAGGATGTGGCAAGGCTCAGAAGTGAGATAGGTATTCTGTATCTGAACAAATTCAACGAAACTGTCATAAAGAAAACTTTACGTGACAATGGCCTGGTGTTTCATTCTTTATTTAAAGCTAAGCCTCATGTCTTCATTGGAAAGAACAGTCCACTTGCAAAGAAGAAAGCGCTGACGCTCGATGATTTGAAGGACTATCCGCGCCTTTCTTACGAGCAGGGAAGCCACAACTCCTTTTATTTTTCAGAGGAAATACTTAGCACCATCGATAGTGACAAGGAAATAATTGTAAGAGATAGAGCGACGCTCTTTAATTTGCTGATTGGCCTTAACGGATATACCATATGTAGCGGTGTTATCAGTGAAGAATTAAATGGTCCAAGCATCATCGCAAAGCCACTAAAGGTGGATGACTATATGGAAATCGGTTACATCTTACCTAGCAATGTGCCACAGACCACGCTGACAAAAAACTACATTGAAATGCTTATGAAGTATACTAAATCTTAAGAAAAATGGAGAAAGAGCCAATCACTATAAAATACATAGCAACTGGCTCTTTTAGAATGTTATCAATCACTAAGTATGTTAACAGATATCTTGCAAAGTTCTATTGGTTTGGCATATTATGTCGATTTGAAGACATAAATGGTATACTTACACTAGAATATAGAAGGGGGATAGTAGATGCTTAGAATTGCGATTGTTGAAGACGAAAAAGAATGTCAGGCTAGCTTGATAGAGCATTTATCCAGATATGAGAAGGAACATGCAGACAATTTCATCGTCAGAACATTTTTTGATGGAATTGATATCTTGGATGATTATACTTCTGAATACGATTTGATTTTCTTGGACATCCATATGAAATATCAGGATGGAATGACTACGGCAAAAAAGATTAGAGAGCTTGATGACAGTGTAATTATTGTATTTATCACAGCTCTTGCACAATATGCCATTGATGGATACAAGGTCAACGCATTAGACTTTATACTGAAGCCGGTGGTATATGAGCAATTCCAAGGAACTATGGACAAGGTTTTAAAGACTGCTGACAAATATCAAAAGAGCAAGGAACTAATTGTCGCAGAAGATGGAGCCAAAAGAAAAATAGATACAGAGGATGTCTATTACATAGAGGTAGTTGGGCATACTATTGTTATTCATAGTAAATCTGGCATCTTTGAAACTAGAAGTAAAAGTTTAAAAGCCATAGCAGAAGATTTAAGAGAATACGGATTTGTTCAAAGTGGACAATCTCATCTTATCAATCTTAAATATGTGGATAGAATAAAAGGTGATGTGGTTACCGTGGCAGGAGATGAGCTTTTTCTTAGCCGAAGCAGAAAAAAGGAATTCATCACAGCCTTTGGTGATTATGTAGGAATGGAGATATAGCTATGGATAATTCTTTCAATGTTGGATATCTTCTGGAAATGCTAATACCTGTTTTGGGAATATGTAGTGTACTTAATAAAAAGAAATATCCATTGATAAGAGGTGCGTCTTGTGTTTGTTTGGGGCTTCTTCTTGACGTTGCCATGACAAGAGTGCTTATTCTGTTTGGATATGAGGGGTCAGATTATTCGGATATAACTCCATCTACATATATAATTCTTTTGTTTTGGTTTATGGCGATATGGATAGCGGTGATATTTGGAATATATTTTGCTACAGAGGTAAATTTTCACGAGGCAATCTATCTGTTTGCAATTAGCTATTGTATTGAGCATATTTTTTACTGTATAAGAGAACTCTTTGATTATTGCACAGACGGCAGGATACCGGATAATCAACCAATACTATATACCGTCTGTCTTATAGGCTCTTTTATAATGGCTTATTTTTGGTTTGCTAAATCCACAGTGGTTGATGGCAAATATCTGATAGAGACTCTTTCTGCTACATCTGCCACAGTTGTAATTTTGCTTGTTGTTTGGTTTTTAAGCATTATTTCGAGTCTTAATAATATTGGCCATATTCATGCGGTGTATGCTATTTTGGCAAGTCTGTTTATTTTGATAAATCAAAGGGCTCAGCTTATCAATGAAAAAGAAAGAAGAGCATTTAGAATTAAGGAACAACTTTGGAAAGATACCCAGGTGAGATATCAGTTTTCAAAGGATGCCATGGCAGTAGTCAATCAGCATTATCATGATATGAAACATCAGATTAATGCTTTGGCTAATATGGAAAGTGATGAGAAAAGACGAGGCATTCTATCTGAGATGGAAAACGACATAGCTATATATGATGCTGTAGTTCGCACAGGTAACGATCTTCTAGATACAGTTTTGACTGAAAAAAAGCTGATATGCCATAGAAAGGAAATAAGGATGAGCTGTATGGCAGATGGGGAGCAGCTCAAGTTTATGGATGAAATCGATTTGTATACTTTGCTAGGGAATGCCTTAGACAATGCGATTGAAGCAAATGAAAAGATTTTAGATAGAGCAAAGAGATGGATATCAGTGCAGATTCAAAATAAAAAAGGGATTGTTTTAGTAGAAATCATTAATCCATACACTGGTACAATTAAAATGCAGCATGGCCTGCCTATCACATCTAAAAGTGACAAGCTAAGCCATGGATATGGCACCCAAAGTATCAAAGCTATTGTAGAAAAATACGAAGGTCAGCTTACGATTAAAACTGAAAATGATAAGTATTTACTTAGAATTATTTTTTCTGAGTAGAGATGCAGATTATGACAAAAAATGTGCAGGCTGTGACAAGGCCTGCATTTTTTTTAATGATTTTGTTATTCTCTCGATAAAGTTATCAATCGGGTATGCCCCAAGAAAAGGAGAATGCAAATGAGCAAGGGAAGAAAAATTATTGGAACATGCATCCGCTCAATTCTTATTATCGTATTTGCGATTATAATTGTAGCGGTTAACAGCATCTTACCAAACTATGCAAGAATGGTAGATAGTATGCTGGGAGGCATTAACACAAAAATTGATAATTCGGATGTTGATACTACAGGTCTTGACTTACAGTACAACAAGGCGGATTACGATGCAGATTCTATTAAGACTGCAGAAGCAGATCTTCATCAGAGGATTGCTGATGAAGGAACTATTTTGCTTGAAAATGAGGATGGTTTTTTACCTCAGACAGCTGATGCTACATTTAGTTTCTTTAGTGTGAATTCAGCAACAGTAGCAGCAAATGATAGTATGATGGGTGGTAGAAGTCTTGCTGATATTTTTGATTCGGCAAATGTATCTATCAATAAGACGCTTTTTGATTACTACAAAGAACAGTCTGAAAATTATGGTTTGGGAGCTGGTTCAATTTCATATGGTGATGCTGAGGATTTCTCAATTAATGAGGTTCCATTATCAGAGCTTCAAGCCAATAATGAGGTTATGAACTCAATCAAAGATACAGTTCCTGTTTATTTCTTAAAGAGAGTAGCAGGCGAAGGTAGAGATATGCCTCGTTCTATGTATAATCATGCTGATAATGCGCAGGATCAGGCAAAGACATATCTTGAGCCAGACAGCACAGAGCTTGAAATCATCTCATATTTGAATGACAACTTTGATGGATTTATTCTTGTAAGCAATTCAAATGCTGCACTTGATCTTGATTTTGTTAAAGATTATCCAAATATAAAGGCTGTAATCTCAGCAACAGCAATTGAGTCATTGCCTTATATTTTAACTGGCCAGGTTAATCCTTCAGGTAGAACAGTAGATACTTTTGCTGCAAATCCACTTGAGTCACCAGCTGCTATGAACTTTGGTGACTATCAGTATTCAGATTCAAACGGTGACCTTACAAAGTACAACTATGTTACTTACGAAGAGGGAATCTACGTTGGATATAAGTACTATGAAACCAGATACGAGGATGTAACTCTAGGTCGTGAAAACGCTGGGGATTTTGACTACGATTCAGAAGTTGTTTATCCATTTGGATACGGATTGTCTTTCACCACATTTGAATGGTCCGATATGAAGACATCATGGGATGGAGATACTTGTAACATTGAAATCACAGTTACTAACACAGGTGATGTGGCTGGCAAAGATGTAGTTGAAATCTATGCCCAGAGTCCTTACACAGATTACGATATTGAAAATGGCGTTGAAAAAGCTTCTGTTCAGCTTGTGGCATATGACAAAACAAATGAGCTTGCAGCAGGCGAGTCACAGACAATGTCACTCAGCTTCGATAAGTCTCAGTTAAAGGCATACGATGCTAATAATGCAAAGACATATATATTTGATGCCGGTGATTACTATATTACTGCAGCAAAGAATGCACATGAGGCAGTAAATAATATTATCAATACAAAACTTGAAGATACAACAGATGAAGCTACATCTGAGTTTGTATCAGTTTACACACCTGATATTACAGAGGTTGATACAGTTACATATTCAAAGGATAGCTATTCAGGTGAAGAAATCACTAATCAGCTTGATGATGCTAAAGGAGATGCTACATACCTTACTAGAAACGATTGGGTAGGAACATTCCCAACTCATGATGGTACAGCAAGTGCCCAGATAAGCACTTGGGGAAATGAAATCAATGGAGATGACGGTGCATCTTATACATATACTAAGACTGCATCTGATGAGTTGATAGCACAGTTAGATAGTTTTGAATCAGGAACTACTGTAGATCCAGAAACTCTTTCTGATACAGAGATTGTTTATGACAAAGATAATGGCCTTAAGCTTATAGATATGCGTGGTCTGGATTATGATGACCCACTATGGGAAGATTTATTGGATGAGCTTTCAGCTGATGAAATCTACAATGCAATCGGCGTAAGCGGATACGGAATCGAGTATATCAAATCAATTGAAAAGCCATTTAATATCGATGCTGATACAGCATCAGGTCTTATTTATGGTGGAACAAGTGCAATGTTCCCAAGTGCCATGACAATGGCTCAGTGCTGGAATCCATCACTTGCAAGGGAATACGGCACTATGATTGGAAATGAAGGTTTAATAGGTGGAGCTGATGGTTGGTATGCACCATCAATGAATATTCACCGTACTCCATTCTCAGGAAGAAATGGTGAGTATTATTCAGAGGATGCATTCCTTTCTGGTACAGTTGCTTCTAATGAGGTAATGGGTGCAGCTTCTAAGGGAATGTATACATATATTAAGCATTTCGCATTTAACGATCAGGAGAATCACCGTGGTGATAGAGATGGTCAGTACAGTATTGCAACATGGCTTAACGAGCAAAGCGCTCGTGAGATTTACCTTCTTCCATTTGAAATGTGCATGAAGGCAGGAGATGTTACTCTCAATTATGTTGAAAAGCAGGATGATGGCTCTTATACAAATGCATCTAAGGAAATCAGAGCATCACAGGCGGTGATGACATCATTCAACAGAGTTGGTGCTACATGGGCAGGTGGCGATTACGGCCTTATCACAGGTATTCTTAGAAACGAGTGGGCTTTTGATGGTCTCGTTATGACAGATAATGCCAATACTGGTGTATTCATGGATGGCTATCAGATGACAGAGGCAGGAGCTGATGTGAAGCTTACAACACTTCCTTCAGCAGCAAGATACAATTTTGATAAAAATGATGCTGCAACATACTACTATGCAAGACAGGCTATGCATCATATGCTTTATATTATTGCTAACTCAAAGGCAATGAATGGTGCAATGCCAGGAAGTCATATTAAAGATGGTACAAGAATCACAACTCATATTATGCGTATTGTAACTGTTGTATTTGTTCTTCTTATACTTCTTGAGATTTACAAGATATTTAGACTGTTTAAGCCTACTGCTAAAAAGCTAGCAAAACTTCAGGCTAAGGCAGAGAAGAGAGCAGCAAAGAAAGCAGCAAAGAAAGCTAAATAATATTGTGTTCAACATTTCGAATTATCAGTGAACTATCTGTGAAAATGCTAAAATTTCAGAAATTAAATGCTATAGTAAGTGATGTAGTCACTATGCTAAGGAGGGGCTTTTACTATGGCAGGAGAAGCAAAGAAAAGGGGTAGTTTAAAAACAATTCTTGTTGGAGTTGTAATGGCATCTGTAATACTTTCTGCAGCTATTGTTTCGGTATTTTCTATTATCAATACCGTAAACACAAACAATACTCAGGTTGAAGTTTACAGTTCGAGACTTGTTGAGGATGTTAAGCTTAAATTAAAGCATGAGACAGAAGAAGCAATGAGTATCTGCGCGGTTATGTATGGCAGATACCAGAATGGCGAAATGACACTGGCAGAGGCTGAAAAGGAGTCGGCTGATATTATTCGCGAGCTTAGATATGATGATGGAAATGGATATTTCTGGGTTGATACATCAAAAGGTGTGAATGTAGTTCTTTTAGGCAGAGATACAGAAGGTCAGTCGAGATGGGATGCTACAGATTCATCTGGAAATAAATATATTCAGCAGATGATTGAAAATGGTATGCAAGAAGGCGGTGGCTATACCGAGCTTATGTTTGCAAAGCCAAATGAGACTGAAGAACTTCCAAAGATTAACTATACAGCTTACTATGAGCCATTTGATTGGGTAATGGGTACTGGCGTATGGGTTGATGATTTGGATGTAGTTGTTGCTGAGTATCAGGCACATGCACATCAAGCTTTGATGAAGAATATCATAGAAACTGTAGTAATTATGCTTGTCCTTGTTATTATAGGTGCTGTTGCAGCCTTCCTGGCAGGAGGCAAAATCACACAGCCTATAACTAAAGCAGCTAATCAGATGATTCGAATGTCTAATAGAGACTTTACAGAAAATGAAGCAATGGAAGAGGTTCGAAAGCTGAAGAGCCATAATAATGAAATTGGCGCAATATCTGAGGCTTTGGATATGATGCATGAAAATATTCGAGATTTGATGATTCAGATTTCCGATACAACATCATCAGTTGCATCAGCATCAGAGGAGCTTTCTGCATCTGCTTCACAGTCAGCTGAGGCCAGTGAGATGGTTGCAACCTCTTGTACAAATGTTGCAAACTCATGCTCAGGCCAGATTAGTGCAGTAACAGATGCTAGCTCAGAGACAGATTCATTTGTTACAAACATGAAGGAGTTCAAGGAAGCAATTAATCGTTCTTCTGAAATGATTAAGTCTACAAATGAAGCTGCTATCAACGGAGCAGCAGATATGACTAATGCAACAGATATGATGAACACAATCAAGGATTCAGTTGAGAACTCTGCAAGAGTAGTAGATGACCTTGGTGAGAGATTAAAGAGTATTGATGAATTCGTTGTAACAATTGCAGAAATCGCAAGCCAGACAAATCTTCTTTCATTGAACGCTTCAATTGAGGCTGCTCGTGCAGGAGAGATGGGTAAAGGATTTGCAGTTGTTGCCAGCGAGATTTCAAAGCTTGCTGATGAATCAAATCAGGCAGCCCAGAAGATTAACGAGCTTATTGCAGCCATTATGAACAATTCTAGAGAGGCTGTAGAGGCTATGAAGCAGGGCGCTGAAGAGGTTATCAATGGTTCTGAGCTTGTAAACGAAGCTGGCGAAACATTCAATAATATTGTAAATATGGTTAATTCTATTTCTGAGGAATCCAATACAATGAGCGCCATCGTAGAACAGCTTTCCGGTGGAACAGATACTATCGCAAAGAATATCCATGACATAGAGCAGATGAGTATTTCAGTTGCAGATGAGACTTCAAATGTATCAGCTGCATCGCAGGAGCAGACTGCATCATCTTACGAGGTTGCACAGGCTTCTGATCGTCTTGCAGGTAATGCTCAAGAACTTCAGGATTTCGTTGCACAATTCTCTTTATAATAGATATGTATATTTTAAGGCAGCTAGTTTACTCTAGCTGCCTTTTCTAGATTTAGTATTAATTTGTCTTTTAGTATACAAATTGTTGTGAAAAAGTGGTAAACTAAATTCAGGATAATACGCATAGAAGGGAGAAGTTTATGCAAAACGAATATAATGGAAAACCTATTTTTAGGCATCGTTATGTAAGCATGGACGAGGAATCCATTCGTGGGGAGATTGATAGACTTCAGGGGGAAATCTACGCTATGCAGCAGACCTTGGAGCTTTTTGGTCATGATAATAATGACATTAAACAGCAGGTGGCTGACAATCAGGAGCGTAATGAAAAATTACTTAAATCTTTAGAAACAAAGGTTAATGATCTGAAGGATTCTCTAGATTATGGCACACCTTTGAAAAAGCAATTGGATAGTGTTACCAAGGATTTTTCAGCAAAAATCGAGGAAGTGTACAATGCGGATAGACTTAAAAAGCAGGAGAGAAGCATGTCCACTTTGACTAGTCTTACCGTAATAAATACTATTCTTTTGATTGTGCTGATAGGACTGATTGGATATTCAATATTATTTATTTAACTTGGAGTAAATGATTTATGAATTGGGTTGCAGTTAATATTATTGTTATTATTGTAGGCATTTCTGCTCTTGTAGGTTTGCCTTTCTACTTTAAAAGAAAGAACGCTTTGCAGGCGGCAAGAGAAGAATTTGAATACTACCTTAAACTGATGGTGCAAATGGACAAACAGTACGCACCACATGTGAGATTACTTACAAACAATCTTAATACAATTAATTATTGGTTAAAGACAGGCAGGGATCCTAGCGAGAGTGAAGAGGATTCAGAAAAGGCGGAAAAAGAAAACAGATTCTTTGCTGGTCTGATGAATCCTGTAGAAGCTAAAAAATGGAAGGATGCCGTTAAAAAAGCAAAAGAGGATGACGAAGAGGACCTTGAAATGAAGTCGCTTCGTGTAAATGAATTCGAGGTTACTGGTATGGAGCCTTCGGATGTAGATCAAGCTAGCATGAAGTTTTGGTACTCTACCGATTTTGGAGAGAACATTTTCTACTGCGTTACTCCAAATGCAATCACAAAGCATCTATATAAGAATGTTTTGTTTTTTACTACAGCTAGACCAAGCAACATACCTTTAGTATATCCATACAAGTACGAGGGTGCCCAGATGCTTTCTTTATACAAACACCCTGCACAGACAGTCTGGTTCTTGCAGAATTGGAAGCTCATTAGAGAAGGGCTAGAGGGCGCTGGCACAGACGCTGTTTCTCTTGATGAGAGCATTACAAAAGATTTTGATTTATAAGAGGATATTTAATGGGAACAAAGGCTGAACAAGAGAAATTCACCAAAGAATTTCTTGAGAGAAAACCTAATAGATGTTCAAAATGTAAGGGCCGTATCCGTTACATCGGAGGAGGCCGATACGAATGTTTTGATTGTGGTAATCAGGAAATAGACGATTTTGGCAGAGTTAAAGAATACATAGATGAACATGGTCCCACACCAGCTATCATCATTTCAGAACATACTGGGGTGCCAGTTGATATTATCAATGGTATGCTTCGTGAGGGACGCCTGGAGATTCCAGAGGGCAGTCCTGTATATGTGCAGTGTGAAAGCTGTGGTTGTAGCATTCGCTACGGACGCTATTGTCCAGATTGCATTCGCTCACGCACCAACAGCCTCAAGGGCGTTTTCTTCAACCCAGAGGTAGGAGAAAAGCCTCAGCGTGAGGTCAAGAAAGAAGATGGCCGCATGCACTTCCTAAAGTTTGACAAGTAAGTGGATGACAATTAATAAAGCTAGCATGTAGACATCAAGCTCTGTTTTTTCTAAAGCGAAACATATGTTGAGTGTAGAAAATAACAGGCTTGTAGTCGTAACATGCTAGCTTTTTATTAATTGGCATACTTTAGCGTGCTAATGCGTTACCGTGCTGTGCTGACAAATGTCCGCAAATGGTGTACAATCCAACCTGTTGCGAAACGTTAAATCGAATAATTTATTCAAAACAGGTGTGAAATGAAGCAGATATTAAAGACAGCATTGATTGTAGTACTTGGAAATTTTATTTATGCCTTGGGAGTTGCTTTTTTTATTGAGCCATCTGGCTTAATTACTGGCGGTGGTACTGGTATAGCGTTGTTCTTTCACCACATACTTGGTTGGAAGGTCCCTCATGTGGTATTTGTAATAAACACATGTCTATTCCTTATCGGATGGAAGGTGATGGGGCGCAGGTTTGCGGCTAATTCATTACTTTCTACTTTCTGTTTTCCAGTAGAACTTCATATAGCGGAAATACTTGCAGTTTATTTTAGGCCTACTGATGATATAGTGCTTTGCACTGTGTTTGGTGGACTTTTAATAGGCGTCAGCCTGGGGATAGTTATTCGTACAGGCGCATCCACTGGAGGAATGGATATTCCACCTATAGTTCTAAACAAGTTCTTTGGAACCCCTATTTCAGGTGCTATGTGGGTATTTGATATTTGCATTTTAGTATTGCAGGCTTTATTTACAGAAAAGACTTTAGTGCTTTATGGAATAATCCTTGTAATTATATATACAAACACTCTTGATAGAATGCTTATCCTTGGAAAGGCAAGAACTCAGATTAAGGTTGTCAGCAAGAAAAGCGACGATATTCGTAGAGCAATTCTTCAGGATATCGACCGCGGTGTTACTGTGATGTATGGTCGTACAGGCTACCTTGGTAAGGATACTGAAATCACTCTTTCAATTGTAACAGCAAGAGAGCTTGCAAAGACAGAACAGCTTGTTCATGAAATTGATCCAGAAGCATTTATTATTGTAAGTCGTGTTTCAGAAGTTAAGGGAAGAGGCTTTACAGAGCAAAAGAAATATTTATAATCATCTGATTATTATCAAATAATTAATATCATATTGTTGAAAGATAACATGTGGATAACTCATCGAATTTTAAGATAAATTTTGGAGAGTTATCCACATTTTTTATGCAATAGCAAAATATGGCCTCTAAATCAAAAATAGAATGCAAGTATACTTGCAAGATTCTTTCTGAGAACTCTTTACCACACTAAAGAGTTTTGCTACAATCAAAAAGATAAAAATGGAGTTTAAGGAGAGAAAAATGCCAGTATTTGATTTTGCACAGGAAGAAAAAGACAACAGCGAGGCAGTGAAGACATACACTACTTTTCAATCTGATGAGTCTCAGGCCAGTCCAGAAAAGCCTATTATTATAATAGAAGATAAGGATGGCAAGCTGAGCCATCATGTAAATGGTGTGTTTACAAATCCCATTGCTAGGAGCAGCTTTGAAGCTGAGCTTGCGGATGGTGTTATTTCAAAGGATATATTGCGAGTGGATTCTCGTTTTGTCAGCTTGATTGGATGGCTTGGAGAGAATCACATTCCAGTTAGACTTTCCGGTGCAAACACAGAGGACGGCTATGCAGTTTACAAGATTCGTGAGACATCCACAGGAAACGGAAAACTATCATCAGAGGATGGCTTTCTACAGTTTATGATGGAACGTCTTTTTGCATCTAATCCACCTTCAGAGGAAGAGCTGGATGAGGAAGATGCAGAAGATGGTGATGATATGAAGCTTACCAGCATTCAGTCTATCACCGATTTTATTACCTGCGCTGGCAGAACATTTCCTGATAATATTCGACTTTGGGCTAGAAGAAATCTGGCTGTAGCAAAATCTGCTGAGGTTACAATTGAGGAGAGACGTCATGCTCAAAGAGCTCTTTCAATAATGACAAGTATCCAGTGGAAGAGTGATTATTTTGAGGCCATTGATCCGGTTGAGGCAAGACGAATTCTTGATGAGGAATTGTACGGTCTTGAATCAGTGAAGCAGCGAATTATGGAGACTGTAATTCAGGTTAATCGTACTCATACCTTGCCAAGCTATGGCTTGCTTTTATGTGGCCCGGCGGGAGTTGGTAAATCTCAAATCGCATATGCGGTAGCGCGTATCCTGAAATTGCCATGGACAACTCTTGATATGAGTTCTATCAATGACCCTGAGCAGCTTACTGGTAGCTCGCGAATTTATTCTAATGCAAAGCCGGGAATCATTATGGAAGCCTTTGCAAATTCAGGCACAAGCAATCTGGTGTTTATCATTAATGAGTTGGACAAAGCAAATTCAGGCAAGGGCAACGGCAATCCAGCTGATGTGTTATTAACTCTTCTTGATAATCTGGGATTCACTGACAATTATATGGAATGTATGATTCCAACTATGGGTGTTTATCCAATCGCTACAGCAAATGTTAAGGCTGATATTTCTGCACCACTTATGTCCAGATTTGCAGTAATTGATATTCCGGACTATACAGTGGAGGAGAAGAAAGAAATCTTCCGTAGATTTTCATTGCCAAAGGTTTTAAAGCGAATTGGAATGAGCCCGGAAGAGTGTCAGGTAACCGAAGACGGACTTGATGCTGTTATGGAAAAGTTTGTAATTTCAACAGGAATCAGAAACGTAGAACAGGCCGCAGAGCACCTTGCAGCCAACGCTTTATATCAGATAGAAGTTGATGGTGTAAAATCAGTGGTATTTAATAGAGAAATGGTTGAAAAACTTTGTTAAATGGGGTTTACAAAGTCTTGTTTTTTATGTTATGTTTTTTATGTAAAATTCAAACAATATATTCAAATTAAAGAAAGGAGAACAGCTATGGATAAATCAGACAGTCATGGGCGATTATGCTGCGACGAGACATTTTTTATACATATGATTAGCTGTTCTTTTTGTTAATATCAAAAGAGCTTTGTTTTCATGTAAGTAAGGAATGTCATCGTCATCTAAATCAGACATGACATTCTTTTTTTATAGCGGAGAAAGTAACATGGAAACAAAGGATTTATTAGAGGACATCAAGTTACAAGAAATCATCGACCTGCTACGTTCTAATATCAGCGCAGAGGAGCTCATGGAGGCTCTGGACGATTATCATGAAAACGATATCGCTGAAGCGTATGAGGCACTGGAGCCGGAAGACCGTAGAAGGCTGTTCGATATCTTGGGAGCTGAGCGTCTATCAGAGATTTTCCCTTATATTGAAGATGTAGGTGAATATTTAGCAGAGATTACACCAGAGCAGGCTGCTGACGTCCTGGAAAACATGGATGCCGATGATGCGGTTGATGCTTTGGAAGATATCGAGGATGAGGAAGAGAGAGAAAAGCTCATCGCCCTCATGGATAAGGATGCATCTGCCGATGTACGATTGATTAATTCTTACGATGAGGATGAAATCGGTAGCATGATGACTACCAACTTCATCGTTATCGCAAAGAACTTCACTGTTAAGCAGGCAATGCGTTCGCTGATTTCTCAGTCAAAGGACAACGACAATATCAACACTATTTATGTTGAGGACGAGGACAAGAAATACTACGGTGCTATCGAGCTTCGTGATCTTATTTTAGCTCGCGATTACACCCCATTGGACGATATCATCAGTCATAGCTACCCAAGCGTAAAGGCTGACGCTAGGATTGCAGATACAATCGAAGATTTAAAGGATTACGCTGAGGATTCTATTCCAGTTCTTAATCCTAACGACGAAATCATTGGTGTTATCACATCTCAGGATATCATCGAGGCCGTAGATGATGAGATGGGTGAAGACTACGCTAAGTTGGCTGGTTTGACTGCAGAGGAAGATTTAAATGAGAGCTTGCCAGAGAGTATCAAAAAGCGTATTCCATGGCTATTGCTTTTACTTGGACTAGGTCTTGTAACAAGTTCAGTTATTGGTATCTTTGATAAAGTAGTTGCATCAGTTGCAATCGTTGTTGTGTTCCAGTCATTGATTCTTGATATGGCAGGAAACGTTGGAACTCAGTCACTGGCTGTTACTATTCGTGTGCTTATGGATGAGGAAATTTCAGGTCTTGAAAAGGCCAAATTTGTCCTTAAGGAAATGCGAGTTGGTGGTACAAACGGATTGATTCTTGGTGTGTTGGCATTGTTCTTTATAGCTTTATATCTACATGTGTTTAAAGGCTATATTTGGTTTGCTGCCTTTAGAATATCAAGTATCGTTGGATTTTCACTTTTTATTGCTATGATAGTATCAAGCTTTATCGGAACTATCATTCCAATTTTCTTCCACAAGATTAAGGTGGATCCAGCCGTTGCTTCAGGTCCACTTATCACAACAGTAAACGATTTGGTTGCTGTTGTTACATATTATGGTTTAGCTGGATTATTATTAGTTGGACATATTTAATTGTCTACGGGGGTGCTTATGAAGGTATTAAATTTCGGCTCACTTAATTTAGATTATACCTATCAGGTTCCACACATTGTCAGGGAAGGAGAGACTATTTCTTCTAACGATGTGCAGATGCATTTAGGAGGAAAGGGCTTCAACCAATCTGTGGCGTTAGCCAGAGCAGGAGTGCCTGTTTACCATGCAGGTTTGGTAGGAGAGGAAGGTCTGGATTTTTATGACGCATGCCAGGAATGCGGCATCAAAACAGACTATATCAAAACTGTAACCGGCAGATGTGGCCACACCATCATTCAGGTGGATGATGCGGGCCAAAACAGCATAGTTTTATTTGGCGGTGCAAATCAAAAGAACACAAAAGAATACGTGGATGAAGTTCTAAAGAACTTTGAAACAGGGGACATACTTCTTCTTCAAAATGAGGTAAATGAGCTCCCATATATAATTGATCAGGCCTTTGCGAAAGGAATGACCATTGTTTTAAATCCATCACCTATGAATGAAATAATAGATGAATGCGATTTGGGCAAGGTTTCCATATTTGTTTTGAACGAGACAGAGGGCCAGCAGCTGACAGGTCAGACAACACCTACCACAATAGTTTCTGCAATGGAAGCAAGCTTTGCTAATGCAAAAATCGTTCTGACCCTTGGGAAGGGCGGTTCTATTTTCCACCACGGAGATGAGGAATTGTATCAAGCAGCCTTTGATGTGGACACAGTGGATACTACAGCGGCAGGCGATACATTTACAGGATATTTAATTGCTGGAATTCTTAAAAAACAGCCTATGAGAGATGTGCTTGTGAATGCATCTAAGGCAGCTGCTCTTGCAGTTCAAAAACAGGGAGCTGCGCAGTCAATTCCATTTATGTCAGAGGTAGAATTATTCAATATGTAATGATAAAACTGGTGCTTTCGAGTGCCAGTTTTTTTACTTTATAGGAAATTACTTTGTAATTCCTATAAAGTAAAAAACAAGCTGCGCTTGTAAGATGTGTCTCGCCGGCATAGGAAGATAATTGCTTAAAGCAATTGCCGGCTCGCACTGCTGGAGTTTTGCAAAGCAAAACTCTTTCTTGTTTGGGACAGTTCTAGATGTGGTGTCTATTTTCACAAAGTTTACATACTTTAGCACAAAATGTTGTAGAACTTAGTGCTTAATTGGTATAAAATTAGATTATACAAATTAATAAAGGAGCGTGACCCTATGAAGAAAAACTACGTACTAGACACAAACATCTTGATTCACTGCCCTACAGCACTTTTTGGTTTTGATGACAACAATGTTCTCATCACTACAACAACGTTGCAAGAGCTTGATTCAAAGAAAACTGCTTTTGCGGAAGTGGGCTATGGCGCCAGAGAGAGCATTCGAAACATCGAATCTGTTGAAGGCGATTATGCAAAGGGGGTTACGATGCCAAATGGCGGTACTTTTATCATCGCCAAAGAATCTGAATTTGAAAAGCTGATTCCAGCTGAGTTTTCTCTTGATAGGCCTGATAATAGAATAATCAACTGTGTACTGGGAATTGCAAAGCAATCTGAGCTTGAAACTATTCTGGTTACAAATGATATATCCATGAGAATTAATGCTACAATGTGTGGCTGCGTTGTACAGGGCTATCACAACGAAATGATTCTTGATAATGAGAATTACACAGGTAGAAGGGATATCACTCCAGAAGATATCGAAAGTCCTTTTAATAAGGGCTTTATAGAAAATGAATTTGGAATTTGCAAGGATGGAAGCAATTCTGCTCTTTATACATTTAAGACAGATGGATGGCACCTATTAAAGGATAGAGATTTTTATACACCTTATTGTCAGCCGAGAAACGTAGGTCAGCGATTTGCATTGTATGCGCTACTAGCAAGTCCAGATGTACTGCCACTTGTTATTTTAAAGGGTAGTGCAGGTACGGCTAAGACATTCCTTTCACTGGCGGCAGGACTTCAGGGTTATTATCACAACGGCTATGACCGTATCATGATTACCAGAAGTAACACCCTTTCTGATAATGACTTAGGTTTCCTTCCTGGTGATTTGGAAGAAAAAATGACTCCTTTAATTGCTCCATTTATGGATAACCTGCAGGTTCTTTTGAAGGGACAAAACGAGGAGAAAGAGCAGATTAAGATTCAAATTGAGGACATGTTTGAAACAGGTATCCTTGAAATTTGTTCATTGGCATACATGAGAGGTCGTTCGCTTGTTAATTCATATATTATTGTGGACGAAGCTCAAAACTGTACAATTGGCCAGATTTTGGAAATCATCACAAGAGCTGGTAAGGGCTCAAAGGTAGTTCTTCTTGGCGACCCTGATCAGATTGATTCTCCAAAGCTGGATAGAAAAAACAATGGTCTTACATTTGCGGCAGAAAGAATGAAGGGCTCAACATTATGTGCTCAAATCACTTTCGAAGAAAGTGAAACTGTTCGTAGTCCACTTGCTGCAGAAGGCGCAAAGAGGCTGGTAGTTAAATAGTTTACTATTTCTTTTATTACAATAAATCCTCCTTTCAAGATGGGATTCCCCAAGGGTTCTTGGGGAATCCTATTTTTTGTATTTCTAAAGCAAATGTAAAGAATTCTTAAATCTTTACTGTACTACTTGATATAATACAGAGAATGTGTATACTGAACTTAAACTTAGTTATATTGTTTTAAGTAATATGGAGGAAAGACAAATGAAAAAGAGAATAGCTATTCTTGCAATCTGTGCGGTTACAGTCACATCTATGTTGGCTTGTGCAAAAGATACAGATTCACAGGATACAGATACAATAGAGGTTACAGAACAGACACAGGAGGAAGAGAATACAGAAAAAGAGTATTCCAGTGCTTCAGCACCAGAAATCGCATATACATCTGTCGAGGCTGAGGGCTATGATTATTTCGAAGGCCAGGTACAGTGTCTTGAGATTACAGATGACAGTCATCCAGAACTAAAGTCAGCCATTGATGATTATTTTTCTGGTGTGATTGATAACTTTAATGTAGGCATTGAAGACTGGAACGAAGAAGCTAAACAGCAGAATGAAGAAATGGGTGACGAAGGATACGAAATGAAGTATTCTGATAATATAACAATAGATTTAAAGCGACTTGATAATAAGGTTCTTAGCTTTGTACTTAACGATTACGTATACCTTGGCGGAGCACATGGCGGTGGCTCCTTCACTGGGGTTAGCTTTGATGTAGGAACAGGCGAGCAAATTACATTAGATGATTTGGGAGATGCTGATTCTATCAGAGAAACATCAAAGGAATACATATTAAATACAATAGATACATCGTCAGATGAGGCAAAAGCAAATCTTTTTGATGATGATGTAATCAACTATAAAGAAGTAATTGAGGAATTGTTTTCAAATGGAAATCAACCAGAGTTTTATTTGGATACATTAGGAATTACATTTATTTTCCAGCAGTATGATATTGCTCCATATGCAGCTGGTATGATTTCCTTTACTGTTCCTTATTCTGAGTATGATGAAATTGCCGACAGATACACTCCACTTGAGGATATGTCATATGCAATCAAGCTTTCTGAAGCGGGATTCAATAGCAGTGTTGATTTTGATGGTGATGGTGAGCTTGAAAACATCAGCGTAGTTAACACTTGGGATGAAGAGACTGATACTAATTACTATATTTTACGAGTAGGGGATGATGGATTAAAAGAGGAGACAGGCAACGGAAGCTGGATCACAGGCTATTTTATTCATAACGAAGAAGGCAACTTCGTCTTAATCGCAAACGATGGAATTAGCATAGATTTGTATGAGGTTTCAAATGGTATAGAGGCCAAAGGACATATGGACACAACACTTTATGTAAAGGAAGTAACTGAATCAGGTTTTACACTTGGAGAGTTATCATATGATGATTCTAATGTTGCTTCATGGAGCAATGAAGAACAACATGGATTTGTTTTTGAATAATTAAATTTAGGAGGGGGACTATGAGAAGAAGAGTATTAACGCTATTAGTTGTAGGTTTGATGCTATTTGCTACTGCCTGTGGCAACGCCTCGGAAGGCAGCACAGCTGAGTTTGCAGCAACCACTGAATCAAAGTCGTCTGGATATGATAGCTTGGGATTATCTGAATCTGCATCAGAGGACAGCATTGGAAGTGGGGACTACGCTGACTATGAAGAACAGGATTATGAGTCCGACTACAGCAATGATGGCGGCAGTGAAGTAGATTTAAGCGAATATGATACCAGTCGCAAGCTGATATATACATCCTACATCAATTTAGAGTCAAAAAAGTTTGACGAAGATGTGGATGCTATTAAGGAGCTTGTGAGCGCTAATGGTGGTTATTTCGAAAGTACTTCATCATATGGTAATGAGGAATATGGAAGTCGCAGTGCTAGTTTTACAGCCCGTATTCCATCAGACAAATATGAAGCTTTTATGAACAGTGTAGGAGAAGTAGGGTCACTTGCATCTAAAAGCGAAAGCGTGGATGATATCACATCAAGCTATGTGGATGTGCAGGCTCGACTAAAAAGCTTAAATACAAAGCTGGAGCGTTTGCAGGAGCTTGAAGAGCAGGCTGATAACCTTGAGGATTTGCTGGCTATAGAAGACCGTATCAATGATGTTCAGTATCAGATTGAAAGTTACACAGCTCAAAAGAAAGCTTATGATGACCAGATAGATTACAGTACAGTTTCTATTGATATTACGGAAGTATCTACATATAGCGAAGTAAAAGCAGATACTGCATGGAATCGTTTTGTGGAGGCGTTTAGTAGCTCATTCTCAGGATTTGTAGCGTTTATTCAGGCTTTTGTGATAGCTATTATCTATCTATTGCCTTATCTCATTCTTATTGCAATTATTTTATGTATTATATTCTTTGTTAGAAAAAAGAAGGGAAAGAGTTTTTCTTTCAAGAAAAAGGATAAGAAGACAGACCAGAGCTAAATAGGAATTAATGGAAGAGGACTATTAATAGTCCTCTTTTTTTGTTATAATACAGTAGTTTGATAGGTGATACTCTGCCACTAGTGCAGATTTCTTTATATTATTAGGAGGCAACATGAGAATAGGTACAGGTTATGATGTACATAGGCTTGTGGAGGGCCGTGATTTAATCATAGGTGGTGTTAAAATAGAGCATACACTTGGGCTTTTAGGTCACTCCGATGCAGATGTACTTTTACATGCAATATCAGATGCAGTTCTTGGAGCAGCAGGTCTTAAGGATATAGGGGCACATTTCCCAGATACTGATCCTAAATATAAGGGGGCAGATTCCATGAAGCTTTTGGAAGAGGTTCGTGAGCTTGTTATGGATGAAGGCTATGTAGTAGGAAATGTGGATGCTACAGTTATCGCTCAAGCACCAAAGCTTCGTCCTTTCATCGAGCAGATGGAAGAAAATGTAGCCAGGTGTCTTGGCATTGATGTATCTCAGGTTAATATCAAAGCTACCACAGAAGAACATTTAGGCTTTACAGGTCGAGAAGAAGGCATCAGCGCTCAGGCAGTCTGTTTACTCTACGAATTCTATGATGGAAGCAATGTAGTAATGGACACAGGACGTAGCTGCGAAGGATGCGCAGGATGCAAAAGAGGAGAATAGTAATGGCAGGAAAATTTACATTTTATAATACTTTAAATAGACAGGTTGAGGAGTTTAAACCAAACGAAGAGGGCAAGGTTAGCATGTACACATGCGGCCCTACAGTTTATCATTTCGCACATATCGGAAATATCCGTACATACATCATGCAGGATGCTCTTATTAAGTCATTAGAGTATGCAGGATATGATGTTCGCCGTGTTATGAACATCACTGATGTTGGACATCTTTCATCTGATGCAGATACAGGTGAGGATAAGATGGTAGCTGGCGCAAAGCGTGAGCACAAGACGGTTATGGAGATTGCAAAGTTCTACACAGATGCTTTCTTCAAAGATTTCGATGCAGTTGGAAACAAGCGTCCAGATGTTGTTGAGCCTGCTACAAACTGCATTCCAGAGTTCATCCATATGGTAGAGGTCCTTCTTGAAAAGGGCTATGCATATGTAGCTGGTGGAAATGTTTACTTCGACACTAGCAAGCTTCAGGATTATTACGTATTCTCTTCATCAGTTGAAAAGGAAGCACTTGAGGTTGGTGTTCGTGACGACGTAGAAGAGGATGTTAATAAGAAAAACAAGACTGATTTCGTTCTTTGGTTTACAAAATCAAAGTTTGAGGATCAGGCCCTTAAGTGGGAAAGCCCATGGGGCGTTGGTTACCCAGGATGGCACATTGAGTGCTCATGCATCTCAATGAAGCACCTTGGAGAATACATCGATATCCACTGCGGTGGTGTTGACAACATCTTCCCACATCATACAAACGAAATTGCTCAGTCAGAGGCATATCTTGGTCACAAGTGGTGCAATTACTGGTTCCACAGCAATCACCTTAACGACCAGTCAGGTAAGATGTCAAAGTCAAAGGGCGCAATCCTTACAGTTTCTGTTCTTCAGGAAAAGGGATATGACCCACTTGTATACAGATTATTCTGCTTACAGTCACACTATCGTAAGCCACTTGTTTTCTCTTGGGAAAATCTGGACAACACAGTACAGGCTTATAACAAGCTTGTTAAGCGTGTTTCAGAACTCAAGAATGATGGAGCAGTTGATGAGGCTGTTAAGGCTGAGTACGAGGCAAAGTTCCTTGAGGCAGTGTCAAACGACTTAAATACATCAATGGCTATTACAGTCCTTTATGACGTTCTTAAGGCAGATACAAACGATGTAACAAAGCTTGCTCTTGTAGAAAGCTTTGACAAAGTATTATCACTTGATTTGATTGGACATGCAAAGGCTTTAGCGGATGGAGCTTCATCTGTTGATGCAGATTTAGAAGCATTCATCAATGACGCAATTGCTCGTCGTGCAGAAGCTAAAAAGGCAAAGGATTTTGCTACAGCAGATGCAATCAGAGCAGAGCTTTTAGAAAAAGGTGTAGAGATTAAAGATACTCGTGAGGGAGTAGTATGGCAGTTGATTTAAACAGCTATTTTAATGAACAATTTGGCATAGAACAAAAGGATATTCGTACATATTCACCGCTTACCCTTGCGTATATTGGTGATGCAGTGTTTGATATTGTCATCCGTTCTATCCTTGTAAATAAGGGCAATACCCCTGTTAATAAGCTTCACCAGAGGGCAAGTCAGGTAGTCAAGGCTCAGACCCAGGCTGCTATGGTATTGGCCCTTATGGACCAGCTTACAGATGCAGAGGCTGATTGGTATCGCCGTGGCCGTAATTCCAAGCCTCACACAAAGGCAAAGAATGCATCCACAATGGATTACCTTGAGGCAACAGGTTTTGAAGCGGTGCTTGGATACCTTTACCTCACGGGAGACATGGACCGTATATGCGAATTAGTGTCTCGCGGTATCGAAGCTGTGGAGTTGGAAATTCTATAATTATAGTTATTAGAAAGAGTAAGTTTTTAGAAATGGAAGAAAGTAGAATTGTAGAAGGCCGTAATGCAGTGCTGGAGGCCTTCAGAAGTGGAAAAACTATAGATAAGTTATTTGTTTTGGAGGGCTGCAAGGATGGCCCAATCCAGACAATACTTAGAGAAGCAAAGAAAAGCAAGGACACAGTTATCAGCTTTGTTAAGAAAGAGCGTTTAGATCAGCTTTCAGAGACAGGCAAGCATCAGGGAGTTTTGGCATACGCAGCAAGCTATGACTATGTTGAGCTTGATGAAATCATGGAGCGCGCAAAGGCTAAGGGTGAGGCACCATTCCTTATCATTCTTGATAATATCGAGGATCCTCACAACCTTGGAGCAATCATTCGTACTGCAAACCAGGTTGGAGCTCACGGCGTAGTTATTCCAAAGCACAGAGCAGTTGGTCTTACTGCTACAGTTGCAAAGGCTTCAGCAGGTGCTATCAACTACACACCAGTTGCTAAGGTTACAAACATTAGCAAGACAATGGAAGAGCTGAAAGAACAGGGCATGTGGTTTGTATGTGCCGATATGGGTGGCACAACAATGTACGACCTTAACCTTACAGGTTCAATCGGTCTTGTAATTGGAAATGAAGGACATGGTGTTTCTGATTTAGTTAAAAAGAACTGCGACATGATAGCATCAATTCCTATGTTTGGTGATATAGATTCACTTAATGCATCAGTTGCTTGTGGAGTTTTAGCTTATGAAATCGTTAGACAAAGAATACAGTAAGTTAACAGATGAAGAGTTAATTATAAAATATCGGGATGGCGATCAGGCCATCCTGAATTTTATATGTGAAAAGTATAAGCCCCTTGTTTTAAAGAATTCCAAGAAGTACTTTTTGGTTGGTGGCGAAAATGAGGATTTAATACAAGAGGGAATGATAGGTCTTTTTAGCGCTATCGGTGATTATAATATTTCCTCGGATGTTACATTCTTTCATTTTGCACAGATGTGTATTGATCGCCAGATGATTAAGGCAATCGAGGCTAGTAACAGAAAAAAACATTCTCCGTTAAATGCATATGTTTCATTGTATGACGAGGACGGTGCAGAGAGAGAAGAACCGGCCTTCACAACCGATGATCCTGCCGAGATTGTTATCGAAGCAGAGGAGAATTTTGACCTTATAGACAGACTGAAAAAAGCCTTGTCTCCTATGGAAAAGCAAGTCTTTGAGTTATATATGCAGGATTATGACTATAGAGAAATAGCTGCAAAATTGGGAAAGGCGGAGAAGTCCGTAGATAATACACTTACTAGAATAAAGTCAAAAGCAAAAGAGTTAATAAAATAATCCAATATGTAGACATCAAGCTCTGAGGTTACTCAAGTGAAATATCTTTGAACGGAGTAACTTCAGGCTTGTAGTCGTAACATATTGGATTTATAAGATTCCTTTGGTGTAGATCTCGTATAGTTCGGGGTCTACATTTTCTTTTATGCTGTCATAAACAGGAGTGGCTGCTTCACGAATCTGTTCTCTTATATCATCGGAAAGAGGAATGATTTCTGTACCACTTTCTTCGATAGTAGCGATTCTTGATGCAATACGGTCATCAGATTGCTGACGGGCATACTCTGTGGCAATTGTAGCTGCCTGATTTATTATTTCCTGCTGTTCAGGTGTTAGTGTATTCATAAACTCATCACTGGCTACAAGGGAGATTAAATGAGGCAGGTGATTGGTTTCAACAACATAATCCTGCTGCTCATATAATCTGTTTGAAACAATAACCTCATATGGGTTTTCCTGAGCATCGATTGTGCCTTGCTGTAATCCAATGTAAACCTCGGAGAAAGTCATTGGAGTAGGAGAGGCTGAAAGGCTCTTCCAAAATGCCAGGTGATATGAGTTTTCCATTGTTCTGATTTTCTGTCCCTTGAAGTCTGAGAGAGAATATACAGGCGTGTTTGTGGTCATGACTCTGAAGCCCTGATCAGCGTATCCAAGTAATTGATAACCGCCTTCTACATAAACTTCTGATATTTTATCCATAAATTCAGGATTATCTACCTTTTCACGGACATCATCGATTGTGCTGAAAAGACATGGCATATCGAATATAGCAACATCAGGAAGGAATGTAACCTGAGGAGCTGTATTTTGTACGATAAAAGGGATATCGCCATCTTTGCAGGATTCCAGCAACTCTCTATCGCCACCTAAAACGCTGTTAGGATAAACCTGGATAACCATCTGTCCATCGCTAAGCTCGTATACTTCTTCGGCGAATTTTTCGGCATATATCTGAGTTACAGTATCCTCTGGGCTGGATGTTCCAAGGGGCCAGGCATAAGTCTGAGTCTCAGATACAGCTGTGGATGTTCCACAAGATGTAAATGACAAAACAATCATTAATGATGTTGATAAAGCTAGTAGTTGTTTAAATCTCATATTGTTTCTCCTGATACGGTTTATAAAAGTACTAAGCTGATGGCTGGAATGAATGTGATAAGTAACAAAGCAACTAAGAACATTAAAATCATAGGTATTGCCTTCTTAGCAATATCCATAACAGGCACATCTGTAAGGGAGCTTGCAACGAAAAGATTTACACCAATTGGAGGTGTAACAAATCCGATTGCAAGGTTAACAACCATCATAATACCGAAGTGAACGCCATCCATGCCTACTGCCTGCACAATAGGAAGCAGGATAGGAGATAAAATAAGGATAGCAGGAGTTGTATCCATAACCATTCCAACAATAAGAAGGAACAGATTGATTACAAGTAAAAGGATAATCTTGTTGGTAAAATTATCCAGAATATATCCACTGACAAGCTGTGGCACCTGCATTAATGTAAGCACACGTGAGAATGCTGTTGAGGCAGCAAGAATGAAAAGAATAGGTGCGTAAGTTTTCATTGCTTCCACAAAAATGTTCCAAATATCGGAAATGCGAATTGTTTTATAAACAAATAAGCTAATAACCAATGCGTAAAATACGGAGATAACTGCAGCCTCTGTAGGAGAAGCTATGCCTGCATAGATACATCCAAGAACGATAATTGGGCTAAGTATTGCAAAGAAGCTATCCTTGAATATTTTTCCAAATCCTTTTGAGTGAAGTGCATCTATTTCGGCGTTAATTTTTTCTTTGTCTTCACCACAGCATTTGCAGTGAATATAAGCATAAAGCATTAAAAGTATACTTATAAGAATGCCAGGAATGATGCCGGCGATAAATAGATTACCTACTGATTCACCGGAGGCCATTGCATACATAATAAAAGGAATACTAGGTGGAATGATAACACCGAGACCACCGGCTACAGCAACAATCGCTGTAGAAAACTTTTTATCATATCCCATATTCAGTAGAAGAGGGATGGTCATGGAACCTACGGCTGCAACTGTTGCAGGAGCAGAACCAGAAATTGCGCCATAAAATAGGCATGTGATGATAACGGCGCATGGAACGCCTGCAGTTTTCTTACCAATAAAATATGAGAACACGTCAAATAACTTTTTAGAAATCTGACCGTGAGCCATAATGATTCCAGATAAAACAAACATTGGAACTGCAAGAAGAGGAAAGCTATCGATACCGCCAACCATGGAACGGATTACATAGCTTGCACTTGCAGTAAATGAAGGATCAAAGGCTCCTGGAAGTACAGCAACTATACCAAGGGAAATTGATACAGGAATGGCTATAATTAAGCAAATAACAAAAAGAATAAGTACAGTAATTGCGCTCATGCTTAATTTCCTCCTTCCTTGTTGCTAGTATTATCCTGTTCGAGTATTTCTTTATTAAAGTTTTCCTGTGAAAGGAGATTGCTCATAGAATTTTTGATATTAGCACGTCTTTCAAGCTCTGCTAAGTGGGATGGCCAATCTTTGAGCTCCTCCTGGTGGATGACATTATGCCACTCTAAAAACCATCTTTCTAAGATACGGATAGCACACAGTGTGAAGCACACAAGTGGTGCTGACTGTACGTAATACATAGGGATTCCGCAGGCAGGAGAAACCTGACCGCTTTCGATAGTAGCCATAAGGTATCTGTAGGCAAAAGGAATTAAATACACAAAGAAAATGAATTCTACTGTAAGATTTAATACTTTTACAGATGCTTTTTTTCTTGGTTTGAGATTTCGAATGAACTGGTCGATTTTGATGGAAATACATTTTTTGGTGCATAAGCTAACACTGAAAAATGCTGACCAGATAAAAAGATATCTAGTGATTTCTTCTGACCATGAGAGAGAAGCCCCTAAAATGTAGCGGCAGAAAATCTGAATGCCCATAATGACACTCATTGCGATAAGAAGAACGACCATGATGAATTCTTCAAGGTATTCATCTACAAAGAAAAAAATACGTTTGATTCCAGTCATATAATGGTACCCCTTTGGCTAGTTTGTATGATATAAGTATAAACATTATGAAATACTTTAGCAAAGTAAAGTTAAAATAATTCAGAATATTTACACTAAATTCTTAAAATTTAAGGGCAATTTGTGCTGAGCACAAACCGCCCTTATAAGACTTAATAATTACATTGAACCATGTATAAGATTAAGTATTGTAGAAAGGTCTGATGCGTTCATCTGGCCTGGTGCAGAAGCTTTTCCAACAGCACCGAATGTGAGAGCAGAGCCGAATGCTTCGCCACAAAGACGGCTAACAAGTCCTGTGCCTGCCATAGACATTGTGATAATTGGACGATCTGCATAATTGCTTGCCATTTCTTCTGTTGCAGCAAGGAGAGTAACTACATCCTTTTTGCAAGTAGGCATAACAGCAATCTTTGGAATATCTGCGCCAAGCTCCTGCATTTTACGAAGACGAGAAACGATATCGTCCTTGTCAGGAGTCTTGTCAAAGTCATGATTAGAAGCTACAACCTTTACGCCGTTTGCATGAGCGCTAGCAACGATATCCTTAACAATATCATCACCTGTGAAAACTTCTACATCAACTAAATCTACCATACCAGTTGCAGCTGCATTCTTATTGAGTGTAGCGTAAGCATCTTTCTCGATAGATTTTTCTCCACCTTCATTGCTTGTTCTGAAAGTGAAGAGGAGAGGTGTGTCGCCAAGAGCAGGTCTTAAATCCTTAAGAACATCCTCAACCTTTGAAAAATCAAATACATCATCAAACCAGTCAACACGCCATTCAACTACATCATGTGCAACGCCGTTGAATGAAGCAGCTGCTGCGAGGATGTCTTCTTTTGTTTTTCCAACGATAGGCACGCAAATCTTTGGTACACCTTCGCCAATAACAACATTTCTAACTTTTACTGTATTCATATTTTTTTCCTCTGTTTTATGAATTTGCCTCTACCATCTTAGTGTATCTAAGATTTACAAATAATCCAAGTAATACGCCAACAGCTGTAAGAACAATGTTCATAACCATAACGCCTGATGGTGTCATCTGTGAAGCAGCTGTAAGAATAGTGTAGTTGCAAAGTGATGAAGCAATCATTACAAGTGCTGTAACTGTACCCTTAATCTTAGGGAAGAGCATGTTACAAACTGATGTAGCAATCTGAAGAAGTCCGCCGGCACCAGCCCAACCGATAACGAATGCTGCAACCTTACATAATCCAACTGAAGGAGCTGAAAGAACTAAAATCAATGTTACAAGGCAGATAACTGGGTATGCAACGATGAAACGAACGTCCTTAATCTTACGTGTAAGAAGAGCAGTAACGATAAGAGCAAGGATTGTACCCATTGAATAGTATGTCTGCATGATTGAAGGATCTTCCCAACCAACATTTGTCTTTGCGAAGTTCTGTGCACAGTTAAGCCATAACTGGAATGTACCTGTACATGTGAAACCGATAAGAATCATAGCAACTGACTCGATAGAGAAGTGAGTGTGCTTTAAGCTATCGATAAGACCTTCCTTCTTTTCAGCTGCAGCTGCATCTGAATCTGGAAGTGGAAGGATAAGGATAAGTACAAGTAATACGATGTAAGCAATACCGCAAACATAGAAGAGTCTGTTGTAAGAAACAAGACCTGCTGCGTTTCTAGCAACTGTCATTCCAAGGAAGAATGGAAGTAACATCTGTGAAATAGCGATAAAGAACTTAATTCCCATTGTAGCTACACCAGGAGCATCGCTGATAATCTCTGCAACAGCTGGGTAAATACCAGTATCAAGGAATGAGTTTGCAATACCACCAACGATAGCGCAAATGTAAGCAATTTGATAACCGCCGTTAACGCCAGCGTTGAATGCCATAGCAAGACCAATGAGGTAGATAGCATATGAAGCGCCACCAATCATAACTGAAATACGACGGCCTAACTTATCTGAAAGAGGGCCAGCGAATGGAAGAGCAATAAGTCTACCAAGACCAAGTGCTGCTGAAATAGCAGTGATTGACATTACCTCAACGCCCCAGCTAGTAGCAAGAGCTTCCTTAATTACAGATTGTCCTAAGATTGAGCAACCAACTCCGTGAATAAAGTAATTCAAATAAAGAATTAAAGCTGCTGGAAAATATTTCTTGTTCATATTTTTCTCCTTAAATTTACTCGTACTTAATTCCAAGTACTTCTTTCATGTGTTCGATTGGCATTTCTTTGCCTGTCCAAAGCTTGAATGCTGCAGCACCCTGGAATAACATCATTCCAAAACCGTTCATTCTCTTACATCCAACTTCCTCAGCCATCTCAAGGAACTTTGTCTTAGCTGGTGCGTAAACTGTATCTGTTACGATAAGGTCTGGACGAAGATATGAAGTATCTGGTAACCATGTCTGGCCCTCAAGTGGCTTCATACCCATACCTGTTGCGTTTGCAAGAAGGTAAGAATCAGCGATTTCTCTTCTAAGAGCGTCAAGGTCTGCTAAGTCATAAAGTGTAGCCTTGCAGTTTGTTCTTTCGTTGATCTTGTTAACTGTTTCCTGAGCGTTCTCCCAGAAAGCATCCTTTACGTTGAAGATAGACATTTCTTTAACGCCATCAAGTGCTGCCTGAATCTGGATAGCAGTACCAGCACCACCACAACCAACGATTGTCATTTTCTTTCCGATAACATCGATATCGTAGTCCTTAAGTGACTGCATGTAACCGATACCGTCTGTAATGTGACCTGTAAGAACACCGTTTTCATTTACGATTGTGTTTACAGCTCCGCAAAGCTCAGCAGCAGGAGATAACTTATCAAGATACTTACCTACTACAGTTTTGTTAGGCATAGAAACGTTTGAGCCTACAAGCTTAAGAGCTCTGATACCTTTTACAGCATCCTCGAGTGTGCTATTATCTACCTCAAATGCAAGGTAAGCATAGTCGAGACCAAGATATGCAAATGCTTCATTGTGCATAGCTGGTGAGCTTGAGTGTCTGATTGGATAAGCCATAAGTCCGATAAGCTCTGTGTGTCCTGTAATTCTTTCTGCCATAATTTTAATTCCTCCATAAATTCTTTAAGATTTTGCATGCCCTTTGTTAAAATCTTAACAGTCTTTATACATATATTTTAATGTGTATTAATGTATAATTCCAATACTTCTATTGCATATTATTAATAGCTTTTAGCTATCAATTGTGGTAAAATTGATAATAAGTAATGAAAATACAACAATTATATTGTGCAAAACAGAGAGAGGAGAACTATGACTCTAAATCAAATGATGTATTTTTATGAGGCAGCTAGATTACAGCATTTCAATCAGGCTGCGGAAAAGCTTCATATATCAGAACCATCCCTTAGCCGCTCAATAAATGCCCTTGAATCAGAGCTAGGAGTAGTCTTATTTGAAAGAACTGGACGAAATGTAGTTTTGACCAAAACAGGAGATATTTTTTACGAGCACGTTGATAGAATTCTAAATGAAATCAATTTGGCTGATCGAAAAATGCATCAATTGACAGGTTCAGGAGGGCATATTGATTTAGCATATGTTGCTCCACTTGCTGGTTCTTTTATTCCAAATGTTTGTAGAGCGTTCCTATTAGAAGATAAAAATAAAGAAGTAACATTTAACTTCCATCAGGATATTACCTCTAAAAATATAGAAGGTTTAAAGTCAGGTAACTACGATATTATATTTGGTTCCTTTGTGAAGGATGAGCCAAATATTAAGTTTATTCCTATATTACAACAGGAACTGGTGGTTATTATTCCTAAGGGACATCCATTGGAAGAAAACGATACCTTAGATGCATCAATTTTTGAAAAATACCCTGTTTTGGGATACACACGCAAATCAGGCTTAGGTCGTTTGACCAGGGACTTCTTTTTGCAGAATAAGGTTGAGCCTAACTTTATTTGCGAATCACCAGATGAAAATGGTATCGCGGCTCTTGTAGCAGCCAACTTTGGTATAGCTTTAGTTGCAGACGTAGATAGTATTCATAGAAATGACGTTATAATAAAGAAGCTTTCCACTGAATATAGTCTTTCACACACTGTTTATATGGCGTATATGAAGGGAAGATACCAGATGCCTGCCGTAAAACGTATGATTGACTTCATATTGGTACATTCGATGCACTAATTATTTACAAAAAATGAATTGGATTTTAATGTTAAAGCGGGATTATACTTTTCTTATAAAAAAGGAAAGCATGCCCGCTTTTCATCTTGACAGCTCTTATCACGTAAATTTTTGTTTGTAAATAGGAGCATTCTATAATGAGAAATAAGTATCCACACATTTTTGAACCACTTACAATTCGTCGTATGACACTTAAGAATCGTATCATGATGACACCAATGGGAACTAACTACGGTGATCAGAATGGCGAGATGACATTTGTTCATATTGATTACTATGAGCAGAGAGCAAAGGGTGGCACAGGATTATTAATGGTTGAAAATGCTAGTGTCTTTTCACCACAGGGTTCTAATGGTACAACCCAGCTTCGAATTGATCATGATAATTTCATTCCACGTTTATATTACTTTACAGAGAGAATGCATAAGCATGGCGCTTGTGTAGGTATTCAGATTAACCACGCTGGTGCATCAGCTGTTTCTGCTCGTACAGGAGAGCAGCCAGTTTCTGCATCAGATATTCCTTCAAAGGCAGGCGGGGAGATTCCACGTCCACTTGAGAAAGAAGAAATCTACAATATTGTAAAGAAGTATGGTGAGGCAGCAAAGCGTGCACAGACAGCCGGTTTTGACTGTGTTGAAATTCATGCTGGTCACTCATATCTTTTGAGCCAGTTCCTTTCACCTACTACTAATAAGCGTACAGATGAGTTTGGTGGATCACCAGAAAATCGTGCTAGATTTACAAAGCTTGTTGTAGAAGAGGTAAGAAAGCAGGTAGGACCATTCTTCCCAATTTTTGTCCGTATTAGTGCTGATGAGTTTGTCGAGGGAGGTAACACACTAGAGGACACTATCGAGTATTTACAGTACTTCCAGGAAGAAGTAGACGTATTTGACGTTTCTGCTGGTCTTAATAGTTCTATTCAGTTCCAGATTGACGCAAACTATCTTCCAGACGGATGGCGTTCATACATGGCAAAGGCTGTTAAAGAAAAATATGGCAAGCCATGTGTAACAATGGGAAATATTCGTGATCCTAAGGTCGCTGAGGAAATTCTAGAAAGAGGAGATGCTGATATCATCGGTATGGGCCGTGGTCTTATTGCAGATCCTAATTGGGTAAATAAGGTAGAGTTCAACCGTGAGGATGAGCTTCGCAAGTGTATTTCATGTAACGTAGGTTGCGCAGGCCACAGAATTGGTCTCAACCTTCCAATTCGTTGTACAGTTAACCCAGCTGTTAACGCTAATGATGAATACTACAAGAGAAAGGTTAATAAGCCTTGCAACGTTGTAGTAATCGGTGGTGGTACAGCAGGTCTTGAAGCTGCTTGTACAGCTGCAGAGGTTGGATGTACAACATTCCTTCTTGAGAAGAAGGCAGAGCTTGGTGGTCTTTCTGTTCAGATTTCAAAGATTCCTGATAAGAAGAGACTTGCTGATTTCCCTAAGTACATGATTAACCGTGCTAGCAAATTAAGAAATCTCTTTATATTTAAGAACAACAACACTACAGTTGATCAGATTAAGAGCTTGAACCCAGATATCATCGTAAATGCCACAGGTTCAAACCCTACATTACCACCTATCAAGGGATTATTAGACCTTGTTGATAAGGATGATTCAAATGTAGCTACAGTTATCAAGATGATCGAGCGTCTTGACTCTTATCCAGAGGATATGTCTGGTAAGAAGGTCGCTGTTGTTGGTGGTGGTGCCGTAGGTCTTGATGTTATGGAGTACTTCACAGAAAGAGGTGCTGAAGTTACTATCATCGAGATGTTACCTATCATTGGTAACGGACTTGATCCAATCACAAAGTGCGATACAGCAGCAAAGATGGCTAAGTACAATGTTCGTCAGATGACAAACACTGCACTTCAGGAAGTATGCAACGATAAGTTTATTGTTAAGAATCCAGAGGGCGAAATTGAGAATATCGACTTTGATTTAGGCTTCATTTGCCTTGGTATGCGTTCTAACACACCTATCATCGATGAGTTAAATACTGCATTTGAGGATACAAATGTTGAGATTTACAATATTGGTGATTCTAAGCGTGCTCGTCGTATTATCGAAGGAACAGAAGAAGGTCGTGATATTATCAAGGTTCTTGAGAGACATGATTTTCTTTAAGATTTAACTTCCTTATTAATTTAATCTAAAATTTATTTATCAGACAGAAGGAAAAAGTGGTTTCTTTCTGTCTGATTTTTTAGTATGATACTATTCAAAATAAAGTATCAAAGGGGAATAAGACATGGAACAGCTCAAAATGTTAAGAGAGCATCTTGCTCAGAACGACGAAATTATTCTTAATGCACTGCTTATGAGAAATGCCATTGTTGAGGAAATTATGGCATACAAAGAAGAGAATGGTTTACAGATTTTACAGCCAGAACAGGATGAAAAAAGAGATCGCTGGTTAGACAAAAGCTTGGAAGGGAAACGTCACGGCAAGGAAGTAAAGGACATTTATAGTTCGATAGTTAAAAATGCCAAGCGTATCCAGGCTAGACACTTGTTTAATTACAATATTGTCCTGATTGGATTTATGGGAGCAGGTAAAACTACAATCTCTGATTATTTGAGCACATGCTTTGCTATGGAAGTAGTAGAGATGGATCAGGTTATTTCTGATAGAGAGGGCATGTCTATTTCTGATATTTTTGAAGTGTATGGAGAAGAGCACTTTAGAAACGCGGAGACAAATCTTCTTAAGGAAATGCAATCAAAACGCAATGTGGTTATTTCGTGTGGTGGTGGTACACCAATGCGTGATGTAAACGTCCAGGAGATGAAGAAAAACGGACGCGTTGTTCTTTTGACTGCAAAGCCAGAGACAATCCTTGAGAGAGTGAAGGATAGCCACGATAGACCTCTTATCGAAAATAATAAGAGTGTTGAATTTATAGAAGAGTTGATGCTTAAAAGAAGAGAGAAATATGTTGCTGCAGCTGATATCATAATTGAAACTGATGGCAAGTCAGAGCTGGAAATCTGCGAGGAACTTGTTAATTCTCTTTTAAAATTAGATAACGATTAAGAAAAAGCCTGAAGCCTATCTCAATGGATAAGCTTCAGGCTTTCTATTTTTAAATACATAATACTCATGAAAACCGCAATCATTTAATAAGTCAGGTAGCTTATCAAAATCTGCAGCAACATCCTCAGGAGTATGTGCGTCGGCACCAAGTGTAATCATTTTACCGCCTAATTCCTTGTACCTTTTAATAATAGATGGCGCAGGATTAGGAGCGCCCATTCCTTTTCTGAAGGCAGCAGTGTTTACCTCTAATGCCTTATCAAGCTTTATAATTTGCTGAAGGATTGCATCAATGATTTCTGAATATGGTTGATGTGTGTTGTGCTTTGTCTCCTGGTTACGTGCATATCTAAATGCGTAGTCCAAATGTCCTACAGTATCGAAATTCGTAAATGCGGTAATGTTTTCCAGAATGGATTCGTAATATCTGGTGAGCAATGCGCTTTCTGTATCACGATCCCAGAAGCTGTCGAAGTATGGGTCCCATTTATCAACAAGGTGAGTGCTTCCTATTATGAAGTCATATGGATGAGCATTAACAGCTTCATTGCATTTATCGACTACGTGAGGCTGAATGCCAACTTCCAGTCCATTTAATACGGTGAAGTCATCAGTTGATTCCTGCTTAGCAAGTTGATGCAATGTAGGGTAGTAGTTTTCTAAATCTAAATCGAAGAATCCAAACTGTTTTGGATAGTCAATATCAAGGTGATCCGTAAATGTGATACCAAGTAGTCCTTTTGCCTTTGCGGCGTTTATCATATCAATAGGAGAAGCATCGGAATCTCCAGAAAAATTGCAGTGCATGTGATTGTCCCAAAACATTACTATGGCCTCCTTCTTATAAGTAACTAAATATTAAATGATGATATTGGCGGGTGCAAGAAATATTGTTTGAAAATACAAATAATATAAGCACATTGAGAAAATTTTAACAATATTTCAATTTGGGGTTGAATTATAGATTGATGTTGTATAAAATAAAGTGCATACGGGGCTCTTTGAGAGCTTCAAAGAAAATTTTAAAAGAATCTTTAGGAGGATTTAAAAATGGCAGTAAGAGTAGCAATCAACGGTTTTGGCCGTATCGGACGTCTTGCATTCCGTCAGATGTTCGGCGCAGAAGGTTACGAAGTAGTAGCAATCAACGACTTAACTAGCCCAAAGATGTTAGCACATCTTTTAAAGTATGATTCATCACAGGGAAAGTATGAGCATGCAGCTGAGGTTTCTTACACAGATGATTCAATCATCGTTTGCGGTAAGGAAATCAAGATTTATGCATTCCCAGACGCAAACAATTGCCCATGGGGTGACCTTAAGGTTGACGTAGTTCTTGAGTGCTCAGGATTCTACACATCAAAGGAAAAGGCACAGGCTCATATCAATGCAGGTGCTAGAAAGGTTGTTATCTCTGCACCAGCAGGAAACGATCTTCCTACAATCGTTTACAATACAAACCATGAGACACTTAAGGCTTCTGATACAATCATTTCAGCAGCTTCATGTACAACAAACTGCTTAGCACCTATGGCTGACGCACTTAACAAGTACGCTCCAATCCAGTCTGGTATCATGGTAACAATCCACGCTTACACAGGTGATCAGATGACACTTGATGGCCCACAGAGAAAGGGTGATCTTCGTCGTTCACGTGCAGCAGCAGTTAACATCGTTCCTAACTCAACAGGTGCAGCAAAGGCTATCGGTCTTGTTATCCCAGAGCTTAACGGAAAGCTTATCGGATCTGCTCAGCGTGTTCCTACACCAACAGGTTCTACAACAATCCTTACAGCAGTTGTAAACAAGAAGGACGTTACAGTTGAGGGTATCAACGCAGCTATGAAGGCAGCAGCTAACGAGTCATTCGGTTACAACGAGGATGAAATCGTTTCTTCAGATATCGTAGGTATGAGATTTGGTTCTCTCTTCGATGCTACACAGACAATGGTTTCTAAGATTTCTGATGATCAGTACGAAGTACAGGTTGTTTCTTGGTATGATAACGAGAACAGCTACACATCTCAGATGGTTCGTACAATTAAGTACTTCTCAGAGTTAGCATAATTCGTTTTTTACGAAATACGACTTTTAAAGGGTCCGGTCCTATTGGACCGCGGCCCTTTTTATTTTAGATATCTAAGTGAGCTAGTAGGAAACAAGCTCTTAGGTTTCTGAGTGAGACGTTTTAGTCGAAGGAAGAAACACTAAGGCTTGTGACCGTAACTAGCGGACTTGGGATTATATGGAGGATAAAATTATGGCATTAAATAAGAAGACAGTAGATGACATTAATGTTAAGGGTCGTCGTGTACTTGTTCGTTGCGATTTCAACGTACCTCTTAAGGCTGGTGAAATCACAGACGACACACGTATCAAGGCAGCTCTTCCTACAATCAAAAAGCTTATTGCTGATGGTGGAAAGGTTATTCTTTGCTCACACCTTGGAAAGGTAAAGAATGGTCCTAATGAGGGCGAGTCACTTGCTCCAGTTGCAAAGCGCCTTTCAGAGAAGCTTGGCAAGGAAGTAACATTCGTTTCTGATTACAACGTAACAGGCGAAGCTGCTACAAAGGCAGTTGAGGCTATGAAGGAAGGAGATGTAGTTCTTCTTCAGAATACTCGTTTCCGTGGCGAGGAAGAGACAAAGAACGGTGAGGCATTCTCTAAGGAACTTGCTGATCTTGCAGATGATTATGTATGCGATGCTTTCGGTTCATCACACAGAGCTCACGCTTCTGTAGCTGGTGTTACAAAGTTCATCACAGCTAAGGGTGGTTCAAACGTAGTTGGATACCTTATGCAGAAGGAAATCGACTTCCTTGGCAACGCTGTTGAGAATCCTGTACGTCCATTCGTAGCAATTCTTGGTGGTGCAAAGGTAGCTGATAAGCTTAACGTTATCAACAACCTTCTTGAGAAGTGCGACACACTTATCATCGGTGGTGGTATGTCTTACACATTCCAGAAGGCTCTTGGTTACGAAATCGGTACATCACTTTGCGACGATACAAAGCTTGATTACTGTAAGGAAATGCTTGAGAAGGCAAAGAGCATGGGTAAGGAAATCCTTCTTCCACTTGATGCTGTTACAATCAAGGAGTTCCCAGATCCAATCGATGCTCCAGTAGAGTGCATTACATACGATACAGAGAATATGCCAGCTGACAGAGAGGGCTGCGATATCGGACCTAAGACAGTTGAGCTTTTCGCTAACAAGGTTAAGACAGCTAAGACAGTTCTTTGGAACGGACCAATGGGTCTTTTTGAGAACCCAGCACTTGCTGTAGGTACAAAGGCAGTTGCTCAGGCACTTGCTGAGACAGATGCTACAACAATCATCGGTGGTGGTGATTCAGCAGCAGCTGTTAACCAGATGGGATTCGCTGACAAGATGAGCCACATCTCTACAGGTGGTGGTGCTTCACTTGAGTTCCTTGAGGGTAAGGAGTTGCCAGGCGTTTACGCAGCAGATGACAAATAAAATTCGTCTTCTTCCTAAAAATTTCTGCGTTAACAGATAGCTCGCAGTAGGTTTACTACAGCTTCGTATCTGTTGCCTTGAAATTTTTGAAAGAATCCGAATTTAATCGTAAAGGCAATATATTTTTATTATTTAATATTTTTAAGTAGCCATAAGCCGGAAATTTAACAAATACTCTCAAAAGACCTTGATGAGCCGTCCCTACTTAGATGGCACGAAGTGGCATCTTATGTAGGGCAACGAGCGAATAAGAGCGCAAGCGTGTCGGAGAGAGTATTTGATAAATTGATGATAATATGGCGAGAGGAGAACTATTATGGCAAGAAGAAGAATTATTGCCGGCAACTGGAAGATGAACATGACACCTTCTGAGGCTGTAAAGCTTGTTGCTGAGCTTAAGGATTTAGTAAAGAACGATGATGTAGACGTAGTATACTGCGTACCTGCAATCGATATCGTTCCTGTAGTAGAGGCTGTAAAGGGCACAAACGTAAACGTTGGTGCTGAGAACTTCTACATCGAGGATAAGGGTGCTTTCACAGGCGAGATTTCAGCTCCTATGCTTGTAGATGCTGGTGTTAAGTACGTTATCATGGGTCACTCTGAGAGACGTGACATCTTTGGTGAGAACGATATTCTCATCAATGCAAAGGTTAAGAAGGCATTCGCTGCTGGTCTTACACCAATCCTTTGCTGTGGCGAGTCTCTTGCACTTCGTAAGGCTGGCACATACAAGGAGTGGATCGAGCGTCAGATCACATGGGATCTTTCAGGCGTAACAGCTGACCAGGTAAAGAACCTTGTTATCGCTTACGAGCCAATCTGGGCTATCGGTACAGGTGAGACAGCTACAGCTGATCAGGCTGAAGAAGTTTGCGGATTCATCCGTGAGCTTATTGCTAAGCTTTATGATGGAGCAACAGCTGAGGCTGTTCGTATTCAGTACGGCGGATCTATGAATGCTTCTAACGCTGCTGAGCTTCTTAGCAAGCCAAACATTGATGGCGGTCTTATCGGTGGAGCTTCACTTAAGCCAGATTTCGGTAAAATCGTTAATGCTTAATAAAATTGGGTTTTAGGAAAGACTTTGTTGAAATTGTCAATTATAAGTAGTAAAAACTCCTAAAGTTTTACATGCGCACCAGTTTCTGGTGCGCTATTTTTGTTTTAAATAAGTTCATTTTATGATATAATTTGCGCTGATGGACGTTTTGTCCTTGGAGGAATTTATGAAACGAAAATTTCGTTTATACTTTATGTTGGGTCTTTGCTCACTTTCACTTATTGCCTGCGGCAAGAAAGAGGAAGAGGAAGTAGAGGATACAGTAGATACTACTGAACAGGTCGCATTTGACGACGTGGAAGTTGAGGATTATACAGTCCTTTCATATAGTGAGCTTGAAGTTCTTGCATATGAGGACGACACTGACGCACAGGTTATGCTTGGTCGTATGCTAGAGTACGGCACAGAGGATGTTAAACAGGATTTTTCAGAGGCGATTTCTTGGTATCAAATGGCATCTGATTCAGGAAATGTTGACGGTACATGTGCACTTGGCTATTTCTATTTAACAGGCACAGGTGTTGAGCAGAATTTAGAAAAAGCAGATGAGCTTTTTGATGCTGCCATTGAGGGTGGCTCAGATAATGCTTACGTTGGCAAAGCTAGAGTTATAATGGCTTCATTACCAGAAGCATTTTTCGCTGATGAATCTGATGAGGATATCGATATCACTGACGCAGAAGAATCAGAAGAAATAGAAATATCCACAGAAGACGAAGAAAAAGCTGAAGAAGCTTACGATTACATATACAAGGCTCAGATTGCTGGAGATATCGATGGTACATATTATCTTGGGTATGCATATGAGCATGGTATTGGCATTGCACAGGATTACAAAAAGGCTTTTGATTACTATTCAAGAGTTACCAAATCTGACAGTACAGATTTAGCAGATCAGTATGCTATCAATCTTGCTAATACAGCCGTTGGTCTTCTTTACATAAAAGGCAATGGAGTAGAGGCAGATACAGAAAAGGCTATTGAGTATTTCACAGCTGCTTCTGACAACGGCTATGCTAAGGCTAGCTATTACCTAGGCCAGATATATGAAAATGGCTTAGATGTTGATAGAGATTATGAAAAAGCGATGGAGTATTATCTTATCGCAGCAGATGCAGACTACGCACCAGCTCTTAACCAGATTGGTTACATGTATTACAATGGATTTGGTGTAGATGTAGATTTTGCATCGGCAGTTTATTACCAAAAGCTTGCAGCGTTGCAAGGTTATGCAATTGCTCAGGTTAATTTAGGTTTTCTTTATGAAAACGGGTACGGGGTTGAGAGGAATTTGGAAACAGCTTTGTCGTATTATGAAATGGCGGCTGATTCGGGTTATGAAGGCGCTATGGAGGCTGTTGTCCGAGTAAAGGCACAGATTAATGAAGAAATGTAACTTTTGCATAGCGATAGTTACGGTTGTTATCTCTTTACTAACAGGATGCGGACACAAAACAATTGAGGTTGATACCGTAAATCTAGAAGCTAATGAGCCGGAAATCATTGAGATTGCGGATTTAACGGACGCGTGGGACACCATATTAAATAATAGTACAATCGAGTTTATAGGAGGTCATCCTATAGACGAGTCTTTTCTTGCGATGATTACATCTGAATATGGCGAAGACGTAATTGAGGAAATTGCTAGTTATGCAAATTTCCAAACGCCAGAAATTTGGTATCAACTTACTGGCAAGAGTATTCATGTGCTTTGGTACGAGTACTGCATGGATACAGGCTTGCAAAGTTATTCCTATGACAAAACATACGTAATTGACAAGCCAATCTATGGAGACATAGTTCTTGATTTTACAGGAGATTTGTCGTTTGCAGAAGGAATAGCCACAACAGAATATATGGACAGCCAAATCAATGGAATAGAAGATTGCTTTTCAGCAGACTTGCTAGAAGAAATGCGAGATGCAGATATTCTTCTTATAAATAATGAATTTGCCTATACAAACAGAGGGGCTCCTCTTGCTGGAAAGGCATATACATTTAAAGCAGATCCAAGTCGAGTTGCTTTACTGGAAGAGCTTGGAGTTGACGCAGTTAGTGTAGCCAACAATCATGTCTATGACTATGATGAAATTGGATTTTTAGATACATTAAATACCCTAAATTTACAAGGCATCCCTTTTGTAGGGGCAGGAGTAAATCTTGAGGAAGCCAAAAAGCCAATATACTTTATTGTTGGTGGCAGAAAGATAGCCATTGTGGCAGCTACTCAAATAGAAAGAACTCTTAATTATACAAAGGAAGCCACAGGCGTTACGCCAGGTGTTATGAAATGCCTACACCCGGAGGCCTTTTGTGAGACTATTTCAGAGGCGAAAGCAAATGCAGATTATGTTATTGTTTTTCCTCATTGGGGTACAGAAGGCACTGCCAATTATGGCGGTGATCAGGTAGCACTTGCTAGAGCATTTGTTGAAGCAGGTGCGGATGTTATAATAGGAGGGCATACCCATTGCCTTCAGACAATCGAGTATATGGATGATGTGCCTATCTACTACAGCTTGGGCAACTACTGGTTCTCAACAACCAGCAATATGCCATCATCATACGATACAGGATTAGCACAGATTCATATAAAACAGGATGGAAGCATAGATTCATACTTTATTCCATGTAGTTTTAATGCAGGAGTTACAAGCCTGCTTGGTTCAGAAGATATGGCTTACAGCAATATCATAGATGGTCTGAATACCTTGTCATCATCAGCAAAGATTGATAAGGACGGACGTATTAGTAAAAAATAAATAGTTTTTTCTGGCGTTTGCCAGATATAAGGAGGATTTACTATGAGTAAGAAACCTGTAGTACTTATGGTTCTCGATGGATATGGTCTTAATGACAATCCTAAGGGAAATGCCATTGCGATGGCAAAGACACCTGTTATGGACAAACTTATGGCTGAATGTCCATTCGTAGCAGGTCAAGCATCTGGAATGTTTGTTGGACTTCCAGACGGACAGATGGGTAACTCAGAAGTTGGACATATGAACATCGGCGCAGGCCGCATTATTTACCAGGATTTAACTCGTATTACAAAGGCAATCAATGATGGCGAGTTCTTCGAAAATAAAGTTCTACTTGAAGCTATCGATAATGCAAAAAAGACTGGCGGAGACATTCACCTTTGGGGACTCCTTTCAGACGGTGGTGTACATAGCCACATCGAGCACCTTTACGGTATGCTTGAAATGTGCAAGAAGAACGGTCTTACAAATGTATTCGTTCACGCTTTCCTTGATGGACGTGATACTCCACCTGCTTCTGGTAAGGATTTCTTAGCAGCACTTCAGTCAAAGATGGACGAAATCGGAGTTGGTAAGATTGCATCACTTTCTGGTCGTTACTACGCAATGGACCGTGACAACAACTGGGACCGTGTTGAGAAGGCTTACAACTCCCTTGTTAAGGGTGAAGGCGTTCAGGCTACTTCAGTACCTGATGCTATGCAGGCATCTTACGATGATGGTGTAACTGATGAGTTTGTTCTTCCAACAGTTATCACAGATGCTGATGGAAAGCCTCTTTCAGTTGTTAAGAATGGCGATTCAGTTGTATTCTTTAACTTCCGTCCAGACCGTGCTCGTGAAATTACTAGAGCATTTTGTGATGACAAGTTCACAGGCTTCGATAGAGAGTTCTTAAATCTCTATTATGCTTGCTTCAAGGATTACGATGAGACAATCCCTAACAAGCACATTGCTTTCGAAAAGGAGAGCATTTCAAATACATTCGGTGAGTTCTTAGCTAACAATGGTTTAAAGCAGCTTAGACTTGCTGAGACAGAAAAATACGCACACGTTACATTCTTCTTCAACGGTGGTGTTGAGGAGCCTAACAAGGACGAGGAAAGAATCCTTGTAAACTCTCCAAAGGATGTAGCTACATATGACCTTAAGCCTGAAATGTCGGCACCAGAGGTTGGAGCAAAGCTTGTAGATGCTATTAAGTCTAACAAGTACGATGTTATCGTTATCAACTTTGCTAACCCAGACATGGTTGGTCATACTGGCGTCATAGAGGCAGCTGTTGCAGCTGTAGAGCGTGTTGACTCACTTGTAGGTGAAGCCGTAGAGGCAGTTAAGGAGATGGATGGAGCATTATTCATCTGTGCTGACCACGGTAATGCAGAAAAGATGATTGATTATGAGACAGGAGAGCCACACACAGCTCACACAACAAATCCTGTTCCATTTATCTTAGTTAACTACGATAGTGACTATACACTCCGCGAGGGCGGTGCTCTTTGTGATATCGCTCCTACACTTATCGAGATCATGGGTCTTGAGCAGCCAAAGGAGATGACTGGAAAGTCACTTTTAGTTAGAAAGTAGTCATTGGCCCCTATGGGGGCACGATGATTATAAATAAAATAGAATAAAAAGAGAGAGGATTTGATTATGAAACCAATTAAAGAAGGAAAAGTAAGAGAAGTATACGATAATGGCGATAGCATTATTATGGTAGCAACAGATCGTATATCTGCATTCGATGTAATTCTCAAAAACAAAATTGTCAACAAGGGTGCAGTGCTTACACAGATGTCTAAGTTCTGGTTTGAACTTACAAAAGACATTGTTCCAAATCACATGCTTTCAACTGATGTAAAAGACATGCCAGAGTTTTTCCAGAACGATGAGTACAAGGGCAAGTCAATGATGTGCAAGAAGCTTACAATGCTTCCAATCGAGTGCATCGTACGTGGTTACATCACAGGCTCTGGATGGGCCAGCTACAAAGAGAACGGTACTGTTTGTGGCATTAAACTTCCAGAAGGGTTAAAGGAATCAGATAAACTTCCTGAACCAATCTACACTCCTTCTACTAAAGCTGAAATTGGTGATCATGATGAAAATATCTCTTTCGAGCGTTCCATTGAAGTTCTTGAAAAGGAATTCCCTGGTCATGGCTTAGAATACGCAACTGCACTTCGTGATAACACAATCGCTCTTTATAAGAAGTGTGCAGATTATGCACTTACTAAGGGCATTATTATTGCTGATACAAAGTTTGAGTTCGGTCTTGATGAGGATGGTAACATTGTTTTAGCAGATGAGATGCTTACTCCAGATAGCTCACGTTTCTGGCCACTTGAGGGTTATGAAGCAGGACATGGACAGCCATCATTTGATAAGCAGTTCGTACGTGATTGGCTTAAGGCTAATCCAGATTCAGATTACCTTCTTCCACAGGATGTTATCGATAAGACAATCGACAAATATCTTGAAGCTTACAAGCTATTAACTGGCAAAGCACTTGAAGTGTAAAATACCTTATAGCGTAGATTATGTATTAGGAGATTTTATGACAGATTTGAAAGTAAAGGACATGCCATGGGACGATTTGCACGAGGAGTGCGGCGTCTTTGCCATGTACGATTTTGACGGTGGAGATGTTGCCTCCTCGATTTATTATGGCCTTTTTGCCTTACAGCACAGAGGACAGGAGAGTTGTGGTATTGCAGTATCTGACACTAATGGTCCAAAACGCAATTTTGCCCTTCACAAAGATATGGGATTAGTAAATGAAGTATTCAATCAGGAAATACTTGAGGGCATGCATGGAGATATTGGTGTAGGACATACTCGTTATTCTACAGCAGGCTCTTCTACAAGAGAGAACGCACAGCCACTTGTTTTATCTTATATAAAGGGTATTCTTGGAATGGCCCACAATGGTAACCTAATCAATGCAGAGGAACTTAGAGATGAGCTTTCTATGACAGGTGCCATTTTCCAAACAACAATCGATTCAGAAACAATCGCATATCTTATTGCAAGAGAGCGTTTAAAAAGTGCAACAGTTGAGGAAGCAGTTGCAAGAGCTTGTGACAAAATCAAAGGAGCATATTCACTTGTTGTTATGTCCCCTAGAAAGCTTATTGCTGCCCGTGATCCTCAGGGATTCAGACCACTTTGCATTGGAAAACGTGATAATGCATATGTAATTGCATCAGAGACATGTGCTCTTGATACAATCGGTGCCGAATACATCAGAGATGTAGAGCCAGGAGAAATCGTAACTATTTCACCTGAGTTTGGTATCAAATCTGATAAGAGCAGATGTATCGACAAGAGCAAGCATGGTAGATGCATATTCGAATATATCTATTTTGCCAGACCAGACAGTATTATTGATGGGCAGTCTGTATATGATGCTCGTATCAGAGCTGGTCGATTCTTGGCACAGGATTCACCAGTTGAAGCTGACCTTGTAGTTGGTGTTCCAGAATCTGGAAATGCAGCTGCACAGGGATATTCATTAGAATCAGGTATTCCATACGGAACAGCATTTATCAAGAACAGCTATGTAGGACGTACTTTCATCAAGCCTAAGCAGGCAAGCAGACAGTCCTCAGTACAGGTAAAACTAAATGCACTTAAAGAAGTAGTTAAGGGTAAACGAATTATCATGATTGATGATTCAATTGTACGAGGTACTACATCAGATCGTATTGTAAAGATGCTTCGTGATGCTGGGGCTACAGAAGTACATGTTCGTATTTCATCACCACCATTTTTGTGGCCTTGCTACTTTGGTACTGATGTGCCATGTCGCGAGCAGCTTATTGCCTACAATCATTCAGTAGATGAAATAAAGGATATCATCGGAGCCGATTCGTTGGCATACTTGGATTTTAAGCGCCTCCCTCAAATGGTAGACGGCCTCGAAATCTGCCACGGCTGCTTTGATGGTAACTATCCTATGGAGCCACCAACTGAGGATATCCGTGGTGAATACGAAAAGTAACTTCCCGATTGATATTCGGATAGATTACACGATATAAGGAGAGAATATGAGTACAGATAGATATACAAGCCCACTTTCTGAGAGATATGCAAGCAAGGAGATGCAATATATTTTTAGCCAGGATAAGAAGTTTTCAACCTGGAGAAGACTTTGGATTGCCCTTGCAGAAACTGAGATGGAGTTAGGTCTTTCACAGGATGGAAAGCCAGTTATCACTCAGGATATGATTGATGAGATGAAGCAGCACATTGAGGATATCAATTATGATGTTGCAAAGGCTCGTGAGAAAGAAGTTAGACATGATGTAATGAGTCATGTATATGCATACGGACAGCAGTGTCCAAAGGCAGCAGGTATTATTCATCTTGGCGCTACAAGCTGCTATGTTGGTGACAACACTGATATCATTATTATGAGAGATGCTTTACAGCTTATTCGTACAAAGCTTGTGAATGTTATTGCGGAGCTTGCAGCGTTCGCTGACAAATACAAGGCACAGCCTACACTTGCATTTACACATTTTCAGCCTGCACAGCCAACAACAGTTGGTAAGCGTGCAACACTTTGGCTTAATGAGTTTGTAATGGATCTTGAGGATCTTGATTATGTACTTTCTACTCTTAAGCTTCTTGGCTCAAAGGGTACAACTGGTACACAGGCTAGTTTCCTTGAGCTCTTCAACGGCGACAATGAAACAATCGACAAGATTGATCCAATGATAGCTGAGAAGATGGGATTTAAGGCATGCTACCCAGTATCAGGCCAGACATATTCTAGAAAGGTAGATACTAGAGTTTGCAATATCCTTGCAGGTATTGCTGCTTCTGCTCACAAGATGTCAAACGATATTCGTTTACTTCAGCATCTTAAGGAAGTAGAGGAGCCATTTGAGAAGAGCCAGATTGGTTCATCAGCTATGGCTTACAAGCGTAACCCAATGCGTTCAGAGCGTATTGCATCACTTTCTCGTTATGTAATGATCGATGCACTTAACCCTGCAATCACATCAGCAACTCAGTGGTTTGAGCGTACACTTGATGATTCAGCAAACAAGCGTCTTTCAATTGCTGAGGGCTTCCTTGCAACAGATGGTGTTCTTGATCTTTGCTTAAATGTTGTAGATGGTCTTGTTGTATATGATAAGGTTATTACAAAGCGCCTTATGTCTGAGCTTCCATTCATGGCTACAGAAAACATTATGATGGATGCTGTTAAGCTTGGTGGAAATAGACAGGAGCTTCACGAGAAGATTCGTACACTTTCTATGGAGGCAGGCAAGAACGTTAAGGTAGAGGGTAAGGACAATAACCTTCTTGAACTTATTGCTGCTGACGATGAATTCCCAATGGGACTTGAGGAACTTGAGGCTACTATGGAGCCTGCAAGATACGTAGGACGTAGCCCACGTCAGGTTGAGGTTTACCTTCGTGATGTTATTAATCCTATCCTTGAGGCAAACAAAGAAGTACTTGGTGTAAAAGCTGAGATTAACGTATAAACGATATAATTATTAGAGCTCACAGAAATGTGGGCTCTTTTTTTCACTTACATTTCACATAGATGTCAGATAGACGTAATATTCATGTTCTACAGTACTATAGACTAAAAATAAAGGAGAATATGCGAAATGATAACTGTAGAACATCTATCGAAACGCTATGGTGATGTACTTGCCGTAGATGATTTGTCATTTACCATCGAAGATGGTCATATTTATGGCTTCCTTGGACCAAACGGTGCAGGTAAATCTACTACACTAAATATTATAACTGGCTGTCTCGCTGCAACCAGTGGTGATATAAAAATTGACGGACATGATATTTATGAGGAGGAGAAGGAGGCAAAAAAGCTTATTGGCTACCTTCCTGAAATTCCACCTCTTTATGTAGAACAGACTCCAAGAGAATATCTTAAATTTGTTGCAGAGGCAAAGGGGATAGCAAAAGCAGAGCTGGAGTCAGAAATAGACAGAGTAATACAAGAAACCCATATCGAAGAGATGCAAAACAGACTTATAAAGCATCTTTCTAAAGGATATAGACAAAGAGTCGGTATAGCTCAGGCACTCCTTGGAAATCCTTCTGTAATCATTCTAGATGAGCCTACAGTTGGCTTGGATCCAATGCAGATTATTGAGATTAGAGATCTTATATCTGAGCTAGGAAAGAAACATACAGTAATTCTTAGTTCTCATATTCTTTCTGAGATACAAGCGATTTGTGAAAAGGTACTTATTATCTACAAGGGAAAGCTTGTGGTATACGATGACATAACAAATCTGGGTAAATCTTTGTCATCAGAAAATGAGATAGAGATTATGACAGAAGCTACAGAAGAAAAAGTGTCAGAAGTGATTAATCACATTGATGCTATCTCTAGCTTTCAGCAGACAGAGAATTTTGAAAAGTATCATTGTTACAAACTTTCTACAGCAATGGAGAATCCATACGAGGTATGTGAGCTTGTATTTAGAGCTTTTGTTGCCAATTCAATTCCACTTGTAAAGCTCAATCCAGTTCAGACATCACTTGAAGATATCTTTATCGAACTGACTTCTTCTGAACAGGATAGTGAGTTAGAAGAGATGGATTCAGACTACGAAGAATATGAAGAAGAGGAGGAAGAGTAAGATGGTGGCAGTATTAAAGCACGAGTTGTCATTGTATTATCACAGCCTTACAGGGTATGTTTTTGGCGCCTTCCTACTTGCCTTTACAGGAATAGGAGCACTTATATATAACATCAATGCATCGGTGGCGAATTTTGAGTATGTATTAAGCTTTATCCAAATTGTATTTATCATCATTGTTCCAATACTTACTATGAGGATAATAGCAGATGAGAAGAAGCAGAAAACAGATCAGCTTCTATATTCATTGCCTATTAGCACAACAGAAATTGTGGTAGGTAAGTTCATGGCACTTCTTGTAGTTTTCGTAGTGCCTATGATTTTTATCTGTGCCTATCCATTAATCTTTTCTATGTATGGAGAGGTATATTTGCCAACAAGCTATGGTACTTTATTTGCTTTTATATTTTTAGGACTTGCCCTTATCAGCATAGGAATGTTTATATCATCCTTAACAGAATCCCAGGGAATGGCTGCAGGTATTTGTGTTGTTGTAATGTTATTTAATTATTACTGCACAACACTTGCTGATGCGGTATCATCATCTGCTGTTGGTTCCGTATTTACGATAGTAGCTATTATGATAATCCTTGGTCTAATAATTAGATACATGACAAAGTCTGATGTGATGGGATATGGCTTTTCATTTATTACATGCTTAGTTGCAATCATCCTTTTCTTTGCAAAGCCAGAGTTACTTGAGGACCTGCTTCCAAAGGTAATGAATCAGATTTCATTATTTGAAAGATTTACTATGTTTTACAATGGCGTGTTCGATTTGACTGCAATAGTTTATTACATAAGTATCATAGCCTTCTTCTTGTTCTTATGTGTGCAATCATTAGAGAAGAGGAGGTATAACGGATAATGAAGATTAAGAAACCTGATTTTAAAAAGTTTATAGATAAAAATAAACAGCAATTAAATACTAAGTCTGCCAAAATCGGTGGTTACAGTTTTGTTATTTCCGTTATAGTTCTTGCTATTGTAATTGCTATAAATGTGTTTATGTCATTACTACCAGCCACAGTTACTCAGTTCGATATATCAGCTGCACAGCTATATTCCCTTACATCTTCAAGTAAGGCGGTAGTTGGTAACTTGGAGGACGACGTTACTATCTACTGGATATGTCAGTCGGGCCAGGAGTCTACTGTAATAGAAAAGCTTTTGGACGTTTACGATTCACTTTCAGATAAACTGACAGTAGAAAAGAAAGACCCAGATACTTATCCAACATTTGCGTCTAACTATACATCAGAAACTGTTACAAATAACTCTTTGATTGTAGTGTCAGGAGATAAGAGTAGATATATAAGCTATGAATCAATGTATGAGGTAGACAGTAGCTCTTACTACACAACAGGTTCTGTTTCACAGTCATTTGATGGTGAAAGCTTGATTACAACAGCAATTGATTATGTTGTATCTGATGAGCTTCCACAGGTTTACGTCCTGACAGGACACGGCGAGGCCGATATGTCTACAACTATGGAATCTGCTCTTGAAAGCGGCAATATGGAGACAACAGAGTTCTCATTACTTAATGAGGATGAAATACCAGAGGATGCTGATGTAATCCTAATAAATTCCCCTTCAAGCGATTTATCTGAAGAAGAGGTAACAATCCTTGAGGAATACATCGATAATGGTGGTCATATTGTAGTGCTTTCTGGTACACAGCAGGAGGGTGAGCTTACAAACTTTGAAGCTTTGTTAGCTTATGTAGGTGTATCTATGACTGACGGTATTGTTATAGATACTAATAGAGACAACTATGCATTTGATTATCCATATTTCCTTCTTCCAACAATTGAGTCTTCTGATATTACAGATGCTCTTATTGATGAGAACAGCAAAGTTATTATGCCAATTGCAGCAGGTTTAACTATCGATAATGCAGCAGGCTCATATACAGTAACATCACTTCTTGATACATCCTCTTCAGCATACTCAAAGGCTGCAGGCTACGACATCAGCACATATGAGAAGGAAGACGGAGATGTTGATGGACCATTCTCACTTGCAATTGCAGCAGAAAACAGCAATGATGGTTCACTTGTATGGATTGCTTCTGATTACTTGTTAGAGGACCAGTATAACTCTTATTCATCAGGTGCAAATGAGGACTTCTTCATGAATGCAATGTCATGGAAGATGACTGATACAGAATCACTTTCTATCAGATCAAAGTCACTTGATTACAACTATCTGACAATCAGTGCTTCAGCAGCTACACTTCTTAAGGTAATTATGATTGGTGTTCTTCCAGTAGGATACTTACTATATGGAATCGATGAAGTGGTAAGACGAAGAAAGGTTAGCCTGGAATAGGGAGGATTATCAAATGAAAAGAGGAAAAACACTGCTGATTCTATGCGCCATTCTTGTTATTGCAATTGTGGCCATTGTAGTGGAAAAGGCAGTAAAGCAGCATATAGATACGGTAAATACTATAGACGAAGAAGTATTTACAATTGATGAGGATGACCTGACACAGGTAGCGATAGAGTATAACGATGACAGTGTGACACTTATTCAAAATGATTCTCAGTGGCAGATTTCGGATGATACCGATTTTCCTGTAGATCAGGATTACGTAGCTGATATGCTTTCTTATTTTGAATCGGTACACGCAAGCTTTATTATCGATGACGTAGAGAATTACGCTCAGTATGGACTTGATAGTCCTGAGGCTACTATCACATTTACTACAGCAGATGGAGATAGCGTTATCACATTCGGTGATTTCTCTACAATCGATGAAAAGCGATATATCTGCGTAGATAAAAAGAGCGTATATCTGATAGATGATGATATCCTTCAATATGTATCTGCTAGTCAGGACGATTTCCTTGATAGAGATGAAGTCTATGACTACTCACAGATTACATCAGTTGTTGTATCAGGTGATGGTGAAGCAAATGTTGTATATGACCCTGACGGTGAATACACATATACAGATGATTATGATTTCTATTATGTTGATGGAGATGACTATAGCCCTGTATCAGAGTCAAAGGTGACATCATTTGTAGAGAAGCTTTCATCTATGGATTTAACAGAGTATGAGACTTACAAGGCAACTGAGGATGACTTGGCAGAATATGGACTTGATAATCCAACACTTACAGCAACAATTACTGGTGAGATTCCTGCAGATGATTCTGAGGAAGATTCTGATGATGCAGCAGTAGAGTCACAGACTCAGACAATTTATTTTGCAAAGGCAGATGATGCTGATACAGCATATCTTTACTTTGATGGTTCAACTATCGTATATGCCATAACAGCTGACGATTATGATGATATAGCAGATGTTAGCTATTCAACACTTCGTCCATCAGAAGTTGTTTCTATCGATTGGACAAATGTAGCACAGCTCTCAGTAGATATTGATGACGAAACTTATATTGTAAATGTTGAGTATGATGAGGACGACGGAAACACATATACAGTTGATGATGAGACAGTAGATTTTGTTACCGCAACATCACTTATCGACAGTTTATCTTTGACAGAAGTTGGAGATGATTACAGCAAGGGAACAGAAGAGCTGGCATTTGCTATCACTCTTAACGATGAGGATGCTACTGTGGTCAATGTAGTTCTTTATCAGTATGATGGTGATTCATGTGTGGTTGCTGTGGATGGCAAGACTGTTGGTCTTTGCAGCAGGACATCAATGTCTTCACTTCGTGAGGAAATCACAAGCTCTATTTTAAATAAGGGCAAGGAAGTGGAAGAGACAGAAGAGGATTCTACAACAGATGATGAATTAACAACAGATTATAATTATTAAAATTATGTAAAGAAAATGGTTTTCAGATGATTCTGGAAACCATTTTTTGTATACTGATTTTAAAAGTATAGTATACATAAGGAGGAAGTATATGCTGAAGAGGTTCTGGTCATCACTGGATAAGAAGTATGCAAAGATATGTTTATATGCAAGTGTAACTGTAATAGTAACGCTGATAGTGGTATGTCTTTTGTACTGGACCACAGGTTTTTGGTCAAGACTATGGACTATATTTACTGCAGTATTAAAACCGTTGGTTGTGGGTGGAATAATAAGCTTTCTGCTTTCACCAATTGTGGATAGAATCGAAGGATTATTTAGCAAAAGAAAAAGCCACAAGTGGGATAGACCGCTGGCTATTTTACTAAGCTTTATCATTGTGCTTGCTGTTATTGCGTTTATTTTAGTCATACTTATTCTTACCATTTACAAGAATATTTCAGCTATTAACTTTGAATCTCTTTTATCAATAGCAGATTTAGTTCAGAGTGATGTGCAAAGCTTGATATCAACCATAGAGGAGCAGCTTAAAAATATAGGCATTTCTATGAATCAGCTTGGTGGATATGTGACAGGCTTTTTAAGTGGCGTGAAAAATGTAATTACAACCTTGTTCTTTGGATGCATATTCTCGGTTTACTTTATGATAGACGGGGCGAGAATCAATAGATACTGGAAGAGAGCATTTAGAATTATCACAAGCAAAAAAGAAGAAGAGCGCTTCGAAAGATTTTGGAGTGATGCAGATAGAATCTTTTCAGGATATCTTAGAGGCCAGTTTATTGATGCATTGTTGGTTTCAGTAATCACTGGAGTTGTATTTTTAATCCTTGGTATTCCTGATGCATTATTAATTGCATTGCTTGTAGGAATAGGCAATCTCATTCCTTATGTAGGACCAATTGTAGGATATGCATCTCTTTTATTGATATGCGTGCCGCAGCAGGCATTTACAGAGCTGATTTCTGGGATAATAGCACTTGTTGTAATCATGATTATTGATGGAAATGTAATTAATCCACGTCTTCTTAGCTCAAATATTAAAATCCATCCTCTGCTTGTGGTTGCCGCATTAATAGGTGGAAGTGCTTTGGGAGGATTTGTTGGAATGCTAGTTGCTGTTCCTGTTGCAGCTCTTATAAAACTAGAATTTGACCGCTTTTTAATGGATAAGGAAAAAGACTCACTTTAAGTAGAAAAATATATAAAACTTTATTGCATTAAAGTGCTGAATGCAGTAAAATCTTTTCTAGATTGTGTCGGGTGGCAAGAGTCGGCATTTTCTGAACGACATATTCTGAAAGGAGATTTTGTAATGAATTTTAAGAGTAGTTATTTACAGCGTGTCTATGACGGACTTGAGTCTAGAAACGCAGAGCAGAAGGAATTCCTTCAGGCAGTTAGCGAGGTTTTAGAGTCTTTAGAGCCAGTTGTAGCTGCAAATCCAAAGCTTGAGGAGCTTGGCGTTATTGAGCGTATCGTTGAGCCAGAGCGTATTATCCAGTTCAGAGTATCTTGGGTTGATGATCAGGGCAAGGTTCAGGTAAACCGTGGATACAGAGTTCAGTTTAATTCAGCCATCGGACCATACAAGGGAGGTCTTAGACTTCACCCTTCAGTAAACTTATCAGTTATCAAGTTCTTAGGCTTCGAGCAGATTTTCAAGAACTCACTTACAACACTTCCAATCGGTGGTGGTAAAGGTGGTTCTGACTTCGATCCTAAGGGTAAGTCAGATATGGAAATCATGAGATTCTGTCAGTCATTTATGACAGAGCTCGCAAAGCACATCGGTGCTGACACTGACGTTCCAGCTGGTGATATCGGTGTTGGTGCTCGTGAAATCGGTTATATGTACGGTCAGTACAAGAGACTTCGCAACGAGTTCACAGGTGTTCTTACAGGTAAGGGACTTTCTTACGGCGGATCACTTGCTCGTACACAGGCAACAGGTTACGGCGTATGCTACTTCACACAGGAAATGCTTAAGTCTACAAAGGGCGAGTCATTCGAGGGCAAGACAGTAGCAGTTTCAGGTGCTGGTAACGTTGCTATCTACGCTATCGAAAAGGCATATCAGCTTGGCGCTAAGCCAGTTACATGTTCTGATTCTACAGGTTGGATTTATGATCCAGAGGGAATCGACCTTGACCTTCTTAAGGAAGTAAAGGAAGTTAAGAGAGCACGTCTTTCTGAGTACGCTGCAGCTAGACCATCAGCTGAGTACCACGAGAAGAAGAACGGCGAGCACGGCGTATGGCAGTACAAGGTAGACATCGCTCTTCCATGCGCTACACAGAACGAGCTTAACGAAGAAGATGCAAAGATGCTTATCGCTAACGGCGTTACAGCAGTAGCAGAGGGTGCTAACATGCCTTCTACTCCAGAAGCTGTTGCAGCATTCCAGGCAGCTGGTGTTCTCTTTGGACCAGCTAAGGCTGCAAACGCAGGTGGTGTTGCTACATCAGCTCTTGAGATGTCACAGAACTCTGAGAGACTTCACTGGACCTTCGAAGAAGTTGATTCTAAGCTTAAGGGAATCATGGAAGGAATCTTCCACGCATGTGATGATGCTTCTAAGAAGTACGGCATGGAAGGCAACTTCGTTGCAGGCGCAAACATCGCAGGCTTCGAAAAAGTAGCTGACGCTATGATGGCACAGGGTATTGCTTACTAAACTATAACTTAAATCAAAACTTGATTTAAGTTATACTGGAGCAGCTTTTGCCGAAGGCAAATTATCAATAGCTGCGACTGTCCTTGTTCTTATATAACCTCAAGTAGATATCTTATTTGATATCTACTTGAGGTTTTTGTTTTTTGAGATAATACATCTTATTGATTGGCATTGGGGAGTGGTGGTTTATCACAAGAAGGTTAATATAGCTTATAACTACGTTGACTTGTGATAAAAAATAGAGAAAATCAGGACACATTTATCACAAGAAGGCTTGTAAAGCCTATAACTACGTTGGCTTGTGATAAATAATAGAGAAAATCTGGGGAAATTTATCACAGGAAGTCTTGTAAAGCCTATAAATACGTTGACTTGTGATAAATAATAGAGATAATCTGAAGAATATTATCACAGGTAGTATCACAAAGCTTGTATTTGCGTTGGCTTGTGATAAATCATCTATCAAACATAATAATAGTAGTGTGCTTGAAGTATGAAGTATCAGATAATGGACAGAATAAATTGTTTAACCATTGATATCGAACTTACAACAATATAAAATCTTTTTGTTTTTGTACAGCTATTATTTTCTATACATCTAATCGTATGTATATGTCTTTTTCTTATTTTTCAATCGATTTTATTTTTCCTATGAGTAACAAAAATAGATATTGGATGAAGTATTATTTGTTTCCTAAAAAATAAGTTTTATGGAGGAATAGTTATAGAAACATTTTACAAAGTACAATTAAATTCAATTGATAAAGAACTAAGAGAAATTGATAAATATTTAAAGCAAATGCCAGAAGGAGAACTTAAGGCATATAATAATAATGGTTCAAGCAGGTGGTTTTATATTAATGGCGATAAGAGAGTTTATTTATCTAGGTCCAATAAAGATATAGCAAAGAAGCTTGCTATGAAAAAGTATTATTTATTAAAAAAACAATTATTATTAGAAAAGAAATATAAAATAGAAAGCCAAAGTGCATTTCCATGTAATGCACAGAAGGAATTTGAAGATTTTCTAAGGAACAAGAACTATTGTGATTTACTAGGAGAGTTGTGTTTTAATAGGGAGGGAGATTGGGAAAATCAGAAATATAAAACTAATCCATATTATCCAGAACAGTGCAATGTTTCGTGTTTGTCAGGACATATGGTACGTTCTAAATCTGAAGCTTTTATAGATATGGCTTTAGTTCAGCATGGGATTCCTTTTAGGTACGAATGCGAGTTGGTGTTGGGAGGCCAGGCTTATTATCCAGATTTTACTTTGAGGATTCCAGATACTGGAAAGATAATATATTGGGAACATTTTGGAAGAATGGATGATGCTGATTATGCCAGAAATGCATTTAACAAAATGAAAGTATTTTATGATTATGGTCTGATACCAGGACACAATGTGATTTATACTTTTGAAACCAAGAATAATCCTTTTACATATGCGGATGCAGAGGCGGAATTGAAAATAATAAAGTTCTAATAAATAATCCCAGCAAATTAAATTGCTGGGATTACATTTTTAATCTACTTTACGATCTTCGATTGGAATGTATTTTTTGTGTGGGCATACTGTCATGTATGCAGGACGCATGATTTTGCCCTTGTGGCAAACTTCTTCCATGCGGTGAGCACTCCAACCAGCGATACGAGCAATGGCGAAAATAGGAGTGAAGAGCTCTCCTGGAATGCCAAGCATCTGATAAACGAAGCCTGAGTAGAAATCCACGTTTGGTGAAACACCTTTGTAAATCTTGCGCTCCTCGGCGATTATCTTTGGAGCAAGACGAGCGACTGTTTCGTAGAGGTTGTATTCCTTTTCCATGCCTTTTTCAACGGCAAGCTTTTCTACGAAAGAGTGGAAGGTGATGGCACGAGGATCAGATACTGAGTAAATAGCATGACCCATACCATAGATAAGACCTGCGTTATCAAATGCTTCACCGTGAAGTAAGGCACGCAAGTATGTGCTAACTTCTTCTTCGTCTTCCCAATTATTAAGATGTGCTTTCATATCTTCAAACATGCGGACAACTTTGATGTTGGCACCACCGTGCTTTGGTCCCTTAAGAGAACCTAATGCAGCTGCAATAGCAGCGTATGTATCTGTACCAGATGATGATACCAAGTGAGTGGTGAATGTAGAGTTGTTACCACCACCGTGCTCCATATGAAGAATAAGAGCAACATCAAGAAGCTTTGCCTCAAGTGGAGTGAACTTGCTATCAGGTCTCAGACAATGAAGAATATTCTCTGCAGTAGAGTATTCTGGCTTTGGCTGATGAATTATTAATGATGCGTCGTTGTAGTAATAGTCGTAGGCAGCATAGCTGTATACTGATAACAATGGGAAGCTGGCAATTAACTGCAAACATTGTCTAAGAACGTTTGGTTCAGATGTATCGTCTGCCTTCTCATCATTTGAATATAAAGCAAGTACTGATCTTGCAAGTGAGTTCATCATATCTTTAGATGGGCTCTTCATAATCATATCTCTAACGAAGTTTGGTGGAAGAGAGCGATAGCTTGCAAGAAGAGCTTTGAATTCTTCTAATTGTTCTTTGGTTGGGAGAGTGCCAAACAATAATAAGTATGTGCACTCTTCGAATCCGAAGTGCTGCTCTAATGGAAGATTTTTAACTAAATCTTGAACATTGTAGCCTCTATAAAAAAGCTGACCATCACAAGGAACTTCTTTTCCGTCTACAAATTTCTTTGAGTTAACCTCAGATATTTCGGTGATACCAACAAGTACACCCTTACCATTAAGATCTCGAAGACCTCTTTTGACATCATAGGTTGTATATAATTCAGGATCTATATATGAGGATTTTTTAGAAAGCTCCGCTAGCTTTTCAAGCTCTGGAGTTATCTCGCTGAAATTATCAATTGCCATAAACATTTTCCTCCTTATATATCTTGGGTTCAGTTTCACACTTTAGTTTACTAAACTGTCATTTATAACACAAGGTTTATTGTGACATTTTTTTCAACAAGATTTCAAGAAAATATGGGCATATTTAAGAAAAAATTAATACATGGCAATCTGCTAAAAAATATCTCAGAAAATTGTATAGATTTAAAAACAATTTTTGCTCAAAAAGATTGACTTTATTTTAACGAAAATTTAAAATGATAATCAGCGAAAATTAGTTTTTATCCCAATAAAGGGAGGCTAATTAAATAAATTAGAAAAGTGAGGTAAGACAGATGGCTAATGTTGATTTGACAAAGTATGGTATCACAGGGGCAACAGATGTTGTTTATAACCCTTCATACGAGCAGTTGTTTGAAGACGAGACAAAATCAGATCTTACAGGCTATGAAGTAGGTAAGGTTACAGAGCTTGGCGCTGTAAACGTTATGACAGGTATTTATACAGGTCGTTCACCTAAAGACAAATTTATCGTAATGGATGAGACATCAAAGGATACAGTATGGTGGACAACTCCAGAATATCCTAACGACAACCACCCAGCTTCAGAGGAAGCATGGAAGGCATGTAAGGAACTTGCAGTTAAGGAACTTTCTAATAAGAAACTCTACGTTGTAGATGGTTTCTGCGGAGCTAACAAGGACACACGTCTTGCAGTTAGATTTATTATGGAAGTTGCTTGGCAGGCACACTTTGTAAAGAACATGTTCATCCGTCCTACAGAGGAAGAGCTTGCAAACTTTGAGCCAGATTTCATCGTTTACAATGCATCAAAGGCTAAGGTTGAGAACTTCAAGGAGCTTGGACTTAACTCTGAGACAGCAGTTCTTTTCAATGTAACAAGCAAAGAGCAGGTTATTCTTAATACATGGTATGGTGGAGAGATGAAGAAGGGTCTCTTCTCTATGCAGAACTACTTCCTTCCACTTAAGGGCATGGCTTCAATGCACTGCTCAGCTAACACAGACATGGATGGAAAGCACACAGCTATTTTCTTCGGTCTTTCTGGTACAGGTAAGACTACACTTTCTACAGATCCAAAGCGTCTCCTTATTGGTGATGATGAGCACGGTTGGGATGACAACGGTGTATTCAACCTTGAGGGTGGATGCTATGCAAAGGTTATCGGACTTGACAAAGAGTCTGAGCCAGATATCTACAACGCAATCAAGAGAAATGCTCTTCTTGAGAACGTTACAGTTGCTGATGATGGCAAGATTGATTTTGATGACAAGAGCGTTACAGAGAACACTCGTGTATCTTACCCAATCGAGTTCATCGACAAGATTGCACAGAAGGTAAACAAGGTTTCTTCTGGTCCAGATGCAGACAATGTTATCTTCCTTTCAGCAGATGCATTCGGAGTACTTCCTCCAGTATCTATTCTTACACCAGAGCAGACAAAGTATTACTTCCTTTCAGGATTTACAGCTAAGCTTGCTGGTACAGAGCGTGGTATCACAGAGCCAACACCTACATTCTCAGCTTGCTTCGGACAGGCATTCCTTGAGTTACATCCTACAAAGTACGCTGAGGAGCTTGTTAAGAAGATGGAGAAGTCTGGTGCAAAGGCTTACCTTGTTAACACAGGTTGGAACGGAACAGGCAAGAGAATCTCTATCAAAGATACAAGAGGTATCATTGATGCAATCCTTTCTGGTGATGTTCTTAAGGCACCTACAAAGAAGATTCCATTCTTCGATTTCGAGGTACCAACAGAGCTTCCAGGAGTTGATCCAGCAATCCTTGATCCAAGAGATACATATGCAAATGCTTCTGAGTGGGAAGAGAAGGCTAAGGACTTAGCTGCTCGTTTCCAGAAGAACTTCAAGAAGTATGAGACAAACGAAGCTGGTAAGGCACTTGTTTCTGCAGGTCCACAGTTATAGAATATAATCTATATTTAATAAACAAAGGTCCAGAGTTAAAAAACACTCTGGACCTGTTTTGTGAAAAATCAGTTCTTTATTTTATCACAAATCTGTTGTAATATAATTGCAGGTAGTAAATATACCGACTTTATTTCTAACCTGGGATGTACGATTTAACTTATCCTTTTTGAACCTACATTTACTTTAAACGGAATGCCTATATTTCTAATTGGCTGTCAGGCCTTCATTGCGCAGAGGAAGACAAAAAATTAGTTGCGGCGATCCACCTAGCTAGAGCTAGGAGTCAATTGATAGGCCCGGCATTTTGGGTTAGATTTTTTTTGCAAATTTTATATAAAGACTATGTACACCTTGTTACGCTTACAAGCATGTATTTACTCCGCTCAACACATGTTTCGCTTGAGTAAGTACAGAGCTTGATAGCTACAAGGTGTTTTTATATTTAGTAATTTGCAATAAAAAATCTAACCTCTTTAAAATGCCGCACGGTTTTGATAGAATCTGTGATTAGAGGAGATTATTATGTGGACATTTTTAGGTTATGGAAAGACATATTTAGATAAATGCGGAAGGGATAATATTGGGGCGTATGCGGCCCAGACGGCGTATTTTATGATTATGTCGGCTATTCCTTTTATGATGCTTTTAGTATGGATTGCAGGTTATGTGCCTTCGATAAATGAGTACATGAATGAGCTTATTTTTGATGTGCTTCCAGAAACATTTCTGCCATATATGGAAAGAGTTATCAGGCTTGTTACACAGGCGTCAGTTGGTGCTATTTCTATTTCTGCGGTGATGGCAATCTGGTCATCAGGAAAAGCCTTTCAGAATCTTATGGTTGGGCTTAATCAGGTGAACAAAATAGAAGAGACTAGAAATTGGTTCGGAAGAAGATTAAGAGCTATTTTTTATACTCTTGTTTTGTTGTTTGTTATTGTTGTAATCATGCTTATGCTTGTATTTACACAGAAGCTTCAGTATTATGCTAAAAATTATTATGGCTTCCTAGCATATGTTGTGGGCATTCGACCATTATTTAGAGGGATATTTGTATTTATCTTTTTGGTTATCGTATTTACGTTTTTATTTACAGTGTTGCCGAATAAAAACCTATCATTCTTTAGTCAGCTGCCAGGAGGTATTATTTGTGCCGCTAGCTGGTATGTATTCAGTATGTTGCTTGCTATATGGGTTAAGATATTCAATAACTTTTCTATGTACGGCGCATTTGCAACTATGATGATGTTTATGTTCTGGCTGTATTTTTGTATGTATTTTATGTTGATGGCTGCTGAGGCAAATGTTTTTTTCAAGGAAGCATTTGGATTGGCATGGAATAATTTTAAAAGAAAAATTAAAGAAGGATCTTTATAAAAGAAGGACAGTGATTAATCACTGTCCCTTTCTTTTTATTCGTCCATTTGGAATTGATTTACAATGTTTGTTAAAGCGTCGATAGCCTGCTTTGTGTCACCGACCTTGTCGTTTACATCCACTGTACCATTTACAATATTAGTTGTTTTCTCTGCAATGTCGTATACACCGTTTGCAGATTCGTTTACAGTAGCATTGATGTGTTCGATTGTTTCTGATATGTGAGCAATAGAGCCTGTAAGCTGTTCAACACCCTCACTGATTGAGCTCATGCTAGAGTGGAATACTTCTGCATCAGCGTAGTACTGTTCGGATACCTTACTGAATCCTTCGTAATCAACCAATACGTTTTCCTCAAGGAAAGTGGTGGTTTCTTCGAGGCAGTTTGACATGTCTGCTACAGCATTATTTACAGCAGATACAATGTTATCGATGTTTGACACGGCATCGCTAGTTTGATTTGCAAGATTTCCAATTTCTGTAGCTACAACAGAGAAACCGCGTCCTGCATCACCGGCACGGGCAGCTTCGATGGAAGCGTTAAGTGCTAGAAGAGAAGTCTGAGACGAAATCTGCATGATTGTGCTTGTAAGCTCGTTTATCTTTTCTACAGCCTTTGCATTTTCCATAGCTGTGTTAGTTTGCTGTCTAACATTGTTGTAAGTTTCTTTTGTCTTGTTTGAAGCTTGAATTGTGGAAGCTTGTAACTGCTGGGCTCTAGACATAATATCCTGAGAAAGGTTAGCGCCGTACTGAGCCATAGAATCAATGTTTGCAGCTTCATCTTTAATAGTAATTACATTCTGATTAATTTCATCTGTAGCAGCAGAAGTTTCTTCCATAGATGCTGCGATTTCCTGCGTAGTAGCAGAGTTGTCGGAGCACATTGTGTTAACATTATTGGCTGTTGATGTGAGTCCGTCTACATTATCGTTGATACGACTTTCTGTATCAGTGATGTTTACAACCATATCTCTAAGGGAATTGCGCATAAGGCTAACTGAACGAGTGATTTCACCTATTTCGTCCTTTCGTTTCATAAGCGCATCGGCATTACCTGTCTTTCTGAAATCAAGATGGGCTGTATGGTCGATAATGTCAGTAATAGTAGCAAGTGGGCTAAGCATTGTTCTGATAAGGATAAAGAACAATACTGCAGACGCGATAATTACAATAATAAGTAGTAATGACATAGCAGAAATAAGCTTGTTAACTGGAGCCATAATTAAATCATAGTCACCAGTTACAACAACAATATTTCCTGCGGCAGTAAAAGCGTAGCCTGCATAATGCTTAGTTCCTTCATAATTATATTTAAGAGAACCACTTCCAATTTCTTCTGGTGTTTCACCAGCCTGAATTCGCGCTACTAAATCATCGATTGCTGTGTTATCTACTGGATTACCAATCTTATCTAAGGTTGGGTGGTATAGCATTAAGCCTTCATTGGATACATAGTAAGCATAGGAACCATCTACGCCGGTGATGTTGACTGTACCTAATGCCACATCAAGAGTATCGAACATAGACTGCTTCTTTTCAGTAGGGTAGGATTTTAGCTGAGAAATAAGATATTTTTCAACTACGATACCATTTAAATCGCTATAACCTTCAATAGTAGTGTTGTGAGCTGTAGTTTCCATTGTAGTGTTAATTGCAATGGCTGCCACCTCTGCAAGGTTTTGTGTGTAGTTATCGTAGGTATTTGTTAGAGTAGACCTTGAGTTGTTAAGGGTAAGGATTCCAATCACGCTCAAAATAACCGTAAGAGCAGTGATAATAGTTAGAACCATTTTAAAAACCATTGAATGAACAAAGGAAACCCTTTTTCTTGACTTTTTCATTTTACATTCCTCCTAAAAACAGTAAACAATTCGGAATTATAGCACAAAATAAAATAGAAATAAATTATATTGTGCATAATATAACGATTTTTGTAATAGAATTTTTTATAATAGATTTTTGCTTATAAGGTGCTTTTATGCTATTATCTATTGGAAAAATAAGATTTAGTATTAAGGATTTATCATGAAAGTTAAGGATTTTGATTATGATCTTCCTGAGGAGCTTATCGCTCAGGATCCACTTGAAAAAAGAAGTAATTCAAGGCTTATGGTCTTGGATAAAAATACTGGAGAAACATTTCATCGTCATTTCTATGACATCAAAGACTATTTAAAGCCAGGTGATTGTCTGGTTATCAATAACACAAGAGTTATCCCAGCAAGATTATATGGAGCTAGAGTTGGTTCTGGCGGAAAAGTCGAGATTCTCCTTTTAAAGCGTATTAGCGACAATCAGTGGGAGTGTCTTGTAAAACCAGGTAAAAAAGCTCGCCCAGGAATGGAAATTTCATTTGGTGATGGCCTTTTAGTTGGAAAGATTATCGATATTGTTGATGAGGGCAATCGTATTATTGAGTTTTCTTATGATGGAATTTTTGAGGAGATTCTTGATAAGTTAGGAGAGATGCCACTTCCACCATACATCACTCACAAGCTTAAGGATAGAGACAGATATCAGACTGTTTATGCAAAATATGATGGTTCAGCAGCTGCACCTACAGCAGGCCTTCATTTCACACCAGAGCTTCTTGAGGAAGTAAAGGCTATGGGTGTAAAAATTGCAGAGGTTACTCTACATGTAGGTCTTGGTACATTTCGTCCTGTAAAGGAAGAGGAAGTGCTTGAGCATCATATGCATTCTGAGTACTATGAGCTCAACCAAGAAGCCTGCGATATTATTAATGAAACAAAGGCTAATGGTGGCAGAATTATTTCTGTTGGAACAACAAGTACACGTACTCTTGAGTCTGCAGCTGAGGCTGGAAAGCCTCTTACACCAAAGAGTGGATGGACTCAGATTTTTATTTATCCTGGATATGAGTTTAAGGTAATAGATGGACTTATCACTAATTTCCATTTACCACAGTCTACACTTATTATGCTTGTTTCGGCTTTGGCCGGCAGAGAGCATGTGCTTAAAGCATACGAAGAAGCAGTGCAGGAAAGATATAGATTTTTCTCATTTGGAGATGCAATGTTAATTACAGATTTATCTAAATAATTACGCGCATTTTCCTTGAATTCAAGAGGAATAAAAGCTAAAATTTTGATTTAGTAGTATTGGCCGCGGGCCAAAATTTAGTTTACGGAGGAAGCCATGATAGATATCATATCTGAATTGAGCACAAAGTTTGAAGAAGAGCTTCAGAACATCAAAAACTCTGAAGAGCTTGAAAATATACGTGTTTCATACTTAGGTAAAAAAGGTAGTGTTACAGCTGCAATGAAGGAAATGGGCAAGCTTTCTGCTGAGGAAAAGAAAGAATTTGGCCAGAAAATTAACGTATTAAAGAATACTGTTGCTGACAAGATTGCTGAGAAGAAGGAAGAAATCGCAGCACTTGAGCTTCAAAGAGAAATTGACAAGGTTCCTGAGTTTGATATTTCACTTCCAGAGCACTTTGAGCAGGGAAGTTATCATCCAATCACACTTGTACAGCGTCAGTGTGAAAATATCTTTAAGTCTATGGGCTTCACTGTTGAAGATTATAGCGAAGTAGTTACTGATTATGAGTGTTTTGAATCTGTAAATATTCCAAAGTATCACCCAGCTCGTGATATGCAGGATACATATTATCTTGAGAATGGACAGCTTCTTAAGTCTCAGACAACAGCTGCACAGAACGCTATCTATAAAAAATATCGCAAGCAGCTTATCGAGGATGGCACACCTATCAAGGCTATCTTCCCAGGACGTTGTTTCAGAAACGAAGCTACTGATGCTTGCCATGAAAACACATTCTTCCAGATGGAAGGTGTTATGGTTGGAAAGGATATTTCTATTTCTAACCTTATCTACTTCATGAAGACTATGCTTTCAGAAGTATTTAGACGTGATATAAAAGTTCGCCTTCGCCCGGGATTCTTCCCATTTGTGGAGCCTGGTTTCGAGCTTGACATTAACTGCCTTAACTGTGGCGGTAAGGGATGCCCATCATGCAAGCATTCTGGATGGCTTGAGCTTTGCCCATGTGGTATGGTTCATCCAAAGGTTCTTGAAGAGGGCGGCATCGATCCTGACAAGTACACAGGCTTTGCCTTTGGACTTGGTCTTACAAGACTTGCAATGATGAAATACGGAATTAAAGACATTCGTGATCTGAACAGCGGTAATCTTTCAAGCTTAGCTCAGTTCACTGATGATGAGCAGTAAGGGAGGACTATAACCATGTTTATTTCAATGAATTGGATCTCTGATTTCGTTGACCTTGAAGGTCTCGACAAGATGGAGCTTATTTCAAAGTTCTCTCTTGCAACAGCAGAGGTTGAAAATGATATTTTCCATAAAGGTGAGGATTTATCTGGAGTTGTAGTTGCTGAAATCAAGTCAGTAGAAGAGCATCCAGAATCAAAGAAGCTTCATCTTCTTAAGGTTGATGCTGGTGATGGAAAGCTTACAGATGTTGTCTGCGGAGCACCTAATGTACGCGTTGGCATGAAGACAGCATTCGCTAAGGTAGGAGCACAGATTGGTGACATCACAATTGCTCCAAGACCACTTGCAGGTTATGACTCATTCGGAATGTGCTGTTCTGAAAAGGAAATCGGCATTTCTGATAATAATGACGGCATCATGGACATTCTTGACGATGCTCCAAACGGAACAGATATCAAGGATTTATATGAAATTGATGATATTATCTTTGAGGTTGATAATAAGTCACTTACAAACCGTCCTGACCTTTGGGGTCACTATGGAATCGCTAGAGAGTTTGCTACAATTGCAAAGCGTCCTCTTAAGGAGCTTCCAACAATTGATCTTAGCAAATATGACAATCTCGAAAAGATTGATTTAAAAATTGAAGATGAGCTTTGCCAGAGATATTCATCATTAAAGGTAGAGAACATCAATACAAACGTTTCTCCTGTAAACATGCGTATCAGACTTTTCTACTGTGGTATGAGAGCAATCAATCTTCTTGCAGACCTTACAAACTATATCATGCTTGAAATGGGACAGCCTATGCATGCATTTGATTCTCGTAAGGTTGAAAAGATTCGTATCAAGAGATTCGACAAGCCTTTCACTTTTACAACTCTTGATGGTGTTGAAAGAAATATCGATGAGAATACTCTTATGATTTGCAACGACAACACACCTGTTGCTATTGCTGGTATCATGGGTGGTCTTGATTCAGAAATTGTTGAAGATACAACTACACTTACTCTTGAATCAGCTACATTCAATGCTGCGTCTATCAGAAAGAGTGCAGTTCGTCTTTCTCACAGAACAGATGCTTCAGCTCGTTATGAAAAGAGCCTTGACCCAGAGATGACTACAGTTGCAATTGCACGTTTCATGAAGCTTCTTTCTGATATTGATGACGGTGTAAAGGTTGTATCTGCACTTACAGATGAATATGCATTCCATTATCCACATGTAGCTCTTGATTTTGATAAGGATTTTGTGGATAAGTACACTGGAATTGAAATCAGTGATGAGCATATTGTGGATACACTTACATCACTTGGATTTGGTGTAACTCAGGATGGAGCAAACTTCCATGTTGATGTTCCTTCATATCGTGCTACAAAGGACATTAGCCTTAAGGCAGATATTATCGAAGAAATTACACGTATCTACGGCTATGATAACTTCGAGCTTTCTACAACAAATGCACCTCTTTACCCAGTTCGTATGGCGGAGGACAAAAATGTAGAAGATAGAATTAAGGATATTCTTGTTAAGAGATTCCAGCTTCACGAAGTACATTCTTATGTATGGCAGTATGCTGATGAATACAAGAAGCTTGGTATGGAAGTAGAGGAGAACATTAAGCTTGCTAACTCTACAAACCCTAATATCGAAACACTTCGTCGTTCAATCATTCCTACTCAGCTTTGCCAGGTAAATTACAACACTGGTTATACTACTGACTTTGGTATTTTCGAAGTTGGTCGTGTAGTTGAAGGATTAAAGGAAGATGGACTTTGCGATGAGCACAAAAAGCTTTGTATCACATTGTTCTCAAAGACAAAGTCGCTTGAGACTCTTTACTTTGAACTTCGCGATATGATTGCTGAAACAATCGAGGATGTAAGACACAAGGCTCTTACATACAAGAAACTTGAGGCTACTCACTCATACGAGCATCCAAAGAACCTCTATAGCTTAGTTCTTGACGATGCGGTTATTGGTGAGATGGGCGTTGCACATCCACTTGTTTCAAAGAAAATTGATAAGAAGGCAGCTATCGTATTTGCGGAAATCGACATTGAAGCACTTGCTGCTATTAAGCAGGAGAATATTTCATATGTTGAGCCTTCAAAATACCCTTCAATTGAAGTAGATTTATCATTTGTAGCAGAGAAATTTTCTGAGATAAATGATACAATAAAAGAGAGCGCACAGAGTATATTGAAAAAGGTCGGAGTTGTCGATGTATATTCTGATAGCACTGGAAAGTCAATTACAGTTAGACTTCTCTTTGGCGATGATGAGAGAACTCTTACACATGATGAAGTTCAGAAGGTAGTTGACGATATAATTGAAAAGCTTAAGAATAAAGGTATAAATCTTAAGATGTAATCTACAAATAAGGTTGGGAGGTCAGGAGCATGGAAGAGAAGAGAAAAAATAAACGTTTGGATATTGATGTAAAAGTTGAAATCGAGCGTATCGATGAGGCTAACATTACCACCGTTAAATATATGGAGGTAGAAGTTACCAATATCTCAAAAACTGGTTTAGCTTTCAGAGTAAAGGATGTTGAATTTGAAGAAGGAGCATGTTTTGACGCCAGAATTCAAATTTGGACAAAAGAGACAATCGATACAGTGTTCAAGGTTGTTCGTGTAAACAAGCTTGAAGACGGTATGTATGAGTATGGATGTATTTTTGTTGGAATGACAGATACTGATGCGCTCAAGATTGAAATCTATCAGCTATTTAACAATGCAGAGTAATTATAAACAGGGAGAATTGCTGTGAATACAAGTATTATTTTCCCTAATTTGCATATTACATTGGATAATGTTGGAAAAGGATTCTATATTGGATCCTTTTTCATTGCTTTTTACGGAGTTATTATCGCAATTGGTATGCTGGTTGGGGTAGGTTTTATTTTAAAAGAAGCAAAGAGAGTTGGATTTGATGAGGATTCATTCTTAGATATTTGCATAATCACTATCATTGTTGGCGTTATTGGTGCTCGCCTGTACTACGTTATATTTGCATGGGATTACTACAAAGACAATCCTATTAGTGCTCTTAACATCAGGCAGGGTGGTCTTGCTATTTATGGCGGTGTGCTTGCTGGTATAGCATGTGTGTACATACTTTCCAAAAGAAAAAAGTTTGATTTTCTTAAGGTGATGGATGTTGCTATATTTGGTGTAATCATTGGCCAAATCTTTGGTAGATGGGGCAATTTCTTTAACAGAGAAGTATTTGGACAATATACAGACGGCTTGTTTGCAATGTTGCTTCCTATTGATGCTATTCGTTCTCAGAGTGATGTTACAGCTGAAATGCTTGCAAATCTTGTGCAGATTGATGGAGTTACTTATATTAGTGTTCATCCTACATTCTTGTATGAGTCACTATGGAATCTTGGACTTTTGATATTCTTGCTTCTTACCAGAAAAAAGAAGACATTTAATGGATATGTTTTCTTTACCTATTTGATCGTGTATGGCGCTGGTCGCTTCTGGATAGAAGGGGTCAGAACAGATCAGCTGAAGCTTTGGGGGACAAATCTTGCGGTATCTCAGTTGATAGCTGGTGCATGTATTGTTCTTGGCAGTGGATTATTTATTTACTATAAAAAGAATCATCCACTTTCCACCCCACAGGAGTTAAATTCATAATAAATTGTATTTTTTTTAAGACATTGGAGTTTCCAATGTCTTTTTTTGTGCCATTTTTTATAAAAAAATGCACTTTTTGTGGTCTGACCCTCCACTTCATACCACATATAGAAAATGCCGAAAAACATTGATTTTTCACGGTTTTTGGGTTGCGCAATGGAGGAAAATAGTATAAAATGTATTTAAAAGTGGAGGAAAGTGGAAGAAAAGTGTCACAAAGTGGTGGAAAGGAGGAACGGCTTTCATGTTCATGGGTGAATACAGTCACAATATAGACGCCAAGAATCGTCTTATTATGCCTGCAAAGTTTCGTGAACAGTTAGGAGAGCACTTCGTAGCCACCAAAGGACTCGATGGATGTTTATTCGTTTATCCTATGAGCGAATGGAAAACCATCGAAGAAAAATTTAGAGAGATTCCACTTACCACCAAAGATGCTAGAAAGTTCTCTCGTTTCTTCTTCGCAGGAGCGGCAGAATGCGATATCGACAAACAGGGAAGAGTTCTTATTCCTGGTAACCTTAAGGAATACGCAGGAATTGATAAGGAAGTTGTTTCTGTTGGTGTCTTGAACAGAATTGAAATCTGGTCTAAGGAGAGATGGACAGATGAAGGCACCTACGATGATATGGATGAGATAGCAGAACACATGGCTGAGCTTGGCCTTGGAATTTAGGAGTCAAATGGAATTTAATCATTATTCAGTTCTCTTAAATGAGACAATTGATAATTTGAATATTAAGCCTGACGGAATCTACGTTGACGGAACACTTGGAGGCGGTGGTCATTCTTATGAAATAGCAAAGCGTCTTACTACAGGGCATCTTTATGGATTCGATCAGGATACAGATGCTTTAGCAGCTGCTGGTGAAAGACTTAAAGAGTTTGGCGATAAAGTTACAAGAATTCACAGCAACTATGAATTCATGAAAGAAAAGCTACTGGAGCAGGGCGTCACTAAAGTAGATGGAATCATGCTTGATCTTGGAGTATCAAGCTTCCAGCTAGATGAAGCAGATAGAGGCTTCACATATAGAGTTGAGGATGCACCACTTGATATGAGGATGGACAAAGATAATCCTATGACGGCAGCTGATATAGTAAATACTTATTCAGCTGAGGATTTGACCAGAGTCCTGTTTACATACGGCGAGGAAAAATTTTCCAAGCAAATTGTTAAAAACATTATTAAACAGCGAGAAATCGCACCAATACTTACAGCCGGACAGTTAAATAAAATAATAGCTGAAAGTATTCCGAAGAAAGCACAGGTAGGTCAGGGGCATCCTTCTAAAAGAACCTACCAGGCGCTTCGAATTGAGCTCAACAGAGAGCTGACAGTTTTGGAAGACCACATCGATGACATGGTCGATTTGCTTAATCCAGGTGGAAGGTTATGTATCATTACTTTCCATTCATTGGAAGATAGAATCACGAAAGTGGCATTTAAAAGAAATGAAGACCCATGCACATGTCCAAAGGATTTTCCTGTTTGTGTATGTGGTAAGAAATCAAAAGGTAAGGTGGTTACGAGAAAGCCAATCCTGCCTAGTGAGAAGGAGCTGGAAGAAAATTCCAGATCGAAGAGCGCAAAGCTTAGGGTTTTTGAGAGAAAAGATAGCTAATCGGATAAGACAATAGTAATGGGGAATAATGCTAGTTTTAATTGCGAGAATGAGGAGTTAGAGAATGCAACAGTTACAGACATATTATTACAACCAGGGAAATGCAGTACGCAAGGAAGCTAATCCTTACGCACAGCCATATCGTCCAGTTCGTGTTTTACCTACAAGAGAACAGCGCGAGCGTGAGAAGCGCGAAGATGCTATTCGTCGTCAGAAAATCACAGACAGAAAGCGCGCAGCCGCACTTAGAAAGAACAGATTATTAACTGGTTATATGATTGTAGCAGTTATGTTGACATGCGTTATGCTTGTTGGTTATGTAACATTACAGACAAACGTTACTACTAGAATGAGCAGAATTGCAGATTTGGAAAATGAGCTTTCTACTTTAAATGCTGATAACAGCGCAGCAGAAAGCAGAATTGCAACTACTACCAACCTTACAGATATTAAGGATAAAGCCATAAATGACCTTGGTATGGTGTATGCAACTAGCGGCCAAATAGTGTATTATAGTGTAGATGGTTCGGACTACATGAGTCAGTACCAGGATATTCCATAAGAATAGAGATACAAAATGGCTGAGAATAAAAGACGAAGAATAAAACCGAATAATAAAATTTTAAAAAGAATGCAACGCAAGCTCTGGGTAGTATTTGGAATTGTTTGTATTCTTTTTGTCGTTCTGATAGGCAGAATAATGTACATTCAGCACACCAGTGGTGATAAATACGAAAAGATTGTACTTGCTCAACAGGATTACGATAGTACAACCATTCCTTTTCAGAGAGGCAATATCATTGATGCTAGAGGAACAGTTCTTGCTACAAGCGTAGATGTTTACAATGTAATTTTGGATTGTAAGGTGCTTAATGCAAATGAAGATGCTATCAGCACTACAATCAGTGCAATCACAGAATGTTTTGATGAGATAGATGCTGACACAATCAAAACACAGCTTTCAGACAATCCAACATCTCAATATTATATCCTTGCCAAGAAAGTTTCATATGAAGAGATGGCAGCTTTCGAAGAACTTAAAACAACAGAATCATACAAAGGCAAGGTTTTTGGAATTTGGTTTGAAAAGGAATATGTTAGACAGTATCCATATGGCAGCTTGGCTGCTGCTACAATAGGATATGCCAGCAGCGGTAATGTAGGTGTTATCGGTCTGGAAAATAAATATTCCAGTGTGCTTAATGGAGTAAACGGTCGTACTTATGGCTATCTAAATTCCGACAGCAACCTTGAACAGACCACAATCGATGCGACAAATGGTAATAACATTGTTCTTTCCTTGGATGTAAATATCCAGACAATAGTTGAGAAGGCTGTTGAGGATTGGAACAATGAGACAATGACTGCATATAATGCAGAGCACCCTGATGAGCCAGAATCTTTCGGTTCTAAACACACGGCAGTGCTTGTTATGAATCCAAACAATGGCGAGATTCTTGCCATGGCTCAGTATCCTACATTCGATTTAAATAATCCTAGAGATTTAACAGGGTATTATTCAGAAGAGGATTTGGAAGTGATGACTACCGATGAAAAGATGGATGCATTGAACCAAATCTGGCAGAATTTCTGCATTACATATACATACGAGCCAGGTTCTACTTTCAAGCCTTTCACTGTTGCAATGGGACTTGAGACAGGAGTCCTTACAGGCGATGAGACATACTACTGTGATGGTGGAGAGATGATTACAGGTTATCCAAATCTGGTTAAGTGTGTTGCCTATAGAAAAGGTGGCCATGGAACACAGACTATTGCAGAAGCACTTTCAAATTCTTGCAACGATGCATTGATGCAGATGGTTAGAGTTATTGGACCGGAAACATTTGCTGATTATCAGTCAATTTTTGGCTTTGGTCAAAAGACTGGTATTGACCTTACAGGAGAAGCTAGTACAGCAGGTCTTATCTATAGCGAAGAGGATTTGAATTCAGCTATCAACCTTGCTACAAATTCGTTCGGTCAGAACTTTAATACTACAATGGTTCAGTTGGCAAGTGGCTTTAGTTCGCTTATCAATGGTGGATATCTCTATGAGCCTCACCTTGTTACAAAGATTACCGACCCAAACGGTAATACAGTAGAAGAGGTTGAACCTACTATTTTAAAGAGAACTATTTCAGATGAGACTGGTGATCTTCTTAAAAGCTACCTTGAGTACGTTGTTTCTGATGGTACAGGAAAGACTGCAGGTGTTGATGGTTATCGCATTGGTGGTAAGACAGGTACGGCAGAGAAACTTCCTCGTGGTAACCACAAATACTTGGTTTCATTTATTGGTTTTGCTCCTGTTGATAATCCACAGGTTGTAGTATATGTAATTGTTGATGAACCTGGTGTAGGTGCTGTTGGTGATAATCAGGCTCACAGTAGTTTCGCTCAGCAGATTTGTCATAATATATTTGAACAGATTCTCCCATACATGGGAATCGAATCTTCTTTGACAGAGGAAGAGGAGGCTGCAGCTGCGGCTAGTCTTACTGAAGCTGCTCAGGCAACAGAAGACGAAGGTGGAACAGAGGATACACCAGAAGGCTCAGAATCCACAGCAGATCCTTCAGAGACTCCTGAAGTGGAAGAGGAAGAATAGAGATTTATTAGAGAATTATAAGTTAGAGAATTGGAGTTTTATTATGTTAGAAGTTTTTTTACCAATGTTGGTATCTTTTATTATTGTGCTTATTTTAGGACCAATTTGCATACCTGTTTTAAGACGTCTTAAGATGGGAAATACTGAGAGAGAGTATATCAAAGAGCACAAGGTAAAAAATGGAACACCTTCTATGGGTGGAATAATGATTCTTATTGCTTTTGCGATTGTAGGACTTTACTATGCACCAAAGGCACCTCATATTTATCCAATTGTATTGTTGACATTAGGCTTTGGTATTTTAGGTTTTGTTGATGATTTGTTAAAGGCTCTCAAGAAAAGCTCAGACGGCTTAAAGGCTTGGCAGAAAATGCTTGGTCAGATTGGTCTTACAATTGGCTTTGCTGTATATATGGTTAAGTTTTCAGATGTATCGCTTGAACTTAGAATTCCTGTTACAGGAGCATTCGTTGATATTAGTTGGCTTGCAGTAGCACTTCTGTTCCTTGCAGTTCTTGGTACAGTGAATGGTGCTAATTTCACTGATGGTATGGACGGCCTTGCTACTTCAGTAACTCTTGCAATTGCAGCATTTTTTGGTGTTGCATCTGTTCAGCTTTATTCAGATATTACTCCAGCAATTGCGGCTATGATTGGTGCTTTGTTTGGATTTTTAATGTTTAATGTTCATCCAGCGAAAATTTTTATGGGCGACACAGGCTCTTTAGCACTTGGTGCTTTTGTTGTTAGTTGCGCATATATGCTTCAGATGCCTATATTTATTATTATTGTTGCTATTATCTACTTAGTAGAAGTTCTATCAGTAATTTTACAGGTAGGTTATTTCAAACTTACCCATGGTAAACGAATCTTCAGAATGGCGCCAATTCATCATCACTATGAATTAGGTGGCTGGTCAGAGGTAAAGGTAGTTGCAGTATTTACTACAGTTACTATTTTCTTATGCGTACTTGCATACTACATGGTCTAAAGGGATGGGGAAGAGTTTATGGTAAGAGATCAAGAGCTGGTTGCTTCTAGAAAAGAAGCAAAAAGGCGTAAGAAAATAAAAAAGCTATTAAACTTTGACTATACGCTTTTATTAATCATAATATTCATCCTTGCACTTGGACTTGTTATGCTTTACAGCACTTCAGCTTATGCTGCATCTTTGAAAAAGGGTGATTCAGCATATTATCTTAAGCGTCAGATGTTTGCGTCTGGCCTTGGATTTGTAGGAATGTTTTTTTCTACCAAGATTGATTATAGAAGATGGTCTCATTTAGTATGGCCATTTTATATTGGCTCAATGGTTCTTTGTATTATGGTTATTTTTGTAGGTACAACCATTAACGGTCAGGCTCGTTGGCTTAGTATTGGTGGAATTACAATTCAGCCTTCAGAGATTGCAAAGGTTGCAGTTATTTTGCTTTTAGCAAATATAATTGATAGAGCACCTAAGGCACAGAGGACCTTTGAGGGGTCCATTAAAACTATGTGTCTTGTGCTTCCGATTTTTGCAGTAGTTGCATATAACAACCTTTCTACAGCTATTATCATTATGGGTATTTCATTCATAATGGTATTTATTGCATCTCCAAAGTTTTGGTATTTTGTAGGGGCAGCTGCAGGAGGAGTTTTACTTATTATTTTATATATTTCGTTAGCAAGTTATCGTTCTGACCGTGTTGCTACATGGCTTCATCCAGAAGACTTCGTTACAGGATCTGGCTTCCAGACTCTTCAGGGACTCTATGCTATTGGTAGTGGCGGTCTTTTTGGAAAAGGCTTAGGAGAGAGTATGCAAAAGTATATCGTTCCAGAGGCCCAAAACGATATGATTTTTTCTATCATTTGCGAAGAGCTAGGTGTATTCGGAGCAGTTTGTATTATTCTTCTTTATATTTTGCTCCTTTACAGGCTTTTATATATTGCCAATCATTCAAAGGACATGTTTGGTTCCTATATCTGCATTGGTATTATGAGTCATATTGCTCTTCAGGTTATTTTAAACCTTGCCGTTGTTACAAATTCAATACCTAACACAGGTGTTATTTTGCCGCTTATTAGTTATGGTGGTACATCTGTAGCCATACTTTTAACGGAACTGGGATTGGCGCTTAGCGTATCAAAGAATATGGAATTCGAAGGTGATGAAGATGTCTAGACGCCGTAAAAAAAGAAAAAGCCATGTATTGGCTATAATAGAAATTTTATTTTCTCTGATATTACTATTAGTGATACTTGGTGTTTTGGCCTATTTCTTATGTCCTTTAACGGATGTATCAGTAGAGGGCACTGATTTATATACTTCTGATCAGGTTTCAGAATATATTTTAGATGACAAGTATTCGACTAATACGATATATGCATTTTTGAAAAACAAGCTGTTTCCAAAGGGAGATGCTGAGTTTATTGAGTCATTCGATGTTAAGATAACAGGAATGCATAGCATTACAATTGTTTGTAATGAAAAGCCAATCTTAGGTTACATTAGTGAAGAAGATGGCAAATACATATATTTCAATTATGATGGTTCCATTACTGAAATCAGCGAGAGCTATATTGACCGAGGATATATGCAGGTCGAAGGTGTTACCTGCGAGGAACCAGAAGTAGGAATGACTCTCCCTATCGGTGATGATCAAATAGGGTATCTTACATCGCTGATAAAGATTCTTCAAAAAAATGATATTATGCCTAATGTGGTTTCATATGATGAAAATAGCCACATTACGCTTAAATATGACACATACAATATTTCACTGGGAAGTAGCGTTTACTTGGAAGAGAAGATAGACCGCGCATTAAAGATTCTTCCACAAATCGAAGGATTGCAGGGTACACTACATCTTGAGAATTACTCAACCCAAAACACAGATATTGTATTTGAAAAAGATACTGAGGTGGTCGAATAAAATGCAATTTTTGGTAAAAAACAGTTGCGAAATAAGGTGAAAAACTATAATATGTTATTAGTGTACAAGTATAGTATGCTTTTTTGGTATTAGAGATTTTCGACCTCCCTTCGAGGTTTAATAAAAGGAGGATATGGTTTTGATTAACATTACGACTGACGAGACAGGGGCTCCTGTCAGAATCATTGTTGTTGGTGTCGGCGGAGCTGGCAACAATGCAGTAAAGCGTATGGTTGAAGAGGGTATTGGGGGAGTTGAGTTCATTGGAATCAACACTGATAAGCAGGCACTTGATTTATGCAAAGCGCCTACTCTTTTAGCTATAGGTGAGAAGACTACAGGTGGAAAGGGTGCTGGTGCTAACCCTGAGGTTGGCATGCGTTCTGCAGAGGAGAGTGCAGAAGATATTTCTGCAGCTATCAAGGGCGCAGATATGGTATTCGTTACTTGTGGTATGGGTGGCGGCACTGGTACAGGTGCAGCTCCAGTTGTTGCAAAGATTGCAAAGGAGCAGGGTATCCTTACTGTAGGTATCGTTACAAAGCCTTTCCAGTTTGAAGGAAAGCCACGTATGAACAATGCCTTAAATGGTATTGAAAGATTAAAGGAAAATGTTGATACACTTATCGTAATTCCTAACCAGAAGCTTGTTGAAATTACAAACAAGAGTATGGGAATCGGCGAAAGCTTCCGTATTGCAGATCAGGTGCTTCACCAGTCTGTACAGGGTATCACAGACCTTATCACAAAGAATTCGCTTATTAACCTTGACTTCGCTGATGTTCAGACAGTTATGAAGGACAAGGGTCTTGCACATATTGGTATCGGTACAGCTAAGGGTGACGAAAAAGCTCTTGAGGCTGTTAAGCAGGCTGTTGCTTCACCTCTTCTTGAGACAAGCATTCAGGGTGCTACTGATGTCATCGTCAACATCTGTGGTGATGTTGGACTTAACGACACATCAGAGGCTACATCTTATGTTCAGGATATGACTGGTGCTGATGCTAACATCATCCTCGGTGTTACAGAAGATGAAACAATGGATGATGAAGTTACAGTTACAGTTATCGCTACTGGACTTGGCGAGCCTAACACAGCTACAACAGGTGCATTCCGCAGCTCAACAGGCATGGTTTATGGTACACAGCCTAGACAGTCAAGCGCTGACTTACTTGCAGGCATGAGAGGAGCAGCTGCTCCAGCTAGTCAGTCAGGTGTTACAAATACACCTCCTGTAGTTAACAGACCTGTTACACCTACACCTGTTGCTACATCTCCAATTCAGCGTCCAACAGCTCCAACTGTACCTACAGAGAGCACTGTACCTGAATTAAACATTAAAATGCCAGACTTCATGAACTCAATCAAAAAATAATAATCAAACCTTACAGGCACTGCATTACGCAGTGCCTTTTTTAATGCCGTACGCACCAATGTCAACCCCAGCCAGGGGCTACATTCCATCCCTCAATGATCTGGTAAGTAGCCAAGCCTCCTGTGTTGTGCGGCCGGGCCCTCTTGCTTATTTACGACGACAGCGCAAGGATTATAGTTTTTCTTAGCATCACAAGGGAGCATAAAGTGCGTGTCCTTTAATTGGTTTTGCACTTCGAAGCCACTGTAGGTAGAGGGCAGACACTTGAAGTCTACGTATTAGTCTCCACACAAGGCTTAGGATAATTGCGCTCATACTCCGTTTGCCAAGAAAATTAAGAAAGGGGATTTTGGATGCTTAGGCGCCGCCCTTTAACTCAGTCCGTTTCGTTGTCGGGCTCTCGGCGCCGTCCGTGGCGCCTCACGCCTATTCATCGCAAAATACCCCTTTCTAATTTTCTAGGCTCACTTCAAATGTCGCGGCAATTATTCCTAAGCTTGTTTTGGAGATTAATACTTATAAATAGTGTGTGTCTGCCTACTCTACCAACAGCGGCGTTAGAAGTGCAAAGAATTTAAAGAACACGCACTATAAAAAATGCGACACGTGATGCTTAGAAAAACATAATCCGCAGACGATGCAAGTAAATAAGCAAGAGGGCCCGGCCACACAGCGCAGGAGGCTTTGCTAACAATTTGCTATGGAGGGATGGAAATTTTTTGTGAAAGGGGTTGACATACTTCGACAGTCGTAGTACATTTACTTCATCAAACGTACTACGACAGACGTAGTACGGCAGACATAGTACGATAGACGTAGGAGGTACTATATGGGTGAAATAAGTAGTGATGTTATTAGAGGCTACAATGACACCATGATACTTTCTATTCTTATGAAGGAGCCTTCGTATGGATACGAGATTTCTAAGCAGATAAAGAGTATTTCGGAGGAGAAATACGTTATTAAAGAAACGACTCTTTATTCGGCCTTCACCAGAATGGAAAAGAATGGTTTTATCGAATCATTTGTGGCTGATCCAGATCCTGAAGGGAATGGAAAGAAAAGGACCTATTACAGAATCACAGATACGGGGAAGCAGTATTACCTTGATAAATGTGATGAATGGGAGCTAACCAAAGAAGTAGTTGAAAAGTTTATTTCAAAATAGGAGAAAAGATATGGAAACAATTAAGAGCTATTTAGATGCAATGTTTAGTAGTATGCCAAACACTCCAGAGGTTAAAAAAGCAAAGGCTGAGCTTTTATCAATGATGGAGGATAAGTATAACGAGCTTATTGCAGAGGGTGTTAGTGAAAATACTGCTGTGGGTACTGTTATTTCAGAATTTGGCAATCTTGATGAGCTAGCAGAGGATTTGGGGCTTACCAAAGAGGTTGAAGAGGTTCACGAGAGAGAGCAGCAGCCTAAGAGATTCGTTTCGATGGATGAGGCACTTGAGTTTATTAAAGCTGAGAAAAAGAGAGCTCTACTTGTAGCAACAGGAGTGTTGCTTTGTATTACATGTGTCTGCTGGCCTATAGTTACTGATTCAGTTTGGGGATTTATGAATATAGACACATATGGTGTGGCAATGATGTTTGTTTGGATTGCAGTTGGCGTGGGATTGTTCATTTATAGTAGTTTTGTTAGTTCTGATTTCGCATTTCTTAGAAAAGAGCCATGCCAGATGGATATGGCCACAACAGATTTGATTAAGGAAAAGAAATCTGAGTTTAAGCCTATTACAGCAGCTGCAATAACACTTGGATGTGCTTTGTGCATATGCGCTGTTGTGCCGGTTATTATTTTTGATTTCGATATATTCGCATCCTTCTTATTTATCATGGTTGGTATAGGCGTATGGTTGTTTGTATATTCTGGAATTATTAATGGTAGCTTTGATACTTTGTTGGATGCAGGCAATGTTGTTCGCAAAGACAGAAAGTCAAATGGAAATGAGGAAGATGTGGAATATGTAAGCAAAGGTGCAAAGATTCTTATGGAATCATATTGGTCAATAGTTACATGCTTATATCTTATTATCAGTTTTACAACTTTTAATTGGGGTTCTACATGGATAATTTGGGTTATAGCAGCAATTGCTCATAAAGTATTTAACATAGCGCTTGTAAAGGAGGATTAAGAAATGACTACAAAGAAATTTCAGTTAATAATATGGATTGTTACTCTGATTATTGTTGTTGGCTCTTGCATTATTCGATTTGCTCCTTTTTCAAGTGGTCGTAGTGAAGAGTCAGAATATGATTTTTCTAAATACAGTGTAGAAACCGTAAAAGTGGATGCAGATGCCGCAGATTTATATATTGAATATGGTGATGAATTTAAGGTAAATACAAACTATCAAAAGAATGTTGAACCAAAGGTTACATTGGAAGACGAATGTTTAACAATCGAGCAGAAATATACTGTTAACGTAAGAAATCTGAAAGATTGCTACATCAAAATTACTTTACCTAAGGGTACAGTGATTGACACAGCTGATATTACTGCTAGCGCAGGAGATATTGATATTGAAGGAGTTAACTTTGATACATTGAAGATTGATGCTGATGCTGGGGATATCGATATCAATGAGGTTACTGCAAATGACTTTGTTATAGAGGCAGATGCAGGCGACATAGATGTTAGTAAATCTGTTTTTGAAACAGTAAAGGTAAGCACAGACGCAGGGGCTGTTGAAATGGAAGCTGTTACTGCAACAAGTGGTACTTTTGATGCCGATATGGGAAGCATTGATATTAATGGAGACTTTGAAAAGATTACAGCTAGCTGCGAGATGGGAGACATTGATATTACGGTTCCTGATGCAAATAAAGTAGATTTTGATTTAGATTGTGAGCTTGGCAGTATCAAAGTAAATGGATCAAAATGGAAAAATTAATTGTTGACAACAGAATTGCGGAATGGTAGTATTACTTCAACACAATAAAGTAATAAACCGATGAGGGAGAGGAGTACCTCTTTGTGATTCATAGGAGAGAGCCGCGATGGTGGGATGCGGTATGATAGCAATTTGGGAATGGACTCCTGAGGGCGTGAGGAAATGACTGAGGTCAGAGTATTGCACGACGTAAGGCATACGTTAGTTGCCAGGGATATGATGGTATCCTGATAAGAGCATAGGATTATCCTATGAATTCAAGGTGGCACCGCGGAAGAATAATTTCGTCCTTGATGGAAACTACGAGTTGGTTTCTATCAAGGGCTTTTTTTATTTCAGTAGTTGAATAGCTCTTGGTGTTACTCAAGGAACCAATCTCGTGACGGAGTAATACCAAGGCTTGTCAACGTAACTGAAATAAAAAAAGGAGGAGAAAAGATGATTAAGGAAGCAATCGAAAAAATTGTAAACAAAGGGGATTTAACCTACGAGGAAGCCTACACTGTAATGAATGAGATTATGAATGGTGAAAGCTCACCAACACAGAACGCAGCATTTTTGGCTGCCCTTTCTACAAAGAGTGCAAGAGCGGAGACAACAGATGAAATTGCTGGTTGTGCAGCTGCTATGAGAGAGCATGCTACAAAGGTTGAAACAGGAATGGAAGTATTTGAAATCGTTGGAACAGGTGGAGATAACGCCCATAGCTTCAACATTTCAACAACATCAGCACTAGTGGCAGCGGCCGGTGGAATGAAGGTAGCAAAGCATGGAAACAGAGCGGCCTCTTCACTTTGTGGTACAGCTGATTGCTTGGAAGCACTTGGAGTAAACATCAGCCAGGATCCAGAAAAATGCGTAGAGCTTCTCAAGGAAGTAGGCATGTGTTTCTTCTTTGCTCAGAAGTATCACACATCAATGAAGTACGTAGGTGCAATAAGAAAAGAGCTTGGATTTAGAACAGTATTTAATATCCTGGGACCACTTACAAATCCAGCTGTTCCATCAATGCAGTTGCTTGGGGTTTACGACGAATATTTAGTTGAGCCACTTGCACAGGTACTTATCAACTTAGGGGTTAAGCGTGGCATGGTAGTTTATGGTCAGGATAAGCTAGATGAAATCTCATTGAGTAGCTCAACAAAAGTTTGTGAGATTAGAGATGGATGGTATAAAACCTATGTCATTGAACCAGAGGATTTCGGCTTTGAAAAGTGTACTAAAGAAGATTTAAAGGGTGGTACTCCAGAAGAAAATGCAAAGATTACAAGGGACATTCTAAATGGAGTAAAGGGACATAAAAGAAATGCAGTTCTTCTTAATGCAGGAGCAGCTCTTTACATCGGAGGGAAAGCTGAAAGCTTTAAGGACGGAGTAGAGCTTGCTGGAGAAATAATAGATTCTGGAAAAGCTCTTGAAACATTGGAAAAATTCATACTTTTAAGCAACAAGATTTCAGAGGACAAAAAAGATGAACATACTGGAGCAGTTAGCGGAGCATGCTAGATTTCGTGTAGAAGAAAACAAGAAATATAAGTCACTTGAAATAATAAAAGCAGAAGCTTTGAGTCTTCCAAAGGGAGCTTTTGAATTTGAAAAAGCACTTTCAAAACCAGGGATAAGCTTTATCTGTGAATGTAAAAAAGCTTCTCCTTCAAAGGGAATCATAGCAGAAGAATTTGACTATTTGGAAATAGCAAAGGCATATGAAGAGGCGGGAGCTGATTGCATATCTGTTTTGACTGAACCAAAGTGGTTTTTGGGAAGTGACAAGTATCTAGAGGATATTGCAAATGCGGTTTCAATTCCGATTATAAGAAAAGATTTCACTGTAGATGAGTACATGATATACGAGGCAAAGGTATTAGGTGCTAGCGCTGTACTTCTAATCTGTAGCATCCTGACAGAAGAGCAAATTAGAGAATACATTCGTATATGCGATAGTCTTGGAATCAGTGCTTTGGTGGAGGCCCATGATGATGCGGAAGTAAAGATGGCAGCAAAGGCGGGGGCTAGAATAATAGGTGTAAATAATAGAAACCTAAAGGATTTTTCAGTAGATACGGGAAATAGCAGGAGATTAAAAGCACTTGTAGATGACAAGGTGATTTTTGTATCTGAGAGTGGAATTAAAACAGCAGAGGATATATCTCAGCTGAAAGAAGCAGGTGTTGATGCAGTTTTAATTGGTGAAACACTTATGAAAGCAACTGACAAGAAGGGAAAGCTTAAAGAATTAAGAGGTGATAAAGATGACAACAATTAAACTATGTGGTCTTACAAGAGAAGAAGATATCATAAAGGCAAATGAGCTTAAGCCTGAGTATGTTGGATTTGTTTTTTGTGAGAAAAGCAAAAGAAACGTTAGTCGAAAGCAGGCAAAAAAGTTAAAGAGTATGTTAAATCCTGAAATAAAAGCTGTAGGTGTATTTGTTGATGCCCCAGAGCAGGAAGTTGAAAGCTTATTCGAAGAAAACATTATTGATGTAGCACAGCTTCACGGAAATGAAGACGAGGATTACATTAAATCTCTTATGGATAACAATATTCCTGTTATCAAAACATTTAAGGTTACATCAGCAGAGGAGCTTATAAAGGCAGAAAAATCCAGTGCTGATATGATTATGTTTGATGCTGGAAATGGAGAAGGAAATAGAATTAAGGACTTGAATCTTCTCACATATATCGATAGACCTTTTATTCTTGCTGGTGGATTAAATCAGGAAAACGTAGCTGAAGCCATTGATACTGTAAAGCCATATGGTGTTGACGTTAGCTCTGGTATTGAGACTGATCATCTTAAGGATGGATACAAAATGGACCAATTCGTAAAAGCGGTAAGAGAGGATGTAGTTCCAGCAAAGAGCAAAGGCAGATTTGGTGTTCATGGTGGCCAGTATATTCCTGAGACTCTCATGAATGCAGTTATGGAGCTGGAGGAAGCCTACAATCATTACAAGGATGATCCAGAGTTTAACAGAGAGTTAAAGGAACTTCTTGATGAGTATGCTGGTCGACCAAGTCTTTTATATTACGCAAAGAAGATGACAGAAGACTTAGGCGGAGCCAAAATCTATCTTAAGCGTGAGGATTTAAATCATACTGGAAGCCACAAAATTAACAACGTATTGGGACAGGCTCTTCTTGCTAAAAAGATGGGCAAGACAAGACTTATTGCTGAGACAGGAGCAGGCCAGCATGGTGTGGCAACCGCTACAGCTGCAGCGCTTCTTGGAATGGAGTGCGTTGTGTTTATGGGAAAGGAAGATACTGAGCGTCAGGCACTTAACGTTTATAGAATGAGACTTCTCGGCGCAGAGGTAATTCCTGTAACCAGTGGAACTGCTACATTAAAGGATGCCGTTTCAGAGGCAATGAGAGAATGGACAACACGTATTGATGATACACATTATTGCCTTGGTTCAGTAATGGGGCCTCATCCATTCCCAACAATCGTTAGGGATTTCCAGGCTGTTATTTCCAGGGAGAGCAGAGCTCAGATTCTAGAAAAAGAAGGAAGACTTCCAGATGCGGTTATCGCTTGTGTTGGTGGTGGAAGCAATGCCATCGGAAGCTTTTATCACTATATAAACGATAAGGATGTTGAGCTGATAGGTTGCGAGGCAGCAGGTAGAGGAATAGATACATTTGAAACAGCTGCAACAGTAAATACTGGAAAAGTTGGTATATTCCATGGAATGAAATCATATTTTTGTCAGGACGAATACGGTCAGATTGCACCTGTATATTCAATCTCGGCAGGCCTTGATTATCCAGGTGTTGGTCCAGAGCATGCATATTTGCATGATATAGGACGTGCAAAATATGTGCCAGTTACTGATGATGAGGCTGTTGATGCTTTCGAATATATTGCAAAGACAGAGGGGATAATTGCAGCTATCGAGTCAAGTCATGCTATCGCATATGCGAAGAAACTTGCACCTACAATGAGAAAAGACCAGATTATTATAGTTACTGTTTCAGGTAGAGGCGATAAGGATTGCGCAGCAATCGCACGTTACAGAGGGGAGGATATCCATGAGTAAGATTTCAGAAGCATTCAAAAACAAAAAAGCATTTATTCCATTTATCACATGTGGAGATCCTGATTTAGAAACAACAAAAGAAATAATAAAAGAGCTTGAATTAAATGGTGCAGATTTGATTGAACTTGGTATCCCTTTCTCAGATCCAACGGCCGAAGGTCCTGTAATACAGGGTGCAAACATTAGAGCATTGAAAAATAAGATTACAACGGACCATGTTTTTGAAATGGTAAAAGAGGTGAGAAATGATGTGAAGATTCCTCTTTGTTTTATGACATACGCAAATGTTGTATTTTCTTATGGCTCAGATAGATTTTTTTCTAAATGCCAGGAGGTTGGCATCGATGGAATTATCCTTCCAGATGTACCTTTTGAAGAGAAGGAAGAGTTTGAAGGAGTGGCATCTGAATATGGCGTAGACTTTATATCGATGGTTGCACCTACTTCTGAGGATAGAATTGATATGATTACAAAAGAAGCAAAGGGATTTATTTATATTGTTTCTAGCCTTGGGGTGACAGGCACTCGAAGCAAGCTTAATGAAGGCATCAAAACTGTAGTAGATAGAGTTAGAAAGAACACAGATGTACCTTGTGCGGTAGGCTTTGGTATATCAACTCCAGAGCAGGCTGCCAAGATGGCTGATATATCTGATGGAGCTATTGTTGGTTCTGCGATTGTTAGAGTGGTAGAGGAGTATGGAAAAGATGCTCCAAAGCATGTAGGTGAATTTGTCAAATCAATGAAGGAGGCCTACCATGCATCCTAGTTTTGAGCAGGTTAAAGAACTTGCAAAAAGCGGAGAATATAGAAGAATTCCTGTAATGATTGAGATGTTATCCGACAGCTTCACGCCAATAGAAGTTGTTCGAATAATTAAAGCAGCAAGCCATCAGTGCTATTTATTGGAAAGTGCCAGTCAGACAGAAACCTGGGGAAGATATTCGTTTCTTGGATTCAACCCTAATTTGGAGGTGACCTGCCAAGAGGGACATCTTCTTATTAAGGAAAACAAGGGAGATAGTAAAGTCTTAATTCAGGAAAAAACAGTAGCACATCCAGGTGAAACACTACGTGAAATTATTAGGATGTATAAAAGTCCAGTGTTATCGGATTTTCCAACTTTTACAGGTGGATTAGTAGGTTATTTTTCATATGATTACATCAAATATGCTGAGCCAAAGCTAAAGCTTGAAAATCATGGAGAAGATGATTTTAAAGACATGGATTTGATGCTCTTTAACGATGTAATTGCTTTTGACAATTTTAAGCAGAAAATATATTTGATTACCGGTGTAATGCTGGATGAATCTGATGATTTGGAAAGCTTATATAATGAAGCAAATAATCGTCTAGAAAAGATAAAGAGCCTTTTGTTAAGCCAGAATAAAGCAACATTTCAGCCTCTTTCACTTTTGACAGAAATAAGGCCTAAATTCTCTAAAGAAGAGTATGGCGAAATGGTAAAAAAGGCTAAGCATTATATCAAGGAAGGTGATATTTTCCAGGTTGTACTTTCTAATCCTCTTACCGCAAAAGCGAAAGGAAGTCTTTTTGATACATACCGCCTTTTGAGAGCAAGTAACCCATCTCCATATATGTTCTATTTTTCTAGCGATGACATAGAAATAGCTGGCGCTTCCCCAGAAACATTGGTGAAGGTAGAACAAAAGCAGGTAAGCACATTTCCACTTGCTGGAACTAGGCCAAGAGGGAAAAGTAAAGCTGAAGACGCGGCTCTTGAAAAGGAGCTTTTGGCAGATGAAAAGGAACGTGCAGAACACAATATGCTTGTGGATTTAGGCAGAAATGACATTGGAAAAATAAGTAGTATAGGTTCTGTAAATGTGGAAAAATACATGGAAATAGAAAGATATTCACATGTAATGCACATTGGTTCTACTGTTGTAGGTCGTTTAGCTGATGATAAGGATGCTGTTGATGCGATAGATGCAATATTACCAGCAGGAACATTGTCTGGCGCTCCAAAGTTTAGGGCATGTCAGATAATTGAAGAACTAGAGCAGAGCAAGCGTGGTATTTACGGAGGCGCTCTCGGCTATATAGATTTCTCAGGGAATCTGGATGTCTGCATTGCAATAAGGCTTGTATATAAGAAGAACGATAAAATCTGTATTCGTTCAGGGGCTGGTATTGTTTATGATTCTGTTCCAGAAAATGAAGCAATTGAATGCATCAATAAGGCGAAGGCAGTAGTGAATGCTGTAAGCCGCGCTGAGGGAGGTTTGGCATGATATTACTAATAGATAACTATGATAGTTTTTCATACAATCTTTTTCAGCTGGTAGGAGAAATTGAACCGGATATTAAAGTTTGCCGAAACGATGAAATTCGTATTTGCGATATTGAAGAAATGAATCCTAGTCATATTATTATTTCACCAGGACCAGGTAAGCCTAGTGAAGCTGGAATATGCGAGGAGATTGTCACCCAATTCGCCGGTAAAATACCAATTTTGGGAGTATGCTTGGGACATCAGGCAATATGCGAAGCTTTTGGAGCAAATGTCACTTATGCAAAAGAATTAATGCATGGTAAACAATCCAGAGTTCAAGTTGACAATAGCTGCAAGTTATTTAAAGGGCTACCAAATTCAGTGGATGTTGCTAGATACCATTCGTTAGCGGCAGATAAAGACTCTCTACCAGAAATGCTAAAAGCTGTTGCTGTTACCAAAGATGGGGAGATTATGGCTGTTGCGCATAAACAATATGAAGTCTATGGATTGCAGTTTCACCCCGAATCTATTATGACCGCTGATGGAAAAAGAATGATAGAAAACTTTATAGCGTAGTGGGAGATTGTCAACCTTGATATATCTAAAGGTTGACAATCTAATTGTGTTTTGATATTGTTATTCAGGTGAAAAAATTAAAGTATTACAGGGAGGCAATATGGATAACACAAGCACATTAACAACAAAAGAATCAGCATTTAAAACACTTGATATTGCATATATTGCTCTTGGAGCAGCACTTATTGCAGTATGCTCATGGATTAGCATTCCTACAACAGTGCCATTTACTCTACAGACATTTGCAGTATTTGCCATGCTTTCCCTTCTTGGGGGCAAGAGAGGAACACTCTCAGTATTGGTTTACATTTTAATCGGAGCAGTAGGTGCTCCAGTATTTGCTGGTTTTTCGGGGGGAATTGGTGTAGTTCTTGGTTCAACAGGTGGCTATATTATTGGTTTCTTGCTTACAGGTCTTGTATACATTGTGGCTACTAAGCTATTCAAGAAGACACTTGTAGTTGAAATCCTAGCACTTGTCATTGGACTTGTAGCTTGCTATGCACTTGGAACAGTATGGTTCATGGTTGTTTACTCTAGGGATGCTGGTGCAATTGGGGCAATGACAGCACTTTCATGGTGTGTTTTCCCATTCATCATTCCTGATTTAGTAAAGCTTGCACTTGCACTTGTACTTGCAAGAAGAGTTAGACCAGTAATTAAATAAGTTATGAAATAAATTTGGGTTGAAATCCTTTCTAAAAAAAGGTATATTATTGCGTAACGAAGACAAAGGCGTCTGCTATAGGTTTAGCAGGCGCTTTTTCTAAAATTAGCAATAGTAGTGCATTAAAGCTACAAAAATGCTAAAATAATTTCTGTGTTTATTAACACAGTTTTCAGGAAGGAGATTTTGAAATGAAGAAAAAGTCACTAGCATTATTAATGGCATTTGCAACAATGTTTGCAATGGTTGGATGTGGAAACGCATCAGAACAGGGCGCAACTGAACAAGGTGCAGATGCTGCTACTAGTTCAGATAAGAAATGGGTTATCGCTACAGATACTTCATTCAAGCCATTTGAGTACACAGATGACAATGGAGATTTTGTAGGTATTGATGTAGATATCCTTGCAGCTATTGCTGAGGATCAGGGATTCGATTACGAGCTTAAGTCTCTCGGATGGGATGCTTCAATTGCAGCATGCCAGGCAGGACAGGCTGATGGAATGATTGCAGGTGCTTCTATTACAGATGAAAGAAAGGCATCTGGATGGGTTTTCTCTGATGGATATTATGATGCAAATCAGTCTATGGCTGTAGAGGCATCTTCTGATATTGCAGGTTTTGAAGATTTAAAGGGACAGTCAGTTGCAGTTAAGACAGGTACAATGAGTGCTTCTTATGCTGAGAGCCTTTCAAGTGAGTATGGCTTCACTGTTACATACTTTGAGGATTCTCCTACAATGTATCAGGCAGTTGTAGGTGGTCAGGTTGCAGCTTGCTTCGATGACACTCCAATTATGGCTTCCAATATTAAAGATACTGGTATCTCAATGAAGATTCTTGAGAACACTGGTAACGATCCTGCTGAATACGGATTTGCAATTTTCAACTCAGACAACCAGGAGCTTATTGATATGTTTAATGCAGGTCTTGCAAATATCAAGGCAAATGGCACATACGATGAAATCATTGCAAAGTACTTAGGCGAATAGTATTAGATTAAAGGGGCAGGGGTTTACCTGCCCTTATTATTTATAAAACCAGTTAGAAAGGGTTTATTATTTATGTTAACTATTATTTCAGTTTATGGTCCTATGCTCCTAATTGCTATGGGCAGAACATTGCTTCTTGCATTACTAGGTTTATTCTTTGCCTGCATTATCGGTATGCTTTTCGGTATTATGGGTGTAGTTAAGAACAGAGTAAGCAATGTAATCTCACAGATTTTTGTTGATGTAATCAGAGGAGTTCCGATGATTGTATTAGCCTTCTTTGTATATTTTGGTATTCCTTACTTATTTAATACCATCATTGGAGGTTTCTCTGTTAGTTTGACAGCTCTTCAGGCAGGTACAATCTGTCTTGCTTTAAACTGTGGTGCTTATATGGCAGAAATTATTAGAGCAGGTATTCAATCTGTTGATAAAGGTCAGATGGAAGCTGCCAGATCTCTTGGTCTTACATACGGGCAGGCTATGCGCAAAGTCGTATTACCTCAGGCAATCAAGACAATGATTCCTACATTCATCAATCAGTTCATTATTACACTTAAGGATACATCAATTCTTTCAGTTATCGGTTTCCCAGAACTTGTTAACACAGCAAAGAACGTACAGGCAAACACATTCATGTCATTCCAGACATGGGCTATTGTTGGTGTTATGTATCTTATAGTTATTACAATCCTTTCACGTAGTGCAAAGGTTCTTGAAAGGAGATTAAACGTTGGCAGATAAAGAAATTAAAATCAGTGTTAAAAATCTTAAGAAGTGCTATGGCGACTTAGAGGTATTAAAGGATATCTCCACAGATGTTACTAAGGGAGAGGTTGTTTGTGTAATTGGTCCTTCAGGCTCTGGTAAGTCTACATTCTTACGTTGCTTAAATAGACTTGAGACTGTTACTGCAGGCTCAATTGTTGTTGACGGAAACAACATCACAGATAAACATATCAATATCAATAAAGTTAGAGAAAACATTGGAATGGTATTCCAGCATTTCAATCTTTTCAACAACTTAAACATACTTGATAACCTTACACTTGCACCTGTTCAGCTTAAGAAGTGTTCTAAGGCTGAGGCAGAGGAGCGTGCTAAAAAAATGCTTGCAAAGGTTGGCCTTGAGGACAAAGCATCAAGCTACCCAAGTCAGCTTTCAGGTGGACAGAAGCAGCGTGTCGCTATCGCTCGTGCACTTTGCATGGAGCCAGATATTATGCTTTTCGATGAGCCAACATCAGCTCTTGATCCAGAAATGGTAGGAGAGGTTCTTCAGGTTATGAAGGATTTGGCTGCAGATGGTATGACAATGGTTATTGTTACTCATGAGATGGGATTTGCTAGAGAAGTAGCAGATAGAGTAATTTTTATGGATGGTGGCTACATCATCGAGGAAGGCACACCTTCAGAGGTATTGCTTAATCCAAAGGAAGCTAGAACCATCGATTTCTTAAATAAGGTATTATAAGAGGGGCGTATGAAAAACATAATTACAATCAGCCGTCAGTTTGGTGCTGGAGGCGGTACAATCGGTAAAGAGGTAGCTGAGCGTTTAGGCTACTATTACTGTGATAAGGATATGATTATCAGAGCAGCAATCGAATCTGGCAATCTTAGTCCTGACGAAGTTAGATACTATGATGAGAAGGTACCAAGAGAGTTCGGTTTGGGACAGAGTCTTTTTGACTTCTACAACAAGCCTCTTGATGAGCGTCTTTACAATGCTCAAAAGGAAGCAATCAGAAAGGTTGCTGAAAAAGGCAATTGTGTAATAGTCGGCAGAAATGCCAATATCATTCTTAAAGAATTTGATCATTCACTTCATGTATTCGTTTCAGGTACAGAGCACTTCCGTGTGAAGCGAATGATGGAGAAAATGCCAGGCACCACAGAGGAAAAGGTTCGCGAGGAGCTTCACAATGTGGACAAGGCAAGAAAGAAATACTGCAAGCACTACACTGGAACAGAATTCGGCAATGCCCAGTTCTACGATTTGTGCTTAAAGAGCTCAACACTTGGGCTTGAAAAATGCGTTGATATCATTTGTGATACAGCGAAGTTTTAATATTGTTTAATAGACAAAGGCGTCTGCTAATAAATAGCAGGCGCCTATTTTTATGGAGATTATTATGAAACCTATTATTGGACTAATACCTTTATATGATGATGAGAAGGAAAGCTATTGGATGCTTCCAGGATACATGAAGGCGGTAGAGAAATCAGGGGGAGTCCCTATTATGCTTCCTTTTACACAAGATAAAGACGAGTTAACGGTCGCTTATGGATTATGTGATGGAATCTTGTTTACTGGAGGACATGATGTTAATCCTACAATTTATGGTCAGGTCATATCAGATAAGTGCGGAATGGCTTGCGAAACAAGAGATGTAATGGAAGGATTTTTGCTAGATTTATGCGTATCGGATAATAATCCGTTACTAGGAATATGTAGAGGCATCCAATTTATAAATGCATACTTGGGCGGTACGCTATATCAGGATTTGCCTACAGAGTATAAAAGTGATGTAGAGCATCATATGAAGCCACCTTATGATAATGTGATTCACAATATTGACGTAAGAGGAAATACCAAATTGGCGAACATTATTGGTGCAGGTATACACGGTGTAAATAGCTATCATCATCAGGCTATTAAAGAGCTAGCAGAGGGACTTGAAGCTATGGCAATATCAGAGGATGGACTGGTGGAATCTATAGCAATCAAAAATCAGAAATTCGCAATTGCGGTACAATGGCATCCAGAATTTTCATATGACAGTAGTGATGACAGTAAAAAGATTATGAAGGCTTTTGTAGATGCATGTATGTAAGAGAACAATTTATGAATAAAACAGCAAAAATCCCCAAAATTGGGATGAGAATAATTAAATCAGCAGTAGCAGTTTTTATATGCTTTTTGATTGATGATTTGAGGAATGAGGCTGGTATAGTTTTTTACTCACAGCTTTCAGCTTTATGGTGCATGCAGGCCAGTAAGAATAATACTATAAAAAATGCTAAGCAAAGATTTATAGGCACTATTATTGGTACTATTTTTGGCTTTATATATATAGTTGTTAAAATAAATCTGCTTAGGAATGTTAATCTTGACTATGATTACATAGCGGCATCAGTAATTTCAGTAATGATTGTTGTAATAATATATACAACAGTTTTGGTGAATAAAAAACAAGCATCATATTTCTCTTGTGTGGTATTTTTAAGCATTGCAGTAAACCATATAGGAGATATGCACCCATATCTATTTGTTTGGAATAGGTTTCTTGATACTGCAATTGGAATATTAGTTGGAGTAGGTGTGAATATGTTGATTAATATAAAAGGAAGGGAACAATATGACTGATGGATTTATTAAAGTTGCAAGTGCAACATGTGATATAAAAGTAGCGGATACTAAACATAATGCAGATGCGATTGTTGAAAAGATAAAGGAGGCTACAGATGGAGGTGTAAAAATTATCTGCTTTCCTGAACTTTGTATTACTGGCTATACCTGTGGTGATTTATTTTTGCAGGATACCTTACTTAAAGGAGCTATGGAGGCTGTTGAATATATTGCTCATGAAACTAAGCATTTAGATATAGTGGCTATTGTTGGTTTGCCGTGTGTTATTAAACATAAATTGTACAACATAGCTGTAGTAATTAATCATGGAAAGGTTATAGGGGGAACTGCAAAGCAGAATCTACCTAATTACAGTGAGTTTTATGAAATGAGACATTTCACTCCAGCAGAAGCTGACTTTAAAGAAGAGGCATCCTTTGGTAAGGCAAAGTCATCTTTTATTTGTTGTAATCAGATTTATTCTTTGGAATCCATGCCTAACCTTAAATTTGGTATAGAAATCTGCGAAGATCTGTGGGTTGCAGATAGTCCTTCCATAAGATTGGCTGAAAGTGGAGCAGTAATTATTTTTAACTTATCTGCTAGTGATGAGGTTATAGGAAAAAGTGAGTACAGAAGAAATTTGATAAAGGCAAAGTCCGGAAGCTTATGTTGTGGATACGTATATGCGGATGCTGGAATAGGAGAATCTACTCAAGATATGGTATTTGCTGGACATAACATAATAGTCGAAAATGGAACTGTTCTTGCAGAATCAGATTTATTTGTTAATGAGATGGTTATAGCAGATATCGATGTAGATAAGCTTGTTTATGAAAGAAGGAGAATGAATACCTTTAAGGCTGGTGTGAGGGCTGAAGAAATCAAATGTGTTTTAGCAAAAACTAATACTGTATTAGAACATACGCCCCCAAAGCTTCCATTTGTGCCATCTGAACAAAGTAATCTAAACAATAGGTGCAAGGAAATCCTTACAATGCAATCTGTAGGACTTGCCACACGAATAAAGCATATAGGTTGTAAAAATGTGGTAATTGGCCTGTCGGGAGGACTTGATTCTACACTGGCGTTAATTGTAGCAATACATGCATTTGACAGGTTAGGATTGAATCGAAAGGGGATTCATGCAATCACAATGCCTGCATTTGGTACTACGGATAGGACATACAATAATGCGTGTTTACTAGCAAAATTATATGGCACGACTTTAGAGGAAATTGATATTAAAGAAAGTGTAAAAGTTCATTTTGTGGATATAGGTCAAACAGAAGAAAAGAAAGATGTTACATATGAAAATGCACAGGCTAGAGAACGTACTCAGGTACTTATGGACAGAGCAAATATGTTAAATGGCATTGTTGTAGGTACTGGCGATTTATCGGAATTGGCGTTAGGTTGGGCTACATATAATGGAGACCATATGTCCATGTATGCAGTAAATGCATCTATTCCAAAGACGCTTGTAAGATGGCTTGTTGATTTCGAGGCAAGGAACTCTGAAATTGAACTGAGAACTACTTTATATGACATTTTAGATACCCCTGTGAGTCCTGAGCTGTTGCCACCAAACAAAGATGGAGTGATAGAGCAAAAGACTGAGGATTTGGTTGGACCATATGAGTTGCACGATTATTTCTTGTATTACATGCTACGCTTTGGTTTTCCTCCAAGTAAAATTTATAGATTGGCTCTGCTCAGTTTTAACTTAGATTATGAAAAAGAAGAAATACTAAAATGGATGAAAATCTTTTACAAAAGATTTTTCACTCAGCAATTTAAACGTAGCTGTATGCCAGATGCTCCTAAAGTGGGAACAGTTACCCTTTCCCCAAGGGGCGATTTCAGGATGCCAAGTGATGCAAGCTATAGTATTTGGATGAAGGAGTTAGAGGAGATTGGATAAGTGAGGTTTGCCTATGAAAAAATTAGAAACTAATGATTGGTTGGTACTTAATAATATTATCTATAAGATATATACTACTGAGAATTTTGACGATATGAGGCTTAAGCTTTTTGAGGAGCTTAAAATGATAATTGATTTCGATAGTGCGGATTTCTATCTGGCTTCTAAGGAAGAGGGGCATCTACTATGCAATCCTGTCACTTATAATTGTGACATGGATTTATCTGAGATATATGAGGATATAGATTATAGTAGAGGAATAGTGGCCAGTGGCAAGATGCTTATATATAGGGAGACAGATATTATATCTGACGATGCCAGGGTAGAGACAGAGTATTATAAGCGAGTGTACAAGCCTAATAATTGGCACTATGCTCTTCAAGTGGTGCTGGCTAGACACAAGAAATTCTTGGGAGCCATTACTTTCTATAGGACCATAGGCAAAGAGAATTTCCATTATGATGATATATTTGTACTTGATATATTGAAGGATCATTTGGCATATAGGTTAGAGCAGCATTCTAAAAATAAGGAATCAGTACAGGGTAAGCTATCTGTCAAAGAGGCTACTATTAAGTATGAACTTACCAAGAGAGAGTCAGAGATTTTAAAGGCTCTTATGGATGGTAAGGATAATGGGGATATATGTCAGGAGTTTGTTATTACGCCTAACACTCTAAAGAAGCATATTCTTAACATATATAGGAAGCTGGAAATTAATACCAGAGTGCAATTATTTAAAATGATTAGAGAAAAGGCCTAACTACTTATTTATAAGTACTAAGATGGTAAAAAATGTGAATTGAAGAAATGAAGCTGTTGGATTATATTTTATGAAAATAAATAATTCACGCGAGCAAAGGGGCTTATCCATATATGGATAAGCCCCTTTATGATTTGTAGAAGGAGGAGGCAATATGAAGGAATTAGAGATTGTAATTAGACCAGAGAAGCTGGAGGATATTAAGAATATTTTGGATGAAGTCAATTGTGGTGGAATGACACTTTCTACAGTAATGGGGTGTGGTACACAAAAGGGCATTTCCTCAGAAGAAGGAATGGTTAATGAATTCAAAGGCTTCAAGACTACAATCAATTTACTACCGAAGGTAAAGGTGGAAGTAGTAATCGAGGACACCGACATGGAGACAATTATCTCTAAGGTTAGAGAGACCTGCGCGACAGACCATGTAGGTGATGGCAAAATTTTTATTAAGGATGTGGTAGATGTAGTAAGAATTAGAACAGGTGAAAGAGGATTAAAAGCATTGTAGTTTTGAGGTGATTGCATGGAAAAAATTGTTGAATTAAAGGGAGTTAACAAAATATACGGAAGCAATCATGTGGTAAAGGATTTGGATTTATTTGTGGAGGAGGGAGAATTCTTAACTCTGCTGGGATCTTCAGGTTGCGGCAAGACTACAACCCTTAGAATGATTGCTGGATTCGAGGAGCCTACTACAGGTTCTATTCAGGTTGAGGGAGAGAATGTAGAGGAGAAAGAACCATTTGAAAGAAACGTAAATACGGTATTTCAATCCTATGCATTATTTCCACATATGACCATATACGAAAATATAGCTTATGGCCTAAAAATTAAAAAAGTGAGTAAGGCTGAAATAAAAGAGAGAGTTTTTGAGATGATGGATCTGGTTCAACTATCTGGGTTTGAGAAGAGGTATCCATCTCAGTTATCTGGCGGTCAGAAACAGAGAGTGGCTATTGCAAGAGCACTTATTAATAAGCCTAAGGTATTGCTATTGGATGAGCCACTGGGCGCCTTGGATCTTAAGCTGAGGAAACAGATGCAGCTTGAGCTTAAGAGATTACAGAAGAAGCTTAACATCACATTTATATATGTTACCCATGATCAGGAAGAGGCCTTGACCATGAGCGACAGAATAGCTGTTATGCATGATGGTGTAATAGATCAATTAGCCACACCTACTGAGATATATGAGAAGCCTAAGACCAAGTTCGTGGCGACATTCATAGGTGAGACTAATATCTATGATGGATGTATTACCAGCATAAGTGATGGCATAGCTAAGATTACCCTAGAAAATGGAGTGGTACTTGTTAAGTGCCCTGAAGATTTCTCCATACTTGAATACGCCAGCGTCTCTGTTAGACCTGAGAAGATGAAGTTCTCTTCTAAGGAGGTGGAAGGATTTGGGCTGGTGGCTCAGGTTAAGGATTATGTATATGTAGGCTCTGTGCTTAAGTGCATCGTATCTCTGCCTAACGGAAATGAGCTTAAGATTGAGAGACTGGCAGGACAGGATATTCCAGAGATTGGAAGTAGATGCTATCCATATTGGAATCCTGAGGATGCGGTTTTGATACATAACAAGAGTCATTTTATATTTGAGGCGTTAAATAATATTAAGCTGGCATAGGAGGTATCTGATGGGAGGTAAAAAGAGAAGTCTTCATTTCTATTCTAATACAATACCTGCCTTAGTTATGGTTGGGCCAGTAGTGATTGTAATGGTGCTGTTAATCGCACTTCCCCTATTATTTGTAGCAGTTATGAGCTTTTGCTCCATTGATGAATTCTACAATATTGAATACAAATTCACTTTGGAAAATTATATTAGATTAGCAAATCAAGATTATTTAAAAATATATGTTCAATCAATAATGATTGCATTTCTTACTACAGTCATATGTATATTGGTGGGATATCCATTCTCATACCTGATTGCAAGGACCAAGAGCAAGAATAAGAAGCTGCTTTATATGCTTGTAATTATTCCGTTTTGGACCAATTCATTAATTCGTATATACGGATGGAGGAGTTTCCTTGGAACCAGTGGATGGTTAAATGTTGTATTATCTAATCTTCATATTATAAAGGAGCCTCTAAATCTCCTATATAAGAATGGAACGACTATATTAGGTATGGTGTATTGCCTTATTCCTTTTATGATATTGCCTTTGTATACGTCAATCGAAAAGCTTGATCTGTCGCTTCTAGAGGCATCATCTGACTTAGGTGCTAGGCCTATGAAGACATTCATAAATGTAATTCTTCCCCTTACAGCAGGAGGAATATTTTCTGGAAGTCTAATGGTATTTATACCATGCCTTGGATACTTCTTCGTATCGGATATCTTAGGAGGCGGTAATTCGGATGTAATAGGTAACTTGATAGAAAGACAGTTCCAAAGCGGTAACAACTGGCCACTGGGAGCAGCTTTATCCATCATACTAATCGTAGTAACCCTGATATTGGTTAAGATTTATCAGAGATTAGGCGGAGATATGGACGCTCTTGGAGTGTAGATTAGTAAGGAGTTGATGTTGATGAAGAAAAAGAAAGTGACCCACAAGTTAGGCGTGATATTTTGCACCTTAGTATATATTTTCCTATTCTTACCAATTTCAGTAATAGTGGTTAATTCATTCAATGCTACCACTACTAAGCCATATATGAGTTGGAAGGGATTCACACTAGATTGGTACATTAAGCTATGGGATAATACATCCCTTTTAGAAGCCTTTGGAAATACTATGATAATTGCGGTGATAAGTACCTTTCTCGCCACAGCTATTGGAACGCTGGCAGCTATAGGCATGTATAAATACAAATTCAGGGGTAAGGGTCTCATTGATGGACTTTTATATATACCGGTAGTAATACCAGAGATAGTACTTGGAATTTCCTTACTAACTATTTTTTCAAATGTGAATATACCCAGAGGAATGCTAACACTAATTCTCGCGCATGTGACATTCTGTATTCCATTTGTAATTTTCAATGTAAGAGCCAGACTATCAGGATATGACAATTCCATTGAGGAAGCTAGTTTAGACTTGGGAGCAAACAGAATTGTTACCTTTTTCAGAGTGACATTACCAACCCTTGCTCCTGGAATATTTGGCGGTGCGCTTTTGGCCTTTACCCTTTCTATTGATGATGTAATCATAAGCTATTTTGTATATGGACAGACTAAGACATATCCTCTGAAAGTAATGGAAAGTGTCAAGAGTGGAGTGGCGCCAGATGTTAATGCATTATCCACTTTAATATTGGTTGGAACAATTCTTTTTGTATTTATTACGCAAGGAGATTTATTAAAGAAGAAAAAATAAAAGGAGGAATAATTTATGAAGAGACAATTAGGGATTCTATCAATTGCAACTATGGTGACAGCATCTCTTACAGGATGTGGAGGTTCTACGGCAGAGGCCAGTAACGGTGAACTTAATATTTTCATCTGGACTGAGTATGTGTCTGAAACGGCTATTTCACAGTTCGAAGAGGAATCTGGAATTAAGGTAAATGTGTCAACTTATTCTTCCAACGAGGATATGTTAGCCAAGCTTAAATCTGAGGCAGAGGGAACTTACGATATAGTGCTTCCTAGTGATTATGCAGTTGAGTATCTTATTGCTCAGAACAAATTAGAGGAGATTGATAAGGAGGCTCTACCAAACCTTAGCAATATCTCTGAAGCTTATCTAGATGAATCCTTTGACCCAGGCAATGTGTATTCTGTACCTTATGAGGGCGGTGTGTGCTGTATAGCTGTCAACACTGACAAAGTGGATATGGAGATTGATTCTTACGATGATCTGTTTGATGAGAGTCTCAAGGATTCATTAGTAGTATTAGATGATTATAGAGCGATTATCGGTATAACAGAGAGATCTATGGGATTGTCCATGAACGAAACTGATCCAGCTACTCTAGAGGAAGTGGCAGCTAAGTTAATGACCCTTAAGGACAATGTCAAGCTATACGATTCAGATTCTCCTAAGTCAGCTCTTATCTCAGGAGACTGTAGTGTAGGTGCTATCTGGTCAGCAGAGGCTGCCCTTGCAATGGATGAGAATCCAAGTATCAAGGTGGTATATCCTACAGAAGGTGCATATGTATTCTTAGATAACTGGTGTGTGCCAAAGGGCGCTAAGAACTATGATAATGCTATGACTTTCATCAATTATATGCTTTCAGCTGATGCAGCCACGCTCAATATCGAGGACTTCCCATACCTTTGTCCTAATGATGCAGCTTTAGAGTTAATGGGAGATGATTATATTTCTAACGAGGCTAAGAATGTACCAGGAGAGGTAATCTCAGGTGGTGAGTTCGTTAAATATCTAGATACTGAGAGTCTAGCAATCTATGACGATATGTGGACTAAGCTTAAAGAATAATTAAATGGAGGGGAAAATGTATCCAGAAATTGATTTTTTATACTTGAATGAAGAAGACATGATAAAAGCTGGGGTACTGGATGGCGCTAGCTGTATAGAGACTATGAGGGATACTTTATCCCTCTTTGGCAAAAAGGACTTCTTACTGGGAGGTCCCAAAGCCGATGAACATGGTCTACAGATGAACTTCCCTCAGAAATCAGATATAGAAGGATTCCCATTAGATGATGGACCTGATAGGAGATTTATGGCAATGCCTGCATACTTAGGTGGAAGATTCCATATAGCAGGACAGAAATATTATGGATCTAATAGTCATAATACTAAGCACGGATTGCCTAGATCTATTCTCATGGTAACCCTGTCGGATGTGGAGACTGGAGCGCCTAAGGCGATTATGTCTGCTAATCTATTATCGGCTATGAGAACAGGGGCTATGCCAGCCATGGCAGCCACATATCTAGCCAATAAGGATTCGAGGGTTCTTAGTCTGATAGGGCCTGGAGTTATTAATAAATGTGCACTGATATGTTACATGGAAGTGCTTCCAAATATTAGGGTGATTAAGCTAAGGGGTAGTTCGCCTAACTCTAAGACAGCCCTTGCCATGAAGGAGTTTATACATGAGAATTATCCTCAGGTGGAAGAGGTAATTATATGTAATTCCTTGGAGGAAGCTTGTAAGGATGCGGATGTGGTATCTGAGGCTATGTCAGTTTCCAAGGAGCATATGGAAGAGTTTAAGTTAGAGTGGTTTAAGAAGGGGGCCACAGTGTTTAGTATGGGTTCCTTCTTATATCGTTCCTATGATGACTTCTTAAATACCACTATGGTGGTAGATAACTATGGAATGTATGAGAAATATCTGAGTAACTTCAAAGCGAGAGGACCAGTGGATGAGTTGGGCAATAAGCGAGAATGGGTAATTATGGGAATCCATTTCGTTCATCTGGTTGATACCAATAAGGTAGATAGAAGCAAGGTTAAGAATATCTGTGACATAGTTAATGGAAGGGAAGAAGGTAGAACAAGCCATGATGAAATCGTCATGTGCTCTATAGGTGGTATGCCCATTGAAGATTTGTCATGGGGCTATGATTGTTATCAGAGAGCGCTTGAGAAAGGTATTGGTAAAAAGCTTAAGCTGTGGGATGAACCTTACATGAGTTAATTATCGTCTAGACAACGGTTGCTAAGTAACAAATATTAGTCATCAGCTATTTTTATGTCCCTACTTACTTGGTGGTAGGAATAAGCAAAAAGGAGTAGAAAAAAGGTACATAGTAGTAATTGTTATATGGTACTATTCGGGTTAAATTAAATACAAGAAATAGGCAACGGAGCCAGCAGATTATATGCTGGCTTCGTTTTTTTATTATATGCGCAAGGAGGGAAAAATATGAGTTATCCAAAGATTGATTTCATCTTTTTAAGCGAAGATGAGATGATTAAAGCTGGAGTCAAAAATATGCCAGCCTGTATAGATACCATGGAGGATGTTATCAAATGCCTGAATGCAGGAGATTATGTAATGGGAGGTGAGAATCACAATTCTCACGGAAGCCAGGTGTCCTTCCCTAAGGAGTCACCTTTTCCTAATATGCCACTTGATGAGGGAGATGATAGAAGATTTATGGCGATGCCAGCTTATATCGGAGGTCCATTTGATATGGCAGGAATGAAATGGTATGGCAGCAATTCAAATAATCGAGCTAAGGGACTTCCTAGATCCATCCTAACAGTAATGCTAAATGACAAAGACACCGGGGCACCATTAGCTCTAATGTCAGCCAATATACTGAGTGCCATGCGAACTGGTGCTATCCCAGGGGTAGGAGCCAGATATTTAGCAAAAAGTGATGCTCAAATATGTGGTATATGCGGACCAGGGGTAATGGGAAAGACTTCTCTAGAAGCAATTATTACAAGCTGCCCAAGCATTAAGGAAATTAAGGTGAAAGGTAGAGGACAGAAATCATTAGATAGCTTTATCGCATATGCGAAGGAGAAATATCCACATATTAAGACTATAAGAGCTGTAGATACGGTAGAGGAGCTAGTAAGGGATACAGATGTAATAACTTTTGCTAATTCAGGAAACACAGATCCATCTACTTATCCATATGTTAAGTATGAATGGATTAAGAAGGGGGCTCTTATCATAGGGCTGAGTTGTTTTGACATGGATGACAAGGAGATGGCTAAGTGCAAACTGGTGGTGGATAACACTGCATTATATGAAGCCTGGGCAGAGGAATTTCCTTATCCATCCTTTGGAGCTAACAATATAATCGGATCTAAATTCACAGATATGATTCATGATGGAATCATTTCTAAGGATGAGATGATAGATCTGGGAGACATTATTAAAGGTACTAAAAGGGACAGAGATTATGAAGATCAAATCGTAATTTTTTCCGTAGGAGGTATGCCTGTAGAAGATGTGGCATGGGGAAAGTATTGTTATGAAAATGCTATAAAACAGGGCTTAGGAACTCCTCTTAAGCTTTGGGACAAGCCTGACTTAGCCTAAATATACATATAGAAAGGAGTCACAGATTATGGCAGAAGCGAGAATTAAAGAGCATCCAATACTTGGAGTACAGGAAAAGGGAGAAAGAGTTATATTCACTTTCGATGGTAAGGAAGTGGAAGGATTCGAGGGAGAACCTATAGCTGCAGCTCTTAAGGCTGCAGGACTCATGGTTCACAGGTATACGAAAAAGGAGCACAAGCCTAGAGGAATCTTCTGTGCCATAGGCAGATGCACTGATTGTGTAATGGTAGTTGATGGAATACCTAATGTAAGGACCTGTATCACTCCACTAAAACCAGGCATGGATGTGAGAACTCAGTACGGAGTGAGTGATAAGCCATTTGAGGAACAGTAGAAGGAGGCATAATTATGAAAAGATACGATCTAATTATTGTAGGTGCAGGTCCTTCTGGACTGTCGGCTGCAATTGAAGCTGCTAAAAGAGGATTACATGTAGTTGTATTCGATGAGAATGAGAAACCGGGAGGACAGCTGTTTAAACAGATTCATAAGTTCTTTGGTTCCAAGGAACACAGAGCTAAGGTTAGAGGATTCGTAATTGGAAAACAACTGTTAGATGAAGCAGATGAAGTAGGCGTAGAAGTAGTACTAAATGCCACTGTAATTGGCCTATATCAAGATAAGGAAGTGGTTGTAAAAATAGATGATGAAATACTTCATTACAAGGGAGATTCGATAATTATTGCAACTGGAGCTGCTGAGAATATGGTTACATTTCCAGGGTGGACTCTACCTGGTGTAATAGGTGCTGGAGCTGCTCAGACTATGATGAACTTACATGGCGTGAGACCTGGCCAGAGAGTACTGATGCTAGGTTCTGGAAATGTAGGACTGGTTGTATCATTTCAGCTTATGCAGTGTGGATGCGAAGTGGTCGCACTGGTAGATGCAGCTCCTAGAGTGGGAGGATATGGTGTACATGCAGCCAAAGTGGCGCGTACAGGCGTTCCTTTTTACCTATCTCATACAATCGTTGAGGCAGAGGGGGAGACTGAGGTCACAGGAGTGACAATTGCCCAGGTGGATTCCTCATTCAAATTCATCCCTGGTACCGAGAAGCACTTCGATGTGGATACTATCTGCCTGGCTGTAGGACTCTCGCCTATGTCTCAGCTTCTCAAGATGGCAGGCTGCGAGATGGAGGACAATCCTAAGCGTGGAGGTCAGGTTCCTATCTGTGATGAATATGGCCGCACCTCAATCCCTGGCATATTTGTAGCTGGAGATGTGAGCGGTATAGAGGAAGCATCATCAGCTATGATTGAGGGTAGGATGGCTGGTGTGGTAGCATCAGAGTTTCTAGGCTACGTGAGATCAGAGGAGATGGATGCAGAGCTCAATGTGCTAGAGGATGCGCTAGAAGGTCTCAGACAGGGCATGTTTGCACCTAAGAATAGAGGAAAGGAAATAGAGAAGACAGAGGAAGGTATAGATATTTCTAAGAATCTATTACTTCACGGTTATGTGTCAGATGATGAAATCGAAAGATATCCTGGTGTGACTCACAGAGTGGGAGTACATCCAGTGATGGAATGCACCCAGAATATCCCATGTAACCCATGTCAGGATGCATGCAAGAAGGGATGCATTTCCATCGGTTCTAATATTACTTCACTGCCTATCGTAGTGGATGGAAGTGAGTGTATCAATTGTGGCATGTGCGTGGCCAGCTGTTCGGGACAGGCTATCTTCTTAGTAGATGAGGATTGTGGCGATGGTACTGCTACAGTCACCCTTCCATATGAATTCCTGCCACTTCCAGAGGTAGGAGCTAAGGGTAAGGGCTTAGGAAGAAACGGCCAGGAAGTATGTGATGCTCAGGTGGTTAGTGTTAAAAGCAATAAGGCATTTGATAAGACCAATCTACTAACCATACGTGTTCCTAAGGAATATGCAATGAAGGCTAGATTTTTCAAGGCAGTGTAAAGGGGGAGGAATCATGAATAGTATTAATGATAGAAGTAGAGATATAGGTGAATTCGTACCTATGCCAGATGATGATATGTTGATTTGCAGATGTGAGGAGATTACTAAGGGAGAAATCAGAAAGGCAGTCCATGAGGGGATGTGGACTCTGACTGAGATTAGGAGATATCTAAGGACTGGTATGGGACTATGTCAGGGACAGACCTGCTCAAAGCTGGTAAAGGGAATTGTTGCAAGAGAGCTGGGTATATCTCCTGCAGAGTTGGAACCAGCAACTAGTAGAGTTCCTATGCGACCTATTGAGATGAAGGTATTCGCCCACGAGGCAGATGAGTTAAAGGAGGCGAATTAATATGAAGAACACAGCAGAGGTTATTATTATCGGTGGAGGAATTATCGGATGCGCAGCTGCATACTATCTGGCCAAGAGAGGTGTCACAGATGTAATCGTGCTGGAGGGAAGCGACCATATTGGAAATGGTGGTTCCAGCAGAAATGGTGGCGGTGTAAGACAGTCAGGTCGCGATGTGAGAGAGCTACCTCTTGTAATGTATGGAATTAAGAATCTGTGGCCTACCCTATCAGAGGAGCTTGAGGTGGATTGTGAATACCATCAGGATGGCAATCTTAGGCTGGGCAAGACTGAGAAGCATAGAGAGATTCTTACCAGGCTTGCAAATAATGCGAAGGGTGTAGGTCTGGATGTACGTATGATAGACGGGGATGAGGTAAGGCGCATCAACCCTTACTTATCCGAGGAGGTAATATGTGCCAGCTGGTGTCCGACAGATGGACATGCCAACCCTCTTACAACCACATTAGGTTACTATAAGATGGCCAGAAGGATGGGAGTGAGATTCATCAGTGGAGAGCCAGTTAAGGAACTGAGACTCATCAGAGGTAAGATACGTCAGGTGTTTACTCCTAACAGCATATACGAGGGTGAGAGTGTTCTGGTGGCTGCAGGTCTCGATTCAAGAGATATACTTACTTCGGTAGGAATCGATATTCCAATGACTAATTCATTATTAGAGTGCCTTGTAACTGAAGCTCAGCCTCACATGTTCGATCAGATGCTAGGCACAGCCGAGGCTGATTTCTACGGTCATCAGACCAAGCATGGTTCATTTGTATTCGGTGGCTCCTCTGGTCTTGAGAGATATAATAAGGATAATGGTATGGTATCTAATAGTTCTAAGACAGCTCCATGTATCTGCAGAGGTATTATGAAGTACTTCCCAGATCTTGCTAATGCTAAGATTGTAAGGACCTGGGCTGGCTGGATGGATGCATCAGCCGATGGTGTACCTGCCTTAGGCAAGGTGGACGAGATTAATGGGCTCTATGTGGCTTGTGCTTTCAATGGTCATGGATTCGGAATTGCCCCGGCTGTAGGCGAACAGTTGGCTAAGCTGATTACTACAGATACAACTGATATAGATCTGTACGACCTGAGATACGATAGATATAAGGCTAAAATATAGAGGTATGTTATGAATAACTTTGATTTTAAAATTCCTACGGATATACGATTTGGAAAGGGCAAGATTGATTGCCTGCAGGAAGAACTTAGCAAGTATGGTAAAAGAGTACTATTAACCTACGGCGGTGGAAGCATTAAGAAGAATGGAATATATGATGAGGTGTTAAAACAGCTAGCTGACTTCGAAGTCTATGAGTTAGGCGGAATCACTCCTAATCCTAAGCTGTCTATTGTTGAAAAAGGTACGACTATATGTAAGGAGAATCATATAGACGTAATACTTGCAGTGGGAGGTGGCAGTACTATAGATGCATCTAAACATATTGCAGCAGCTGCTTGTTATGAAGGCAATCCATGGGATTTAGTTCTTGATAGGTCTCTAGTGAAATCGGCGTTGCCAATAGCTGTAGTGCTTACTATATGTGCTACGGGTTCTGAAATGAACTCAGGTGCAGTTATCACAAATGAAAATACTTGCGAGAAGTTGGAAATCAACACACCACTTTTATATCCTAAGCTTTCTGTATGTGACCCAACCTATCTATACACTCTTCCTAAAAAGCAGACTGCGGCAGGGGTGATTGATATTATGTCTCACGTTATGGAGCAGTATTTTCAGCCTAACGATGAAGCATATATTACAGATGCTCTTAGTGAAGCAGTAATGAAGACCGTGATTAGATATGGAAGAAAGGCTATTGACGAACCAGAGAATTATGAGGCAAGATCAAATCTTATGTGGGCAAGCACAATTGGTCTAAATCATTTACTCACAGTGGGAAAAGGTGGTGCTTGGTCTGTACATCCAATAGAGCATGTACTAAGCGGGTTTTATGATGTTACTCACGGAATTGGACTTGCAATTCTAACACCTGCATGGATGGAATATGTTTTAAATGACGCCACAAAACATCGATTTGCAAGATTTGCAAGGACAATTTTTAATGTGAAAAAATTAGATGATACGCTTGCTGCAAAAGAGGGAATTGAGTGTTTGAAAGAATATTTTAAAAGTATAGGAATGCCTTTAACTTTAACAGAAATTGGAATTGATAATAGCAAATTCCAGGTTATGGCATCTGAAGCAGTTAGAACTAGCAATATTTCAAAAAACTCATATGTTAAGTTGGAGGAGGAAGATATAATAGCAATTTTAAATAAATGTGCATAAGCTAGCGAAGATAAACTGGGCAGAGTGCAAAAACTATGATATTATTTCAATAGATAAATAAAAGGAGTTGTGCAAAATGCCAGTTATATCTAGATTTTTTGGAATTGATATTTTGATGTATTATGATGATCATAATCCTCCGCATTTTCACGCAAAATATGGAGATTATAAGGCATTAATAGATATTAATAAAGCTAGAGTGTTAGAGGGAAATCTTCCATCTACACAAATGAAATTAGTATTAGCTTGGGCTATCATCCATAAAGAAGAATTGCTTGAAGATTGGAAGTTAGCGCAGCTAATGGAAACATTAACAAAGATTGAACCACTGAGGTAAGAGCATGATTGAAATTGTTCAGGTTGTACCACAAATAAATTATAAAGTTTGGGTCTATTTTGCTGATGGGAAAATAACCGAATATGATATGAATCCTAATTTAGACAAGGGTATTTTTAAACAGTTAAAAGATATTGATATTTTTATTAATAGGTGTTGCATAATGAATGATACTCTGGCTTGGAATGTAGGTGAAAATGGTGAAGAAGATTGTATAGACATTGACCCAGAGACACTTTATTCATGCCCCGAGGTAATCGACGCATGTGCATAGGAAAAATGCACTTTGAGTGTTTGTTGTTGTTTTGGAAGTAATTGTATTATTTCTAAATTAGATGTATAGTTTTGTTCAAAGATGAAGGCGTCTGCTGTAATATAGCAGGCGTTTTTTTCTAAGTATATTAATGGAAATGAGCATCTTAGTTAAATCTAGACTAAGCTTTTTAAAAGGTGTATTCTATATTCCTAAGAAAAAGGAGAGAAAGCATTGAGCAGGAACATACTTATTATTAATACTGGCGGAACATTATCTTCAGTTATGAAGGAAAGTGGCTTGGCACCAGGACTTTCCACACAGGATATGAAACGTGAACTTCACGTGGTGTCAGGTGATATTAATTTTGAAATAGAAGATTTTATGGCTGTTGATAGTGCCAATATTTTCCCTGAGGATTGGAGCAAGCTTGCTGAGCATATTGGTGGTATACGTAATGACTATGATGGCATTGTTGTAATCCACGGGACAGATACACTTGCATATACATCGTCTATGCTTTCTTTTATGCTTCAAAACATAAATATTCCGGTTGTAATTACTGGCTCACAGCTTTCTATTACAAACCCAATAGCTGATGCTATGGAAAACTTGCGATGCGCCATTCATATGGCAGCAAGTGGTAGAGCCGGAGTGTTTGTTGCATTCAATCGCAAGGTTATGCTTGGATGTAGAGCATCAAAGGTTCGTTCCCTTAGCTTTGACGCATTCGAGAGCATAAATTATCCAAATGTAGCTGAAATTAGCTCACTTGGTATGAATATTGACGATAGTACAATCCCTGTTAGAAACGGTGTATTCCATTTGGAAAACAATTATTCTACAGAGGTTTGCATGCTTAAAATGTTCCCTGGTATTCATAGAAGCCTTGTTGAATCAATTGCGGCACAAGGATACAAGGGACTTTATATTGAAGCCTTTGGAATTGGTGGCATGCCATTTTTGAAGCATGATTTTATCAGCACAATCGAAAAGGTTATTGCTGACGGAATGACAGTTGTTGTAGGAACTCAGTGTAGATACGAGGGCTCAAAGATGGATGTTTATGAGACTGGCAAAAGAGCTCTCGAAAGTGGAGTGCTTCAAGCTCAGGATATGACCAGTGAAGCAGCCCTTACAAAGCTTATGTGGATTCTTGGAAAGACTAATAATCCTACTGAAATAAAGGACTATTTTTCTTTAAATATTGCCGGTGAGCTTAAAAACTATTAGGAGATTTTTTAATGAATCTATTTGATATTATTGGACCAGTTATGGTAGGTCCTTCTAGCTCTCATACAGCAGGAGCAGCCAAAATTGGAAATGTCTGCAACAAACTAATGGCAGAAAAAATCGAAAGTGCTGAGATTTATTTGCACGGCTCATTTGCAGAAACAGGAAAAGGCCATGGTACAGACAAGGCTATCGTAGGTGGCTTGCTTGGTATGGCCTGCGACGACGAAAGACTTCCAGAAAGCTTTGCTGTTGCACAGGAGATGGGCTTTAAATTTACAATTCAGGCAGCAGATTTAGGAGATGTTCATCCTAACACTGCAAAGGTCATAATGCATGGCACATCTGGTCATAGTTTGGAAGTAGTGGCATCATCTATTGGTGGTGGACGTATACAGGTTGTTATGCTTGATGGAGTGAAGGCCAACTTCTCTGGAGAAAGCCCAACCCTTATAGTACATAACGTTGATAAGCCAGGATATATTACTGAGGTTACAAGACTTCTTGGTATAGAACATATCAATATTGCTACAATGCAGCTTTACCGTAAAAAACGTGGCGGAGAAGCTGTTATGGTAATTGAATGTGATGAGTGTGTTCCAGAAAGCACAATCAAAGAATTAGAAAAACTAGAAGGTATTATGAAGGTTTCATATTACTGTCCAGAGTAGAGGATTATAGATGTTTGATTCAGTAGAAGAGATTTGTAAATTAGAAGAGAATAGCGGAGTTCCTTTCTGGAAGATAGTTCAGCAGGACGATTGCAAAGAACGCGCAGTTTCAGAGGAAGAATCCTTTGAAAATATGAAGCGCATGTACACAGCAATGAAGGAGTCTGCCCTTAATTACGATAAGACAGTGAAAAGCAACAGCGGCTTAGTAGGTGGTGAGGCAGGTCTTCTTAGAGAATACCTTGACAGTGGTAATGCTTTAGTTGGCGATTTTGCAGGCCGTGTTATGGAATTGGCTCTTCGTGTTGCTGAGGGCAATGCCTGTATGAAACGAATTGTTGCTGCACCTACTGCCGGTTCATGTGGAGTTGTTCCAGCAGTATTTATAGCAGCTCAGGAGAAATTAGGACTTACTGATGAAAAGATGACAGAGGCTCTTTTTGTAGCAGCAGGAGTTGGTGAGGTAATAGCAGCCAGAGCATCACTTGCCGGTGCTGAAGGTGGCTGTCAGGCGGAAATCGGAGCAGCCAGCTCAATGGCGGCAGCAGGACTTGTATATCTTCGCGGCGGAGATGGAAGAAAGAGTGCTAATGCGGCAGCACTTGCTTTAAAAAATCTTCTTGGTCTTGCATGCGATCCAGTGGCAGGCCTAGTAGAGGTTCCATGTGTTAAGCGAAATGTTTGTGGCGCTATGAATGCAGTTACATCAGCAGAGCTTACTATGGCTGGTATTGAAAGTCGAATTCCTGCAGATGAAGTGTTTGATGCTATGAGTGCTGTAGGTAAAGATATGAATCCTAATATAAAGGAAACTGGTAAAGGTGGAGTCGCTGGAACAGTAACTGGACAGAAAATTAAGGATGCTTTAGCACATTAAATTAAAAAAGTGCTTGCATTATCTTTTAATTAGTTGTATATTTTTTCTCAAGACAAAGGCGTCTAAAGAAATTCCCTTATGGGGAGTCTCTTTAGATGCCTTTTCTTTTTTTGTTTATTAAAACTACTATGTGGAAGGAGTAGCTAACATGGGTAATCAAATGCAAGGTCTTTATGACCCATCTTTTGAGCATGACAACTGTGGTATAGGTGCAGTTGTATCTATTAAGGGAATCAAGACCCATCAGACTGTGTCAGATGCATTAAAGATTGTAGAAAACTTGGAGCATCGAGCTGGCAAGGATGCATCAGGTGAGACTGGCGATGGTGTTGGAATCCTACTTCAGATATCTCATAAATTTTTCAAGAAGGTTTGTGAAAAAGAAAAGATTGCAATCGGCAATGAGCGAGAATATGGAATTGGTATGTTTTTCTTCCCTCAGGATGAGTTGAAGAGAAAACAGGCAATGAAGATGTTTGAAATCAGTGTCGAGAAGGAAGGACTTGAATTCTTAGGATGGCGTAAAGTTCCTACTAAATCTGAAATATTAGGAAAGATGGCCTTAGAATGCATGCCATATATCTGCCAGGCATTTATTAAAAAGCCTGCAGACTGCGAAAAAGGATTGGATTTCGATAGAAGACTGTATGTGGCAAGACGTGTATTTGAACAGACAGCAGAGGATACTTATGTAGCATCTCTTTCTAGTAGAACTATTGTATATAAGGGAATGTTTCTAGTTAATCAGCTCAGACTGTTTTTCGAAGATCTTGAGGATCCAGATTACGAGTCTGCGATTGCAACAGTACATTCTCGTTTCTCTACTAATACAAATCCATCTTGGGAGAGAGCGCATCCAAATAGATTTATAGTTCATAATGGTGAGATTAATACTATCAAGGGTAACGCAGATAAAATGCTTTCCCGTGAGGAGACAATGGTTTCTCAGGTGCTTGAGCCAGAAATGTCAAAGATTACACCAGTTTGTAATCAGGCAGGATCCGACTCCGCAATGCTTGATAATGCGTTAGAGTTTTTGGTAATGAATGGCATGCCACTTCCTCTTGCGGTAATGATTACTATTCCTGAGCCTTGGTATAAAAATAAGGCTATGGACCAGGCAAGACGAGATTTCTATCAGTACTATTCAACAATGATGGAGCCATGGGATGGTCCAGCGTCTATCTTGTTTTCTGATGGTGACATTATGGGAGCTGTCCTTGATAGAAATGGTCTTCGCCCAAGCCGCTATTATATTACTAACGATGACTATCTCATTCTTTCATCGGAAGTTGGTGTTCTTCCTGTAGATGAGGAGAGAATAGTTAAGAAGGATAGACTTCGTCCAGGGAAAATGCTTCTTGTTGATACTGTAGCAGGTAAGCTTATTGATGATGCAAAGCTAAAGGAGAAATATGCTAACAGCCAGCCTTATGGTCAGTGGCTTGATGCAAATCTTGCTCATTTAGCTGATATCAAGATTCCTAACGAGCCTGTTCCAAAGCATTCACAGGAAGAGCGTGACAGACTACAAAAGGCATTTGGATATGGCTATGGTGAGGTGAAGGAATCAATCCTTCCAATGGCTCTTAATGGTGTGGAAAGTACAGCTGCTATGGGTATTGATACTCCTCTTGCAGTTCTTTCAAATCAGCATCAGCCATTATTTAACTACTTCAAGCAGCTTTTTGCCCAGGTTACAAATCCACCAATCGATTCAATCCGTGAGGAGATTGTTACAGCAACAACTGTATACATCGGTACAGCTGGCAATGTATTGGAGGAAAAGGAAGAAAACTGCAATATGTTGCAGATTAACAACCCTATTCTTACAGTTACCGATTTAATGAAGATTAAATCTATGAAGGTGCCAGGACTTAAGGCAGAAACTGTACCTATCACATATTATAAAAATACATCATTGGCTAAGGCTATTGAGCACCTGTATGTAGAGGTAGATAGAGTAAATAGAGAGGGTGCAAATATTATCATCCTATCTGATAGGGGTGTGGATGAGAATCATGTTGCAATACCATCACTTCTTGCAGTAGCAGCAGTACAGCATCACTTGGTTCAGACTAAAAAGAGAACAAGTCTTTCACTTATTCTCGAGTCGGGCGAGCCAAGAGAGGTGCATCATTTTGCAACCTTGCTTGGTTACGGTGCATCTGCAATCAATCCATACCTTGCCCAGGAAACAATCGAAGAGCTTGTAGAAAAGGGTCAGTTGCAGAAGGATGTACATGCAGCCATTGATTCATACAACGAGGCTATTATTACAGGTATCATAAAAATTGCATCAAAGATGGGTATTTCCACAGTTCAGTCATATCAAGGTGCAAAGATTTTTGAGGCAATAGGAATCAGCTCCGATGTAATCGATAAGTATTTCACTGGCACAATCAGCCGTATTGGTGGAATCACTATTGAGGATATTCAGGCTGATGTGGAAAGACAGCATTCTATGGCATTTGATCCACTTGGATTGTCTGTTGATAAGACACTTGATTCGAAGGGTGTACATAAGATGAGAGCGGGAGCAGAGGAACACTTATATAATCCTGCTACCATTCATTTACTTCAGCTTGCCACAAGAACAGGTGACTATAACACATTCAAAGAGTATACAGCTTTAATTAATGATGAAGATGCAGTTCGAAATCTTCGTGGCCTTATAGACTTTAAATACCCTAAGAAGGGAATCAGCATCGATGAAGTTGAGTCAGTAGATTCAATTGTAAAGAGATTTAAAACTGGTGCTATGAGTTACGGCTCGATTTCTAAGGAAGCCCATGAGACAATGGCTATCGCCATGAATATGCTTCATGGAAAGTCAAACTCAGGTGAAGGTGGAGAAGAGGAAGCTAGATATGAGGTTGGTCCTGATGGTCTTAACCGTTGCTCTGCTATTAAGCAGGTGGCATCAGGTAGATTTGGTGTTACAAGCAAATACCTGGTATCTGCAAAGGAAATACAGATTAAAATGGCTCAGGGTGCAAAGCCAGGTGAAGGTGGACATCTACCAGGAAAGAAGGTATATCCATGGATAGCAAAGACTCGTCTTTCTACACCGGGTGTAGCTCTTATTTCGCCACCACCTCATCACGATATTTATTCAATCGAAGATTTGGCTGAGCTCATATATGATTTAAAGAATGCCAACAAGGATGCACGTATATCAGTAAAGCTTGTATCAGAGGCAGGAGTAGGTACAATTGCTAGCGGTGTTGCCAAGGCAGGTGCTCAGGTTATCCTTATCTCTGGATACGACGGTGGTACAGGTGCAGCTCCTAAGTCATCTATTCATAATGCAGGACTTCCATGGGAATTAGGCTTGGCTGAAGCACATCAGACACTTGCTCAGAACGGATTGCGCAATAAGGTTGTTATCGAGACAGATGGTAAGCTTATGAGCGGCCGTGACGTTGCTATTGCCTGTGCACTTGGTGCGGAGGAGTTTGGCTTTGCTACAGCACCACTTGTAACTATGGGATGTGTAATGATGAGAGTATGTAACTTGGATACTTGTCCTGTTGGTGTTGCAACTCAGAACCCAGAGCTTAGAAAGAGATTTACAGGTAAGCCAGAATACGTAGTTAACTTTATGCGCTTTATAGCTCAGGAGCTTCGTGAATATATGGCAGAGCTTGGATGCAAAACTGTTGATGAGCTTTGTGGTAGATATGATTTGCTTACTCTTAAGAATGTGGCTGGAAGTGGACGTAGAGAAAAGGTAGATTTATCTGCTGTAATCTCTAATCCAAATCCTTATGAGAAGATTGAATATGATAAAAAGAATGTATTCAACTTTGAGTTAGAAAAGACACTTGATGAAAAGGTTCTTCTTAAAAAGCTTAAGAGTGCGGTAGCCTCTGGAAAGAAGGGAGAGGTAAGTCTTGAGGTTTCAAATGTGGACCGTTCATTTGGTACATTGTTTGGAGCAGAGATTACCAGAAACCATGGAGAAAATCTGGAGGAAGATACCTATGTAATTAACTGCCAGGGTGCAGGTGGACAGTCATTTGGTGCATTTATACCTAAGGGACTTACACTTAACCTGGAGGGAGATTCTAACGACTACTTCGGTAAGGGATTATCAGGCGGAAAGCTTGTTGTATATCCATCTGCTAAGGCGACATATAAGCAGGATGAGAACATCATCATAGGTAATGTGGCTTTGTATGGTGCAACCAGTGGTAAAGCCTTTATCAACGGTGTGGCAGGCGAGCGTTTCGCTGTACGTAATTCAGGTGCTACAGCAGTTGTAGAAGGCTGTGGCGATCATGGATGTGAATATATGACAGGTGGACGAGTTGTAGTACTTGGTGAGACTGGCAAGAACTTTGCAGCAGGTATGTCTGGTGGTATTGCATATGTGCTTGATGAAGACGCATCTTTATACAAGAGACTAAACAAATCTATGGTTTCACTGGAGACAGTTACTGACAAATACGATGTATTAGAGCTTAAGGAGATTATTGCTGAGCACGTGGCTGCTACTGGCTCCGCAAAGGGCAAGGAAATTTACGACAACTTTAGCGAGTATCTACCTAAGTTCAAGCGTATTGTACCTTTTGATTACAAAAAGATGATGCAGACAATTGTGCAAATGGAGGAAAAGGGATTATCTTCTGAGCAGGCACAAATCGAAGCATTTAATTTATTAAACAAGTAGGAGGGAACCATGGGAAAGCCAACTGGATTTTTAGAGTATGAGCGAGTAGAGGCTGAAGCGGTTAGCCCTCTTGCCAGAATAAAGAATTTTAATGAGTTTCACGAGCCTCTTTCAAAAGAGGAGCAAAGACGTCAGGGTGGAAGATGCATGGATTGTGGTGTACCATTCTGCCAGTCAGGTATGACAATTAAGGGGATGACTTCTGGTTGTCCTCTGAACAACCTTATTCCTGAGTGGAATGAGCTTGTATATCAGGGAAATTATGAGATGGCCTATAAGAGGCTTCATAAGACTAGCAATTTCCCTGAGTTTACATGCAGGGTATGTCCTGCACTTTGTGAGAAAGCATGTACCTGCGGACTAAATGGGGATGCTGTATCTACAAGAGAAAACGAGAAAGCTATTATTGAGTATGCCTATGCCAATGGATTGGCAGATGCAAAGCCTGTAGAGGTTCGCACAGGTAAATCTGTTGCAGTAATTGGCTCAGGCCCTTCTGGACTTGCAGTGGCAGATCAATTAAACAGACGCGGTCACAATGTAACTGTGTACGAGCGCAATGACAATGTAGGTGGATTACTTCGTTACGGTATTCCTAACATGAAGCTTGAAAAGCAGATTATTGACCGTAAAATCAAAATCATGGAGGAGGAAGGTGTAAGCTTTGTAGTTAATGCCAATGTAGGTGTTGATGTTAAGGCAACCGATTTGACAAAGAAGTACGATGCGGTAGTTCTTTGCTGCGGTTCATCTAATCCACGTGATATTCAGGCTACAGGTAGAAAAGAGGCTAAGGGTATCTATTTTGCTGTGGATTTCCTTACATCCACTACTAAGTGCCTTTGGGCCAACGATATGAAGCTTGTAGAGGGACAGTATATTTCTGCCAAAGGTAAGGATGTTATCATCATCGGTGGTGGAGACACAGGTAACGATTGTGTTGGTACTGCAATTCGTCATGGATGTAAGTCTGTAACACAGCTTGAAATGATGCCAAAGGCACCAGATGTGAGAGCTGAATCAAATCCATGGCCTCAGTGGCCTCTTGTATGTAAAACTGACTATGGTCAGGAGGAGGCTATTGCCAAGTTCGGTCATGATCCTAGAATCTACACTACAACTGTCAAGGAATTCAAGACAGATAAGAATGGTGATTTGAAGTCTGTTGTTTTAGTTTCACTTGAGTCTAAAACTGACAAGAAAACAGGACGCAGAATGATGGTGCCAGTGGAAGGTACTGAGAAAGAAGTGCCTTGCCAGCTTTGTCTGATTGCAGCAGGATTTCTTGGAGCGCAGAAATATGTGGCAGACGCTTTTAAGGTGGAGCTGGATGGACGTACTAATGTTGCATCCGTAAATACGAATTCATTCGCTACAAATGTGCCTAAGGTATTTACTGCAGGTGATATGCACACAGGTCAGTCTTTGGTTGTAAAGGCTATTAGACAGGGCCGCGATTGTGCTCGAGAAGTAGATGAGTTCTTGATGGGTTATACAAATCTATAATTTTTGGTTTGAAAAATTTAATCCAGAATTTATTTTAAAAAATATAAAAAATGTTATTGACAAACATTTATCAAAAGAATATTATTCTAAACAAATAAAAATCAATGGAACAATAATAAGACAAAGGCGTCGGATGAGTACATTAAATGTGTATTTTTCCGGCGCCTTTTCTTGTTCCTATGGGAAGGTGATTTTATGTGTTCGATTATGGCTTTAAGTAAATGCCATGTGGAGATGAAAGACTTCGAAGCGGCATTTGCAAAAACGGTTTCTAGAGGACCAGACATGCAACGAGTTATAACCGTGAATGATTCGGTGCTGGGCTTTCAAAGATTATCAATTATGGGTTTGACGGAAGCAGGAATGCAACCCTTTGAGCTTGATGGCGATTATGTAATATGCAACGGAGAGTTGTATGGATTCAAAACAGAGCGAGAGAGTTTGAAAGCAGAGGGATACAAATTCTTAAGCGACAGTGATTGCGAAATCATTTTACCAATGTATCGTAAATACGGAACAAAGATGTTCGAAAAACTTGATGCAGAATTTGCAATGGTTATTTACGACAAGGAAATAGATGATTTGGTAGCAGCAAGAGATCCAATCGGAATTAGACCTTTGTTTTACGGATACGACAGTGAAGGTTCAATAATGTTTGCATCAGAAGCAAAGAACTTGGTTGGTCTTACAGATGAGGTTAAGCCATTTCCACCAGGACATTATTATTACAAGGGTGTGTTTACATGCTACAGAGATTTGGCGAAGCGACAGACATACAGATTAGACGGGGTGGAAGAGGTTGCAGCAAACATTAAAGAAAAGCTTGTAGCTGGTGTTGAGAAACGACTTGATGCAGATGCTCCTGTAGGATTTCTTCTTTCTGGTGGACTTGATTCATCACTTGTTTGTGCAATCGCTCAGAAGATGATGGATAAGCCCATTAAAACATTTGCAATCGGCATGAACGAGGATGCAATCGATTTAAAGTATGCAAAGGAAGTTGCAGATTACATTGGTTCAGAACATCACGAAATCATAATCAATAAAGACATCGTAATTGAGTCTTTGGAGGAAGTTGTTGCAGCACTTGGTACATACGACATAACAACAATCCGAGCCAGCATGGGAATGTATTTAATCTGCAAGGGAATCAAGAAAAAGTTCCCAGAGATAAGAGTTCTTCTTACTGGTGAGATATCAGATGAAATCTTCGGTTATAAATACACAGATTTTGCTCCAAATGCAGAAGAGTTTCAGAAGGAAGCAGAAAAGAGACTTAGAGAGCTTTACATGTACGATGTACTGAGAGCTGACAGATGTATTTCAGTTCATTCAATGGAGGCAAGAGTTCCATTTGGTGATTTAGATTTTGTGGATTATGTAATGAGCGTAAATCCTGAAATCAAGATGAATAAATACAACAAAGGCAAGTATTTATTGAGACATGCATTTGAGGAGGGCGATTACTTACCACACGACATATTGTTCAGAGAGAAAGCAGCGTTCTCAGATGCGGTAGGACATTCGATGGTAGATTACCTTAAGGAATATGCTAATAGCTTATACAGTGATGAGGATGTAAAGAATGCGTATCGCAAATACGAATTTGCAACACCTTTTACAAAGGAATCACTTTTGTATAGAGATTTATTTGAGAAGTACTATCCAGGCCAGGCACAGATGGTTGTAGATTTCTGGATGCCAAACAAGGCTTGGGAGGGATGCGATGTAAACGACCCATCAGCTAGAGTACTTTCAAACTATGGGGAGAGCGGAAAATAGGAGGATAATAAGATGAGCAAGGTTACAGAGATTTTCGGAAGCAAAGTTTTTAATGACGAGACTATGAAGGAACGTCTTCCTAAGGATGCCTATAAGGCTCTTAAGAAGACGATTGAAGAGGGACGTCCTCTTGACAGAGAGCTTGCAAATGTAATTGCACATGCTATGAAGGAATGGGCAATTGAACTTGGAGCTACACATTTCACACATTGGTTCCAGCCAATGACAGGTGTTACAGCTGAAAAGCATGATTCATTTATCCAGCCTGAAGAAGGTGGTAAGGTTATCATGACTTTCTCAGGAAAGGAATTAATCAAAGGTGAGCCTGATGCATCTTCATTCCCGTCAGGTGGTTTAAGAGCCACATTTGAAGCTAGAGGATATACAGCATGGGACCCAACAAGCTATGTATTTATCAAGGATGATACTCTTTGTATTCCAACAGCCTTTTGTTCATACTCAGGTGAAGCACTTGATAAAAAGACTCCATTACTTCGTTCAATGGAAGCACTTGATAAATCAGCAGTTAGAGCACTTAAGCTTTTTGGTCACGAGGATGTAAAGAGAGTTATTACAACAGTTGGACCAGAGCAGGAATACTTTTTAATAGATACAGAAATGTATAACAAGCGTCCAGATTTGATTTACACAGGACGTACATTATTTGGAGCTAAGCCTCCAAAGGGACAGGAACTTGAGGATCACTATTTTGGAACTATTAAGCCAAGAGTTTCTGCTTACATGAAAGAGTTAGACGAGGAGTTGTGGAAACTAGGTGTACTTGCAAAGACAAAGCATAATGAAGTTGCGCCAGCTCAGCATGAGCTTGCACCAGTGTACTCAACCACTAATATAGCAACAGATCATAACCAGCTTACAATGGAGATGATGAAGGTCGTAGCTGGACGTCACGGAATGACTTGCTTACTTCATGAAAAGCCTTTTGCAGGTGTAAATGGTTCGGGCAAGCACAACAACTGGTCTATATCAACCGATACCGGAATAAACCTGTTAGAACCAGGTGCTACTCCTTCCCAGAACACTCAGTTCTTGTTGTTCTTAACAGCAGTAATTAAGGCTGTAGATGAGTATCAGGAATTACTTCGTGTATCGGTTGCTTCTGCTGGAAATGATCACAGACTTGGAGCAAATGAGGCACCACCAGCAATCATTTCTATGTTCCTTGGTGATGAGCTTGAGGCTATTGTTGAGTCAATTATCGATGGAACTGATTATGAAGATATTAAAAAGAAGAAGATGTCAATTGGTGCTTCAGTTATTCCTAGCATTTCACAGGATACAACTGATAGAAACAGAACATCACCATTTGCCTTTACAGGTAACAAGTTTGAGTTTAGATCACTTGGTTCTGCAGCATCTATTTCAGGTCCAAACGTTGTATTAAATACAATTGTTGCAGAAGAACTTGATAAGTTCTCAGAAGAGCTTGAAAAGGCAGCTGATTTCGATAAGGCACTTGCAGAGCTCCTTAAGAGAGAGCTTACAGCACACAAGAGAATCATCTTCAATGGTAACGGATATTCTGATGAGTGGGTAAAGGAAGCAGAAAGAAGAGGACTTAAGAACCTCAAGTCTACAGTAGATGCCCTTCCAGCATTCGTAGATAAGAAAGCAATTGATGTATTTACAAAGCATAACGTATTTACGGAGCAGGAGCTTTACAGCCGATATGACATCCAGCTTGAGAATTACTACAAAGTAATTGATATTGAAGCTCTTACAATGGATGCTATGGTTAAGAAAGACATTATGGCAGCTGCTAGTGATTATCAGTTTACACTTGCAGAAACTCTTAACGCAAAGGCAGCTACAGGACTTCCAGTTGATTCTTCAGTGGAAAAGAAGAGATTGGAGCAGGCAGCTAAGTTAACATCATCAATGGATGAAAGACTTGAGAAGCTTGAAGCAGACATTGATAAGGCAAAAGAATTAACTGAGACATATGATTTGGCTAAGTTCCATCATGATGTAATCTTTGCAGATATGAATGAGCTTAGAGAAGTGGTTGATGAACTTGAGACAGTAGTACCAAGTGATATCTGGCCATACCCAACATACGGAGAAATCCTTTATAGCGTAAAATAAGCGTAATTAGAAGGTAGCACAAAGGCGTGCAGTATTTGAAAAAATACTGCGCGCCTTTTTATATAAATAATAATAAACCCCAAGGAGGAAAATATTATGGAAGCTTATTCAAGCATGTTATTTGGAGTCTGGTTCCTTATAGGAGCTGCCCTTGTATTTTGGATGCAAGCGGGATTTGCAATGGTAGAGGCAGGATTTACCAGAGCAAAAAATACAGGAAACATCATTATGAAAAACCTGATGGATTTCTGTATTGGTACAGTAATGTTTATTGTTTTAGGATTTGGTCTTATGTTTGGAGAGGATTGCCTCTTTGGATTAGTAGGAAGACCAACACTAGGAATATTTACAGACTATGCAAACTTTGACTGGAGCAACTTTGTATTTAACCTTGTGTTCTGCGCTACAACAGCAACAATCGTAAGTGGTGCTATGGCAGAAAGAACAAAGTTTATCAGCTACTGTGTATATTCTGGAATTATTTCACTTGTAATATATCCAATTGAGGCTCATTGGATTTGGGGTGGCGGCTGGCTTTCTCAGATTGGCTTCCATGATTTCGCAGGTTCATGTGCAATCCACATGGTAGGTGGTATCTGCGCCCTTATTGGTGCAAAAATCCTTGGACCTAGAATTGGTAAATTTACACGTGACAGCAAAGGCAAGATTAAGAAGGTAAATGCATTCCCAGGACACAACATTGCACTTGGTGCACTTGGTGTATTTATCCTTTGGCTTGGTTGGTATGGTTTCAACGGAGCAGCTGCAACATCACTTGAGCAGCTTGCATCAATCTTTGTAACTACAACAATTGCACCAGCCGTGGCTACAGTAACAACAATGTCTTATACATGGATTAAATATGGTAAGCCAGATGTATCTATGTCATTAAATGCATCACTTGCTGGTCTTGTAGCTATCACAGCCCCATGCGACGTAACAGATGCACTTGGTGCAATTATAATCGGTATTGTATCTGGATTTTTAGTAGTATTCGGGGTATGGCTTTTAGACAACAAGCTTCGTGTTGATGATCCAGTTGGAGCTGTTGCAGTCCACATGATGAATGGTATTTGGGGAACAATTGCAGTTGGACTTTTCGCAACAACATCAGCACCACAAAGCGAATTAGCTGGTCTTTTTTACGGGGGAGGATTTAAGTTATTAGGCATACAGTTACTGGGTGTTTTATCAGTAGGTGCTTGGGCAGCCGTAACAATCACTATCGCATTTACGGTAATCAAAGCAACAATTGGTCTTCGTGCATCAGCAGAAGAGGAAATCGTAGGCTTAGACAGAACAGAGCATGGTCTACCATCAGCATACTCTGGATTCAACATGCTTGAGGACGACTTTGATACTGACGAGCTAGACGATGAGACAGCTAACCTTATCACAGAAACACTTGAAGCAGCAGGTCTTGCTTCACTTGATGAGGCAGTGGAAGTAGAGTACGCTCCATCACAAATCACTGCAGCTGGCAAGCCACGAATGACTAAGATTGAAATTCTTTGCAAGGAACGCAACCTTGAAAAGCTCAAGAATTCACTTATGAAGTTAGGTATCACAGGAATGACTGTATCTCATGTTATGGGATGTGGTGTCCAGAAAGGCGCACCAGAGTACTACAGAGGTGTAGCCCTTGAGCCAGCCCTTCTACCTAAAATCCGTGTAGACGTAGTAGTTTGCAAAGTACCTGTACAGCAGGTAATCGACACCGCCAAGAAGGTCCTTTACACTGGCCACATTGGCGACGGCAAAATATTCGTCTACGACGTGGAGCAGGTAGTCAAGATCCGCACTGGCGAAGAAGACTTTGCCGCCCTCCAAGACGTGGAGTAAAACAGCTACCCCAGGCCACCCCAACGGGGCCCAGAGCCCCAGGGAGCCAGGGTATCATTGGAGCAGATTTATAGATTATCTTAATGTGTAAAGTCGCCCATATGTAGGTGTACTTACGAAGCTTTTACTATTCGAAGGTAATGTATGGGTGGGACGGACAATGTAGTTTATATAATCATCTAGTCTTAACTAGTCTTTGTATTATTACTTTTGCTACTCCGTTTACTAAGAAAAATTAAAAAAGAGATATTTGTATAAATTGGCACCGTGGCACATTCAACGTCCTGTTTCAAGTGACCACTGCTGCCGCCGTCCCAATGTCATTTAGATAAGAACTTTGCTTTCTAATTTTAGAATTTAAACTTGATATTTAATTTAAATCAGAGGTGAAA